>NZ_JBEYJJ010000001.1:24536-531378 GCF_040636215.1 Streptomyces sp. NPDC006687 | reverse complement strand
GCGACGGACAACCGTCCGTCGCGCCACCGGTGTATCCGCTTGAGTTCTCCCGCGGCGGGTCACCGGACCGACGGCGACCGCCAGGAACGGGAGAACGGGGGTGCCACTCGTGCGGATCGGACTGCTCACGGAAGGTGGTTATCCGTATGCGGCAGGAGAGGCGGGGCTCTGGTGCGACCGGCTCGTGCGCGGGCTCCCGCAGCACGAGTTCGAGCTCTACGCGCTAAGCCGCAGCGCCGGACAGGAGGAGCGCGGCCTGGTCCCGCTCCCGCAGCACGTCACACGGGTGCACACCGCCCCGCTGTGGGCCCCCGCCGACGACGGCCGGACCCACTCCCGGCGGGAGCGGCGGCGCTTCGCCGACGCCCTGCGGGAACTGGTGCGCGGCCTCTGCGGCGGGAGCGCCTCCCCGGCCGACCCGGTCTCGGCCGGAGCTTTCGCGGCCGGGCTGTACGGACTGGCCGAACTCGCCCGCGACCAGGGCGGGATGTACGCCGCCCTGCGTTCGGAGACCGCCGTACGGGTCCTGGAGGCGGGCTGCCGGGCCCCCGGCGCGGGCCGGGGCGTACGGGCGGCCCGGGTCCCCGACCTGCTGGAGTTCGCCGACGAACTGGAGCGGCTGCTGCGGCCGTTGTCCCTCGACTGGTACGGGGAGCCCGGGCTCGCCGCCGCCGATGTCTGCCATGCCGCCGCCGGCGGGGTGGCGGCCGTCCCCGGCCTCCTGGCCAAACGCTTCTGCGGGGTCCCGCTGCTGGTCACCGAGTACGGGGTCCAGCTGCGGGCCCACTACCTGGACCAGGGGCCCGACGGTCCTCGCAGGCCCGCGGTGCGCGCCCTGCTCGCCGCCTTCCACGTCCGGCTGGCCGGGGAGATCTACGGCCGCGCCGATCTGCTGACCCCCGGCAACGCGCACGCCCGCCGCTGGCAGGAGCGGTGCGGGGCGCCCCGGGAGCGGGTGCGGACCGTGTACCCCGGGATGGAGGCGGACCGATTCGCCGCCGTGGGGGAGGACCCCGTCCGCGGGGACCCGGACACCCTGGTGTGGGTCGGGCGGGTGGAGCCGGCCAAGGACCTGATCGGCCTGCTGCACGCCTTCGCGGAGGTCCGCCGGGCCGCGCCGCGGACCCGGCTGCGGATCTTCGTCACGGCCGCCGCGCCGGGGTACCTGGCCGACTGCCGGTCGCTGGCCGCGCAGCTGTTCCCCGACGAGGCCGCCGACGCGCGGACGGTCGGGGAGAACCCCGTCTCGTTCGAGGAGGTCGGCGGGCCCGAGGCGCCGTCGGCGGCCGACGCCTACGCCGCCGGGCGGATCGTGCTGCTGTCCTCGGTGGTCGAGGGGTTCCCCCTCACCCTCGCCGAGGCGATGCTGTGCGGCCGGGCCACCGTGTCGACGGACGTCGGGGCTGTCTGTGAGGTCATCGGCGGTACCGGGCTCGTGGTTCCGCCGCGCAACCCGCGGGCCCTGGCCGGTGCCTGCCTGGCCCTGCTGGAGGACCCCGAGCGGGCCCAGCGGCTGGGGGCGGCGGCGCGGGCGCGGGCACTGGAGCTGTTCACCGTCGAGCAGAACGTGGCCGCCTTCCGCGAGAGCTACCTGTGGCTGCTGGCCAGGGCCTCGCGGGGGGAAGGGGAGGTCCCCTTCGCCCGGCCGGCGGAGGCGAGGGTGCCGGGGCACTGGATGACGCCGAACTGGAGCGTCGAGTCGGCCGCCGGGCCGGTCGCCGGGCCGGCGGTGGCTGAGGAGGCGGCGGTATGACGGCGTCGGACGTCACGGGCGCGGCGCCGTCGCCGGGGGCTCCGCCCCCGAGTCCCCGGGCCTCGAACGCCGGCGAGGCCGGATCTGGTGCGGCTGGGGCTGCCGCGCGGGGTGGGGATCCCGTCAAAGGGTTGTTGTACCGGCATCGGGGGCTCTGTGAGGGAGCCGTGGACGCGTTGGAGGTGGCCGCCGGGCTGGAGGCGTGCGGGATCACCGACCGGACCGCCGCGCGGTTCCGGCACCGGGACGTGTTCTCGCTCGCCGAGGAGCTGTACGCGCGCACCCCGCGCGGGGAGGAGCCCGCGGACGGGCCCGCTCCCGAGCCGGCCAGGGCCCGGACGGTGGTGCGCCGCTTCGGGTACGCCCTGCTGCCCGGCGCCCTCGGGTGCGCGGCGGCAGCCACCGGGGTGCCGGGGGCGGGGCTCCTCGCGGGGCTGCTCGCCGCCGCCGCGCTGGTGTGGCCCGGTCGGGCCCCCGGCCGGTTCCCCCTCACCGCCCACCTGCTCGCGGCGGCCGCCGCCGTGTGGGCCGTCCACCAGCAGGGGGCCGCCCTCGGCACGGCCCTCGCCCTGACCGCGGCCCCCGGCTACCTCGCCGCCGCCCTCTACGCGGCCCGGGCCCGCCGCCGGCTCGCCGGGAGCCGGGCCCTGGACGAGTTCGCCGCCGGGGCCCGGACCCCGCTGGCCGGAGCGCTCCTGCTGTTCACCGCGGCCGCCGCGGGGGCGGCCGCGCTCACCGGCGCCGCCCAGGCGACCGCCGTACCGCTCGCGGTGCTGCTGTTCCTGGCCCGGCTCCTCCTCGGCCACGGCGCCCACCGCGCGCCGCCGGCCGCGGCCCTCGCGCTCGCCCTGGTCCCGGACCCGCCCGCGCTGTACGCGGCCGTCGCGGGACTCCTCGTACACGCCTTCCTCGCGCTGTCCCGTGCCTCCGCACACGCGCGTCCCTGAGCGCCCGTACCCCCTGACACGACCACCGACCAAGGAGAAAAGGATGACCGGCCAGCCAACCCACCGAGGGGCCGCGCGATGAGGGTGCTTCTGATCGGAGCCAACGGCTACCTCGGCCGCTACGTCGCGGACCGGCTGCTCGCCGACCCCGCCGTCCAGCTCACCGCGCTGGGCCGGGGAGACGACGCCGACGTCCGCTTCGACCTCGCCACCGGCAGTCCCGGCGCCCTCACCCGGTTCCTGGACGCCGTCCACCCCGGCGTCGTCATCAACTGCGCGGGCACCACCCGGGGCGGAGCCCGCGAACTCACCCGCCACAACACCGTCGCCGTCGCCACCATCTGCGAGTCCCTGCGCCGCAGCGGCTGCGGGGCCCGGCTCGTCCAGCTCGGCTGCGCCGCCGAGTACGGGCCCAGCCAGCCGGGGTCCTCCACGGCCGAGGACGCCGTCCCGAGACCCGGCGGACCGTACGGGGTCAGCAAGCTCGCCGCCACCGAGCTGGTCCTCGGCTCCGGGCTGGACGCCGTCGTCCTGCGGGTCTTCTCGCCCGTCGGCCCCGGCACCCCCGCCGGGTCCCCGCTCGGCCGGCTCGCCGAGGCCATGCGGCGCGCCATGCAGTCCGGCGACGGCGAGCTCAAGCTCAGCGGGCTCGGCGTGCAGCGCGACTTCGTCGACGTACGGGACGTGGCCCGGGCCGTGCACGCCGCCTCCCTCTCCGCCGCCCAGGGCGTGGTCAACATCGGCACCGGCCGCGCGGTCCGGCTGCGCGACGCGGCGGCCGTCCTCGCCCGGGTGGCCGGCTACGGCGGCGCCCTCAACGAGCTCGACGTCCCGCACGGCGGACCGCACAACACCCCGCAGCACGGCCACCCCGGCCGCCCGCAGGGCCTGGCCGGCATCGGCTCCCCCCGGGCCGAGGCCACCGCCGAACAGCTCGCGACCGCGGCCCCGCAGCCGTTCCCGTACCCGGACGGCTGCGGCGCCTGGCAGCAGGCCGACGTCCGCACCGCCCGGGACCGGCTCGGCTGGCGGCCCCGGATCAACCTGGAGGAATCCCTCGCGGACATCTGGATGGAGGCGGCGTGCCGCATCTGACCACCCCGCCCGGGGCCACGGCGGCCGCCGCGACCGAGTCCGGCCGCCTCGGCCTGGGCATCCCCGGCTACGCGCACCCGCTGCTCGCCCCGGTGGAGTGGGCGGAGCTGACCCGCCCCGGCACCCCGCTGCACTGGGCCGTCCTCAACGTCGCCGACGGCCCCGGCGGCCGCCCCGACCCGCACTGCTCCGAGGCGGCCGCGAAGCTCCGGGGCGCCGGCGGGAGGGTCCTGGGCCACCTCGGCCTGCGGGGCGGCACCCGGCCCTTCGGGGAGCTGCTCTCCGACGCCCACCGCTTCCGGGACTGGTACGGGGTCGGCGGCTTCTACCTGGCCGAAGCCCCCGCCGACCGCTCGGAGCTCGCCTGGACCCGCCGGCTCACCGACGCCCTGCGCGGGCTCGGCCACGAGCTGCGGATCGTGCTCGGACACGGCACGCACCCCTGCGAGGGCTACCTGGAGGCCGCCGACCAGCTGGTCACCTTCTCCGGGGCCTGGGCCGACTACCGCTGGTCGCAGGTGGCGGAGTGGACGGCCGACCACCCGGCGGAGCGGTTCTGCCACCTCGTCCACGGAGTGCCCCGCACCCACCTGGACGAGGCGGTCCGCGTCGCCCGCTGGCAGGGAGCCGGAACCATCTGGTTCACCGACCGGCGCGCGAGCCCCGGACTGGACCCCTGGGAATCGATGCCCGCGTACTGGGACGAATTCGTCTCACGTATCGGACCAGGTGTCTCGGAATGAAGAAGGGCGTGGCAGTGTTACGGGAAGGAACAACCCTTAAATGCTCCCCGCGCCCGCGGGGATGACCCTGGAGTCCCCGTGTCGCTGCCACCCCTGGTCGAGCCGGCTGCCGAGCTCACCGTCGACGAGGTCCGCCGGTACTCGCGTCACCTGATCATCCCCGATGTCGGGATGGACGGGCAGAAGCGCCTGAAGAACGCCAAGGTGCTCGCCGTGGGTGCCGGTGGCCTCGGTTCCCCCGCCCTCATGTACCTGGCCGCGGCCGGCGTCGGCACGCTGGGCATCGTAGAGTTCGACGAGGTCGACGAGTCGAACCTGCAGCGCCAGATCATCCACAGCCAGGCGGACATCGGCCGCTCCAAGGCCGAGTCCGCCCGTGACAGCGTGCTGGGCATCAACCCGTACGTCAACGTGGTCCTTCACGAAGAGCGGCTCGAAGCCGAGAACGTGATGGAGATCTTCAGCCAGTACGACCTCATCGTCGACGGCACGGACAACTTCGCCACCCGTTACCTGGTCAACGACGCGTGCGTGCTGCTGAACAAGCCGTACGTTTGGGGTTCGATCTACCGCTTCGACGGCCAGGCGTCGGTCTTCTGGTCCGAGCACGGGCCCTGCTACCGCTGCCTCTACCCGGAGCCCCCGCCGCCGGGCATGGTCCCGAGCTGCGCCGAGGGCGGCGTCCTCGGCGTGCTCTGCGCGTCCATCGGCTCCATCCAGGTCACCGAGGCCATCAAGGTCCTCACCGGTGTCGGTGAGCCGCTCGTCGGCCGTCTGATGATCTACGACGCCCTGGAGATGCAGTACCGCCAGGTCAAGGTCCGCAAGGACCCCGACTGCGCGGTCTGCGGTCCGAACGCGACCGTCACCGAGCTCATCGACTACGAGGCGTTCTGCGGTGTCGTCTCGGAGGAGGCCCAGGAGGCCGCCGCCGGCTCGACGATCACTCCCAAGCAGCTCAAGGAGTGGATCGACGGGGGCGAGAAGATCGAGATCATCGACGTCCGCGAGAAGAACGAGTACGAGATCGTCTCCATCCCCGGCGCCAAGCTGATCCCCAAGGGCGAGTTCCTGATGGGCACCGCCCTCCAGGACCTCCCGCAGGACCGGCGCATCGTCTTGCACTGCAAGACGGGTGTCCGCAGTGCGGAAGTCCTCGCGGTCCTCAAGAACGCGGGCTTCGCGGACGCCGTCCACGTGGGCGGCGGCGTGATCGGCTGGGTCCACCAGATCGAGCCCGAGAAGCCGGTCTACTAGGCCACGACCGGAGGGGCCGTACCGCTCGCGGCGGTACGGCCCCTCCGGCGTTCCCGCCGCCCCGCCGTTCAGGCGGCGGTGCAGACGGCGTTGGGGCCCGGCACCTTCCCGTCCACCAGGTACGCGTTGACCGCCCGCTGCACGCACGCGTCGCCGCTGTTGTACGCCCCGTGCCCCTGCCCCTTGAACGTCAGCTCGGTGCCCACGCCCTTGCCCAGCCGCTCCACCATGTTCCGCGCCCCCTCGTACGGGGTCGCCGGGTCGCCGGTGTTGCCGACCACCAGGATCGGGGCCGAGCCGGGGGCGGAGACGTCCGGGGTCTGCCAGGCACCGGCCACCGGCCAGCCCGTGCAGCTCATCAGCGCCCAGCCGAGGAAGTCCCCGAAGACCGGGGAGGTCTTGCGGAACTCCGGCAGCTTCGCCCTGGTCTGCTCCAGGCTGTAGCGGTCCTTGGAGTCCGCGCAGTTGATGGCCGTGTTGGCGGCGCCGATGTTGCTGTAACGGCCTTGCTGGTCGCGGCCGTTGAGCGAGTCGGACAGGGCCATCAGCAGCTGCCCCTGGCCACCTTCGGCCTCGTCCAGACCCTGCTCCAGCAGCGGCCACAGCTCCTTCGAGTACAGGGCCTGGGCGACGCCGTTGGTCGCCATCGTCTCGGTGAGCATCCGCTCGCCGATGCCGGGGATGGGCTTGGCCGCCAGGCTCTTCTGGAGCTTCACGATGTTGTTCTCGATCTCCTTGGCGGTGGTGCCCTGGAGGCGGCACTGCTCGCCGCGGTCCACGCAGTCCTGCGCCCAGTTGTCCAGGGCCAGCTGGAAGCCCTTCGCCTGGCCGAGCGCACTCTGCGCGGAGTCCTTGGTCGGGTCCACGACCGCGTCGAAGACGGCCCGGCCCACGTTCTTGGGGAACAGGTGCGCGTACACGCCGCCGAGTTCGGTGCCGTAGGAGATGCCGAAGTAGTTCAGCTTCGGCTCGCCGAGGGCCTGGCGGATCCGGTCCATGTCGCGGGCGGCGTTCTCGGTTCCCACGTACGGGAGCACCTTGCCGGAGTGCGCCTGGCAGGCCAGCTGGTAGGCGCGCAGGCCCTGGATGAACGCCTTCTCCTGCTCGGGGGTGGTGGGGGAGGAGTCCTGGGCGTAGTACGCGTCCAGCTCCTTGTCGTTCTCGCACAGCACGGGGGCGCTGCGGCCGACTCCCCGCGGGTCGAAGCTCACCAGGTCGTAGCGGGCGCGCAGGGCCTCGTAGTCCTTCGCGGCGCTGGGCAGGGTGGTGATGCCGGAGCCGCCGGGCCCGCCGAAGTTGAAGACGAGCGAGCCGAGCCGCTCCTTGGGGTTCCTCGCCTTCGCCCGGATCAGGGCCAGCGGGATGGTCTCGCCCTCGGGCTTGGCGTAGTCGAGCGGAACGTCCAGGGTGGCGCACTGCCAGCCCGCGGGCGGCGCCTGCCCGCCGCCCTCGGCGGCGTCGGGGGCCGGACAGTCCTCCCACTTGAGGGGTTTGGAGTCCCCGGCGCCCCCCGCCGGGGCCTGCTTCGCGCCGCCGTTGCCGGCGGAACAGGCGCTGGTGGCGAGCAGCGCGGCGGCGAGGGCGGCGGCAGCGGTGGTCCGCAGGACGATCGTCGGCATAACCCCATCGTGGGCGCACGCCCCCACCCGCGCCCGCTGACGGTCCGACCGGGTGACGAGGGGCTGCCGTTGGACCGTTCCTAGATCGCCTCCTTGCGGGTCAGGAAGTTGAACGACACCCAGCCCGGCAGCACCGGCAGCCAGAACGTCATCAGCCGGAACAGCAGCACCGCGGAGATCGCCACCTCCTTCTCCAGCCCGGCCGCGATCAGCCCGAGCGTCAGCGTCGTCTCCACCGCGCCGATACCGCCGGGCGTGGGCGCCGCCGAGCCCAGCGCGTTGCCCGCCAGGAAGACCACGGCGATGCTGGCGTAGCTCAGCGTGTTCCCGCCGCCGAAGGCGCGGATGGAGGCGTCCAGGCACATCACGAAGCAGCCGGTCAGCAGCAGCATGCCGCCGATGCCCGTCAGCAGCTTCTGCGGCCGCTGGAGCACGTCCAGCATGCGCGGTACGACACCGGCGAACAGCGCCCGGACCCGCGTCACCACGAACTTCCGCAGGAACGGCACCGCCGTCACCACCAGCACCAGCACCGCCACCGTCAGCAGGCCCGCGATGACCGTCCTCGACGGGGTCATCTCCGGGGTCTTCTCGGTGCCCGTGAGGTAGCCGAACGACAGCAGCAGCAGGATGTGGCTGGCGAGCCCGAACAGCTGCGAAGCGCCCACGCTCGCCACCGCCAGCCCCGGCCGCACCCCCGCCCGCTGGAGGAACCGGGTGTTCAGCGCGACACCGCCGACCGCCGCCGGGGCGACCAGCTTCACGAAGGAGCCCGCCACCTGCGCGATCACCGTCCGCAGGAAGGACACCCGCTCCGGAACGAAGCCCAGCAGGCTCATCGCCGCCGCCACGTAGGTGAGCGCCGAGAAGGCCATCGCGGCACCCACCCAGCCCCACTGCGCCTGCCCGACGATCGTCGCGAAGTCCACGTGGGCCAGCTGCGTGAGCAGGAAGTACGCACCGAAGGCGCCCGCGATGAAGGACACCAGCGTGCGCGGCCGGATCCGCTCCAGCCGGGCCGGCTCCACCGGCGCCTGCGGGCGGATCAGCAGCACCTGCTTGCGGATCTGGCTCAGCAGGTCCTCCTCACGCGCCCCCTCCAGCGCGTCGTCCAGCGCCTTCTTCTCCGCCTTGCGGTCCGCGGCCGCCGAGGTCTTGTCGGTCTTCGCGTCCGCCCCGCGGGCCGCCTTCGCCACCCGCGAGGACTCCAGGACGGCCTCCCGCTGCCGGTCGGCCCGCTCCCGGGCCAGCCTGCGCAGCGTCGCCCGGGTGGAGCGGCTGAGCGCGATCGGCTGGAGCAGCGGCAGACAGTCCGCGACCGTGTCGGGTCCGAGCACCGACACCGCCGAGGCCACCGACCGCTCCGCGCCGACCCGCAGGCCGAGCGTGGTCAGCAGCTGCGCGACGTCCATCCGCAGGACGAGGTCACCGGCGGCGATCTCACCGCCCCGCAGGTCGGTCAGGACGACCGCGCCGGAACGATCCACCACCAGCGCGTCGCCGGTGAGCCGGCGGTGCGCGATCCGCCGCGACTGGAGGGCCCGCACCTGCTCCCAGGCGTTGCGGATCAGCTCGTCGGTGATCTCCTCGTCGGGGAGGGCGTCGAGGGTGCGCCCGCCCAGGTGCTCGTAGACCAGCATCACCGCGTCGGGGCCGAGCTCGGAGGTGGCGATCAGCCTGGGCGCGTTCGCCCCGGCCGCGATCGCCGCGTACGCCAGGAGGGCCTCCTGCTCCAGGGCCTGGCGCAGCGACTGGATGCTGCGCCGGGTGGTGATCCCGCGCAGGGTCAGCCGCCGCCAGACCCGGTAGAAGAACCCCTGCGCCTGCTGCTCACGGTCCACGACGGTGACGTCCAGCGGCGGGCCGTCCTCCAGCGTGACGTGGTAGCGCCGGCCGCGGTCGCCGGTCTCGGCGGTGTCCCCGTCGGGCGCCTCGGCGCGCAGCGCGCTGACGGGCTGGAAGCCGACGCGGCGCAGCCCGGCGAGGAGGTGCTGCCCGGTGGGGCGGACGTTCGGCGAGCCGACCGCGTACAGGGTCCCGTACGCGACGCTCCAGCCGATCAGCACGGTCAGGATGATCGAGAAGGGGGTGGTGTAGCCGCTGACCAGCATCGCGAAGGCGTCGAGCAGCAGCACCACCCACAGCGCGACCCGCCAGCGCGGCCGGCGCGTCATCCCGACGGCGGTCATGTACGCGATCACGGGCGCGAGGTAGCCGTGCACCGGGTCGGTGAGGGCGCCGCCGCCGGCCGAGCGGGTCAGGGCGTCCTGGATGGTCGCGGGGGCGGCCTGGGAGACCCACAGGTCGGTGGCGAGGGTCACCCCGTGCGCGAGGACGGCGGCGAGGACGCCGTCGGCGATGCGCAGCCCGTCGCGTTTGATCAGCCGCTCGATGGCGAAGGCGACGGGTACCAGGAGCACCGCGATGCTGGACACCAGGCCCGCGACCTTGATCAGCACGTCGGGCGCCTGGCCGGTGCCCTTGCTGATGTCGGCCTCCAGGCCCACGGTCGTGCCGTGCGCGAAGGCGGCGATGCCGAGCACGACGGCGATCCCGAGGAGGCCGACGAGGAGGCGTACGAGGTCGGAGGGGCGGTGCACGCGGGCGGCGAGCAGCGGCTCGTCCACCTCGACGCGGTCGGCCGCGGTCGGGGTGTGCCCGGGCGGGTCGTCGGGGTGCGGGTCGTGCGGGCGCGGGTCCGCGTGCGCGTTCCCGGCGGGGGCCTTGTGCGCGTCCCCGGCGGGGGCCGGCGCGCTGCCGGCGGGGGCTCCGCTGTCGTCCGCGGCGGGTTCCGCGGGGCGTGCGGTATTGCCCTCGGGCGCGTCCTTGTCCGGGCGGGCACCCCCGCCCGTTCCCGCACCGTCAGGAGGGCTCACACCCCGCTCCTTCGCCGTCACTTCCGTCTCTTCTTGATCACGTATCACCAGTCACCGCCCGGAAGATGGTGGCACGGACCGGCGGCCCCGCGGGGCATCAGGGTGCGCGCCGGTATGGAACCGAAGCCTCCGCCGAGCCTCCCGCGGCATCCGGCACCATGGGCCGGATGAGCGGAGAGCTGCCCGCATACGCGGAACGGGTACTGGAGGCGGCCGAGCGGATTCCGCCCGGCCGGGTGATGACGTACGGGGACGTCGCCGAGTGGCTCGGCGAGGGCGGACCCCGCCAAGTCGGCCGCGTCATGGCCCTGTACGGGGCGGCCGTGCCCTGGTGGCGGGTGGTGCGCGCGGACGGCGTACCTCTGCCCGGGCACGAGCGGCGCGCCCTGGAGCACTACCGCACCGAGGGCACCCCGCTGCGCGAGACGCCCTCCGGCGAACCCCGGCTGGCGATGCGGCGGGCACGCTGGGACGGGCGCGGGGAGGGGGCCGGAGGCGACGAGGCTCACACCTGACAGCTTCGGCCATCCGCAATCCGTACGGGCCACCGAAGGCCCGTACGGGGGAAGGGCCGCGCGGCCCCGGGACCGGCGTCCGGGCCCTCCGGGAGGAACTGCGGCGGCCCGCCCGGTTGCCGTAGCGTTGCCTCTTCGGCTTCGGCACCCGCGCCGGCCGCCGCCCCGCTGACCGCACCCGCAGACCCACCAGGACCGGCACCCCACGTGATCACCTCTTCTCCCGGCCGCCCGCAGCGGCGTACGCGTACGCCCGACGCGTACCGCCTGGTGCGCACCGGCCCGCGGCAGGTGGCTCCCCCTGTCCTGGACGCGTCCCAGCGGGCGGTGGTTGATCACACCGGCGGACCGCTCCTGGTCCTGGCCGGCCCCGGCACCGGCAAGACCACCACCCTCGTCGAGGCGGCCGCCGCCCGGGTCGAGGCCGGGACGGACCCCGCCCGGATCCTGGTCCTCACCTTCAGCCGCAAGGCCGCCGTCGAACTGCGCGACCGGGCCGCCCTGCGGCTCGGCGGCGCCCGCGCCCCGCAGGCCACCACCTTCCACTCCTTCTGCTACGGCCTGGTCCGCGCCCACCAGGACCACGAACTGTTCGCCGACCCGCTGCGGCTGCTGTCCGGCCCCGAGCAGGACGTGATGGTCCGCACCCTGCTGGAGGGCCAGCGCCGGCTGCGCAGCATCCGCTGGCCGGAGGACCTGCGGGCCGCGCTGACCACGCGCGGGTTCGCGGACGAGGTCCGCGCCGTGCTGGCCCGCGCCCGTGAGCTGGGCCTGGGCCCGCGCGCCCTGGGCGCCTTCGCCGACCGCATCGGCCGCCCCGACTGGAAGGCGGCCGCGGCCTTCCTCTCCGAGTACCTCGACGTCCTCGACCTCCAGGGCGCCCTGGACTACGCCGAGCTCGTCCACCGCGCCGTCCTGCTGGCGGAGGAGACCCCGTCGGTCTCCTCGTCCTACGACGTGATCTACGTGGACGAGTACCAGGACACCGACGCCTCCCAGCTGCGGCTGCTGCGCGCGCTGAACGGTCCGGCGGGGACGCTGGTCGCCTTCGGCGACCCCGACCAGTCGATCTACGCCTTCCGGGGCGCCGACATCAACAACGTCCTCGACTTCGAGACGTCCTTCCCCGGTGCGCGGGTCCGCGCCCTGACGGCGGGCCGCCGCTCGGGAGCGAACCTCCTGGCCGCCACCCGCCTGCTCACCACCCGTATGCCGCTCCCGCGCCTGCCGGCCGCCGCCGTACGGGCCCACCGCGACCTGCGGCCGGCCCGGGAGGGCGGCCGGGTCGAGGTGTACACGTACCCCACCTCGGGGGCCGAACTGGACAACATCGCCGACATCCTGCGCCGGGCGCACCTGGAGGACGGCGTCCCCTGGCAGGACATGGCCGTCCTGGTCCGCGCCGGCGGCCGCACCCTCCCGGCGATGCGCCGCGCCCTGATCGCGGCGGGCGTCCCGGCGGAGACGGACGCCACCACCACGGCCCTCCGCCACGAACCGGCCCTCACCCCCCTCCTCACAGCCCTCCGCCTCACCGCCACAGCCGCCACCACCCCGCCGCCCGCCGCCGATCCGACCGCAGCCGACGGCGGGCGGGGTGCGGGCGACGCCGAGCCGGGTGCCGACGCGGCTGACCGCGAGCGGGCCACCGCAGGCGGCGAAGGCCCGGCCGCCGCCGCCGAGCCGGCCCCGGCCGGGCCCGACGCCGCTGCGGCATCCGCCCCCCTGACGGCCGTGGACCCGGCCGACGCCGAGCCGGCCCTGACCGGGCCCGGGTCGGCCTCGGCCGATCGGGCGTCGGCCGCCGCCGATCCGGCCCCGGCCCCGGTCGGGTTCGACGCCGCTGCGGCATCCGCCACGCTGAGGGCCGCCGACCCGGCCGACGCCGAGCCGGCCCCGGAGGAGAGCCCGGCCGGGCACAGCGCCCAGTCGGGTACCGGCACCGCCGGGTGGGTCGGGGTCGAGGAGGCCGTCGAGTTGCTGACCTCGCCGCTCGGGGGGATGGACGCCGCCGACCTGCGCCGGCTCGGGCGGGCCCTGCGGGACGAGGAACGGGCCGCCGGGGTCGCCGTCCCCGCGCCCTCCGACGTGCTGCTCGCCCGCGCCCTCGCCGAGCCCGAGCGGCTCACCGCGCACGACCCCGCCTACGCCCGCGGAGCGCAGCGCCTCGGCCTGCTCCTGCGCAAGGCCCGCGAGCTGCTCCAGGGCGGCGGCACCGCCGAAGAGGCCCTCTGGACCCTCTGGGACGGCACCCCCTGGCCGCAGCGCCTGGAGCGCCAGGCCCGCCGCGGCGGCACCGCCGGCCGCAACGCCGACCGGGACCTCGACGCCGTCTGCGCCCTCTTCGACAACGCCGCCCGCGCGGAGGAACGCACCGGCGGCCGCGGCGCGCTCAACTTCCTGGAGCAGCTGGAGGCGGAGGACATCGCCGCCGACACCCTCACCCGCCGGACGGTCCGCCCCGACGCCGTACGCCTCATGACCGCCCACCGCTCCAAGGGCCTGGAGTGGGGCCTCGTCGTGGTCGCCGGGGTCCAGGAAGGGCTCTGGCCCGACCTGCGCCGCCGTGGCTCCCTCCTGGAAGCCGACCGCATCGGCCGCGACGGCCTCGCCGAACCCCTCACCCCCGGCGCCCTCCTCGCCGAGGAGCGCCGGCTCTTCTACGTCGCCGCCACCCGCGCCCGCCACCGTCTCGTCGTCACCGCCGTCAAGGCCCCCGCCGAGGACGGCGACCAGCCCTCCCGCTTCCTCACCGAGCTCGGCGTCACCCCCAAGGACGTCACCGGCCGCCCTCGCCGCCCCCTCGCCGTCCCGGCGCTCGTGGCGGAGCTGCGCGCCACCACCGTCGACCCCGACGCCTCGCCGGCCCTGCGCGACGCCGCCGCCCGCCGGCTGGCCCGGCTGGCCGCGCTCACCGACGACGAGGACCGCCCCCTGGTCCCCGCCGCGCACCCGCAGCGCTGGTGGGGCCTGTACGAGCCCACCGCCTCCACCGTCCCCCTCCGCGACCGGGACCGGCCCGTCACCCTCTCCGGCAGCGCCCTGGACCAGCTCGCCAACACCTGCTCCCTCCAGTGGTTCCTCGGCCGCGAGGTCAAGGCCGACGCCCCCTCCACCGCCGCCCAGGGGTTCGGCAACGTCGTCCACGTCCTCGCCGACGAGGTGGCCTCCGGCCGCACCCCCGCCGACCTGGCCGTCCTCATGGAACGCCTGGACTCCGTCTGGGACGCCCTCGCCTTCGACGCCCCCTGGAAGTCCCGCCATGAGAAGGACAACGCCCGCGCCGCCCTGGAACGCTTCCTGCGGTGGCACACCACGGACCGCGGCGGCCGCACCGCCGTCGCCACCGAGCACGACTTCGACGTCACCCTCGACGCCGGCGAGTACGCCGTCCGCATCCGCGGTTCCATGGACCGCGTCGAGACCGATCCGCAGGGCCGCGCCTACGTCGTCGACTTCAAGACCGGCAAGAGCGCCCCCACCCGCGACGAGGTCGCCCGCCACCCGCAGCTCGCCGTCTACCAGCTCGCCGTCCGCGAGGGGGCCGTGGACGAGGTCTTCGACGGCCGCCGCCCCGAACCCGGCGGCGCCGAACTCGTCCAGCTGCGCCAGGGCGCCGCCAAGCGCGACGGCGGCGACGAGGTACCGAAGGTCCAGGCCCAGGAGGCCCTGTCCGGCGGCGGCTCGGGCGAGTGGGTCGGCGACCTGCTGGCGACCGCCGCCGGCCGGGTCCTGGACGAACGCTTCGCACCCGCCACCGGTGAACACTGCAACCGCTGCTCCTTCCGCAGCTCCTGCAGCGCCCTCCCCGAGGGCCGCCAGACGGTGGAATGAGAACAGACGGTCGAATGGGAACAGGCCGCGGAACGAGGACGGACCGCGGAATGAGACGGCGGCCGGGAGTGTCGGCGTGGGCGGCTAGCCTTTTGAGGTGACCGCGTACGCATCCGGGCGCGCCCCCGTCCTCGACGATCCCGAGCAGCTCAAGGAGCTCCTCGGGATCCCCTTCACGCCCGAACAGCTGGACTGCGTCACCGCCCCGCCCGCCCCCCAGGTCATCGTCGCCGGCGCCGGTTCCGGCAAGACCACCGTGATGGCCGCCCGCGTCGTCTGGCTCGTCGGCACCGGAGCCGTCGCCCCCGAGCAGGTCCTCGGCCTGACCTTCACCAACAAGGCCGCCGGGGAGCTGGCCGAACGCGTACGCAAAGCCCTCGCGCGGGCCGGCATCACCGACCCCGACCCCACCCCCGCCGGCCCCGACGCCCCCGGCGGCGAGCCCCGCATCTCCACCTACCACGCCTTCGCCGGCCAGCTCCTCAAGGACCACGGCCTGCGCATCGGCCTGGAACCCAGCGCCCGCCTCCTCGCCGACGCCACCCGCTTCCAGCTCGCCGCGAAGGTGCTCCGCGAGGCCCCCGGGCCCTACCCGGCCCTCACCAAGTCCGTCCCCGACCTGGTCAGCGACCTCCTCGCGCTGGACGCGGAGCTCTCCGAGCACCTGGTCGAGCCGGCGCGGCTGCGCGCGTACGACACCGGACTCCTCGACGCCCTCGCCGGCGCCCGGCTCACCAACGAGGACCTGCGCAAGGTCCCCGAGGCCGTCCGAGGCCGCCTGGAACTGCTGGAGCTCGTCGTCCGCTACCGCGAGGCCAAGCGCTCCCGCGACCTGTTCGACTTCGGCGACCAGATCGCCCTCTCCGCGCGGCTCGCCACCACCCGCCCGGAGGTCGGCGCCCTGCTGCGCGAGGAGTTCCGCGTCGTCCTCCTCGACGAGTACCAGGACACCTCCGTCGCCCAGCGGCTGCTGCTGTCGGGCCTCTTCGGCGCGGGCAGCGGGCATGCGGTGACGGCCGTGGGCGACCCCTGCCAGGCCATCTACGGCTGGCGCGGCGCCTCCGTGGCCAACCTGGACGACTTCCCCGAGCACTTCCCGCACGCCGACGGCAGCCCCGCGACCCGGCTCTCGCTCAGCGAGAACCGCCGCAGCGGCGGCCGCCTGCTGGACCTGGCCAACGGCCTCGCCGCCCCGCTGCGCGCCCTGCACGAGGGCGTCGAGGCCCTGCGTCCCGCCCCGGGCGCCGAGCGCGACGGCCTGGTCCGCTGCGCCCTGCTGCCCACCCACGCCGAGGAGCTGGAGTGGCTCGGCGACTCCGTGGCGCACCTGGTGCGGACGGGCCGGGAGCCGGGCGAGATCGCCGTCCTGTGCCGCTCCGCCGCCGATTTCGCGCAGATCCAGGCGGTGCTGGTCGCCCGGGACGTCCCGGTGGAGGTCGTGGGCCTCTCCGGCCTGCTGCACCTGCCCGAGGTCGCCGACCTGGTCTCCGTCTGCGAGGTGCTCCAGGACCCCGGAGCCAACGCCGCCCTGGTCCGCCTCCTGATCGGCCCGCGCTGGCGGATCGGCGCCCGCGACCTGGCCCTCCTGGGGCGGCTGGCCCGGCAGCTGGTGGCCCGCCCCGAGGCGTCCCGCGGCCCCGACGGCCGGCTGGCGGCGGCGGTCGAGGGGGTGGACCCGGCCGAGGTGATCTCCCTGGCCGACGCCCTGGAGACCTTCCTGGACGGCTCGGCCGCCGGGGACCTCCCCTTCTCCCCGGCCGCCCGCGTGCGCTTCGCGCACCTCGCCCAGGAGCTCCGCGACCTGCGCCGCTCCCTGTCCGACCCGCTGATGGACGTCCTGCACCGCGTGCTGGCCACGACCGGGCTGGACGTGGAGCTCTCGGCCTCCCCGCACGCGCTGGCCGCCCGCCGGCGCGAGACCCTCTCCCACTTCCTGGACATCGCGGCCGGCTTCGCCGCGCTGGACGGCGAAGCCACCCTGCTGGCCTTCCTGGGCTTCCTGCGCACGGCCGCCCAGTACGAGAAGGGGCTGGACCACGCCCTGCCGGGCGGGGAGAACACCGTCAAGGTGCTCACGGCCCACAAGTCGAAGGGCCTGGAGTGGGACGTGGTGGTCGTCCCCGGCCTGTGCGCGGGCTCCTTCCCGAAGGAGAAGGCGCCGGAGGGCTGGACCTCGTACCCGAAGGTGCTCCCGTACGCGCTGCGCGGCGACGCCGAGACCCTCCCCGGGGACCCGGACTGGACCTCGGCGGGGCTGAAGACCTTCAAGGCGGCCCTCAGGAGCCACAAGGAGACGGAGGAGCTCCGCCTCGGGTACGTCACCTTCACCCGCCCCCGCTCGCTCCTCCTGGCCTCGGGCCACTGGTGGGGGCCCACGCAGAAGCGCCGCCGGGGCCCGTCCGCGTTCCTCACGGCCCTGTACGAGCACTGCGCGGCCGGGTACGGGGAGATCGAGGCATGGGCGCCGGAGCCGGACCCGGACGCCGAGAACCCGGCGCTGGCGGAGGCCGGCGGGGACCACTCCTGGCCGCTGCCCCTGGACCCGGACTCCCTGGCCCTGCGCCGGCGGGCGGCGGCCCTGGTCGAGGCCCACCTCGCGGCCCCGCCGCCGCCCCCGCAGCCGGCCGACGCCTACCTCTGGCCCCCCGACTGCGAGGACCCGGCCTACCACGACGCCCCCTGGCCGGACGACGCCGACGAGCCGCTCTGGGACGACGCCCCCTGGGCGGACCCGGCCGAGCCCGCCGCACCCGCACGGCCCGGCACGGCCCCCCGGCCGGCCACGGCCGAGCCCGCCGCACCCGCACGGCCCGGCCCCGCTTCCCGGCCGGACCCCGCACCCGTACCCGGCGCGGCCGTCCCGCACCCGCGGGCGACCGGCGCGGCCGTACCGCACCCCCGGCCGCAGGCCCCGGCCGGGCTCACCCCGGAGGAGGCGCCGGCCGGGCTCACCCCGGAGGAGGAGCGGGCCGTAGCCTCCTGGGACCGGGACCTCGACGCGCTCGAAGGCGAGCTGCTGCGTGCCCGCGCCGCCGTGCGTGACGTCGAGCTGCCCGGGGCCCTGTCCGCGAGCCAGCTGCTGCGCCTCGCCGCCGACGAACAGGGGTTCGCCCGCGATCTCGCCCGCCCCATGCCCCGCCCCCCGCAGCCCGCCGCCCGCCAGGGCACCCGGTTCCACGCCTGGGTCGAGTCCCGGTTCGACGCCCTGCCCCTGCCCCACCTCGACGTCCTCGACCCCGCCGCCGACCTCCCCGGCACCGACCAGGAGATCGCCGACGCCGCCGATCTGGAGGCCCTCAAGGCCGCCTTCGAGCGCAGCGAGTACGCCGAGCGCACCCCGTACCGGATGGAGGCGCCCGTCCAGCTCACCCTCGCCGGCCGGGTGATCCGCGGCCGGATCGACGCCGTCTACCGCAACGCCGACGGCTCGTACGAGGTCGTCGACTGGAAGACCGGCCGCACCACCGAGGCCGACCCCCTCCAGCTCGCCGTCTACCGCCTCGCCTGGGCGGAAGCCACCGGCACCCCCCTCGACCGGGTCGCCGCCGCCTTCCTCCACGTCCGCAGCGGCCGCGTGATCCGCCCCCGCGACCTGCCCGGACGGGAGCGTCTTGAGCGGATCCTCCAAGGCGAAACGGGCGCGGACGGTGCCCCCGGGGCGGACGGCTAGGCTCGTGACCATGAGCGAAACCCCGGACAACGTCGTCCGTACGTACATCGAGAACCACCGCGCGGCCTTCCTCGACGACCTCGCCGAGTGGCTGCGCATCCCCTCCGTGTCGGCCCAGCCCGAACACGCGGGCGACGTACGCCGCAGCGCCGAATGGCTCGCCGCGAAGCTCAAGGAGACCGGCTTCCCGACGGCCGAGGTCTGGGAGACCGCCGGTACCGGCGCCCCCGCCGTCTTCGCCCACTGGCCGGCCGCCGACCCGGCCGCCCCCACCGTCCTCGTCTACGGCCACCACGACGTCCAGCCCGCCGCCCTCGCCGACGGCTGGCACACCGAGCCCTTCGAGCCCGTCGTCAAGGACGGCCGGATGTACGGGCGCGGCGCGGCCGACGACAAGGGGCAGGTCTTCTTCCACACCCTCGGCGTGCGCGCGCACCTCGCCGCCACCGGCGCCGACGCCCCCGCCGTGCACCTCAAGCTCCTCATCGAGGGCGAGGAGGAGTCCGGCTCCCCGAACTTCCGCGCGCTCGTCGAGGCCCGTGCCGCCGAACTCGCCGCCGACGTCGTGATCGTCTCCGACACCGGCATGTGGTCCGAGACCACCCCCACCGTCTGCACCGGTATGCGCGGCGTCGCCGACTGCGAGATCGACTTCCACGGCCCCGACCAGGACATCCACTCGGGCGCCTTCGGCGGTGCCGTGCCCAACCCGGCCACCGTCGCCGCCCGCCTCGTCGCGGCCCTGCACGACGAGGACGAGCGGGTCACCATCCCCGGCTTCTACGACCACATCACCGAGCTGAGCGAGGCCGAGCGCCGGCTGATCGCCGAGCTGCCCTTCGACGAGGCCGAGTGGCTGCGCACGGCCCGCTCCCACGCCACCGCCGGCGAGGCCGGCTACTCCACCCTGGAGCGCGTCTGGGCCCGCCCGACCGCCGAGGTCAACGGCATCGGCGGCGGCTACCAGGGCCCCGGCGGCAAGACGATCGTGCCCGCCTCCGCCCACCTGAAGCTCTCGTTCCGGCTGGTGTCGGGGCAGGACCCGTACGAGGTCGAGGCCGCCGTACGGGACTGGGTCGCCGCCCGGGTCCCCGCCGGGATCCGCCACTCCATCACCTTCGGCGCGCCCACCCGCCCCTGCCTGACCCCGCTGGACCACCCCGCCCTCCAGTCCGTGGTGCGCGCCATGGGCCGGGCCTTCGGGCAGCGGGTCCGCTTCACCCGCGAGGGCGGCTCGGGCCCGGCGGCCGACCTCCAGGACGTCCTGGGGGCGCCGGTCCTCTTCCTCGGGATCTCCGTCCCGTCCGACGGCTGGCACTCCCCGAACGAGAAGGTCGAGCTCGACCTGCTCCTCAAGGGCGTCGAGACCGCCGCCCACCTGTGGGGCGACCTCGCCGAGAACTGGGCGCCGCCCGCTCCCGTCGCGGCCGCCGCCCTCTCCTGACCGCACGCACCACACGTCCGTACGCCTGCCTTGTCCCATCCATCGGGGGAGTTGGAAGTACCTGTGAGCACGCACACCGAGCGCCCACTGTCGCTCACCGCGCCGAGCGACATAGACCGCGCCGCGCACCACCGCCTCGACGAGGCGTGGCTGGCCGCCGCCTGGAGCCACCCGACGACGCGGGTCTTCGTCGTCTCCGGCGGCCAGGTGCTGATCGACGACACCCCCGACGGCGGGACCGGCATCGTGATGACGGCGGCCTTCGAGGCCCCGGCCACCGAGACGCACCGGTACTTCCTGGGCACCGACGAGGACGGCATACGCTACTTCGCGCTCCAGAAGGACTCGCTGCCGGGCCGCATGGACCAGTCGGCCCGTCCGGCGGGGCTCCGCGAGGCAGGGCTGCTGCTGTCCCCGCGCGACGCCGGGCTGATGGTGCACGCGGTCGCCCTGGAGAACTGGCAGCGGATGCACCGCTTCTGCTCGCGCTGCGGCGAGCGCACGGTGGTCGCGGCCGCCGGGCACATCCGCCGCTGCCCGGGCTGCGGCGCCGAGCACTACCCGCGCACCGACCCGGCGGTGATCATGCTGGTCACCGACGAGCAGGACCGCGCGCTGCTGGGCCGCCAGGTGCACTGGCCCGAGGGCCGCTTCTCCACCCTGGCCGGGTTCGTGGAGCCGGGCGAATCGATCGAGCAGGCCGTGGTCCGCGAGGTGTGGGAGGAGGCGGGCGTGCGGATCGGCGAGGTCGAGTACGTCGCCAGCCAGCCCTGGCCCTTCCCGTCCAGCCTGATGCTGGGCTTCAACGCGCGGGCCGTCAGCTCCGAGATCACGGTCGACGGCGAGGAGATCCAGGAGGCCCGCTGGTTCTCCCGCGAGGAGCTGCGCGAGGCGTTCGAGTCCGGGGCGGTCCTGCCGCCGTCGGGGATCTCGATCGCGGCCCGGCTCGTCGAGCTCTGGTACGGCCGTCCGCTGCCGAAGCCGGCGCCGTAACGTTCGTCACACGCGGAGGGCCCCCGCCTGGGCGGGGGCCCTCCGCACGTACTGCTCCGCGCCGGCGCGTCAGACGGCCAGGGCCTGCTTGACCTGGGCGAGGCTCGGGTTGGTCATGACGGACTCGGTGCCGCCGGAGGACTTCACGAGCACGGTGGGGACGGTCTGGTTGCCGCCGTTGGCCTGCTCCACGAACTGCGCGGACGCCGGGTCGAGCTCGATGTTGATCTCGTTGTACGCGATGCCCTCCCGGTCCAGCTGCGTCTTCAGCCGGCGGCAGTAGCCGCACCAGGTGGTGCTGTACATCGTGACCGTGCCCGTGTCCTGCATGCTCGCTCCTCTGTGAGATCCGTCGGATCCGTGAGATCCGGGGGACCGGGGTCACGCCCGGTCCGAGTACTCGAACGCACGCCGTCGCCCGGCCATTCCCGGCCCGTCGCCCGGTACGACCGTCGGACCGTACGACCGGGCCTGTGGACGGATTTCCCGCCCGCCCCACCCGACCTGGCAGCATGGCAGGGTGACAGCAGCAACGCACTCCCCATCGTTCCCGGCGGATCCCGGTACCGGCGCGGCCGACGCCGACGCCGTGCTCCAGGGCCTCGACCCGGAGCAGCGCGAGGTCGCCACGACCCTGCGCGGCCCGGTGTGCGTGCTGGCCGGAGCCGGCACCGGCAAGACCCGCGCGATCACCCACCGGATCGCGTACGGGGTCCGCTCCGGGCAGCTCATGCCCGCCAGCGTGCTCGCCGTCACCTTCACCAACCGCGCCGCCGGTGAGATGCGCGGCCGGCTGCGCGCCCTGGGCGCCGACGGGGTCCAGGCCCGTACCTTCCACTCCGCCGCCCTGCGCCAGCTCCAGTACTTCTGGCCCAAGGCCGTCGGCGGGGACGTCCCCCGGCTCCTCGAACGCAAGGTCCAGTTCGTCGCCGAGGCCGGCGCCCGCTGCCGCGTCCGCCTCGACCGGGGCGAGCTGCGCGACGTCACGGGCGAGATCGAATGGGCCAAGGTCACCCAGACCGTCCCCGCCGACTACCCGGCCGCCGCCCTCAAGGCGGGCCGCGAGGCCCCCCGCGACCCGGCCGAGATCGCCCAGATCTACAGCACCTACGAGCAGCTCAAGCGCGACCGCGGAATGATCGACTTCGAGGACGTGCTGCTCCTCACCGTCGGCATCCTCCAGGACCGCCGCGACATCGCCGAACAGATCCGCACCCAGTACCAGCACTTCGTGGTGGACGAGTACCAGGACGTCAGCCCCCTCCAGCAGCGCCTGCTGGAGCTGTGGCTCGGCGAGCGCGACAGTCTCTGCGTCGTCGGCGACGCCAGCCAGACCATCTACTCCTTCACCGGAGCCACCCCCGACCACCTGCTGAACTTCCGCACCCGCTACCCCCACGCCACCGTGGTCAAGCTGGTCCGCGACTACCGCTCCACCCCCCAGGTGGTCCACCTCGCCAACGGCCTGCTCGCGCAGGCCAGGGGCCGGGCCGCCGAACACCGCCTGGAACTGCTCTCCCAGCGCGAGCCCGGCCCCGCCCCGGTCTACGCCGAGTACCCCGACGAGCCCGCCGAGGCCGAGGGCGTCGCCCGCCGGGTCCGCGACCTGATCGCCGCCGGAGTCCCGGCCGGCGAGATCGCCGTGCTTTACCGCATCAACGCCCAGTCCGAGGTCTACGAGCAGGCCCTCGCCGACGCCGGCGTCCCCTACCAGCTGCGCGGGGCCGAGCGCTTCTTCGAGCGGGCCGAGGTCCAGAAGGCGGTCCTCGCGCTGCGCGGAGCCGCCCGCTCCGCCGGCAACGACCCCCTGCTCGACGATGTCGTGGAGCTGGGCTCCCAGGTCCGGGCCGTCCTCAGCTCCACCGGCTGGAGTCCCGAGCCGCCCGCCGGCTCCGGCGCCGTGCGCGACCAGTGGGAGTCGCTGGCCGCGCTGGTCCGCCTCGCCGAGGACTTCGCCCGCAGCCGCCCCGGCGCCGGGCTGGCCGAGCTCACGGTCGAGCTGGAGGAGCGCAAGGCCGCGCAGCACGCCCCGACCGTCCAGGGCGTCACCCTCGCCTCGCTGCACGCCGCGAAGGGCCTGGAGTGGGACGCGGTGTTCCTCGTCGGCCTCACCGACGGCATGGTCCCGATCACCTACGCCAAGACCGACGAGCAGGTCGAGGAGGAGCGCCGGCTGCTGTACGTCGGGGTCACCCGGGCGCGGCTGCACCTGACGCTCTCCTGGGCCCTCTCGCGGGCACCGGGCGGCCGGGCCTCCCGTCGCCCCAGCCGCTTCCTCAACGGCCTGCGTCCGGGCTCCGCGGCTCCCGGACCCCGGACCGGAGCCCCGGCGGAGCGCGGGGCCCGCAAGCGCGGAAGCCGCGGGCCGGTGCTGTGCCGGGTCTGCGGCCGGACCCTGACCGAGGCCGGGGACATCAAACTGATGCGCTGCGCGGACTGCCCCTCGGACATGGACGAGGGCCTCTACGAGCGGCTGCGCGAGTGGCGGGCCGTTCAGTCGAAGCTCCAGGGGCTGCCCGCGTACTGCGTCTTCACCGACAAGACGCTGATGGCCATCGCGGAGGCCGCGCCCTGCGAACCGGGGGAGCTCTCGATGATCTCTGGAGTGGGCGGCCGCAAGCTCGACCGCTACGGGGCCGACGTCCTGGCGATCTGCGCAGGCCAGGACCCCGGCGGCGAGGATTCTGACGACGCGTAGAAACTCGTCGGAAAAATAGTTTGCACATGCCCAGCGGATCCCCATAGGTTCTTAGCAACGGAAACGGTGGCTTCTCCGAAGCCCTGGATCCGTGCTGTACTTATCCGAATACGTATGGGACAGGCCCCCGGGCCGGGTCCCCGAGACGCCGAGAGGAGGCGAGACCAGTGACCAGCTTCATGACCTTCACCAAAATGACCGATCGCTCGGTCGACGCTTCCTGCCTGCTCGGTTCCGTCTCCCTCCGGGGCACCGGTCTGTCCGCGATTTCCGCCGGCAAGCCCGCCCCGCTGGCGACCCTTCCGGTCAGCGAGCGCAACGAGCGACCGACCCAGGCACTGGTGGCAGTAGCGGGAGCCCAGAAGGCGCATGGCGCCTATGGATCCGCGGCCGCAGCCGGTGCCGGAACCCAGACCCAGACGACGACGCAGCAGCACCACCTGATGTGGGCCTTCCGTGGGCTCGAACCCTGGAGTGATCCAGCCTGATCGCATGATCAGGCCGGCGCCTTCAGGGCCGCGGAACCCCACCCGGGATCCGCGGCCCTTCTGTTTGTCCCCGA
Organism: Streptomyces sp. NPDC006687; assembly: GCF_040636215.1. Lineage (NCBI taxonomy): Bacteria > Bacillati > Actinomycetota > Actinomycetes > Kitasatosporales > Streptomycetaceae > Streptomyces > Streptomyces sp. NPDC006687. Next base: position 507,372 of record NZ_JBEYJJ010000001.1, on the reverse strand, counting down.
ACGGGGGCGACACCAGCGAAGGGGCCTCGGGACTGGCAGGACCAGGAACAGCCGCCACCCGGCCGACCGGCCGGAACGACTAACCGAACAAGACGAGGAAGAGACAACCGTGCAACTCGAAGCGCACGCCCCGTCCGTACCGCAGACCCAGACGATCTCCCCGCCCGCAGTCCCGGAGGACCCCGCCTTGACCCCCCTCACCGCGCTCACCGCGCTCGACGACGCCATCGAGAACCTCGGCGTCCCGGTTCCCTGCCGCACCTTCGACCCCGAGGTCTTCTTCGCCGAGTCCCCGGCCGACGTCGAGTACGCCAAGTCCCTCTGCGGCACCTGCCCGCTGGTCGAGGCGTGCCTCGCCGGCGCCAAGGAGCGCCGCGAGCCCTGGGGCGTCTGGGGCGGCGAGCTCTTCGTCCAGGGCGTGGTCGTGGCCCGCAAGCGGCCCCGCGGCCGCCCGCGCAAGAACCCGGTTGCTGCGGCATGACCGCCACCGGAACCATCGACCGCCCTCTGACGCACGACCCCCTGAAGCAGGCCCCCATGTCCCCCTACGCCACCACCAGCGAGCAGCCTCACGGCTCCGCCACCGCAGACTTCATCACCACCGGCGCGATCACCTCGCGTCAGAACAGGACCCGCGAAATGCAACTCATCCAAGAAGCCCTGGCCCGTGCGCATATGGACGACCGGCTGCGCGAGGTGGACGCCGAGCGTCACGCCCTGCGCCTGGTCGCCGCCCGGCGCATGCAGCGCAAGGCCGAGCGCGTGTCCCTGCGCGCCCGCCGCGCGCTGGCCATGGCGGTCATGCACTGACCGCCCAGCGCTGAAGCATCCCAAGGAGGGGCCGGTCCGAACGGACCGGTCCCTCCGGTGCGTTGCGGACCCCGGCGCGACCCTCCGGGGATATCGTCTGGTGGTGGACCAGCCGACTCCCCACCCCGCCAAGCCGGGGCCCGAGGACCAGCCCGTCGTCTGCGCGCGCTGCGGCGCCCGCTCCCCGAACGGCGCCCCGCCCACCTGGACCTGTTCGGTGGAGAACGGGGCCAGACAGTTCTTCTGCGTCGACTGCGCGCGCGCCAACCTCCGGGCGATCGAGGGTCGGCTCGACTCCTCCTGGTGGTGACACCCGCCCCGCCGTCTCCGCGATCAGTCCACGGGGTCAGTCCACGGGGTCAGTCCCCTGGTTGAGTCCTCTGGATCAGTCCTCGGGTGAGAACCCCGGCAGCCAGGCGTCGAGTTCGTCCCGCAGCCGCACCGTCGCGCCGAGCTGGCACAGCACCCCGATGGTGCTCAGCGTCACCCGGTGGATCAGCAGGTAGGACGGCGGCAGGTTGATCTGGCGTCCCAACTGGTGGGCGGGGGAGCGCGGATCGGCGATCCGGGCCGCCTGGCCGCGCAGCCACGGCCGGGTGAAGGTGAACTCCTCCGCCTCGGCGGGTTCGATGATCGGCTTGAGGTAGTCGAGCACCGCGTCCGGATCCAGCTCGATGGACTCCTTCACGAACCCCTCGGCGCACAGGTGCCCGTAGACCCCCTCGGCGTCCCCCTCCAGGGTCATCCGCAGCGACCGGCCGATCGGCTTGGGCCACCCGCCGGGCAGCCGGTCCACCGTGCCGAAGTCAAGGACGCCCAGCCGCATCCGGCCGTCCGCCCCGGATATCAGCCGGAAGTTCCCCGGATGCGGATCGGCGTGCAGCAGCCCGGTGCGCGCGGGCCCGGAGAACAGGAACCGGGTCAGCAACTGGCCGGCGCGGTCGCGCTCCTCCCGCGTGCCGTCGGAGATGACCTCCGACAGCGGGGTGCCCTCCAGCCACTCGGTCACCAGCACCTGCTCACCCTGGTGCACCACGTCCGGGACGAGCACGTCGTCGTCCCCGTCGAAGGCGTCCGCGTGGGTGCGCTGGGCCTCGGCCTCCAGTTCGTAGTCCAGTTCCTCCGCGACCCGGTCGCGCAGCTCGGTGATCAGCGGCTTGATGTCCATGCCCGGGATCAGCGGCCCCAGCAGCCCGGCGAACCGGCCCAGTTGCTTGAGGTCCGACAGCAGAGCGTCACCGGCCCCCGGGTACTGGACCTTGACCGCCACCTGCCGGCCGTCGTGCCACACGGCCCGGTGCACCTGCCCGATCGAGGCGGCCGCGGCCGGTTTGTCCTCGAACTCCTCGAACAGCTCCCGCCAGTCCTCGCCGAGCCGCTCCGCCAGCACCTGGTGCACCCGAGCCGCAGGCAGCGGAGGGGCCGCCTCCTGAAGCTTGGTCAGCGCCGCCCGGTAGGGCCCGACGACCTCCTCGGGGAGGGCCGACTCGAACACCGACAGGGCCTGCCCGAACTTCATCGCACCCCCCTTGAGCTCACCGAGAGTGCGGAACAGCTGCTCGGCGGTGCGCTGCTGGAGCTCACGGGCCACGATCTCGGCCGACTTCCCGCCGATCCGCTTCCCCAGCCCCCAGGTGGCCCGGCCCGCGATGCCGAGCGGCAGCGCGGCCAGCTTGACCGTACGGGTGACCGCCTTCCGGGGAAGATCAGACATAAGCCCCTCCAGTTCCCAGACTGCTCTGCCGCGACCGGCGGTTCGGGGTGCCGCTCGGCCCCCATCGCATCCTGCCATGACCGCCCCGCCCCCTGGACCGGGGCACCGCCCCCGGATCCGGCGGGAGTCCGGCCGCTCACGACCGCACCGCCCCGGGCTCGGACTCCACGGCGGGCACCGCCGCCCCGCACGGGCAGTCCGGATGCGGGACCAGCCCCGAGCGCTCCCAGTGCAGCCCGGGCAGGGCCGCCTCCCATCGGGCACCGGTCGAGGCCGGCAGCCGTCCGTCGAGGAAGGCCAGGGCGTGGGCCGCGGCCAGGCCGGCCACCGCCGTGGACAGCCCCAGATCGCAGGCGGCGCGCTCCCGGCGGCGGTGCGCCGACCGCCACTGGACCAGCATCCGCGGCCAGGCCGGATCCCGGTCGACGCGCTCGCGCTCCATGCACCCGGCACAGGCCGTCACCCCCGGCAGCACCAGCGGCCCGACCAGCCCTGTCCCCTCCAGCACCCCCGCGTACAGGTGCGGGGTGCCCGTCGCCACCCAGTCGGCGGCCGTCGCGGGATCGGGCGCCCACGCCTGGAGCCCCTCGCGCGGGGCGACCACCACCAGCGCCACCTCGGGCCCGGGCCCCTCCGGGTCACCCTCGCGCGGAGCCCTCCCCGGCGCGGACTCCCGAACGAGCGCCCGCGCCGCCTCGGCCCGCAGCCGGCCCACGCTCCCCGGCCCCAGCCCGCCCGGAGCCACATCGGCCGGCTCCACCCGGCCCCCGTCGAGCACCTCGACCCGGCCGACCCCGGCCCCCGCCAGCACGGCGGCGATCACCGCCCCCACCCGGCCGCTCCCGCGTACCCGGACCCGTATCGCCCGGCGGCCCGCGACGCCCCGTAAGTCACCCCCCGGCTCCGGGTGCACCAGCGACAGCGAGCCCAGATCGGGCCCGAGCCGCTCCAGCACCTCCGGCCGGCTCCGCACGGCCTGGGCGCGCGGCCCGCCCGCCGTGGCGTCGTCGATCAGCCCGGCCCCCGCGAGCCGGCGGACCAGCCCGTCCGCCTGGCCCTCCGGCAGTCCCATCCGCCGGGCCTCGGCCCGCAGCAGCTCCATGCCGCGCGTCCCGTCGATCCGGTCGATGAGGGATCCGGTGGCCGTGTCCACCGGGCCGAGCACCACCGCGTGCGCCGGGGTCACCCCGAACTGCACCGTCTGCAGATCCCGCCATGCCCGTGCCAGCGCGGGCTTCACCTTCGGATACATCGCCGTCTCCTGTCGTCCCTCTGTCGTCCCCCGTACGGTCCGCGGCCGGTTCGCCGGGCTCCTTTCGTCACGATGCCCGGCCGCCGCGAGGGGTGCGGAAACTTGTCCACAGGCGAGGGGTATTAGGCATATGAGATGAATGGGAAGGGTGTTCCTTGAGGCGTCCGGGCGGCCCTCCCCGTTCGTACCGCGGACGTGCCGGACTTCCGCGACGGCGACCGGGTACGGTCGAGGCGTGTCCGCCGACCCCACCCAGCGCGCCGTCGAAGTACGCCGGAGCGCGCGCCGCCGCAGGACCGTCTCCGCCTACCGCGAGGGGGACCGGACGATCGTCCTGATCCCCGCCCGCATGTCCGAGGCGGAGGAGCGGCGCTGGGTGGGCGTCATGCTCGACAAGCTCGCCGCACAGGAGAGCAAGCGCACCCTCGGCGACGCGGAACTCCATGAACGTGCCGCGCGTTTGTCCGAGCAGTACTTCAGCGGCCGTGCCCGCCCCCGCTCGGTCCGCTGGGTCACCAACCAGAACACCCGCTGGGGTTCCTGCACCCCCGCCGAAGGCAGCATCCGGCTGTCCCACCGGCTCCAGCACATGCCCGAGTACGTCGTGGACTACGTGCTCCTGCACGAGCTGGCGCACCTCCTCGTCCCCGGACACGGGCCCCGGTTCTGGGCGCTGCTGGAGGCGTACCCGAAGACCGAGCGGGCCCGCGGCTTCCTGGAGGGGGTGGCCGCGGCGGAGCGGCTTCCCCGGATTCCGGCCGCCCGCGAGGAATGACGGTCCGGCGGGCAGCGCGGTGTGTACCGGGTTGGTACCGGCTTGCCCGGATGTCGGCCGGAGCCGTTAGCCTGAGCGGCACACAGCCGCGGCTCCGCATCCGGCGGCACACCATCACGCAGGCGAGCAGCCGCGCACTCACACTCGGGACGGGGGACGGTCGGACGTATGGCCAGGGAATTCCAACGCGGCCACAAGGCCAGGATCAGTGATCTCACGGCGGGTACCGATCTGTACGTCGGCGTCCAGATCGCCGGACCCGGACTCACCTTCGACATCAGCTGCTTCGGCCTCGACGCCGACGAGCGCCTGTCGGACGACCGCTACTTCATCTTCTACAACCAGCCGAAGTCGCCCGAGGAGTCCGTCCAGCAGCTCGGCGCGCAGGCGGGGGACACCGATTCCTTCCGGGTGACCCTCGACCAGGTGCCGCCCTCCATCCACAAGCTCTCCTTCACCGCCACCCTCGACGGCGACGGGCAGATGTCGCAGATCGGCCCCGGTTACATCCGGGTCGTGGCGGGCGGTGAGGAAGTCGCCCGCTACTCGTTCACGGGTGCGGAGTTCAGCACCGAGCGCGCCCTGATGATCGGCGACTTCTACCGCAAGGACGTGTGGCGCTTCGCCGCCGTCGGCCAGGGGTTCGACGGCGGGCTCGCCGCGCTGCTGGAACACTTCGGCGGCGAGGTCGCCGAAGAGGAGGAGCAGCCGCAGCAGCCGGCCCCGGCCCCGGCCACCGCCCATCCGCAGGCCGGCGCCCCCGGGTTCGCCCCGCCGCCCCAGGCCCCCGCCCCGGCACCGGCCCCCGCCCCGTCCTACGGCGCCCCGGTCCACCAGCAGCAGCCGCCGGCCCCCGCGCCGTACGCCCCGCCGCAGCCCCAGCAGCCGCAGCCCCCCGCTCCGGCCCCCGCCCCCGCCCCGGCGGCGGTGCACTCCGCCCCGACCATGGTCGGCCCGCTGACCCCGCCCGCCCCCGCGACCCCCTACGGCCAGCCGCCCCACCCCCCGCAGCAGCCCGGCCCGCCCTCCTACGGCGGCGGCCGCGCGCAGCAGCACGCGTACGGCGGCCAGGTCCCGCCCCCGGGACCGCCCCCCGCCCCCTACGGCCAGCCGCCCCAGCCCTCCTACGGCGGCCAGCTCCCGCCCCAGCAGCAGGGCTACCCGCAGCCCGCCCAGCCGCAGCCGCAGGGCTACCCGCAGCCGGGCCAGCAGCCCCCGTACAGCCAGCCGGCCCCCTACGGCCAGCAGCCCCCGCCGCCCTACGGCCAGGCGGCCCCCCAGGCCGGCCCGGGCCTCGCCGCCGCGCTCCAGCTGTACAAGGAGGCCCCCACGGGCGCCCGCTGGACCCCGCAGAACCAGCAGCTCATGCGGGTCGACCTCGCCCTCGGCGGCGGCCAGCCGGTCCTCGCCCGCCAGGGCAGCATGGTCCTCTACCAGGGCAAGGTCGACTTCAGCTACAAGGGCGCGGGCTTCGCCGGCCGTATCGTCGGCAACGCCACCGGCCAGGAGATGCAGCTGATGCGCTGCACCGGCCGCGGCCAGGTCTTCCTCGCGGAGAACGGCGCCCACCTGCACGCCATCGAGCTCCAGGGCGACGGCATCTGCGTCAACTCCGAGAGCGTCCTCGCCTTCGACGAGTCCCTCCACCACGAGGTCCGCCGCATCGAGGGCCACGGCATCCCCGGCGGAGCCCTGTTCACGATGCTCTTCCAGGGCACCGGAACCGTGATCGTCAAGACGCACGGCACCCCCGTCGTCCTGCCCGTCACCCCGACCACCTTCGCCGACAGCAACGCGATCGTGGCCTGGTCGGCGGCCTCCCAGGTGATCGTTTCCAGCCAGGTCCGGCTGCGCCGCAACGCCTACCCGGGCCACAGCGGCGAGACCGTGAACCTCCAGTTCCGCGGGGCCCCCGGGAACTTCATCGTCGTCCAGCCGTACGAGGTCTGAGGGAGCCCGCCATGAACGCCATGAATGCCATGAACCCCATGAACCAGCAGCTCGCGGGCTACGCCCCCACCCCCGTCACGGCCCGCATGGAGAACCACGGCCGCGCCATGCTCAAGGTCGCCATGCAGAGCGGCCAGGACCTCTTCGCGCGCACCGGCTCGATGGTGGCCTACGAGGGCTTCGTCCAGTACGAGCCCAACCCGCCCGCCGTCCGCCAGATGGCCTCCCAGTGGCTGACCGGCGAGGGCGCCCCCCTGATGAAGTGCACCGGGGACGGGCTGCTCTACCTCGCCGACTACGGCGCCGACGTCGTCTGCATCAACCTCAACAACGACGCCCTCTCCGTCAACGGCACCAACCTGCTCGCCTTCGACGCCCACCTCCAGTGGGGCGTCGAACGGGTCAAGGGCATGGCGAAGTTCGCCGGCCAGGGCCTGTTCAACGTCCAGGTCTCCGGCACCGGATGGGTCGCCATCACCTCCCGCGGCACCCCGATCGTCGTCGACTGCGGCCGAGGCGAGGACGAGACCTACGTCGACCCGGACGCGCTCGTCGCCTGGTCCCCGAACCTCAAGGTCAAGGGCAAGCGCAGCTTCAAGGCGTCGTCCATGATCGGCCGGGGCAGCGGCGAGGCGTACCAGATGGCCTTCTCCGGCCAGGGCATCGTCGTCGTACAGCCCAGCGAGGACAGTACCGACCGGCTCCGGACCCGGGGCTGAGGGGGAGCGGACACATCATGCAGAGCTCACTTTTCGGCCACGCCGAGCAGCAGTCCCAGGAGCGGTACGCCGTCCAGAACCCGCAGCTGCTGCGGGTCACCCTGGCCGGCTCCGACGACGTCCTCGCCCGCAAGGGCTCGATGGTCGCCTACCAGGGCATCGTCGACTTCGACGGCGAGTACCAGAGCGGCAACCAGCGCGGCGCCCGCCTGCGCACCGGAGAGGGCCTCGACCTGATGCGCTGCTCCGGGCAGGGCACGGTCTACTTCGCCAACCTCGCCCAGTACGTCCACGTCCTCGACGTCGACCAGGACGGCCTGACCGTCGACAGCGGCTACGTGCTGGCCATGGACTCCACCCTGCACACCGAGGTCATCGCGGTGGACAGCCAGTACGGGATCTCCGGCTCCGGCAAGTACCAGCTCAACATCACCGGACGCGGCAAGGTCGCCCTGATGACCTCGGGACAGCCGCTGATGATGCAGGTCACCCCGGACAAGTACGTCAACGCCGACGCCGACGCCATCGTCGCCTGGTCCACCTCCCTGCGGGTGCAGATGCAGGCCCAGACGCACTCCACCGGCGTCTGGCGGCGCCGCGGCAACACCGGCGAGGGCTGGGAGCTCAGCTTCCTCGGCACCGGTTTCGCCCTGGTGCAGCCCAGCGAGGTGCTGCCCCCGCAGAACGCCCAGCTCGGCCAGGGCGTCGCCGCCCAGTTCGGCATGGGCCAGCACGGCGCGCACGCCCAGAACCAGAACAACGTCTGGAACTGACCCGGCGCCCGCACCGCCAGGGCACGCGCACACGCGCGAGGGGCGGCCCCGCGAGGGCCGCCCCTTCCAGCCCTACGCGCGCAGCCGCGCCAGGGTCGCCTCCATCAGCCGCACCACCGAGGTGTCGGCCACCGAGGCCACCTCCGCGTACGGGAACCAGCGCAGGTCCAGCGACTCCTCGCTGATCTCCGCCACCACACCGGCCGGAGCCAGCGCCGCGTACTGCACGTCCAGGTGCCAGTTGCACGGCGCCGGGATCGGATGCCGGTCCAGCCGCACCGGGCCGCCCTCCAGCAGCGTCAGCCCGGAGGCGATGCCCGACTCCTCCACCGCCTCGCGCATCGCCGCGCCGGCCAGCGTGCTGTCACCCGGCTCGCAGTGCCCGCCCATCTGCAGCCACAGCCCGAGCTTCTTGTGCAGGGTCAGCAGGACGCGGCCGCCCGCCGGGTCGATCACCAGCGCGCTGCCCGTCACATGCCCCGCCTCGCAGGGCTTGTACATGCCGTCCGGGTGCTCCGCCAGGTGCTCCAGGTAGACCTCGCACAGGTCACGCTGCTGCTCGTCCTGGCCGGCGTACTCCTTCAGGACCAGGACGGCGTCCTCGTACAGGCTCACTTCTTCTCGTCACCCTCGCCCTGGTCGCGCTTCTCGGCGGCCTCGCCGAGCATCTTGTCGATCTCCGAGAAGTCCAGGTGCTCCCGGTGCACGAACCCGTCCGGATCGTCCAGGTCCGAGGCGGTCGGCAGCATGTCCGGGTGCTCCCACAGCCCGTCGCGGCCGTCCACCCCGCGGGCGTCGGTGAGCGAGGCCCACAGCCGCGAGGCGTCCCGCAGCCGACGCGGGCGCAGCTCCAGCCCGATCAGCGTGGCGAAGGTCTGCTCCGCCGGACCGCCCGAGGCCCGCCGGCGGCGCATCGTCTCGCGCATGGCGTCGGCCGAGGCCAGCCGGGGCTTGGCCGCCTCGTGCACCACGGCGTCCACCCAGCCCTCGACCAGCGCGAGCGCCGTCTCCAGGCGGGCCAGCGCGGCCTTCTGCTCCGGGGTGTCCTGCGGCTGGAACATTCCGCCCTGGAGCGCCTCCTGGAGCTGCTCCGGGTTCGACGGGTCGAGCTGGCCGACCACGTCCTCCAGCTTCGAGGTGTCCACCTTGATGCCGCGCGCGTAGCCCTCGACCGCGCCGAACAGGTGCGAGCGCAGCCACGGCACATGCGCGAAGAGACGGGCGTGCGCCGCCTCGCGCAGGGCCAGGTACAGCCGGACCTCGTCGGAGGGGACGCCCAGGTCCTTGCCGAAGCTCTCGATGTTCAGCGGCAGCAGCGCGGCCCGCCCGGCCGGGCCCAGCGGCAGCCCGATGTCCGTCGAGCCGACGACCTCGCCCGCGAGCACGCCCACGGCCTGGCCGATCTGCTGGCCGAACATGGCCCCGCCCATGGAGCGCATCATGCCGAGCAGCGGGCCCGCCATGGCCTGCATCTCCTCGGGCAGCACACTGCCCATGGCCGCCCCGACGCGCTCGGCGACCGGGTCCACCAGCTCCTTCCACACCGGGAGGGTCGCCTCGACCCACTCGGCGCGGCTCCACGCGACGGCCGCGTTGGCCCCCGACGGCAGGGAGGTCACCCCGTCCAGCCACAGGTCGGCCAGGCGCACCGCCTCCTCGACCGCGGACTTCTCCGCGACGCCGACGCTGACGTCCTTCACGCCGTCCGCCGTGCCCTGGGCGACGGTCTGGCGGGCGATGTCCTTGGCCATGTCCCAGTTCACGGGACCGCCCTCGTAGCTCAGCATCTGGCCCAGCTGCTGGAAGGCGGCGCCCAGGTCGCCCGGGTTCATCGCACCGAACATCGCGGCGAACGGGTTGTCCGCACCGCCGGGAAGGCCACCGGGGCCGAACCCGAACGGATTCGCGGGGCCGCCCTGGCCGCCCTTCTTGCCCTCGTCGCCGTCCTCCGGCTCCTCCGGCGGAAGGCCGAATCCGAATGGGGTGTCGCTCACGGGTTTCCTCGGCTCGTAGGGCCGCCGGCGGGCGCCGGCGGGCAATGGTCCGACAACACCACCAGCGTAGACACCGCTCCCGCTTCCGGGCTCGGTGCTCCGCCGACTCCTGGGCTGCGGCAGGATGGACATCACCTGGTGGGTACGCGTCACGGCGCGCCCCACTGAAGACAACCGCTGGAGACGCCCGGTGAGTTCCCCAGATCCGCAGGCTCGCGCGCCGCACGACGCCGAAAACCGCCCTGAGCACGGCGACAGCGCCCCCGGCGTTCGCCAGCCGCGAAACGAGGACGGCCACCGCCGGCGCAGCCCCGTGATCGCGGTCACCGGGGCCGCCTCCGGCGTCGGCGCCGCCCTCGTGGGCCGCCTCGCCGTATCCGACGAGGTCAAGCAGGTCATCGCCATCGACGAGCGGCGCGGGGACTGCGCCGACGCCCAGTGGCACGTCCTGGACGTCCGCGACCCCGCCATCGCCGAGCGGCTGCGCGGCGCGGACGTCGTCGTGCACCTCGCGCTCGACCTCGACCTGGAGACCGACCCCGCGGCCCGTACGGCGTACAACGTGCGCGGAACCCAGACCGTGCTCACCGCCGCGGCGGCGGCCGGGGTGCACCGGGTCGTGCTGTGCACCTCCGCCATGGTCTACGGGGCCCTGCCCGACAACGACATCCCCCTCTCGGAGGACTCCGAGCTGCGCGCCACCGCCGAGGCCACCGGCGTCGGCGACCTCCTGGAGATCGAGCGCCTGGGCCGCCGGGCACCCCGCGCCCACCCGGGCCTGAACGTGACGGTGCTCCGCCCCGCGGTGCTGGTGGGCGGCACCGACACCGCCCTGACCCGGTACTTCGAGTCCCCGCGCCTGCTCGTCGTCGCGGGCTCCCGGCCCACCTGGCAGTTCTGCCACGTCGAGGACCTCGTCAGCGCCCTGGAGTACGCCGCGCTGGAGAAGGTGGAGGGCGAGCTGGCCGTCGGCTGCGAGGGCTGGCTGGAGCAGGAGGAGGTCGAGGAGCTCAGCGGCATCCGCCGCATGGAGCTGCCCTCGGCGGTCGCCCTGGGCGCCGCGGCCAGGCTGCACCGGATCGGCCTGACCCCCTCCCCGGCAGGGGACCTGGCGTACACGATGCACCCCTGGGTGGTCAGCGTCAGCGGGCTGCACGCGGCCGGCTGGCGGCCCCGCTGGACCAACGAGGAGGTGCTGGCCGAGCTGCTCCAGGAGGTCGCGGGCCGGCACACCGTCGCGGGCCGCCGCCTGGGCCGCAAGGACGCCGCCACGGCCGCCGGGGCCGCCGGGGCGACGGTCGCCCTGCTGGGCGCCGCCGCGGCCGTCCGCCGGGCCCGCAGGCGCCGCGGCCTGTGACCCGGCCGGCCCGTGCCGGATCCCGGGGCTCCCCGTACTCCGGCGGGCCGGGGGCCGTCCTGTAGGAGACTCCCAACCGGCGGGTCACGTCACGGGCGATCCGGCTATTCCGCCCCCTCGGCCGCTAGGGCACGATGGATGGCATGGCACCGCACTTCGACCACCCCGGCGAGCAGGCCGCCCAGGACCCGATCCGGCTGCTCGCGATCCGCGAGACCCCGCTCTCCATCGACGAGGTCTTCCAGGCCGTCGGCGACGACGCGACGGGAGGCACCACCCTCTTCGTCGGCACGGTGCGCAACCACGACGGCGGCGCCGACGTCGACTCCCTCGGCTACTCCTGCCACCCCACGGCGGAGTCCGAGATGCGCCGCATCGCCGAGCGCGTCGTGGAGAAGTACCCGGTGCGCGCCCTGGCGGCCGTCCACCGCGTCGGCGACCTGGCCGTGGGCGACCTGGCCGTGGTCGTCGCCGTCTCCTGCCCGCACCGCGGCGAGGCGTTCGAAGCCTGCCGGATGCTGATCGACGACCTCAAGCACGAGGTCCCGATCTGGAAGCACCAGACCTTCGCGGACGGCAGCGAGGAATGGGTCGGCGCCTGCTGAGGCGCGGGCGCGACGCCGCCGGGCCCTGGTCGCCGGACGGAGTCCGGCGCAGCGGGCCGAAGCCTGTGAGGCGCCCGGCGCCGATCAGTGCGAGGTCGGCGTGAAGAAGGGGGCCTTCGCGGACGGCAGCGAGGAATGGGTCGGCGCCTGCTGAGGCGCGGGCCGGCGCCTGCTGAGGGGCGGGTCGGGTCCTGCTGAGGGCGGCCCCAGCACATCACCGCCCCCCGGGCGCGCATGCGCCGCCGGGCGGCGGTAGCCTCACACCCGTTCGGACGCGCAACACGCCCTCGATTTGCGTAACCCCCTTACGGGCACGAGCGTTGAAGCCACCGACGACACTCGTATCTTTCGGACAGGGAGGCACGTCCATGGCGGCACTGGCGTGGTTGCTGATTCCGCTGTTCGCCGCGATCGGGGCGGCGATATGGGGCAGCTGGGCAGCGCGCGACCGCACCCAGGGAGACATATCCGAGCTCGCCGGCTACGCGAGGTTCCGCGAGGCCATGGACCGCGAGGCCGACGACCGCCAGCCCACCGGCCGGGCCGTCAGGGCGAGGCAGAGGGAAGAGGCGCATTCCGGTTCCGACGCCGTCTGACGCGTCCCGGGAGTCCGCGGAGAGCGGGCCGGCAGGCCCCCCGCTGAGAAACGCCTGAGAGTTCCCGCCCGCGGGCCCCGTACGGACCGGCCCCACGGGTCGCGTTCCCAGGCCGTCCCGTACTGTCGATCCATGCCACGCCGTACAGCGACGATGCTCGCCTCCTCCCTCGTGCTGTTCGCGCTGCTCTGCGCGGGAGTGTTCCTCAAGGTGCCGTACTCCGAGATGAGCCCCGGCCCCACCGTGAACACCCTGGGCGAATCGCACGGCGAGCCCGTCCTGAACATCTCCGGGCACAAGACGTACCCGACCACCGGGCACCTCAACATGACCACGGTCCGCGTCACGGGCGCCGACTACGACATGAACCTGCTCGAAGCGGTGTACGGCTGGCTCGCGGACGACAACATCGTCGTCCCGCACGAGAACCTCTACCCGGACGGCAAGACGGACAAGGAGTCCACGCAGGAGAACGCCGAGGAGTTCAGCCAGTCGCAGGAGAGCGCCAAGGTGGCCGCCCTCAAGCAGCTCGGCATCCCGGTCAGTACCCGCGTCGTCGTCGCCACCGTCGTCAAGGGCAGCCCCTCCGAGGGCAGGCTGCACGCGGGGGACGTCGTCAAGGACGTCGACGGCAGCCCCGTCACCGTCCCCGGTGACGTCGCCAAGCTCGTCACCCGGCACAAGCCGGGCGAGCCCGTGGACTTCACCGTCGTGCCCGCCGCCGAGGCGGCCGAGGCCGAGAAGGCGGGCCGCGAGCCCACCGCCACCACCAAGGTGACCGTCACCGCGGGCAAGGCGCCCGACGACGGCCACGCCGTCGTCGGCATCCGCGCCGGGACCGACCACACCTTCCCGTTCCCGATCGACATCAAGCTCGCCGACGTCGGCGGACCGAGCGCGGGCCTGATGTTCGCCCTCGGCATCGTCGACAAGCTCACCCCCGAGGACCTCACCGGCGGCAAGTTCGTCGCCGGCACCGGCACCATCGACGACACCGGCAAGGTCGGCCCGATCGGCGGCATCCAGATGAAGACCATCGGCGCCCGCCAGGCCGGCGCCCAGTACTTCCTGACCCCGGCCGAGAACTGCGCCTCCGCCGCCGCGCGGGTCCCCGACGGCCTCACCCTGGTGAAGGTCTCCACCATCGACGACGCCACCAAGGCCCTGCAGAAGATCAGCAAGGGGGACACGGCCGGACTGCCGCGCTGCACCACGTCCTGAGCGGCAGCCCCGGCCCCCGGCCGGGGCTGCGGTTCCGCGGGGCCTCAGGCGAAGGTCGCCGCCAGGGCGTCGGCCAGGCCCGGCACCAGGCCCGCGCCGGTCAGCACCTCGGTGGAGGAGTCCTTGTCCCGCAGCCGGACCGCCGACTCCCGCGAGCCGTCCCGCAGGACGCCGACGGTCAGCCGCACCTCCTGCCGCTCCGGGTGCCCGGCGACCCACTTGGCCAGCTGCTTGTCGCTGAGCCCCTCCGGTACGGCGGCCTCGGCGGACGGCGGCAGCATCAGCCGCTCCACCGTCAGCGCGCACCCCACGACCGCGTCGGGCCAGGCGATGGTTCCCAGGAACTTGTCCAGCGGGGTCCCGCGGGGCACCTCATCCTGCTCGATCGGGGTGAGCTGGGCCTTGCCGGCGTCGTCGGTGTCGAGACCGAGCGTGCCCGCCAGGCCCGGCTCCTGCCGGCGCAGGCGGGCCGTGTCGACCAGGGCGAAGAGACGGGCCGGCTTGTCCCAGCCGAGGGTGGAGGCGTACTCGTCGATTTCGAGGACGGCGCGGGTCAGCGGACTGGCCGCCATGGGGGTGCCGGGGGAGGGCGAAAGGTTGGACATGGACAACATCCTGCCTCCTTTCCCCCCGATACCGGGAACTGACTAAAGCCTCAGTAAGTTGCAAGAGTGGGCCCTACGATCGTGGGCCCACGACGAGACCCAGCGACTTTCGAGGTGCGCACCTTGGCTTTCCAGATGCCGGACCGCGGCGGAGGCCCCTCCGGGCCACGGATGAGAGTCGGCCGCCCGTCCAGGCGCGCCCGGACCCTTCTGCTGACCCTGGGCGTCCTGGCCGTGCTGGCCATGGCGTTCACGATGTTCGCCGGCTTCTGGACGGACTGGCTCTGGTTCCGCTCCGTCAAGTACTCCTCGGTGTTCACCACCACCCTGTGGACCAAGATCGGCCTGTTCGCCGTCTTCGGCCTGCTGATGGCGGCCGCCGTCGGGCTCAACGTCTGGCTGGCGTACCGGCTGCGGCCGCCGCTGAGCGCCATGTCGATGGAGCAGCAGAGCCTCGACCGCTACCGGATGAGCGTCGCCCCGTACCGGAAGTGGCTGCTCCTGGGCATCGCCGCGATCGTCGGGCTGATCGCGGGGGCCTCGGCGGCCGGCCAGTGGAAGACCTGGCTGATGTATGTGAACGGGGTGCCCTTCGGGCAGAAGGACCCCCAGTTCCATCTCGACGTGTCCTTCTACACCTTCGACCTGCCCTGGTACCGCTTCCTGCTCGGCTTCGGCTTCGCCGCCGTCGTGCTGTCGGTGATCGCGGCCGTCGTCGTGCACTACCTGTACGGCGGCCTGCGCGTGACCAGCCCGGGCGCCCGGGCCACCGCCGCGGCGACCGGGCACCTGTCGGTGCTGCTCGGCCTGTTCGTCACCTTGAAGGCGATCGCCTACTGGCTCGACCGGTACGCACTCGCCGTGAAGTCCAGCGACTTCAAGGCGTCCGACAACTGGACCGGCCTGCGCTACGTCGACGCCAACGCCTACCTGCCGGCGAAGACGATCCTCGTCGCCATCGCCGCGATCTGCGCGGTGCTGTTCTTCGCCACCCTGTGGCGGCGCACCTGGCAGCTGCCGGTGATCGGCTTCGGCCTGATGGTCCTCTCGGCGATCCTGATCGGCGGCCTGTACCCCGCGATCGTGCAGAAGTTCCAGGTCCAGCCGAACGAGCAGGCCAAGGAATCCCCGTACGTCGAGAAGAACATCAAGGCGACGCGTGACGCCTACGGGATCGAAGGAGCCGAGGTCAAGGACTACCCGGGCGTCCCGCAGACGGACGACCGGACCAAGCTGCGGTCGGTGGCCGACACCACCGCGAGCCTGCGCCTGCTCGACCCGAACATCGTCTCGCCGGCCTTCCAGCAGCTCCAGCAGGTCAAGGGCTACTACGGCTTCCCGTCCACGCTGGCGGTCGACCGGTACAACGGCCAGGACACCGTCATCGGGCTGCGCGAGCTGAACATCGGCGGCATCCCGAAGAACAACTGGATCAACGACCACTTCAAGTACACCCACGGCTACGGCGTCGTCGCGGCCAAGGGAACCACCGTCAAGGACGGCGCCCCCGACTTCACCCAGTCCGACCTGCCCTCCAGGGGCATGTTCGGCACGGACTTCGAGCAGCGGGTCTACTACGGCGAGCAGACGAAGCAGTACTCGATCGTCGGCGGACCGCAGAAGGAGCTCGACTACTCGGACGACAAGGGCGAGAAGGAGACGAGCTACAAGGGCGAATCCGGGGTCAACCTGAACAACCCGGTCAACCGTGCCGCCTACGCGCTCGCCTTCAGCGAGCCGCAGATCCTCTACTCGGGGGCCATCGGCGAGGGCTCGCGGATCCTCTACAACCGCACCCCCAAGGACCGCGTCGAGGCCGTCGCCCCCTGGCTGACCATCGACGGTGCCCCGTACCCGGCCGTCGTCGACGGCCGCATCAAGTGGATCGTCGACGCCTACACGACGACGAACGGCTACCCGTACGCCTCGCGCACCACCCTCGGGCAGAGCACCGCGGACTCCCTGACCAACAGCCAGCGCGCGGTGGTGGCCCAGGAGAACCGGGTCAACTACATCCGCAACTCGGTGAAGGCCACCGTCGACGCCTACGACGGCACGGTGAACCTCTACCAGTGGGACACCCAGGACCCGGTCCTGAAGACCTGGATGAAGGCGTTCCCCGGCACGGTGAAGCCCAAGAGCGCCATCTCCAAGCCGCTCCTGGACCACATGCGCTACCCGCAGGACCTCTTCAAGGTCCAGCGTGACCTGCTGACCCGGTACCACGTCACCGATCCGCAGACCTTCCTCAGCGGCAGCGAGGCGTGGGCCGTTCCCGACGATCCGACGGCCAAGGCCGGTACGGCAGTTCCGCCGTACTACCTGTCGATGAAGATGCCCGGCCAGCCGGAGAAGGACCAGGTCTTCTCGCTCACGACGACCTTCACGCCGAACGAGCGGCCCAACCTGAGCGCCTTCATGGCGGTGAACGCCGATCCGGGCACCCCGGACTACGGCAAGATCCGGATCCTGAAGATGCCGACCAGCAAGCCGCCGGACGGCCCCGGCCAGGTGCAGAGCAAGTTCCAGTCGGAGCCGAAGATCGCCGAGTCGATCCGGCTGCTGCGCGGCGGCGACTCGGAGATCGAGTACGGCAACCTGCTCGCGGTGCCCATGGACGGCGGGATGCTCTACGTGGAGCCCGTCTACGTCCGCAGCTCCACCCTGAAGTACCCGCTGCTGCGCAAGGTGCTCGTGACCTACGGCGGCCAGACGGCCTTCGAGGACACCCTGGAGAAGGCGCTGAACGTGGTCTTCGGAGCCGAGGCCCCGACCACGCCGGTCCCGCCGGAGACGCCGCCGACCAAGCCGGGCGAAGGCACCGCCAACCCGCCGACGACCCAGGACCCGACGGTCAAGGCGGCCCTCGCCGACGCCCAGAAGGCGGTCGAGGATGCCGACAAGGCCATGAAGGCCGGCGACTGGACCGCATACGGCAAGGCGCAGAGCGACCTCCAGGCCGCGCTGAAGCGGGCGGTCGACGCGGAGGCGAAGCTGACGGCCCCCAAGCCGGGAGGCTAGACCGCCCGGCCGTGAAACGGTCAGGGCTCCCTCCCGCGTCGTGATACTGTGGTTTCACCGACGCGGGGTGGAGCAGCTCGGTAGCTCGCTGGGCTCATAACCCAGAGGTCGCAGGTTCAAATCCTGTCCCCGCTACTGAAGACGAAGGCCCGGATTCCATGGGATCCGGGCCTTCGTCATGCCCGGATGAGATTTCGATGAGATTCGCAGGCGCGTCGGAGGGGGCTCGCGGGCGTCGGTGGGGGCCGGTAGGAAGCTGCTGGGGAACACGAGGTCGCTGGGACGGGTGAGTTGGGGCTGGAGCGTGTTTGACTTGTCTCTCTGTGGGCATGTCGACAAAACGCTGTAGTGACCTCACTGGCTGCGACATACCAGGTGTACGCGGGTAGCAGGTGATGCGACGATGGGATTTATGGGGGACAGGTCAACTCTGCTGGAGACAGGGCGGTTTGTGAGGGCGGAGGCCGAATCGGGTACGGGGGCCGGTCAGGTGGCTCCCGCCGGCAACGCGCAGACCGCACTGACCGATGCGGATTTCGCGGATGGGACCTTCGGCGACGCCGAGGGCGCCACCGACGCCGAACTGGAGGCCCGCCACCGGGTGGCCGCCGACAAGGGCGACCCCGGTGCCATGAGCGTGCTCGGAGCCCTGCTGCTGCGCCGCGGCGACCTGGCCGGGGCCGAGCCCTACCTGCGCGGCGCCACCGCCGCGGGGGACCGTGCCGCCGCCAACAACCTGGGCGTCCTGCTCCTCCAGCGCGGCTACCCCGAGGAGGCCGCCGGCTGGTGGCGGGTCGCCGCCGTCGCCGGATCCGCCCCCGCCGCGCACGCCCTGGGCCGCCACTACCGCGAGCGCGGGGACGAGCCCGCCGCCGAGTACTGGCTGCGCCAGGCGGCGGAGTCCGGCCACGCCCTCGGCGCGTACGGCCTGGCCGACCTGCTGGAACACCGCGGGGACAAGGGAGTCGAGCGCTGGTTCCGGGCCGCCGCCGAGCAGGGCCACCGCGAGGCCGCCTACCGGCTGGCCCGGCACCTGCGCAAGGGCGACCCCGCCGAGGCCGAGCAGTGGTACCGGCAGGCCGCCGCCCGGGGCCACCGGCGCGCCGGGCTGCACCTGGGCGCCCTCCTGGAGGCGCGGGGCGAGCTGAAGGAGGCCGGGCGCTGGTACCTGAGCTCCGCCAAGCAGGGCGAGGCCCGGGCGGCGTGCGCCCTGGGCTTCCTGCTGCGCGACGCCGGGGACGAGGACAGCGCGGCCGCCTGGTGGCACCGCGCCGCGCAGGACGGCGACGGGAACGCCGCGAACGCCCTGGGCGCCCTGCACGCGGCCCGCGGCGAGACCGAGACCGCCGAGAAGTGGTACCGGGTCGCGATGGACGCCGGCGACCACAACGGCGCCTACAACCTCGCCCTGCTGTGCGCCGCCCAGGAGCGGACCGCCCAGGCCGAGCAGTGGTACCGCCGCGCCGCCTACGCCGGCCACCGGGAGGCCGCCAACGCCCTGGCGATCATGCTGCTCCAGGCCGGGGACGCGGCGGGCGCGGAGCCCTGGTTCTCCAAGGCGGCCGAGGCCGGCAGCGTCGACGCCGCCTTCAACCTCGGCATCCTCTTCGCCAGCCGCGACGAGGACCGCGCCGCCCTGAAGTGGTACGAGCGCGCCGCCGCGGCCGGGCACACCGACGCCGCCCTCCAGGTCGGCATCGCCCTGGTCCGCGACGGCGAGGAGCGCGCCGCCGAGCGGCACCTGCGCTGCGCCGCGAGCGGCGGCAGCGCGGAGGCCGCCTTCCGGCTGGCCGCCCTCCTGGAGTCGCTGGCCCCGCCCCCGGAGCCGGTGGCGCTGGGCGAGCCCGTCGGCGGCGCCGCGCGCACCGAGAGCGAGGAGTGGTACGAGCGGGCCGCCGAGCAGGGCCACCGCCGGGCCCAGGTGCGGGTCGGGATGCTCGCCGCGGCCCGGGGCGACCTGACCGTGGCCGCCCGCTGGTACCGGGAGGCGGCCGAGGCCGGCTCCCGCAACGGCGCCTTCAACCTCGGGCTGCTGCTGGCCCGCGAGGGGAACGAGCCCGAGGCCGCCCTGTGGTGGACCCGGGCCGCGGTGGCCGGGCACGGCCGGGCCGCCCTGCGCCTGGGCCTGCTCGCGGCCCGGCACGGGGACCTCGCGGAAGGCCAGAAGTGGTGCCTGCGCGCCATGGAGCTCGGCCCGGCGGAGGTCGCCGAGCGGGCCGCCCGGCTGCGGGACGCTCTGGCCGAGGAGCTCTCCGTCTGAGGCCGGCCGGGGCGGCCGGCCAACTGATTTGCATCTGCCGGGTGCACTCCCGTACAGTCAGGTTTACCGACGCGGGGTGGAGCAGCTCGGTAGCTCGCTGGGCTCATAACCCAGAGGTCGCAGGTTCAAATCCTGTCCCCGCTACTGAAGGCCCAAGGCCCGGATCCCCAGGATCCGGGCCTTGAGTCGTTTCCGGGTGTGAATCGCGCCGACGGAGCAGACGGACGCGGACGGAGAAGAAGGCCGGGGGGCGTGTGCCCCCGGCCTTGCGCGTGCGTGCGCTGTCAGGCCGCGGCGCAGTTCGGGCAGAGCCCGCGGTAGGTCACCTCGACCGCCGAGACCGTGAAGCCGAAGCGCTCGCCGGCGGGCAGGTCGGCCAGCGGATCGCCCGCCGGGTGCACGTCGCGGATCGCGCCGCACCGGGCGCAGACCAGGTGGTGGTGGGGGCGGTGGGCGTTCGGGTCGTACCGCTTGGCGCGCCGGTCCGTCGACACCTCCAGCACCTCGCCGAGCGAGACCAGCTCGCCCAAGGTGTTGTAGACCGTCGCCCGGGAGATCTCGGGCAGTTTGGTCACGGCGCGCGCGTGCACTTCGTCTGCCGTCAGGTGAACGTGCTCACCGTCGAGTACTTCGGCCACGACACGCCGCTGAGCCGTCATGCGCCAGCCGCGTCCGCGAAGTCGTTCCAGCAGGTCACTCATAGACGCCAGCCTAACAGTGGCGACCCGGTGCAGAACCCGAACCGATACGGACTTGGATGCTCGCTTGACTTAGACAAAGTCCATCGTAGGATCGGTTCTGGCGAATGCCGAGGACAGGACTCGCAGGACATGACGCAGGAGGCGCACGTGACGCAGGGACCGCTCACCACGGAGGCCGGGGCACCGGTCGCCGACAACCAGAACAGCGAGACCGCCGGCGTCGGCGGGCCGGTCCTCGTCCAGGACCAGCTCCTCCTGGAGAAGCTGGCGCACTTCAACCGCGAGCGCATCCCGGAGCGCGTGGTCCACGCCCGCGGCGCCGGCGCCTACGGCACCTTCACCGTGACCGCGGACGTCACGCGGTACACCCGCGCGAAGTTCCTCTCCGAGGTCGGCAAGCAGACCGAGACCTTCCTGCGCTTCTCCACCGTCGCGGACAGCCTCGGCGGCGCCGACGCCCGCCGTGACCCGCGCGGCTGGGCGCTGAAGTTCTACACCGAAGAGGGCAACTACGACCTCGTCGGCAACAACACCCCGGTGTTCTTCATCCGCGACGCCATCAAGTTCCCCGACTTCATCCACACCCAGAAGCGCGACCCGTACACGGGCTCGCAGGAGGCGGACAACGTCTGGGACTTCTGGAGCCTGTCGCCGGAGTCCACGCACCAGGTGACCTGGCTGTTCGGTGACCGCGGCATCCCGGCCTCCTACCGCCACATGGACGGTTTCGGCTCGCACACCTTCCAGTGGAACAACGAGGCCGGCGAGGTCTTCTGGGTCAAGTACCACTTCAAGACCGACCAGGGCATCAAGAACCTCACCCAGGCCGAGGCCAACCGGCTCGCCGGCGAGGACCCGGACTCCCACCAGCGCGACCTGCGCGAGTCCATCGAGCGCGGCGAGTTCCCGAGCTGGACCGTCTACGTCCAGATCATGCCGGCGGCCGAGGCGGCGCACTACCGCTTCAACCCGTTCGACCTCACCAAGGTGTGGCCGCACGCGGACTACCCGCGGATCGAGATCGGCAAGCTGGAGCTCAACCGCAACCCGGAGAACATCTTCGCCGAGGTGGAGCAGAGCATCTTCAGCCCCGCGCACTTCGTCCCCGGCATCGGCCCTTCCCCGGACAAGATGCTCCAGGGCCGCCTCTTCGCCTATGGCGACGCCCACCGCTACCGCGTCGGCATCAACGCCGACCACCTGCCGGTGAACCGCCCGCACGCCACCGAGGCGCGCACGCACTCCCGTGACGGCCACCTCTACGACGGCCGCCACAAGGGCGCGAAGAACTACGAGCCGAACAGCTTCGGCGGCCCCCACCAGACGGACCGCCCGCTGTGGCAGTCCGTCCCGGTCACCGGCGGCACGGGCAACCACGCCACCCCCTCGCACGCGGAGGACAACGACTTCGTCCAGGCGGGCGACCTCTACCGCCTGATGTCCGAGGACGAGAAGAGCCGGCTGGTCGAGAACCTCTCCGGCTTCATCGCCAAGGTCTCGCGTGAGGACATCGTCGAGCGCGCGATCGACAACTTCCGCCAGGCGGACGGTGACTTCGGCAAGCGGCTGGAGGCCGCGGTCCAGGCCCTCCGTGGCTGAGTGACAAACCGCTTGCCGCAGCGGAACGGCGGGCCGGGATCCCTTCGGGGGCCCGGCCCGCCGCCGTGCTACGCCGCCGCGATGGTCTGCCGCCGCGTGCGGGCCCAGGAGCGGATGACGTCGCGGACGGAGACGATGCCCACCGGGCCGCCGTCCTCCAGGACGATCAGATGCCGGAAGCCGCCGATGGCCATCGCCTCGGCGGCTTCCTCCACCGTCGCCTCGGGGGTGCAGAAGACGACGTTGTTCGTGGTGTGCGCGCCCACCGACTCCCGGTCGGGGTCATGGCCGGCGCCGATGGAGTTGAGGATGTCGCGCTCGGTCAGGATGCCGACGCCGCTGTGGTCGGGGTCGAGGACGACGGCCGCTCCGACGCGTCGGCCGGACATCAGGCAGGCCGCCTGACGCAGGGTGTGGGCTGGTCCGAGGGTCAGGATCACGGTACTCATGGCGTCACGGACGAGCATGGAGACAACCACCTCCCGGGGTGTGTCCCGCTGTGCGCACCGTTTCACAACCGCACAAGCGGGGGAGTCCCAGATTCCCACGGACACGCTCCGTCATCAAGGGGGCGCGCTGAGCGCACACCCCGCGCGCGGGGATCAGGCGGAGGGGCGCAGGAAGCCCAGCATCTCCTCGTGCAGCAGCCCGTTGGAGGCGGCCGCGTTGCCGCCGTGCACCCCGTCCACGCCGTCGACGCTGGTGAAGCGGCCGCCCGCCTCCTGGACCACGACCGCCAGGGCCGCCATGTCCCACAGGTTCAGCTCCGGCTCCGCGCACAGGTCCAGGGAGCCCTCCGCGACCATCATGTACGGCCAGAAGTCCCCGTAGCCCCGCGTACGCCAGCAGGCGCGGGTCAGCTCCAGGAAACCGGGGAGCCGGCCCTGCTCCTCCCAGCCGCCCAGCGAGGAGTACGCGAAGGAGGCGTCGCCCAGCGAAGCCACCTTCGAGACGCCGATCGGCTCCGCGGGCCCGCCCAGCGCACCGCCCGAGAAGGCGCCCCCGCCCTGGGAGGCCCACCAGCGGCGGCCCAGCGCGGGGGCCGACACCACGCCGACCACCGGGCGGAACACCCCGTCCGCGCCCTCCTCCATGAGGGAGATCAGGGTCGCCCACACCGGCACGCCCCGGACGTAGTTCTTCGTCCCGTCGATCGGGTCCACGACCCAGCGGCGCGGGCCCTCGCCGTTGAGCCCGTACTCCTCGCCGAGGATCGCGTCCCGCGGGCGCGCGGCCAGGATCCCGGCCCGGACGACCTCCTCGGCGGCCTGGTCGGCCTCGCTCACCGGAGTCATGTCCGGCTTCGTCTCCACCTTCAGGTCGAGGGCGCGGAAGCGGTCCATGGTGGTGGCGTCCGCCGCGTCGGCGAGTTCCAGGGCGAGGCGCAGATCGTCGTCATACGTGGGCATGCCCGAACAGTACCGAGGCCGCGGGGGCCCGGCGAACGCTGTCCACGGTACGGCCGGGAGGCGCCCTTGACAGGATCTGGCGGTCCGTCAAATCTTGCGGGTGAGCCAGGCCGGTGACAGCCGGCCGGTGCGACAGGCGGGGGAGGCGACGATGCCGGCGGCCCGGGAGACCTTGCTGGAAGCGGCCGAGGCGGCGCTGGGGGTACGGCCCTGGCCGGCCGTGCGGATGGTGGAGGTGGCCACGGCCGCCGGGGTGTCACGGCAGACCCTCTACAACGAGTTCGGCGGCAAGGACGGCCTGGGCCGGGCCCTGGTACGCCGCGCCGCCGAGCGGTACCTCGACGGGGTGGACCGGACGCTGGCCGCGGCCCCGCCCGGGCACACCGGCGCCGAGCGGCTCGCGGCGGTCGCCGAGTGGACCGTACGGGCGGCCCGCGCGCACGCCCTCGTACGGGCCCTGCTGACCGGCGCCTGGGACCCGGCCCTGCCCGCGCCGCCCCCGGCCGGGAGCCGGCAGGCGATCGGGCCGGGGGAGCTGACCCGCGCCGCCCGCGACCGGGCCGCCGCCGCGCTGCCCGAGGAGCCGCTGCGCCGCTGCGAGCTCGCCGTACGCCTCGCGCTGTCCTACGTGGTGGCGCCGGGGGAGGAGCCGGGCGAGCGGGAGCTGCTGCGGCTGCTCAGTGGGCCGAGCCGGAGAGCTGGAGGCCGATGACGCCCAGGATCACCAGGGTGATCGAGACCAGCTTGAGGGTGGAGACCAGGTCCCCGAGGAAGACCATGCCGTAGATGGCGGTCCCGGCCGCACCGATGCCGGTCCACACCGCGTACGCCGGGCCCACGTCCAGTTTCTTCAGCGCCAGGGTCAGCAGGCCGAAGCTGCCGAGCGCGAAGCACGCGAAGGCGATCGTCGGCCACAGCCGCGTGAACCCGTGGGACAGCTTCAGGCAGACCGCGAAACCCGTCTCCAGGAATCCCGCGACGACGACCAGCAGCCACGCCATGTGGGGCGCCTCCCCGCTTCAGGTGACATCGCGTCACGTGGTGCGATTAT
Source organism: Streptomyces sp. NPDC006687 (assembly GCF_040636215.1). NCBI lineage: Bacteria > Bacillati > Actinomycetota > Actinomycetes > Kitasatosporales > Streptomycetaceae > Streptomyces > Streptomyces sp. NPDC006687. Next base: position 482,960 of record NZ_JBEYJJ010000001.1, on the reverse strand, counting down.
GCATTTACCAGACACGGCGTGGTGCAAACCCCGGCCGGCGGTCAGCCCGGCGACCGGCCCGCGATCAGTCCGGTGATCAGTCGCCCTCGCGGCGCTCGCGGGTCTGCAGCAGCCGCCGCAGCGAGTACAGCCGCGCCGGGTCCGCGTGGCCGTCCTCCACCCATTGGTCGAGCGCGCAGTCCGGCTCGTCGTGACTGCACGCCCGCGGGCATCCCTCCGTCCCCGGGACCAGGTCCGGGAAGGCCAGCACCACCCGGGAGGGTTCCACGTGGTGCAGGCCGAAGGAACGCACGCCCGGGGTGTCGATGACCCAGCCGTCGCCGGAGGGCAGGGGCAGGGCCAGCGCCGAGGTCGTGGTGTGCCGGCCGCGGCCGGTGACCTTGTTGACATCGCCGGTGGCCCGCTGGCGGCCCTCGGCGACCAGGGAGTTCACCAGGGTGGTCTTGCCCACGCCCGAGTGGCCGACGAAGGCGGTGATCCGGCCTTCGAGGCGCTCGCGGACCCGGGCGGCGGCGTCACCCGTCCGCAGCTCCTCCCGGTTGGTCACCACGTACCGCAGCCCGAAGGTCGAGTAGATCTCCAGGATCTTGTCCGCGGAGGTCAGGTCCGACTTGGTGAGCACGAGCAGGGGCTCCAGCCCCGCGTCGTACGCCGCCACCAGGCAGCGGTCGATCATCCGGGGCCGGGGCTCCGGGTCCGCCAGGGCCGTGACGATGGCCAGCTGGTCGGCGTTGGCGACGACCACCCGCTCGTACGGGTCGTCGTCGTCGGCGGTGCGCCGCAGGACGGACTTGCGCTCCTCGATCCGCACGATCCGGGCGAGGCTGTCCTTCTTGCCGGACAGGTCGCCGACGAGCGACACCCGGTCGCCGACCACCGCCGCCTTGCGGCCCAGCTCGCGGGCCTTCATCGCGGTGACCGTGCGGTCCCCGACCAGGCAGGTCAGCCGGCCCCGGTCCACGGTGAGGACGAAGCCCTCGCTGGCGTCCTCGTGCTTGGGCCGGATGTTCGTCCGTGCCCGGTTGCCCTTGGGGTTCGGGCGCTGGCGGATGTCGTCCTCGTCGGTGTGCTTGCCGTACCTGCGCATGACCGGGCCCCTACGCTCCCGCTCCTGCTTCCGCTCCCGAGAGCATGTCCGCCCACATCTTCGGGAAGTCGGGCAGGGTCTTCGCGGTCGTCGCCACGTTCTCGATCTCCACTCCCTTCACCGCCAGGCCGATCACCGCGCCGGCGGTGGCCATGCGGTGGTCGTCGTAGGTGTGGAAGACCCCGCCGTGCAGCGGGCGCGGGCGGATGTGCAGCCCGTCCGCCGTCTCGGTGACGTCGCCGCCGAGCTCGTTGATCTCCTTGGTGAGCGCGGCCAGCCGGTCCGTCTCGTGCAGCCGCAGGTGCGCCACCCCGCGCAGGGTGGACGGGGAGTCGGCCAGCGCCGCGACCGCGGCGATGCCCGGGGTCAGCTCGCCGACCTCGCCGAGGTCCACGTCGATGCCGTGGATACGGCCGGTGCCGGTGAAGACCAGGCCGGCGTCGGTCAGCTCGCAGGAGCCGCCCATCTCGGTGAAGATCCGGCGCAGCTCGTCCCCGGGCTGCGTGGTGCGCTGCGGCCAGTCGGGGACGGTGACCGTGCCGCCGGTGATCAGCGCCGCGGCCAGGAAGGGCTGGGCGTTGGAAAGGTCGGGCTCGACGACGAGGTCCCGGCCGAGCAGCGCGCTGGGCGCCACCCGCCACACGTTCTTCTCGCCCCCGGCCTCGGGCGTGTCCACCTGGGCGCCCGCCGCGCGCAGCATCTCCACCGTCATCCGGATGTGCGGCAGGGACGGCAGGGTGGCGCCCGTGTGCCGGACCTCGACGCCCTGGTTGAAGCGCGGCGCGGAGAGCAGCAGCGCCGAGACGAACTGGGAGGAGTTGGAGGCGTCGATCTCGACCGTGCCGCCCTCCAGGGCGCCGCCGCCGTGGACGGTCATCGGCAGCGCGCCGCGGCCGTCGTCCTCGATCCGGGCGCCCAGGGCGCGCAGGGCGTTGATGACCTCGCCGAGCGGGCGCTCGTAGGAGCGGGGGTCGCCGTCGAAGCGGATGTCGCCGGCGGCCAGGGTGGCGACGGGCGGCAGGAAGCGCATGACCGTGCCCGCGTTGCCCACGTCGACGGTGGCCGGGCCGTGCAGGCCGGCCGGGATGACCCGCCACGCCTCCCCGCCCGCGCCGTCCCCGGCGGAGCTGGAGGAGACGGTCTCCTCGATGCCGACGCCCAGGGCGCGCAGCGCGTCCGCCATCAGCTGCGAGTCGCGCGAGCGCAGCGGGCGGCGCACCCAGCCCGGCTCGGAGGCCAGGGCGGCGAGGACCAGGGCGCGGTTGGTGACCGATTTGGAGCCCGGCACGGTGACGGTGGCGTGGACGGCACCATCGGCGAGCGGGGCGGGCCAGAGGGGGTGGAGCGCGGGGGTCTCGGTCATGGCCCCCACTTTAGTGGCTCCCCGCCACCCCGGATCTTGATCGCCCGGGCGTCTCACAGGCCGAGCAGCCAGCGCCCGCCGCCCACCAGCGAGCACAGCGCGACCAGGTGGAAGAAGCCCAGCCAGACCACGGGGTGCAGGTGGGTGAGCCGCCCCAGCTGGTCGGCGTCCGAATCCGGCGCCCCGCCCCCGCGCCGCTTGCGCTGGAGCTCGAAGACCGGCCGCACCCCGCCCAGCAGCAGGAACCACACCACCGCGTACGCGAACACCGCCTGCACCTCGGCCGGGGCCAGCCAGGACACCAGGACGAACGCCGCCCCGGCCAGCACCACCGTCAGCACCCCGTACGCGTTGCGGATCCGGGTCAGCAGCAGCGCCAGCAGCGCGGTCGCCGCCCACAGCAGCACCGTGATCCGGTGCGCCGACAGCAGGGCCGCCCCGCCCAGACCCAGCAGGGAGGGGGCCGTGTACCCGGCGGCGGCCGTCAGGACCATCCCGACCCCGGTCGGCCTGCCCGAGCTGACGGTGACCCCGCTGGTGTCGGAGTGCAGCCGGATCCCCTGGAGCCTGCGCCCGCTCAGCCGGGCCACCAGCCCGTGGCCGCCCTCGTGCGCGATGGTGATCGCGTTGCGGGCCGGCAGCCACAGCGGCCGCCACGCCACGACGGCCAGGGCGGCCAGGCCGGCGGCGGCCACCAGCCATGCCGCCGGCGGGGTCTGTATGCCGGTCAGCCGGTCCCAGAGGCCGGCGGTCGTGCTGCTGTCCATGGAGTGGCGGACTCCTTGCGGTCGTGGGCGGTGTCCGTGGCAGTGTGTCAGCCATGTGCGGAAGGTTTGCGGCCGGTCGGACGCCACAGGAGCTGGCGGGGATATTCGGCATCGAGCGGTGGGAGCCCGAGGAGACCCTGGCCCCCGACTTCAACGTGGCGCCGACGAAGGAGGTCCACGTCGTCCTCGACCGTCCCCTCAAAGACGCGAAGGACCCGCGTCCGGTTCGCCAGCTGCGGGTGCTGAAGTGGGGCCTGGTCCCCTCCTGGGCCAAGAGTCCCGAGGGCGCTGCCCGGATGATCAACGCCCGGTCGGAGACCCTGCACGAGAAGCCCTCCTTCCGCCGCCCCTTCGCCCAGCGCCGCTGCATCGTCCCCGCCGACGGCTACTACGAGTGGGTCACCGCGCACGACGAACGGCAGCTGGAGGTGGAGGGGAAGAGGAAGCGGGCCCGCAAGCAGCCGTACTTCGTGCTCCCCGCCGACGGTTCCGTCTTCGCCATGGCCGGGATCTACGAGTTCTGGCGGGACGCCACCCTGCCCCCTGACCACCCCCGGGCGTGGTGGGCCACCTGCTCGGTGGTCACCGCCGAGGCGGAGACCACCCCGCTGGGCGTGGCCCCCGCCGAGGGGCCGCGTGCGCTGTCCGACATCCACCCCCGGATGCCGCTGATGCTGACCCCCGACCGCTGGGACGCCTGGCTGGACCCCGCCCGCACCGACGAGAGCGGGCTGCGGGAGCTGCTGGCCCCGCCGCCGGGCGGCCTGATGCGGGCCTACCCGGTCTCCACCGCCGTGAGCAACGTACGCAACAACGGGCCGGAGCTGCTGGGCGAACTGGAGGCCCCCGAGGAGGGCACGCTCTTCTAGCTGCCCGGCGCCAGGGCCGCCACCCGGCAGGATGGGGGCATGACCACGCGCAGCGAGAGCGTCGACACCCCCGCCGGGCAGGCCCGCGTCACCTGGCACACCGCCCGCGCGGCCAGGGCCGTACTCGCCCTCGGCCACGGCGCCGGCGGCGGGATCGAGGCCCGTGACCTCCAGGCACTGGCCGCCGCCCTGCCCGCACGGGGCTGCACCGTCGCCCTGGTCGAGCAGCCCTGGCGGGTCGCCGGGAAGAAGGTCGCCGCCGCCCCCAAGGTCCTCGACGAGGGCTGGCGGGGCCTGTGGCCCGCCCTGGAGGCGCCGGGGCTGCCCGTCGTCGCCGGAGGGCGCAGCGCCGGGGCCAGGGTCGCCTGCCGGACCGCCGCCGCGCTCGGCGCGGCCGGGGTGCTCGCGCTGGCCTTCCCCCTGCACCCGCCGGGCCGGCCCGAGAAGTCCCGGGCCGCCGAGCTGCTGGACGCCGCCCGGCCCACGCTCGTCCTCCAGGGAGGCCGGGACCCCTTCGGGCGCCCCGAGGAGTTCCCCGAAGGGGCGTACGAGCTGGCCGAGGTACCCCACGGGGACCACGGCTTCGCGGTCCCCAAGAAGGCCGACCTCACGCAGGACGAGGCCCTCGCGGTGATCACCGGCACGGTCGCCTCCTGGCTCGGCCGGCTCCTCGGCCGGCCCGGCGGAGCCGACCTGACAGATTCCCGCCCGGCCGGCGCGTGATCCCGCTCACCCGCCCTCCCGGCGGGCCCCGCACGGGTGGCGGATCCCCTGCCGCGCCCGGGAATGCGCGGACCAGCACCCCTGTTGTCCGGAGTGTCGGTACGCAGGGAAAAGACGTCGGAGGAGAGGGAGCGCATGACCCAGGTCATCAGCCAGAACCGTCGGCAGGCCGCTGACCTGGACTGGACGGTGCTCCCGGCACCCAAGCGCGGCTCGGTTCGGGCGGCGGAAGGCCGGGATGGTCGACTATTCTCCGATTCGAGCGGATCCGCTTTCGGAGCCGCCACGCTGTCGGAGGAGGTGGGTCCTGTCGCTGGGACCGACGAAGGCCAGGCGCAGGAGACGACCGCTGAGCGCAACGCGCGGTTCGAGCGGGACGCCCTCGGCTACCTCGACCAGATGTACTCCGCCGCCCTGCGCATGACGCGCAACCCGGCCGACGCCGAGGACCTGGTCCAGGAGACGTACGCCAAGGCGTACGCGTCCTTCCACCAGTTCCGCGAGGGCACCAACCTCAAGGCGTGGCTGTACCGCATTCTGACCAACACCTTCATCAACTCCTACCGCAAGAAGCAGCGCGAACCCCAGCGCAGCGCCGCGGAGGAGATCGAGGACTGGCAGCTGGCGCGCGCCGAGTCGCACATGTCGACGGGGCTGCGTTCGGCCGAGTCGCAGGCGCTGGACCATCTGCCGGATTCCGACGTGAAGGAAGCCCTCCAGGCCATTCCGGAGGAGTTCCGCATCGCGGTCTATCTTGCCGACGTAGAGGGCTTTGCGTACAAGGAGATCGCGGACATCATGGGTACACCCATCGGTACGGTCATGTCCCGGCTGCACCGTGGCCGCCGTCAACTCCGCGGAATGCTGGAGGACTACGCCCGCGAGCGCGGACTGGTTCCCGCAGGTGCGGGAGAGTCGAACGACCTGAAAGGCTCGGGCTCATGAGCTGCGGAGAGCCGCACGAGACGGAGTGCGCCGAGGTCCTGGACCACCTGTACGAGTTCCTGGACCACGAGATGCCCGACAGCGACTGCACGAAGTTCGAGACGCATTTCGGCGAGTGCAACCCCTGTCTGGAGAAGTACGGCCTGGAACAGGCAGTGAAGAAGCTGGTCAAGCGCTGCTGCGGATCGGATGACGTACCGAGCGACCTGCGGTCGAAGGTCATGGGCCGGATCGAGCTGATCCGCTCGGGCCAGGCCGTTCCCGACCATGACGTCACCGCCACCCCTGACGCCACGGACGTCACGGCGGGACCCGCCGGCGGCTGAACCGCGGTTTCGGGAAACTCCCGGCCCGCGACCCGACCCCCGAATCCCCGCGGCAGCCTCCGGAAGCACCTTCATTCACTCGAAGGTGCTAATCCGGGGGCGCCCGTCCGGGGCAATACGAAAATGTCCCCGCATCACGGCGGGGGCCGACTTATCCTCCCCTCGCGGTACCCCTTCGGATTCGCCACCCGGATCGCACGCCCCAGGGGAGGAGAGCGCCATGCGGGTCCTTCCGCCGGCGGCGCGTGCCTGCGTCCTCGGCGCGGTGCTCGCGGCCGCCGCCTGCGCCGCCCCCGCCTTCCGCCCCGGATCCGCCGTGCCCTGGCCGGCCGTGGGCCTGCTGGCCGTCCTCTGCCTCGGCTGTGAGGCGGTGCGGGTCCTGCCGTTCCGGGGGCGCGCGCTGTTCGAAGGGGCCGGCTCCTTCCCGCCGGTGGTGCTGGCCGCCGTCTTCCTGCTCCCGCCGTCCGCCGCCGCGCTCGTGGCCCTGCCCGCCGGACTCGCCCAGCCCACCGCCGGCCGGCCCGTCGCCGTACGCCGGGTCTGGCACGGGGCCCAGCAGGCGGTGGCCGCCTGGGCCGCCGGGCAGGCGTACGGGCTCCTCGGCGGCCCGAAGGCGCTCACCGGGGCCTCCGCCTTCCCGTACGCGCTGCTCCCCGCGGCCGTCGCCGCCGCCGTCTTCTGCCTCGTCCTCACCGCCCTCGACGCGGCCGTCCTCGCCGCCGCCGAGGGCCGCCCGGCGACCACCGCCCGGCGCGGGCCGGCCGCCCTGCTGCGGGCCCCGTCCGCGGCGAGCGCCCCGGCCCTGGCCCCGTACTGCCTGCACGGCCTCGTCGGGCTGATGATGGCCGTCATGTGGCACAGCCCCTACGGGCCCCCGGCCGCCCTGCTGGTGCTGCTGCCGATGTGCATCTCCTGCTGGGCCCTCGCCCAGTACCAGCGCGAACACGCCGCCCACCAGGCCACCATCCGCGCCCTCGTCCAGGCCGTGGACATCAAGGACCGCTACACGCGGGGGCACAGCGAACGCGTGGGCCAGGCATCCGCGATGATCGCCCGGGAGCTGGGCATGACCGGCGACCGCCTCGAAGTCGTCCGCATCGCCGGGATCCTGCACGACGTCGGCAAACTCGGCGTGCCCACCCGGCTGCTGCGCAAGAACGGGCCGCTCACGCCCGAGGAGCGCCGCGTCATCGAACTGCACCCCGAGTACGGGCACGAGATGGTGCGCGGCATCGGCTTCCTCGGGGAGGCCCGCGCGGCGATCCTGCACCACCACGAACGGGTCGACGGCACCGGCTACCCCTACGGGCTGAGCGGGCAGCAGATCCCCGTGCTGGCCCGGGTGGTGGCGGTGGCCGACTCCTTCGACGCGATGACCTCCACCCGCTCGTACAGCCGCGCCCGGCCGGTCGGGACCGCCCTCGCGGAACTCGAACGCTGTGCGGGCTCCCAGTTCGACCCGGCGATGGTGCGCGCCCTGACCACCGCCGTCGGCCGGCACGGCTGGCATCCGGTGGTCACCTCCGACAAGGACCTCCAGGCGGCGGCGGCCGCGGCCGCGGGGCCGGGCGGGGCGGAGCCCGGGCAGCTGCCCGGGATGCCGGCCCAGGGACGGGACGCCGCCCGCACCGGCCCGCCCGGGCAGGGCAGGGCCGGCCCGTGAGGGCGTGGGCCGGATGGGCCGTGCGCGGTGCAGCCGCCGTACTCACCGCGGGCGGCCTCGGGCACACCCTGTGGACGGGGGTCACCGAACCCGGAACCGCCCTCGCCTTCGCGGCCCTGGTCACCGTCGGCGAACTCGCCCGGCGCGACGGCCCCGCCGAGGACCGCCGTCCCGCACCACTGGGTTCCGCCGGGGCCCTCGCCTACGCCCTGCTCGGCCAGGACGCCGGCGCGCCCACCCACCACGGCGTCCTCCAGATCGTCGCCGTCGTCGTCGCGGCCGCCCTCGTCGGCACCGTCCCGCACATCGCCCGCGGCCACGGCCCCGCCCTCGACCACGTGGCCCGCCGGGTCCTGGCCGTCGCCTTCGCCGCCGCCTGCTTCCAGCCCCTCTACGGCTCCGGCCGGCTCACCCACCGGCTCGGGCAGGGCCCGTACCTCGTCCTGTTCCTGCTGCTCCTGCTGGGCCTCACCGCCCTGTGCGACGCCGTCCTCGCCGCCGCGCTGGCCGGGGCCCGCACCGGCTGGCCGTACGGGCCGCTGCTGCGCGACGAGCTGCGCGCCGAGCTCGGGATCGGCCCGGCGATCTGCGCGACCGGGGTCGTGATGGCCCTCGGCGTCGCGGTGGCGGGCCTGTGGGCGCTGCCGGTCTTCAGCGTGCCGCTCCTGCTGACCCAGCTCTCCTTCCACCGGATCGACGCCGTCCGCACCACCTACCGCCAGACCATCACCTCCCTGGCCCGGGCGACCGAGATCGCCGGCTGCACCGCCCCCGGGCACGCCCGCCGGGTCGCCGCCCTCAGCTGCGCCGTCGGCCGGGAGCTCGGGCTGTCGGAGCGGGAGCTCACGGTGCTGGAGTACGCGGCCCTCATGCACGACATCGGCCAGCTCTCCCTCGTCGACCCCGTCCCCGGCGGGGCCACCGCCGAGCTGCCCCCGGACGAGGCCCGCCGGATCGCCGGGCTCGGCGGCGAGGTGGCCCGGCAGACCGGGGTCCCGGCGGAGGTCGCGGTGATCGTGGAGCGGCAGGCGGACCCGTACCGGGAGCAGCCCGTCGCCGCCCGGATCGTGCGCGCGGTGAACGCGTACGACGACCTGGCCGGGGCGAGCCGTCACCCGGGCGGCTCACTGGCCGCCCTGGAACGGCTGCGCCTGGGCACCGGCCGCGACTACCAGCCGGAGGTCGTGGAGTCCTTGGCGAGGGTTCTGGCCAGGGGCGGACGCGGCAGAGTCGTTCCCGCACCGCCGGGGTAACCCATGGGTAATGAGCGGTCGTCCGAGCGGGCATGGTTGGATGCAGTAAGGGGTGTCCGTGAGGGTGTCCGCAAGGCTGAACCGTTGGAGCGGCAGGCGGGAAACGTGAGGATCTTCGGGAAGGTACGGCATCGGCCCTCCGCCTCGTGGCGGCAGGCCACCGACCGCGCGTTCACGCTGATCGGCGACGGTCGGTACGAGGACGCGGGTGCGCTGCTGACCAGGGCCGCGGACCTGGAGCCCTGGCTGTCCGAGTCCTGGTTCAACCTGGCCCTCCTGCACAAGTTCCGGCACGACTGGGAGCAGGCCAGGGCCGCCGGACTGCGCGCGGTGGCCCTGCTGGACCGCGAGACCGGCGCCCCGGACTGGTGGAACGTCGGCATCGCCGCGACCGCCCTCCAGGACTGGCCGCTGGCCCGCCGGGCCTGGCAGGCGTACGGGCTGAAGGTGCCCGGCGACCCGCACAGCACGGCCGGCGCGGGCGAACCGGTGGGCATGGAGCTCGGCAGCGCGGCGGTACGGCTGTCGCCCGAGGGCGAGGCCGAGGTCGTATGGGGCCGCAGGCTGGATCCAGCCCGTATGGAGGTCCTGTCCATCCCGCTGCCCTCCTCGGGGCGGCGCTGGGGTGAGGTCGTCCTGCACGACGGGGTGCCGCACGGAGAGCGGATCACCACGGGCGGCGCCTCGTACCCGGTCTTCGACGAGATCGAGCTGTGGGCCCCCTCCCCGGTACCCACCTGGGTGGTGCTGCTGGAGGCGGCCACCGAGGCCGACCGCGACGCCCTGGAGCAGCTGGCCTCGGACGCGGGCTTCGCCGCCGAGGACTGGTCCTCCTCGGTCCGGCTGCTGTGCCGGACCTGTTCGGAGAGTCCGATGCCCAGCGGTGAGGACAACGGCGACCACCTCGACCCGCACGACCACAGCGAGCCCGGCCACCCCGGCCCCCTCGGCCACCGCACGGCCGGATCCGGTTCCCTGTGGGTGCCCGAGCGCGAATGCGGCCTCGCCGCCCCGGCCGGCCTGGTGCGCGGACTGCTCGACGGCTGGGTCGCCGACAGCCCCGACAGCCGGGAGTGGCGGGATCTCGAAGAGGTCTGCTGACGCCGGGCCGTAGGCTGTACGGGCACACCACGGACTTGAGGGAAGGCGTACGGCGGACATGGCGCAGCAGGAGAACCAGGTGACCCCGATCGACGACGAGGGCTACGTCGTGGACACCGAGGACTGTGAGGCGCGCGAGCTCGCCCACCGCGAGCGCGGTACGTCCCGCCCGATCACGGTCGTCGGCAACCCGGTGCTGCACCGCGAGTGCAAGGACGTCACCGAGTTCGGCGACGAGCTGGCCCAGCTGATCGACGACATGTTCGCCAGCCAGAAGACCGCCGAGGGCGTGGGCCTGGCCGCCAACCAGATCGGCGTGGACGCCAAGGTCTTCGTCTACGACTGCCCCGACGACGACGGCGTGCGCCACACCGGTGTCGTGGTCAACCCCCGGCTCGTCGAGCTGCCGGCCGGCTCCCGCGTGCTCGACGACTCCAACGAGGGCTGCCTCTCGGTCCCCACCGCGTACGCCTCCCTCGCCCGCCCCGACTACGCCGAGGTCACCGGCCAGGACGCGCAGGGCAACCCGATCAAGGTCCGGGGCACCGGCTACTTCGCGCGCTGCCTCCAGCACGAGACCGACCACCTGTACGGCTACCTGTACATCGACCGGCTCTCCAAGCGCGACCGCAAGGACGCGCTGCGCCAGATGGCGGAGAACACCCCGCGCTACGAGATCGTCCCGAACGACTGACCCGGCCGTCCGTCCGCCCGCGGACGCACGAAGGCCCCGCTCCGGAACGTTCCGGAGCGGGGCCTTCGCCTGTGGGGGGTTCACCGCGTGGGTCGCGCGGTACGGCGTACCCGGATCACACCACGGCGGAGGGCGCCACGACCAGACACCCCCCGCCCCGCATGTCAAGTCAGGGGCGATTACCAGCCGTCGGCCCGCCCGCCGCCCCGGGCCCCCCGGAGGCTGGGCCTAGAAGTCCTCGTCCAGGTCGACGGTGCCCTCGACGGCCACCTGGTACGCCGACGGGCGGCGCTCGAAGAAGTTCGTCAGCTCCTGGACGCCCTGGAGCTCCATGAACGAGAACGGGTTCTGCGAGCCGTACACCGGCGGGAAGCCGAGGCGGACCAGGCGCTGGTCGGCCACGCACTCCAGGTACTCGCGCATCGAGTCGGTGTTCATGCCCGGCAGGCCGTCACCGCACAGGTCCCGGCCGAACTGCAGCTCCGCCTCCACGGCCTCCTTCAGCATGTCGGTGACCTGCTGCTGGAGGGCGGCGTCGAAGAGCTCCGGCTCCTCCTTGCGGACCGTGTTCACGACCTCGAAGGCGAAGTTCATGTGCATGGTCTCGTCGCGGAAGACCCAGTTGGTGCCGGTCGCCAGACCGTGCAGCAGACCGCGCGAGCGGAACCAGTACACGTACGCGAAGGCCCCGTAGAAGAACAGGCCCTCGATGCAGGCGGCGAAGCAGATCAGGTTCAGCAGGAAGCGGCGGCGGTCGGAGGCCGTCTCCAGCCGGTCGATCTTCTCGACCGAGTCCATCCACTTGAAGCAGAACTGCGCCTTCTCGCGGATGGAGGGGATGTTCTCGACGGCGTCGAACGCGGCCGCCCGGTCGTCCGGATCGGGCAGGTAGGTGTCGAGCAGCGTCAGGTAGAACTGGACGTGCACGGCCTCCTCGAACAGCTGGCGCGACAGGTACAGGCGCGCCTCCGGGGAGTTGATGTGCTTGTACAGGGTCAGGACGAGGTTGTTCGCCACGATCGAGTCGCCCGTCGCGAAGAACGCGACCAGACGGCCGATCATGTGCTGCTCGGACGGCGTCAGCTTCGCCAGGTCGGCGACGTCGGAGTGGAGGTCGACCTCCTCCACCGTCCAGGTGTTCTTGATCGCGTCCCGGTAGCGCTCGTAGAAGTCCGGGTAGCGCATCGGGCGGAGCGTGAGCTCGAAGCCCGGGTCGAGGAGGTTCTTCTGTTCGTTCGAGCTCATTACTGGCATGCCTCGCAGGACTCGGGGTTCTCAAGGGAGCAGGCCAGCGCGTCGGCGTCGACGGCCTGCGGAAGCTGGGTGGTACCGGCGGCCGGGACGGCGCTGCCGGAGGCCGCGCGGGCGATCTTCGTCGCCGGGCGCGAGCGCAGGTAGTACGTGGTCTTCAGACCCTGCTTCCAGGCGTACGCGTACATCGAGCTGAGCTTGCCGATGGTGGGCGTCTCCAGGAACAGGTTCAGCGACTGGCTCTGGTCCAGGTACGGCGTACGGGCCGCCGCCATGTCGATCAGGCCGCGCTGCGGGATCTCCCAGGCCGTGCGGTACAGCTCGCGGACCTCCGCCGGGATCCAGCCGAAGCCCTGGACGGAACCGCTGGCCTCGCGCAGCGCCTCGCGGGTCTGGGCGTCCCACACGCCGAGCTTCTTGAGTTCCTCCACCAGGTAGGCGTTGACCTGGAGGAACTCACCGCTGAGGGTCTCGCGCTTGAAGAGGTTGGAGACCTGCGGCTCGATGCACTCGTACACGCCCGCGATCGAGGCGATGGTCGCCGTCGGGGCGATGGCCAGGAGCAGGGAGTTGCGCATGCCGGACGTGGCGATCCGGGCGCGCAGGGCGTCCCAGCGCTCGGGCCAGTGGCGCTCGGTCTCGTAGTGGTCCGGGTGCAGCACGCCCTGGGCGGTACGGGTCTCGGCCCAGGCCGGGAGCGGGCCGCTGCGCTCGGCGAGGTCGCAGGACGCCTCGTACGCGGCGAGCATGATGCGCTCGGCGATCTTCGTCGACAGGGCCTTGGCGGCGGGGGAGTCGAAGGGCAGGCGCAGCTTGAAGAAGACGTCCTGGAGACCCATCGCGCCCAGGCCCACCGGACGCCAGCGGGCGTTGGAGCGGCCCGCCTGCTCGGTCGGGTAGAAGTTGATGTCCACGACGCGGTCGAGGAAGGTCACGGCGGTGCGGACGGTCGCGTCCAGGCGCTCCCAGTCCATCTCCCCGTCGGCGACGAACGCGCCCAGGTTGACGGAGCCGAGGTTGCAGACGGCCGTCTCGCCGTCGTTGGTGACCTCGATGATCTCCGTGCAGAGGTTCGAGGAGTGGACCACCGTGCCGGGCAGCGCGGTCTGGTTCGCGGTCCGGTTGGAGGCGTCCTTGAAGGTCATCCAGCCCTGGCCGGTCTGCGCGAGGGTGCGCATCATGCGGCCGTACAGGTCACGGGCCGGCATGGTCTTCCGGGCGAGCCCGGCGGCCTCCGCCTTGAGGTAGGCGGCGTCGAACTCCTCCCCGTACAGGTCCACCAGCTCGGGGACGTCGGAGGGGGAGAACAGCGACCACTGCGCGTCGGCGTTCACGCGGCGCATGAACTCGTCCGGGATCCAGTGGGCCAGGTTGAGGTTGTGCGTACGGCGCTGGTCCTCGCCGGTGTTGTCGCGGAGCTCCAGGAACTCCTCGATGTCCGCGTGCCAGGTCTCCAGGTAGACGGCGGCGGCGCCCTTGCGGCGGCCGCCCTGGTTCACGGCGGCGACGGAGGCGTCGAGGGTCTTCAGGAACGGGACGATGCCGTTGGAGTGGCCGTTGGTGCCGCGGATCAGCGAACCGCGGGCGCGGATGCGGGAGTACGACAGGCCGATGCCGCCGGCGTGCTTGGAGAGGCGGGCGACCTGGTGGTAGCGGTCGTAGATGGAGTCCAGCTCGTCCAGCGGGGAGTCGAGGAGGTAGCAGGAGGACATCTGCGGGTGGCGCGTACCGGAGTTGAACAGGGTCGGCGAGGACGGCAGGTAGTCCAGCCGGCTCATCAGCGTGTACAGCGAGGCGACTTCCTCCACGGCGCGGACGGAGTCGTCCTCGGCGAGGCCGCAGGCCACGCGCAGCATGAAGTACTGCGGGGTCTCGATCACCTGGCGGGTGTGGGGGTGGCGCAGCAGGTAGCGGCTGTGCAGGGTGCGCAGGCCGAAGAAGCCGAAGCGGTCGTCGGCGCCGTCGGCGAGCGCGTGCTCGACCAGGGCGTTCAGGCGGGCGGCGTGGGCGGCGACGAACTCGGCGGTGCGGTCGGCGATCAGGCCCTCGCGGTGGCCGACGGCGACGGACTCGGAGAAGGAGGTCGCGCCCTGGCCGGCGGCCTCGTCCGCGACGGCCAGCGTCAGCAGACGGGCGGCGAGGCGGGAGTACGCCGGGTCCTCGGAGATCAGCCCGGCCGCGGCCTCGGTGGCGAGCCCGCGCAGCTCGGCCTCGTCGGCGGCGGCGCTGCGGCCGCGCAGGGCGGCGGCGGCGACCCGGCCCGGGTCGGTGTCGGGGAGGTCGGCCGTGAGCTCGGTGAGGGTGCGCAGGAGCGCGGCCCCGGGGCCCTCTGCTTCGGGGTGGTCGGACTCGGCGCGCGGAGCGGCGGGCGCGATGGTCACGGGGGAGCTCTCCCTCACTCGGCCCGGTCATCGGCGGAGCGGGGCGCGAGCGGGCGCATACGGGCGCGCGACAGAGCGCGTTCGGCACCGCATGGCATCCACCGGCCCAACCGCGAGGCCCGGACGAATCGACACCCCGGTTCGGTCGATCCGGGGGTACTGCCGGCAGGTCTTCGGACTCGCGGATACGCCGATCGGCGTACGTCACACCGTTGCGGGACAGTTCCGGATTCCCACCGGATTCCCCTGCGGCGGCAGCAGCCCTGAGCATACATGTGGGGGCGACCCGATGCGGTAGCCCCCACATGTTGTGTCGGGTGCGTGCGGAGCGTGTTGCCGCCGCTCCAGCCGGTACGCGCCCCCGAGTTGGCGCCGGGCCGTAGGGGGGCGTCCGCCGGGCGGTATCGCGCAGGTGCGCCGGGCAAGGCGAAGGGCCCCGCCGTCCCGGTGGGGACGGCGGGGCCCTGGCGCGCGGTCAGCAGCAGCGGAAGCCCTCGCGGGGGTCCGCCTCGCGGGCGTCCGTGCGGGCTCGTTCGAAGGCGCGGCGGGTGAGGACCTCGGCCCCGGGGTCGTGGGCGCGGGCGTGGGCCACGTAGCGGTCGTAGGCGGCCTCGCCGGAGAACTCCCGTATGTAGTACCGCGCCTTCGCCAGCGCCGCCCGGACCCCGCCGCTCATGCGACCGGTTCCTTCACCCGGCCGCCGCCCCCGTCGAGACCGGCCGCCGCCAGCTCGGCCTTCTCCTCGGCCGTCGCGAGCAGCCCCGCCGGGGCGACGATCTTCGACTCGGTCCAGGGGACCTCGCTCAGCCGCACCGACGCCGGGTCGGACACGGCCTTGAAGCAGGTCCGGGCCGCGTCCAGCAGGACGATGATGATCAGCGCCGCGAAGAGGGCCGAGAGGACCCCGTCGACCGTGGCGTTGGTGACCACGGTGTGCATCTCGTCCATGTTCTTGGCCGGCGGCAGCAGCTTCCCGGAGTCGATGCCGGTCTGGTACTTGTCGCGCTGCGCGAAGAAGCCGATCTTCACGTCGTCCGAGAAGACCTTCTGGTAGCTCGCGGTCAGTGTGACGGCCACGTCCCACGCCAGCGGAACGGCCGTGACCCAGGCCCACTTGAGCCGGCCCGACTTGACCAGCAGCGTGGTGCACACCGCCAGGGCGACCGCCGCGAGCAGCTGGTTCGCGATACCGAACAGCGGGAAGAGCTGGTTGATGCCGCCCAGCGGGTCCTTGACGCCGACCCACAGGAAGTAGCCCCAGCCGCCGACGACCACCGCGCTGGCCAGCCACACGCCCGGCTTCCAGCTGACGTCGCGGAAGGACTTGTGCACGTTGCCCAGGGTGTCCTGGAGCATGAACCGGCCGACGCGGGTGCCCGCGTCCACCGTCGTCAAGATGAACAGGGCCTCGAACATGATGGCGAAGTGGTACCAGAACGCCTTCATCCCGGCCCCGCCGACCACCGAGGAGAAGATCTCCGACATCCCGAGTGCGAACGTCGGCGCGCCGCCCGTACGGGACAGCAGGGTGGTCTCCTCCACGTCCTTGGCGGCCTGCGCGAGCGCGTCGGGGGTGATGGCGAAGCCCAGGTGGCCGACCGCGGCCGACGCGGACTGCACGGTGGTGCCGATGACCCCGGCGGGGGAGTTGACGCCGAAGAACAGACCGGGCTCGATGATGCAGGCGGCGATCACGGCCATGACGGCGACGAAGGACTCGGTGAGCATCGCGCCGTAGCCGATGACCCGGATCTGCGTCTCCTTCTGGATCATCTTCGGCGTGGTGCCGGAGGCGACCAGGGAGTGGAAGCCGGACAGCGCCCCGCAGGCGATGGTGATGAAGACGAAGGGGAACATCGACCCGGCGAAGACCGGGCCGTCGCCGCGCGTGGCGAAGTCGGTCACCGACGGCATCTTCAGCGTGGGCATCGCGACGACCACGCCCACCGCCATGAGGGCGATCGTGCCGACCTTCATGAAGGTGGACAGGTAGTCACGCGGGGCCAGCAGCAGCCACACCGGCAGGACGGAGGCGAAGAAGCCGTAGCCGATCATCCACAGGACGAGGCTCTCCTTGTCCAGGGTGAAGAAGTCCGCCCAGGAGGACTCGGCGACCCAGCCGCCCGCGACGATCGCCAGGATCAGCAGGCCGACACCGACGACGGAGACCTCGGTGACCCGCCCCGGCCGCAGCCAGCGCAGGTAGACGCCCATGAAGAGGGCGATCGGGATGGTCATGCCGATGGAGAAGACACCCCAGGGCGAGTGCCCCAGGGCGTTGACGATGACCAGGCCGAGCACCGCCAGCAGGATGATCATGATGGTGAACACGGCGAGCAGCGCGGCGGCTCCGCCGACGGGGCCGATCTCGTCCCGGGCCATCTGGCCGAGCGAACGGCCGTCGCGCCGGGTGGAGAAGAACAGCGTCACCATGTCCTGGACGGCGCCGGCGAAGATGACGCCCGCGACGATCCAGATCGTGCCCGGCAGGTAGCCCATCTGCGCGGCCAGCACCGGACCGACGAGCGGCCCGGCGCCGGCGACGGCGGCGAAGTGGTGGCCGAAGAGCACGCGCCGGTCGGTGGGGTGGAAGTCGACCCCGTTGTCCAGGCGTTCGGCGGGGGTGGCCCGGGTCTTGTCCAGCTTCAGCACGCGGTTCGCGATGAACCGGGCGTAGAAGCGGTAGCCGATGGCGTACGAGCCGAGCGCGGCGGCGAGCAGCCAGGCGGCCGAGACCTCCTCACCGCGCGCCAGCGCCAGCACGCCCCAGCCGACGGCCCCGATGAGGGCCACGAGCACCCATACGGCGATCGACTGCGGGGTGGCTTTCGCCGCCGGTGCCCGCTGTGTCCCTGTGTCTCCCGGTTCCGGCATGATCCTCGTCCCCTCGTTGATCATCTGCTAAGCGCACGGAATCTACGGGGGGTTATCGGTGGACGTAAGCCCCCGTCCGTATAGCGGTACGAGCGTCCACCGGGGTTCGGAGGGGAGTCAACAGCTGATCACACCGCAGGTCGCTGAAGTCGGGCAACGAACTTGTAACGGTCGCCGCGATATACCGATCGCACCCATTCGACCGGTTCGCCCTCGGCGTCCAGGGAGTGCCGCGAGAGCATCAGCATCGGCAGGCCCACGTCGGTGCCGAGCAGTCCGGCCTCGCGCGGGGTGGCCAGGGAGGTCTCGATGGTCTCCTCGGCCTCCGCGAGCCGGACGTCGTAGACCTCGGCGAGGGCGGTGTAGAGGGAGGTGTACTTGGCGAGCGAACGGCGCAGCGCGGGGAAGCGCTTGGCCGACAGGTGCGTGGTCTCGATGGCCATCGGCTCGCCGCTGGCCAGGCGCAGCCGTTCGATGCGCAGGACCCGTCCGCCGGTGGCGATCTTGAGCAGCCCGGCGAGGGTGTCGTCGGCGGTCACGTAGCCGATGTCCAGGAGCTGGGAGGTCGGTTCCAGACCCTGGGCGCGCATGTCCTCGGTGTAGGAGGAGAGTTGCAGCGGCTGGGAGACCTTGGGCTTGGCGACGAAGGTGCCCTTGCCCTGGATGCGCTCCAGCCGGCCCTCGACGACGAGCTCCTGGAGGGCCTGCCGGACGGTGGTCCGGGAGGTGTCGAACTCGGCGGCCAGCGTACGCTCCGGCGGTACCGGCGTGCCGGGGGGCAGCGTTTCGGTCATGTCGAGCAAGTGCCGCTTGAGCCGGTAGTACTTGGGCACACGTGCCGTCCGAGTGGCTGGCCCGCCCTCCGGCTCCGTGGTCGCCCCTTCGGTGGACATCGCCGCCCGCCTTCCCGACTCCAGTTTCGCTGCCGTCACCGGCTCCTCCGATATGTGCGGTCACATGGTGACACGGGCGGGAGGGCAGGCATTCTCCCTCCCCCAGGTGTCGGTCCGATAACGGACCGAGCACCCGCTCATTAGACCCTTGACACCCCTATAGGTCTAGGCCAAGCTCCCGGTACTGGTCTACACCAATATGGATCAGATCCCGGCCCCACGGGCAGTACTTGGTACGTACGTCACCGCGGCGGGCGAGGGAAGGTGCACAGCAGCAGCATCCCTGAGGAGGGTGGCGTGAAGCGCAAGCTCATTGCGGCGGTCGGTGTCGTGGGCATGATGGTCGGTGTCGCGGCGTGCGGCAACGGCGGCGACGACAAGCCGAAGTCCGACGCGTCGGGTGGCGCCAAGGAGATCACCGTCTGGGTGATGGACGGATCCGCTCCGAAGGCATGGATCGAGCAGGTCAACAAGGAGTTCTCGGCCAAGCACCCCGGTGTGACGGTGAAGGTCGAGGAGCAGAAGTGGACGGGCATCCAGGAGAAGGTCACCACGGCCCTCTCCGAGAACACCCCGCCGGACGTCCTCGAACTCGGCAACACGCAGACCGCGGGCTACGCCGTCACCGGCGGCCTCGCCGACCTGACCAAGGACAAGGCCCAGCTCGGCGCCGACGCCTGGCAGAAGAGCATGCTCGCCTCCGCCGAGGTCGACGGCAAGCTGTACTCCGCCCCCTGGTACGCCGCCAACCGCGTCGTCGTCTACGACAAGAAGGCGTACGAGAAGGCCGGCGTCACCCCGCCCAAGACCCGCGACGAGTGGATCGCCGGCCTGGAGAAGCTGAAGGCCGCCGACCCCTCCTCCCAGCCGATCTACCTGCCCGGCCAGAGCTGGTACATCCTCGCCGGCTTCATCTGGGACGAGGGCGGCGACCTCGCCGTCAAGGACGGCGGCAAGTGGAAGGGCCAGCTCGCCACCCCGCAGGCCGCCTCCGCGATGGACTTCTACAAGAAGCTCCAGTCCTACTCCACGGCCCCCAAGGACAAGGACGAGGCCACCCCGCAGCAGTCCACCGACATCGTCCCCAAGGGCGGCGTCTCCTCCTGGATCGGTCTCGGCTGGGAGGCCGGCGGCGCGGAGAAGGCCCTGAAGGAGGCGGGCAAGGAAGCCGACTTCGGCTACTTCCCGATCCCGGGCAAGACGGCCGACAAGACCGGCACCGTCTTCCTCGGCGGCTCCAACCTCGCCGTGGCCGAGCGCTCCAAGAACAAGGAGCTCGCCAAGGAGTGGCTGGCCCTGGCCACCGGCAAGGACCAGATGACCAAGTACGCCGCCGAGGTCAAGGGCGCGCTGCTGCCCAACCAGGTCGGCGCCAACTTCACCCCGGCCCCCGGCTCCTTCGCCGAGGCCATGGCCAAGGCCGGCCTCAACGGCAAGATCACCCCGGTGACCGCGGGCTGGGCGAACGTCGAGACCGAGCCGAACCCGGTCAAGGAGTTCATGACCAAGGTCCTGAAGGGTGAGGACCCCGCCAAGGCGGGCGCCGACGCGGACAAGGAAATCGCGAACCGCATCAACAAGTAGCGCCGCCGCCCCGACCGGCACCCTCCGTACGACCCGCAGAACCCAGCAGTGTGAACGCACCGGGGGGTGCGGCAGGCCCCGGCCGCCTGCCGCGCCCCCGGTCGCGCATTTGACTCCACAGTCAACCGCGAGGAAGCCAAGCCATGACCGTGCACTCCCAGGGAGCGACGACCAGCGCTCCACAGGACGCACCACACCCGTCCGCTGGACGGCCGGAGGCACCCAGCCCCGCCGCCGGCCCCCGTCCCACCCCTCCTCGCGGGGGCAGAAAGCGGCTCCCCTCGGGGTGGCTGCCGTACCTGCTGGTGCTGCCGGCCGTGGCCAGCCTGGCCCTCCTGCTGCTGTACCCGCTGATCAAGAACGTGATCCTGTCCTTCCAGGACATCAACAAGATCGAGTTCATCCAGCGGAAGTACCCCTTCGGGGGCTTCGCCAACTACACCCAGCTGCTGGGCGACTCCGCCTTCTGGACCGTCGTCGTGCGCAGCTTCCTGTTCACCTTCGCCAACGTCGTGCTCATCATGGTGATCGGCAGCCTCATCGGCATCCTGCTGAACCGGCTCGGCAAGTGGATGCGCCTGGTCCTGTCGATGGCGCTGGTCATGGCCTGGGCGATGCCGATCGTGGCCTCCGTCCAGGTCTTCTCCTGGCTGTTCGACGAGCAGTTCGGCGTCATGAACTGGCTCATGCGCACCCTCGGCTTCTCCGGCTACGAGCAGCACAACTGGTTCGAGACCGGCCTGTCCACCCTGACGATCGTCACGCTCCTGGTGGTCTGGGGCTCCATCCCCTTCGTCGCCCTCAACATGTACGCCGGCCTCACCACGGTCGGCGCCGAGCTGTACGAGGCCGCCCGCATGGACGGGGCCAACGGCTGGCAGACCTTCTGGAAGGTCGTCTTCCCCAACCTCAAGCCCTTCTTCCTCGTCACCACCTTCCTGGAGGTGATCTGGGTCTTCAAGGCGTTCACCCAGGTCTACGCGATGAACAAGGGCGGCCCTGACCGCGCCTCGGAGATCCTCCCGGTCTTCGCCTACGTCGAGGGCCAGAGCCAGTTCCACTACGGCCTCGCCGCGGCGATCTCCGTCCTGACGATCCTGATCCTGCTGGTCGTCATGTCCTTCTACTTCCGCCTGATCCTGAAGCAGGAGGAGGAGCAGTGAGCACCACCACCGCCCCCGACAAGCCCCCGCAGCAGCTGCGTACGCGCCGGCCGCTGCGCCCCGCGACCGTCGCCAAGAACCTCGGCGCCCTGCTCGTGGCCCTGGTCTTCGTCTTCCCGGTCTACTGGATGTTCTCCTCGGCCCTCAAGCCGAACAGCGAGATCCTCACCAAGGACCCGGTCTTCGTCTTCACCCCGACGCTGGACAACTTCACCAAGGCGACCGGCGTCGAGAACTTCTGGACCTACGTCACCAACAGCCTGGTCGTCACCGTCGGCGCCGTCCTGCTGGCCCTGGTGGTGGCCCTGGCCGCGAGCTTCGCGATCGCCCGGATGAAGTTCAAGGGCCGCAAGGGCCTCGTCCTCGGCGTGATGATGGCCCAGATGGCCCCCTGGGAGGTCATGGTCATCGCCATGTACATGATCGTCCGGGACGCCGAGATGCTGAACAGCATCGGCGTCCTCACCGCGATCTACTTCGTGATGGTCCTCCCCTTCACCATCTGGACCCTGCGCGGCTTCATCGCCGCCGTCCCGGTGACCCTGGAGGAGGCAGCCCAGATCGACGGCTGCACCCGCGGCCAGGCGTTCCGCAAGGTGATCCTGCCGCTGCTGGCCCCCGGACTGATGTCCACCTCGCTCTTCGGCTTCATCACCGCCTGGAACGAGTTCGCGATGGTCCTGATCCTCAACAAGGACAAGACCGCACAGACCCTGCCGCTGTGGCTGACCCAGTTCAAGACCGCCTTCGGCAACGACTGGGGCGCGACCATGGCCGCGTCCTCGGTCTTCGCGGTACCCGTCCTGGTGATCTTCATCTTCCTCCAGCGCAAGGCGGTCGGCGGCATGACCGCCGGCGCCGTGAAGGGATAACGCCGTGACGATCCTCGCGCATCACACCGACACCCTGACCCGGGACGCGCTCGCGGTCCTCCAGCCCGGCTTCGAGGGCACCACCGCCCCCTCCTGGCTGCTGCGCCAGGTCGGCGAGGGCCTCACCGCCGTCGGCCTGTTCGGCCGCAACATCGCCTCGCCCGGACAGCTCGCCGCGCTCACCGCCCAGCTGCGCCGCGAGCGCGAGGACGTCCTCGTCGCCATCGACGAGGAGGGCGGCGACGTCACCCGCCTGGAGGTCCGCGAGGGCTCCTCCTTCCCCGGGAACCTCGCGCTCGGCGCCGTCGACGACACCGACCTGACCCGCGAGGTCGCCCGCGAGCTGGGCCGGCGCCTGGCCGAATGCGGGGTCAACCTCAACTGGGCCCCGTCCGCCGACGTCAACTCCAACCCCGGCAACCCGGTCATCGGCGTCCGCTCCTTCGGCGCCGACACCCGCCTCGCCGCCCGCCACACGGCCGCGTACGTCGAGGGCCTCCAGGCCGCCGGGGTCGCCGCCTGCACCAAGCACTTCCCCGGCCACGGGGACACCAACGTCGACTCCCACCACGCGCTGCCGCGCATCGACGTGGACCTCGACACCCTCCAGGCGCGCGAGCTGGTCCCGTTCAAGGCGGCCATCGAGGCCGGCACCAAGGCCGTCATGAGCGCCCACATCCTGGTGCCCGCCCTCGACCCGGCCCGCCCCGCCACCCTCAGCCCGCAGATCCTCACCGGTCTGCTGCGCAAGGAGCTGGGCTACGAGGGCCTCGTCGTCACCGACGGCATGGAGATGAACGCCATCGCGGGGACGTACGGCATCGAGCGCGGCTCGGTGCTCGCCATCGCGGCCGGCGCCGACGCCATCTGCGTCGGCGGGGGCCTCGCCGACGAGGCGACCGTGCTGCGTCTGCGTGACGCGCTGGTCGCCGCCGTACGCGAGGGCGCGCTGCCCGAGGAGCGGCTCGCCGACGCCGCCGAGCGGGTGCGCGCCCTCGCCGCATGGACTTTCCGGGCCCGGCCGGACGCGCAGCCGGAGGGGAGCCGCGCGTCCGGCATCGGTCTGGAGGCCGCCCGCCGCGCACTGGTCGTGTCGGGCACCCCGGCCCCCGTGGCCGCCCCGTACGTCGCCACCTTCGCCCCCGTCGCGAACATCGCGGTCGGCGACGAGACCCCCTGGGGGGTGGCCGCAGAGCTGGCCGCCCTCGTCCCGGGGACCCTCTCGGGCGTCTACCCCGAGGGTTCGGGGGCCGGGGACGTGCTGGCGGCCGCGGGGGAGCGGACGGTCGTCGCGGTGGTCCGCGACGCCCACCGGCACCCGTGGATGACCAGCGCGCTGGACGCCCTGGTCGCCGCGCGGCCGGACACCGTGGTCGTGGAGATGGGACTGCCGCGCAACGAGCCGCGGGGGTCGCTGTACCTGGCCACGCACGGCGCCTCCCGCGTCTGCGGGCGGGCCGCGGCCGAGGTCATCGCCGGCGTCCGGTAGCCCCACGGGCACGAGGAAAGGGCCGGGCCCCCGCGGGAGGGGGGCCCGGCCCTTTCCTCGGTCCTGCTACCAGCGGCGGCTACAGGCCCTGCCAGGAGGGCTTGTTCGCGTACGTGTGGCGGAAGTAGCCGGCCAGCTTCAGCTTGGAGGCGGCCGCCTCGTCCACGATCACGGTGGCGTGCCGGTGCAGCTGGAGCGCGGAGGCCGGGACCAGCGCGGAGAGCGGGCCCTCGACGGTCTGGGCGACGGCCTCGGCCTTGCCCTCGCCGGTGGCCAGCAGCACCAGGTGGCGGGCGTCGAGGATGGTGCCGATGCCCTGGGTGATGACGTGGTGCGGCACCTGGTCCAGGTCGTCGTCGAAGAAGCGCGCGTTGTCCACGCGGGTCTGCTCCGTCAGCGTCTTGATCCGGGTGCGCGAGGCCAGCGAGGAGCAGGGCTCGTTGAAGCCGATGTGCCCGTCGGTGCCGATGCCCAGCAGCTGGAGGTCCACCCCGCCGGCGTCGGCGAGGGCCTGGTCGTACGCCTCACAGGCCGCCTGGACGTCGGCGGCGGAGCCGTCGGGGCCCATGAAGGAGTCCTCGGTCAGCCCGAGGGGCTCGACGACCTCGCGCAGCACGACCGCGCGGTAGGACTCCGGGTGCCCGGCCGGCAGGCCCACGTACTCGTCGAGCTGGCAGATCCGGGCCCGGGAGACGTCGACCTCACCGGCCCGCACCTTGGCGGAGAGGGCCTCGTAGACGGGCAGCGGGGTAGAGCCGGTCGCCACGCCCAGCAGGGCGTCGGGCTTGCGGCGGACCAGGGCGGCCATGGCCTCCGCGATGAGCTCGCCGCCTGCCTTGGCGTCCGGGACGATGACAACTTCCACGCGGGGCCTGCCGATCTGGGGAGGAGGGTGAGCTTGTGGTATAGACCAATCTAGCAGAGCCGACGGGGGCGTGGCGGGGGGCCGGGGAAGTGGTTCGGGGGGCGCGGCGGGGGCACGGGGGCCCGGCCGGCGTGTTCTGGAAGGCGCTCGCCGCGGGGAGTCCTCACCCGCCCGGCGGTTCCTCTGGGCCACGGTGCAGGACGGGACCCTCAGCCCGTCCGGCACCGTAGCCCGGAGTACTTACGGCCGTCAGGTGTGCGGTTCCCGGCGGCCGGTTGGAGGCGCCGGCGCGGTCAGGGCAGAACGCGCGGCCACCTCGATCCGTCCTCCTGTGCGGGGAGGGCGGAAACCTGGGTCAATTGTGGACTAGACCAATCTGTCCTGTCCATCCAAAGCGCGGCCCTACTGGCCCGTCACTTCCTCCAACAGTACGCGGCCTGTGCCCTTCCTGGGTACTCCCGAGTACTTGTCGTGGGGAAAGTCATCCCCCTACCCGGGGTACGCTCGCAAGGTGCCCTCCATGAACGATCTCGTACGCCAGCACACCGCTCTCGGTGAAACCGACCTGGAGTGGCTCCACCTGCTGGTGTCGGAGTGGCAGCTGCTCTCCGACCTCTCCTTCGCGGACCTCGTGCTCTGGGTGCCCACCCTCGACGGCAGCCGCTACGTCTCCGTCGCGCAGATGCGGCCGAACACCGGCCCCACCTCGTACCAGGACGACATGGTCGGCCACCTCGTGCCGCGCGGCCGCCGCCCGCTGCTCGACGCCGCCCTCGACGAGGGCCGGATCGTGCGCGAGGGCGACCCGGAGTGGCGCGAGGAGGTGCCGGTCCGCGTCGAGTCGATCCCCGTCCGCCGCGAGGGCCGGGTCCTCGGCGTGATCGCGCGCAACACCAACCTGCTCACGGTGCGTACACCGAGCCGGCTGGAGCTGACCTACCTCCAGTCCGCCTCCGACCTCGCGCAGATGATCGCCGCGGGCTCCTTCCCGTTCCCCGGCCAGCAGGTGGACATGGACGCCTCCCCGCGCGTCGGGGACGGCCTGATGCGCCTCGACGCCGACGGCGTGGTGACGTACGCGTCGCCCAACGCCCTCTCCGCCTACCACCGGCTCGGTCTCGCCGCCGACCTGGTCGGCCAGCACCTGGGCACCACCACCGCCGAACTCGCCCCGTCCCGGGGCCCGGTGGACGAGGCCATCGTCAAACTCGCCAGCGGCTGGGCCCCGCGCGAGACCGAGGTCGAGGGCAACGGCGGGGTCATCCAGCTCCGTGCGATCCCCCTCAAGCCGAAGGGCACCCGGATCGGCTCCCTGGTCCTGTGCCGCGACGTCACCGAACTGCGCCGTCGCGAACGTGAACTCATCACCAAGGACGCCACCATCCGGGAGATCCACCACCGGGTGAAGAACAACCTCCAGACCGTGGCGGCGCTGTTGCGGCTCCAGGCCCGCCGGATGGATTCGGAGAGCGGGCGCGAGGCGCTGAACGAGGCGGTGCGGCGCGTCGGTTCGATCGCGATCGTGCATGAGACCCTCTCTCAGAACCTGGACGAGCGGGTCGAGTTCGACGAGATCGCCGACCGGGTCATCGCGATGGTCGCCGAGATCTCCCCCGGCAAGGTGCAGTGCCGGCGCATGGGGCGGTTCGGGATCCTGGACGCGGAGGTGGCCACTCCGCTGTCGATGGTGCTGACCGAGATCCTCCAGAACGCGCTGGAGCACGCCTTCGGCCAGGGTGAGGGCGGCACCGTGGAGGTGGCCGCCGCCCGCAGCGGCTCGGGCCGCGCCGACGGCCGGCTGCTGATCACGATCCTCGACGACGGCTCCGGGCTGCCCGAGGGCTTCGACCCGCAGAAGGCAGGCAACCTCGGGCTGCAGATCGTACGGACCCTCGTGGAGGGCGAGCTCGGCGGGACCTTCGACATGGTCCGCGCGGAGCCGCGCGGCACCAAGGTGGTCCTCGACGTGCCGGTCAGCTCCCCGAAGTAGCCCACCCACTGCCCTCACCCAGAGTGACGGCGGCGGGACGGGAACAGCACTGA
Source organism: Streptomyces sp. NPDC006687 (assembly GCF_040636215.1). Classification (NCBI taxonomy): domain Bacteria; kingdom Bacillati; phylum Actinomycetota; class Actinomycetes; order Kitasatosporales; family Streptomycetaceae; genus Streptomyces; species Streptomyces sp. NPDC006687. The sequence continues at coordinate 456,754 of NZ_JBEYJJ010000001.1, read as the reverse complement.
GCCCCGGACCGAAGGGTGATCGGTCCGGGGCTCAAGAGCACGTTGCTGAGCGCTATACGGGTACTACGCGCTGCGCGTCGAGGCTCGAAAGTCGATATCAGGCGCTGGCGTTGCGCGCCCGGTTGCGAGCGGCGCGGCGCTTCATGGCGCGGCGCTCGTCCTCGCTCAGGCCGCCCCAGACACCGGAGTCCTGGCCGGACTCGAGCGCCCACTGCAGGCACTGCTCCATGACGGGGCAACGGCGGCAGACGGCCTTGGCTTCCTCGATCTGCAGCAGCGCAGGACCGGTGTTGCCGATGGGGAAGAAGAGCTCGGGGTCTTCCTCGCGGCAAACGGCGTTGTGACGCCAGTCCATGGCTGCTCCATCTCCTTGTATTGCGAACAGGTTGCTTGTGAATGTGAACGCTTTCACGAATCCCCCCGTGAGGGAAGGGCCGACGCCCAGTCGCCTGGTGCGGTCCGAAGATTCGTGGTGGGGTTCTGGCGCTCTGTGTGGGTGCCGGGTTGTGCGGGCTGTCCCGATCGCCATGTAGAGATTCGCAAACCTCGGACGGGGATACAACCCCTTCCGGAAAGTTTTTTTGGATTCGTCGGTGTCGACTAGGTCACAGCCCTAGTTCCTGGGGGTGGACCGGCGTGTAAACGTTCGACTGAAAGGACTTTGGGCTCTTCTACTCACACAATCACACGCAGTGCACGGCGAACGCCTGTGAACCGAACGCTGGTGCGCACTCCGAGGTGATCGCCATCCATCTGGAATGGGAGGGGCACCTTCGAATGCAAGGTGAAGTCGGTCAGATCGTGCAGAGACAGCGCGTGCTTGCCCTGCGGACCGCGTTCAGGAGTCGAGGTCAGGAGCTGTGTGGCGTACCGGGCGACGGCCGGAGTTGACAAACGGTCCAGGGCCAACACGTCAAGCGCGGTATCGAACGAAGCCTCGGGAGAGGCGTACAGGGGACGATTTCCCAGGTAGGTCCAGGGCGAGGTGTTGCAGATTATCGACAGCACCAGATCCTTCACCGGCTCCGCGCCCGGCTGCTCCAGTGTGATCGTTCCGTGCCGGCGGTTGGGCTCTCCCCAGAACTGCCGCATCAGCTGTCGTACATACAGGGCATGGGTCGAACGCTTGCCGCGTTCCCGTTGCTGCTCGACCCGCCCCACCACGCCCGCGTCGAAACCGAAGCCGGCGCAGAAGGTGAACCAGCGCGAGGGGACCGCCTCGTCCTCCGTGCCCGGGACCCCCGCCGCCAGCCCGAGGCCCACGATCCGCTCGCGCCGCTCCCGCAGCGCGTCCAGCAGGGCGCCGGTCGCCTCGACCGAGTCGTTGGGCAGCCCGAGCGCGCGGGCGAAGACGTTCGTGGAACCGCCCGGCACCACTGCCAGCCGGGGCAGCCGCTCCGGGTCGGGGCCGTCGTGCAGGAGCCCGTTGACCACCTCGTTGACGGTGCCGTCGCCGCCCAGGGCCACCACGAGGTCCAGCCCCTCGTGCGCCGCCTTGCGGCCCAGGTCCCGGGCGTGCCCCCGGTACTCGGTGGTCACCGCCTCCAGCTTCATCTCGCTGGCCAGGGCGTGGGTCAGGACGTCGCGCGTGCGCGCACTGGTGGTCGTCGCTGCTGGGTTGGCCACGAGAAGTGCACGCATGGTCGCCAGAGTACCCACCCCCGGGCGCGCGCCCCCTACCGGCCGTCCCCCTCCGGGCCGGGCCGCCCGCGGCTACCCTGCTGGGGTGAGCAAGAAGCCGAGCCCCCTGACCGCCGCCGCCGTACTGACCGCGCTGGAGGGCCTCGCCCTCGCCGGGCTCGGCGTCTACATGCTGTTCGTCGGCCTCGCCGGCCACCCCGACTCCCCGCAGCAGGCCGAGACCGGGGGAGTGACCCTCCTCGCCCTCGCCGCGCTGCCGCTGATCGCCGCCCACGGGCTGCGCAAGGGCCGCCGCTGGAGCCGCGGGCCCGCGCTGATCACCCAGCTGATGGCGCTCCCCGTCGCCTGGACCCTCTGGAGCACCGGCGGTGCGATGACCGCCGCCGCCGTGGCGCTGGCCCTGGCGGCGGTGGCCGTCGTCGCGCTCCTGGTGAACCCGACGGCCACCGAGGCGCTGGGCATCGGACCCGCGGACCAGGCCCGATAACCCCGCGCTCGCACCTGCGCGCCCCGTCCTCCCCGGGCTCATTCCTCCACGAGGAGCTTGTCCCGCAGCTGGGCCAGGGTGCGCGCCAGCAGCCGGGAGACGTGCATCTGCGAGATGCCCACCTCCTGGGCGATCTGCGACTGGGTCATGTTCCCGAAGAAGCGCAGCAGCAGGATCCGCTTCTCCCGCGGCGGCAGCCCCTCCAGCAGCGGTTTCAGCGACTCGCGGTACTCCACGCCCTCCAGCGCCTCGTCCTCCGAGCCGAGGGTGTCCGCGACCGCCGGGGACTCGTCGTCCGTGTCCGGGACGTCCAGCGACAGGGTGCTGTACGCATTGGCCGATTCCAGCCCTTCCAGCACCTCCTCCTCGGAGATTCCCAGCCGCTCGGCCAGCTCGTGCACCGTGGGGGAGCGGCCGTGCTGCTGGGACAGCTCCGCCGTGGCCGTCGTCAGCGACAGCCGCAGCTCCTGCAGGCGCCGGGGCACCCGTACCGCCCAGCCCTTGTCGCGGAAGTGCCGCTTGATCTCCCCGACGACGGTGGGAGTGGCGTACGTGGAGAACTCCACCCCCCGGTCCGGATCGAACCGGTCCACCGACTTGATCAGGCCGATGGTCGCCACCTGCGTCAGGTCGTCCAGCGGCTCACCCCGGTTGCGGAACCGGCGCGCCAGGTGCTCGACCAGCGGCAGGTGCATCCGCACCAGCCGGTTGCGCAGCTCCGCCCGCTCCGGTGACCCCTCGGGCAGCTCGCGCAGCTCGAAGAACAGGGCACGCGCGCCAATGCGGTCCCGGGGATCCGGCAGCGCCACAGGCGCCTCCTCCGGCGCCTGCGGTGGCTGGTGTACCTGGTCGTGCTGGTTGTCGCTCATAGGGCCCGCCCGTCGCTCCGCCGAGTCCAAAAAGCCGTCTTCCGCATCCGCGTCAGCCGGGTGCGGCCGGGCGTGGTGCTGCTCCGGGATACCGCCGTCGACCTCGTGCCTCACCCGGGGCCGATCCCCGCCCCGCACCGGGATCTCCCCGCCGCTCACGCCGGGCCTGGTCCCGCGCCGCGCTGTTTGTAGAGACTGATGCTCACCGTCCGGTTGTCCTCGACCGTCGCCTCGACCTTGCCGGCCAGCGCCGACAGCACGGTCCACGCGAAGGTGTCCCGCTCGGGCGCGCGCCCGTCGGTGGTGGGCGCGGAGACGGTCACTTCCAGCGAATCGTCGATCAACCGGAAGACGCAGCTGAGGACGGAGCCCGGCACGGCCTGCTGGAGCAGGATCGCGCAAGCCTCGTCCACCGCGATGCGGAGGTCCTCGATCTCGTCGAGGGTGAAGTCCAACCGTGCCGCGAGACCGGCCGTGGCCGTTCGCAGCACCGACAGGTAGGCACCCGCAGCCGGCAGCCGGACTTCCACGAAGTCCTGGGTCCCGGGCTCGCCTGCGATCTGGGACACCCTCACCTCCAAGGTGGTACGAGCTCTGTTCGCCGGTGACGCTATCGCGATCCGGGCGATCGTGTCGCGGCACCCCTCGCTGGCCCCGCCCCGCACGGCCAGTGACTGATGGTAAGTCCACGGGTACGCACAGTGGCTAGGGGTCTGCGGGGCCCAATTCGGGGGAACCGGCGGAGGGTTGAACTACCCCGCTTCAGACGATCGAACCGTCGACAAAACACCAGCGCCACGTCTCGCCCGGTTCGAAGCTGCGCATCACCGGATGGCCCGTCTCCCGGTGGTGCGCGGTGGCGTGCCGGTGGGGAGAGCTGTCACAGCAGCCGACGTACCCGCATCCCAGGCACATCCGCAGCTGGACCGGATGACTGCCGAGGGCCTGACATTCCGGGCAGGTCAGGGCATGCGGGACCGGCTCGGGGCGCGGCAGTTCGGCAAGGTGGGTGCACTCGCTCATGATGGCCAGGTTACGGCCAGGGCGCGGGTGCGACATCGCCGACGACGGATGGGGATGGATCTTCGATGGAGGTATTGCCGCTGGTGGCGCTGGTGGCCATGAGCGCCGCCGTGGCGGGGGTGGCCCGGCGCACGCCCGTGCCGGCGCCGCTGCTGCTCGTCGCCGTGGGACTCGTCGCGGCGTACGTGCCCGGGGTGCCCTCGTACGCCCTCGACCCGCACATCGTGCTGCCGCTGCTGCTCCCGCCGCTGCTGCACACGGCCGCGGTGGACAGCTCGTACCTGGACCTGCGGGCCAACATGCGGCCGATCGCCCTGCTGTCGGTGGGCTACGTGCTCTTCGCGACCCTCGCCGTGGGCTACGCGACGTACCTGGTCGTGCCCGGCCTCTCCCTGCCCGTGGCGCTGGTGCTGGGCGCCGTCGTGGCCCCGCCGGACGCGGTCGCGGCGACCGCGATCGCGCGGCGGCTGGGGCTGCCGAGCCGGGTGACGACGATCCTGCAGGGCGAGTCCCTGGTGAACGACGCCACCGCCATCACCGCCTACAACGTGGCCCTGGCCGCCGCGGTCGGGACCAGCGCCGGCTGGGCGGGCGGGGTCGCGGAGTTCCTGCTGGCCTCGGTGGGCGGGGTGGGGGTGGGCCTGCTGCTGATGGTCCCGATCCACCAGCTGCGCAAGCGGCTGCGGGAGCCCCTGCTGCAGAACACGCTGTCCCTGCTGATCCCCTTCGTGGCGTACGCGGCGGCGGAGCGGGTGCACGCCTCGGGCGTCCTCGCCGTGGTCGTCGTCGCCCTGTACCTGGGGCACCGGAACTGGCAGGTGGACTTCGCGACCCGGCTCCAGGAGGAGGCGGTGTGGAAGGTCGTCGCGTTCGTCCTGGAGTCGGTGGTCTTCGCGCTGATCGGGCTCCAGCTGCCGGTGGTCCTGCGCGGGCTGAGCGAGTACGAGGGGCTCGCCGCCGCCTGGTACGCGGTGGCGGTGTTCGTCGTGGTCGTCGTGGCCCGCTTCGTGTGGGTGTTCCCGGCGACCTTCGTGCCGCGCTGGGTGTCGGCGCGGATCCGCACGAGGGAGCCGGACACCGACTGGAAGTCCCCGGTGGTCGTGGGGTGGGCCGGGATGCGGGGGGTGGTCTCCCTGGCCATCGCCTTCTCCGTGCCCATGCAGGTGCCGCACCGCGACCTGATCCTCCTCCTCACCTTCACGACGGTGATCGGCACGCTGGTGGTGCAGGGCCTGACCCTGCCGCCGCTGATCCGCCGCCTGCGGCTGCCGCGGCGCGACGCCCAGGCGGAGACCCTCGCCGAGGCCCAGGCCCAGAGCGAGGCGTCGCGGGCGGCGGAGGAACGCCTGGCGGAGCTCCTGGAGGACCCCGCCAACAGCAGCCTCCCGCCGCCCCTGGCCGACCGCCTGCGCACTGTCCTGGAACGGCGGCGCAACGCGGTGTGGGAGCGGCTGGGCGAGGTCAACCCGGTGACGGGCGAGTCGGCGGACGACGTCTACCGGCGCCTGGCCCGGGAGATGATCGAGGCGGAGCGGGAGGTCTTCGTGACCCTGCGCGACCGCCGCCGGATCGACGACGAGATGCTGCGGGGCCTGCTGCGCAGGCTGGACCTGGAGGAGGCGGCCGCCTACCGGGAGGAGGCCGGCTGAGGGCCGTCCGCTACGGGCGGCCCGTCACGACGGCCGCGAGCGTCGTACCCGGGGGGAAGGCCCCCGCTTCCGTCAGGGCGGTCAGGGCCCACAGGAGCTTCGCCACGTAGATCCGCTCCACCGGCAGGCCGTGGCGGGCCCCGAAGTCCGCCGCGAAGGCGTCGAGGGCGGCCGGGACGCGGGCGTAGCCGCCGTGGTCGAAGCCCTCGGCCAGGCTCCAGCTCCCGGCGGCCCCGCCGAAGGCCGCCGCCTGGAGGGAACGTATCTCCGCCTCCAGGAAGCCCCCCGCCAGCACCGGGACGCCCAGGGCGCGCCGGCCGGGGCCCAGCCCGGCGGCCAGACCGGCCAGGGTGCCGCCCGTACCGCAGGCCACCGCCGCCACGTCGCAGACGTCCCGCAGCTCCCGGCCCAGCTCCGCGCAGCCCGTGAGGGCGAGCGCGTTGCTGCCGCCCTCGGGGATCACGTACGCGTCGGCGGCGCCGGCGGCGTCCAGGAGCCGCGCGCGGACCTCCGGCTCGGCCTTGCGCCGGTACTCCGAGCGGGTGACGAAGTGCAGCCGCATCCCGTCCGCCGCGCAGCGGGCCAGGGAGTCGTTGAGGGGGCGGCCCGCGAGCTCGTCCCCCCGGACGACGCCCACCGTCTCCAGGCCGAGCAGCCGCCCGGCGGCCGCCGTGGCCCGGAGGTGGTTGGAGTAGGCGCCGCCGAAGGTGACGAGCCGCTCGTGGCCCGTCTCCAGGGCGGCCCGGAGGTTGGGGGCGAGTTTGCGCCACTTGTTGCCGGGCAGCTCGGGGTGGACCAGGTCGTCCCGCTTGAGGAGGAGCCGTACGCCGCGCGCCGCGAAGCGTTCGTCGGCCGCCTCGGTGAGGGGGGACGGGGGGCGCGGGCGCAGCTCGGGGTGGGTCACCAGGCCATTGTCGCGCCGGGTGTCACTTGAGCCGCTCGGCGATCCGGTCGCGCAGCCAGTCCATGGCGAAGCCCTTGGGGTCGATCTTGCCGGGCTGCCATTCGAGGTGGCCGATGACGGAGCGGGCGCCCCAGCCGTGGACGCGGCACAGGGCCGCGGCGGCGCGGACGATGGCGTCGAGCTGGGCGGGTGGCCAGGGGTCCTCGCCGTCGCCGAGGTTCTCGCACTCGAACCCGTAGAAGTACCGGTTGCCGTCGGTGTCCGCGCGGTGGACCGGGGGGAGGCGCCGTTCCTCGATGACCGCCTCCAGGACGTCGGAGTCGCCGGCGCCGGCGTGGTTGGCGCGGCCGTAGCCGACGATGTGGACGCGGCCGTCCTTGGTGATGACCCCGTGGCACAGCGGGCCGGGCAGTTCGCTGTCCCCGTCGCGGCAGAGCGCCACGGTGTAGCCGCTGCCATGGGTGACCGTGTGGTGGATCATCACCCCGTGCATGGGACCCCAGGGTCCCTTGTGGTTGCGGTTGTGCGAGCGCCACTGGCCGACCTCGACGACGGTCAGGCCCTCGGCGCGCAGGGCGTTGATGAAGCGATCCGCGGACATGGGTGCGGACATGGCCGCCTCCCTTACGGTGCGTGTTCGGTGCGTTACGTACCGGTGTAGTGGAAGCAGCTCTTCCGCGGATAGGGCGTTTTTCGGCCAGCCGTCGTCAGGGCGGGGCCGTTCGAGGAGACCCTTCACGATGCCCAGCCGGCGGCGGAGTAGTCCCACCCTTTTGTGTAATGGTCCGACCACACGGTGTGCTGAAAGGCTTCTCTACCGCAGACCATGGAGTGATCGAAAGGCAAAGACATGTCGGTCCAGGCGGGCTCCGAATCCGAAGCCCAGACACCGCAGCAGCGCAGTCTCAGCACCGCGGCCGCGCGGAACTTGGCCAGCACCACCAAGTCCGCCCCGCAGATGCAGGAGATCACCTCCCGGTGGCTCCTGAAGATGCTGCCCTGGGTCTCGGTACACGGCGGCACCTACCGCCTCAACCGCCGCCTCAGCTACTCCGTCGGCAACGGCATCGTGGAGTTCGTCAAGACGGGCAGCCAGGTCCAGGTGATCCCCGCCGAACTCGGCGAGCTGCCCCTGCTGCGCGACTACACCGACGACGAGGTCCTCACCGAACTCGCCGCGCGCTGCCGGCAGGTGGACTTCGCGGCCGGCCAGGAGCTCACCTCCTTCGGCAGTCCCTCCGAGGAGGTCTTCCTCCTCGCCCACGGCCGCATCGAACACATCGGCCCCGGCCCCTACGGGGACGACGCCGTCCTGCGGACCGTCGCCGACGGCGCCTACTTCGGCGAGGACGCCCTCACCGACGACGAGGCCATCTGGGAGTACACCGCCCGCGCCGCCACCCCCGGCACCGCACTCGTCCTGAGCCGCCAGGACTTCCAGCTCCTCGCCGACCGCGCCCCCTCCCTGCGCACCCACCTGGACAGCGTCCGGACGCAGACCGAGCGGCCCACCAACCGGTACGGCGAGGCCGCCATCGACCTCTCCGCGGGCCACCACGGCGAGGCCGTCCTCCCGGGCACCTTCGTCGACTACGAGGCCCGGCCCCGCGAGTACGAACTCTCCATCGCCCAGACGGTCCTGCGCGTCCACACCCGCGTCGCCGACCTCTACAACCACCCGATGAACCAGACCGAGCAGCAGCTGCGGCTCACGGTCGAGGCGCTGCGGGAGCGCCAGGAGCACGAGATGCTCAACAACCCCGACTTCGGCCTCCTCCACAACGCCGACTACGACCAGCGCATCCAGCCCCACGACGGCGCGCCCACCCCCGACGACTTCGACGCGCTGCTGAGCATGCGCCGGGACTCCAACCTCTTCCTCGCCCACCCCAAGGCCATCGCCGCCTTCGGCCGCGAGTGCAACAAGCGGGGCCTCTACCCCGAGACCGTCGACGTCGCGGGCACCCGGGTGCCGGCCTGGCGGGGCGTGCCCATCTTCCCGTCCAACAAGATCGCCATCAGCGAGGCCCGCACGACCTCCATCCTCTGCATGCGCACCGGCGAGGAGAACCAGGGCGTCATCGGCCTCCACCAGCCCGGTATCCCCGACGAGATCGAGCCGAGCATGTCGGTGCGGTTCATGGGCATCAACGAGCAGGCGATCATCTCCTACCTGGTCACCGCCTACTTCTCCGCAGCCGTGCTCGTGCCCGACGCGCTCGGCGTGCTGGAGAACGTCGAGATCGGCCGATGGCGCTGATGACCAGCGCGAACGCCCTGGCCGCGGGGGAGGGGCAGGAGGCGGCCGCCCTGCTGGACAGCACGAGAGAGACGGTTGACCCGCAGCTGCGCCGGGCCGTCGAGAGCCTGCCCGCCCCCACCCGGCGCGTGGCCATGTACCACTTCGGCTGGGAGCACGAGGACGGCAGCCCGGCCGCCGTCGGGGCGGGCAAGGCCATCCGTCCGGCGCTCGTCCTCGCCTCGGCGCGGGCCCTCGGCGGGCCGCACGGCGACCCGGACTCCGCGGTACGGGCGGCGGCGGCCGTGGAGCTCGCGCACAACTTCACCCTGCTGCACGACGACGTCATCGACAATGACGCCCGACGGCGCGGCCGGGCCACCGCCTGGACCGTCTTCGGGATCCCTGACGCCCTCCTCGCCGGCGACGCCATGATGGCCCTCGCGCTGGGCACGCTCGCCGCCGACCCGCACCCGGCCTCGGCGCGCGCCTCGGCCCGCCTCGCGGCCTGCGTCGTCGAGCTGTGCGCGGGCCAGCAGGCGGACTGCGCCTTCGAGCGGCGCGCCTCGGTCTCGCTGGAGGAGTGCCTGGCCATGGCCACGGCCAAGACGGGCGCGCTCCTGGGCTGCGCCTGCGCGGTCGGCGCCCTGTACGCGGGGGCCGGACCGGAGGAGGTCGAGGCGATGGACGCCTTCGGCCGGGAGGCGGGCCTCGCCTTCCAGCTGATCGACGACCTGATCGGCATCTGGGGGGATCCCGGGCACACCGGCAAGCCCGCCGGGGCGGACCTGGTCGCCCGCAAGAAGTCCCTCCCGGTCGTGGCGGCCCTCACCTCCGGCACCGAGGCCGGGGAGGAGCTCGCCGCGCTGTACGCCGGGCCCATGACCGGGGAGGACGACGTACGGCGGGCCGCCCGGGCCGTGGAGCGGGCCGGCGGACGGGACTGGGCGCAGGCCCACGCCGGTGACCGGATGGGCCGGGCGGTGCAACAGCTGTCCCGGGCGGTGCCGGACGTGACGGCGGCGGGCGAGCTGCTGGCGCTGGCCGAGTTCGTGACGCGGCGTACGCGGTAGGGGCGGTCGCGCGGGAAGGCCCGTTTCGGCACCCCTCGGTGCCGAAACGGGCCTTTCCGTGTGCTACGGGCAACTCTAGGATCACGTGCGGTAGTTGAAACGTGATTGAAGGGTGTGACCTGTGGTGCTGGAGATACGTCAGGCGGAGCAGTCGGACCGGGACGCCGTCGCGCGCCTGCTGGACGAGAGCTTCCGCAACGACCCGGTCAGCTCCTGGGTCTTCCCCGACCCCGCGCACCGCGCCGAGGTCCACGGCAGGTTCCTCGGGGTCTTCGTGGACGTCGCGCTGGCCGAGGGCCGGATCGACTACGCCGCCGACGGCTCGGCGGCCGCGCTGTGGCTGCGGATCCCGGCCGGCGAGCCGGAGGGCGAGGACGAGATCCCGGCGAAGATGCGCGCCGTGGCCGACCCGGACAACGAACGCTGCGAGCTCGTCGGCCGGTTGACGGGGGCGGTGCACCCCACCGCCGAGGAGCACGAGTACCTGCTGATGATCGCCGTCGCGCCCGGCCGGCAGGGCGAGGGGCTGGGCACGGAGCTGATCAGGCCCGTGCTGGAGCGCTGCGACCGGGAGGGGGTGCCGGCGTACCTGGAGGCGAGCAGCGAGCGGAGCATGCGGCTGTACGAGCGGCTGGGGTGGCAGTTCACCGGCGAGCCCGTGCGGCTGCCGGAGGGGCCGCTGATGTGGCCCATGTGGCGCAAGCCGCGCGGATAGCGCGGGGGCCGCCCCCCGGGCCCGGGGGGCCGGGAGGCGGCCCGGGGTTCAGCTCTTGGTGCCGAGGCCCGAGGCGACCAGGCCGTTGGCCCACAGCTGGTTGACGCGCGAGCGCTCGGTGCTGTTCGGGTAGGGGTTGGTGCAGGAGGTGCCCGGGCCGCCGCCCGACATCAGCTCGCTGCACGGACCGGAGTAGTGGTCCGGCAGGCCCAGCACGTGCCCCGTCTCGTGGGCCGTCACCCGGGTGGAGTCGTACTGCTGGTTCTGGGCGTAGTCGAGGAAGATGTAACCCCGGCCGTGCCCGTCCGTGCTGGCGTACGAGCCGCGCGAGTCGTTGCCCTCGTAGTAGGAGAAGTTGCCGCCCGACGACACCTCCTGGAGCTTCACGTTGGTGACCGAACCGTTCCAGATGCGGGTTGAGTTGGCTATCTGCGTACGGAAGCTGGGGGCGTTGCGGGTGTTGTACGTGACCGTGACGGCGGCCGTGGCGCTCGGGTTGGCGGCGCGCTGCTCGGCGACCGCGCGCTGGACCGCCTCGAAGAACGCCTTGTTGGCCGCCTGGTTCTCCTGCGAGCGCTCGTACGCGGCGTAGGTCGCCGGGCTGCCGGCCGCCGGAGTGGCGGCGGTGGCGGAGGGGACGACGCCGCCGAGCGCGGCGGCGACACCGAGGCCGACGGAGGCGATGGACAGCACGGTCCTGCGGGAGTGGCGCATGTGGGGGGCTCCTACTCATCCGGTGCGGTGGGGGGTGGATGGGTCATCCGGTACCGGAGTCTGCGGGAGGCGGCGGGGGCTGGGGATGATGTCAGAGGCCGATAACACCGGGCTATCGGGGAGTTCCCGAGCGGTTTCCGTGAGATGTACCTTGGTCAACTAGCGTGAGAATGGCGGGATTCGGGGGGCTATCGGCGGCTGGTGCGCCGCCCGGGGGCCCGCCTACCCTCAGGTCATGGAGCTCGAGGTGAGGCACCTGCGCGCGCTGTGCGCCATCGCCGACGCCGGCAGCCTGCACAAGGCCGCCCGGCAGCTCGGCGTGAGCCAGCCCTCGCTGACCACGCAGCTGCGCCGCATCGAACGGGCCCTGGAGGGCGAGCTGTTCCTGCGCGAGCGCACCGGCTGCCGCCCGACTCCTTTCGGCCGCACGGTACTCGGGCGGGCGCGGCCGCTGCTCGCCGAGATGGCCGCGCTGGTCGCCGAGGCCCGGGCCGCCGCGCACGGACCCCGCCTGCGGATCGGCTCCACCGCGAGCCGGGCCCTGCCGGGATGGCTGCGCCGGCTGCACCGGCGTTCCCCCGAGACGGAGACCACCCTGGTGGTGGACGTCTCGGCGAACGCCCTGCTGCGGATGACCGCCGCCGGGCAGCTCGACGTGGCGTTCGTGCACGAGGTGGAGGGCAGCCCGCTGAGCGTGCCGGGCGGGCTGGAGCTGCGGGTGCTGATGGAGCGCGAACCGCAGTTCGTGTCGATGTGCCCGGACCATCCCGCCGCCCGCTCGGCGGTGGTGGAGTTACAGGACCTGGCCGGGGACCGCTGGACGGTGGACCCCTCGGTCGACGGCGAATGGGACGGCCTGCGACGGGTGTTCGCCCGGGCCGGCCTCTCCCCCCAGGTCCTGCACGCCGACTACCACACGGCGGCGTCCCTGATCGTCTCCGGCGAGGCGGTGGCCCCGTGCCAGCCGACGTCGGGGGCGCGCGAGGACATGGCGATCCGCCCCCTGCGCGGCGACCCCCTGGCGGTCCGCCTCCTGCTGGCCACCCGCCCGGGTGAACACGCGGAGGCGTACGAAGACCTCCGCGCGGCCTACCGCGAAGCCGCCCTGAGCGCCCCGCCGTACCGGGAGTGGCTCCTGCGTGCGGGAAGCGGGCTGCTGGCGGCGTAGGGGCGTCCCGCCCCCGCCACCGCCCTGGCGAGAGGCCCGGGGCCGCCTGCCCGGGCATCCGGCCCCGGCGTCTCTCTCCCCCCGGGCCAGGCGCGACACGCCCCAGACCGCTACGCCCTTCTCCCACCCCTCGGCGTGCGCCGGCCGTCCGGGGCCGAGACCCGCTCGAAACGCCGCACGGCGGAGCGTCCCTCTCCCGGCCGCCCGGCGGCCTTCGGCGCGCGCCGCGCCCGGCTGGACGTGCTTGACTTCGGCATGCCGCGATATATCGTGTTCTGGAGAGACGCGATATGTTGCGTGCGTCGCCGTCGGTCCACGAGAAGGAGCCGCATCATGGCTGAGCAGATGACCTGGTCCGTCCCCGCCCCCCAGCGGCTCACGTTCGAGCGGCCCGTCACGGAGGTGCGCGTACGGGTGGTGGCGGGGACCGTCAACGTCGTCGCCGCCGAGGACGGGCCCGCCCGGCTGGAGGTCGCCGAGGTCGAGGGGCCCCCGCTGCACGTGGTGCAGGACGGCGGCGTCCTCACGGTGTCCTACGAGGACCTGCCCTGGAACGGGGCGCAGGGGTTCAGGAAGTGGTTCGAGGCCAAGCCCTGGAAGACCTGGTCGGGTTCCTCCTCCGACGGGCGCAAGGCGTGGGAGCGCAGTGTCACCGTCACCCTGACCGTGCCCGCCGCCACCGCCGTCCAGCTGGCCACCGTCAGCGCGACCGCCTTCGTCTCCGGAATCTCCGCCGCCACCGAGGTCAACAGCGTCTCGGGTGACGCCACCCTCGTCGGGCTCTCCGGGCGGGTCAAGGCGCACACGGTGTCCGGCAGTGTCGAGGCGCAGTCCGTCACCGGTGAGTTCGGGTTCCACTCGGTCTCCGGCGGGCTGACGGTCGTCGACGGTGAGGGCGGCAGCGTACGGGCCGACTCCGTCAGCGGTGACATGCTCATCGACCTCGCCCTGGACGCGGCGGCCCCCAAGCCGGTGGACATCGTCCTGAACTCCGTCTCCGGCCAGGTGGCCATCCGCCTCCCGCACCCCGCCGACGCCAAGGTCGAGGCCAACACCGCCACCGGCAGCGTCTCCAACGCCTTCGAGGACCTGCGCGTCACCGGGCAGCTGGGCGCCAAGCGGATCACCGGCACGCTCGGCAAGGGTTCCGGCACTCTGCGGGCGACCACCGTCTCCGGGTCCATCGCCGTCCTGCGCCGTCCCTCGGCGGACACCGAGTCCGGCGCGCCCCTCCAGCTCGACAAGAAGGTGCTCTGACATGCCGCCCGTCTTCGCCCACGGCCGCCTCCGCCTCTACCTGCTGAAGCTGCTGGACGAGGCGCCCCGCCACGGGTACGAGGTGATCCGGCTGCTGGAGGAGCGCTTCCAGGGCCTGTACGCGCCGTCGGCCGGCACCGTGTACCCGCGGCTTGCGAAGTTGGAGGCCGAGGGGCTCGTCACGTACGCCACCGAGGGCGGACGCAAGGTGTACTCGATCACCGAGGCGGGCCGGGCCGAACTGGCCGACCGGGGCGGGGAGCTGGCGGACCTGGAGCTGGAGATCCGTGATTCGGTCTCCGAGCTGGCCGCGGAGATCCGTGACGACGTCCGGGGCGCCGCCGGTGACCTGCGGCGCGAGATGCGGGCCGCCGCCAGCGCCTCGGCGACGCAGGTCCAGGACGAGTCCTGGTGGGCCGCCAAGGAGGAGCTGCGCAAGGCCAGACACGAGTGGAAGGAGCAGGCGCGCCGGGCGAAGGACGAGAGCCGCCGGGCCCGCGAGGAGGCCCAGCAGGCCCGCCGCCAGGCCAAGGAGGCCCAGGAGCGGGCCCGCGAGGAGGTGCAGCGGATCGCCGCGCAGCTCCAGGAGCAGATCAGCAGGACGGGCGGGGTGATCGGCAGCCTCGCCGGGGCCTGGCTGGGCAACGGCGCCGCCGCGACCCCCGAGGCGCCCACCGCCCCCGGCCCCTCGGGCTCGGCCTGGGCCCAGGACCTGACCCCGACCGCCGACCCGGCCCGCGACCTGGACCGGCTCCTGGACCGCTTCCGCGACGACGTCCGCGACGCGGCCCGCGACCACGGCGTCACCCCGGCCCAGCTGGCCGAAGCCCGCGCCCACCTGGCCGCCGCCGCGTCCCGCATCGGGACGGCCCTGCGCCCTGGGTCCTAGTCAGGCCGCCGCGAGCCCGGCCTCGACCGTCGCGTAGGTGACTCCGTGGTCCGCGAGGGCCTCGGAGACCGTGCCCGGGCGGGAGACCAGGGCCAGGAGCAGGTGCGGGGTGCCGATGTGGCGGTCCTTGCGGCCCAGGGTGATGCGCAGGGACTGCTCCAGGGTCTTCTTGGCGCCCTGGGTGAGGGGCAAGTGGCGCTGTTGCGGTTCCGGGAGGCCCAGGACCGTGCGCAGTGAGAAGCCCAGCCCCCGCCTGCGGGGGGCGGGGGCGGTGAGGGCGCCCGCGCCATGGGTCTGCTCGATCCGGGAGACGATCTCCGACAGGTCGATGCCCAGGCCGGCGAGGGCTTCCTCGTCCGCCCGGGACATTCCTCCCCGGCGGCGGCGCGCCGCGAGGTCGGCGGCGACGGCCGCGCCGTCCACGCCCAGCGGCTCCAGGGCTCCACGGTCCAGCAGGGAGAGCAGCAGGTGTTCCTCGGTGACGCTGTCGGCAGCGGCGGCGTGTGCCTGCGCTACCGCGCCCGCCACCGCGTAGCGCGCGTCGTGGGTGAAGCGTTCGAACATCAGAGCCTCCCATGCTTCTTGTGCACGGCCTGCCGGCTGACGCCGAGTTCGGCCGCGATCTCCTGCCAGGACCAGCCCTGTGACCGGGCGCTGCGCACCTGGACGGCCTCCAGTTGCTCCAGCAGCCGGCGGAGGGCGGCCACGGCGCGCAGGCCCACGCGGGGGTCCTGGTCTCCGGCCCGTTCGGCGAGATCGGTGGCTTCGGTCATGCCTGTCAATCTAGGTTGACACGGGAGGGGTGTCAACCTAGATTGACAGCGCGAGGTCGGGTCAGAGGGTGAGGACGAGCTTGCCGAAGAGGTCGCCGGATTCGAGGCGGGTGAAGGCTTCGCGGGCGCGGTCCAGGGGGAGGGTGTCCTCGATGACCGGGCGGACGCCGGTGTTCTCGCAGAAGGAGAGCAGGTCCTCCAGTTCGTCCTTGGAGCCCATGGTCGAGCCGACCACCTTGAGCTCCAGGAAGAAGATCCGGGTCAGCTCGGCGTGGGCCGGCCGGTCGCCGCTGGTGGCGCCCGAGATGACGAGCGTGCCGCCGGGGCGCAGGGACTTCACGGAGTGGGACCAGGTGGCCGCGCCCACCGTCTCGATCACCGCGTCCACCCGCTGCGGGAGCCTGGCGCCCGGGGGGAACGCCTCGGCCGCGCCCAGTTCCACCGCCCGCTTGCGCTTGGCCTCGTCGCGGCTGGTGGCGTAGACCCGCAGGCCCGCCGCCTTGCCCAGGACGATCGCGGCGGTCGCGACCCCGCCGCCCGCCCCTTGGACGAGGACGGAGTCCCCGGGGCGGACCCCGGCGTTGGTGAAGAGCATCCGGTACGCCGTCAGCCAGGCCGTCGGCATGCAGGCGGCCTCCGCGAACGAGAGGCCGGCGGGCTTGCGCAGCACGTTCCAGGCGGGGACGGTCACCTGTTCGGCGAACGTGCCCTGGTAGCGCTCGGTCAGGATGGAGCGCGGCTCGTCCGGGCCGACGCCGTGGCCGCTCTGGCCGATGACGGAGTGCAGGACGACCTCGTTGCCGTCCTGGTCGACACCGGCCGCGTCGCAGCCGAGGATCATGGGCAGTTTGTCCGCGTCGAGGCCCACCCCGCGCAGGGACCACAGGTCGTGGTGGTTGAGCGAGGCGGCTTTGACGTTGACGGTCACCCAGCCGGGGCGGGCCTGGGGGGCGGGGCGTTCGCCCAGCTCAAGGCCGTTCAGCGGCTGGTCTCGGTCGATTCGGGCGGCGTAGGCAGCGAACATGGCGCCAGAGGCTACCGGTCGGTAGGCCCTATGGCCAGGGGCGAGGGGCGCCGGGTGGTCAGGAGTGGAAGCGGAGGGTGTTCTCTCAAGTGCCGTCCGTGCCAAGTGCTTTGCGCCCTTGACCGAGCTAAACGGAAGAGATCGACAACCCCGGGAGGGGGGTATGATTCAGGCCATGCGGTGGCTCGTCATGAGCGTTTCACGGGCCCCGCGTACTCCTCCTGCGTTCCCGGGGCGCCCTTCGCGCGCTCTTTCCGCGCGCCCGGTCGTACCTGGTCGTGCCTGGTCGAGCCGGTGAGGAGGCCCACGGCCGGCCGCGGCGAAGGACCCGGGACGTCCCCTCCCCGTTCGGGGGCGGGGAGGGTGCGTTCCCCTGCGCGGCGGCCTTCCGTAGACGAAGAGGCCCGGCCGGATCGCTCCGGCCGGGCCTCACCCGTTCAGCCCCGCGGGGGTACACCCGCCGCTCAGACGAGCCGGGCCACCCCGTCGGCCTTCGCCGCCGCGGCGACCGCGGCCGTGACGGCCTCGGCGACGCGCTCGTCGAACGGCGAGGGGATCACGTAGTCGGCGGCAAGCTCGTCACCCACGACACCGGCGATGGCGTCGGCGGCGGCGATCTTCATGCCCTCGGTGATCCGGGTCGCGCGGACCTTCAGGGCACCCGCGAAGATGCCCGGGAACGCCAGCACGTTGTTGATCTGGTTCGGGAAGTCCGAACGGCCCGTGGCCACGACCGCCGCGTACTTGTGCGCGATGTCGGGATGGACCTCCGGGTTGGGGTTGGCCATGGCGAAGACGAAGGAGTCCTTCGCCATGGAGGCCACGGCCTCCTCGCCGACCGTGCCGCCGGAGACGCCGATGAAGACGTCCGCGCCGGCCAGGGCCTGCTCCAGGGAGCCGGTCAGACCCGTCTTGTTGGTCAGGCCCGCGATCTCGGCCTTGACGTCCGTCAGGTCGCCGCGGTCCGCCGAGACGACGCCCTTGCGGTCGGTGACGCACACGTCGCCGATCCCGGCGTCCACCAGGATCTTGGCGATGGCGATGCCCGCCGCCCCGGCACCCGAGATCACGGCGCGCAGGTCGCCGAGGGTGCGGCCGGTCAGCTTGGCCGCGTTGCGCAGGGCGGCCAGCGTCACGATGGCCGTGCCGTGCTGGTCGTCGTGGAAGATCGGGATGTCCAGCGCCTCCTGGAGGCGCCGCTCGATCTCGAAACAGCGGGGCGCGGAGATGTCCTCCAGGTTCACCCCGCCGAAGGACGGCGCCAGACGGATGACCGTCTCGACGATCTCGTCCGTGTCCTTGGTCGCGAGCGCGATCGGAACCGCGTCCACGCCGCCGAACTGCTTGAACAGAATGGCCTTGCCCTCCATGACGGGGAGGGACGCCTCGGGACCGATGTCACCGAGCCCGAGCACGGCCGTACCGTCGGTGACGACGGCGACCACGTTGGACTTCCAGGTGTACTCGTTCACGAGCTCGGGCTGCTCGGCGATGGCGGTGCACACCTTCGCCACGCCGGGCGTGTAGGCCAGGGACAGGTCATCCTTGTCCTTGACGGGCACAGTGGCCTGGATGGCCATCTTGCCGCCCCGGTGCAGTGCGAACACCGCATCGGGGTTGTTGTCCGTCGCACTGTCACTGCGAGGGTTGACGATCTCCGCTGCCACTTCGTGTGACCCCTTAAGTCCTTTTGTTCATTGAGGGTGGCCACTCCTGGTTAAGGGGTGGGCGGGCACCGCGTCCGTACTCCGCATCGACGGTTGGCCCGTCTCCGCGAAGGGGAGGTTCGTACGCGCGGGCGCGCCGCACGCGCGCCCTGAGCCCCGGATGAGGGGTGTAAGGATCTGTTCTACCCGAAGAGCACACGCCCAGACGAGTCGATTCCGGTCTGATCGTAGGGTGCTTGTCCCGGTTTTGGCTAAAAGTCCAAAGGTCTCTGTCCGACTGGCGAGACGAGCCGCAAATAGTGAGGCGAAAATGCCAGGTCACGGCGGTTTGTGCGGCTCCGAGGGACCTTGCCCGCAGTCCTGTTGGCTCGTCGGGGGCGCCCGTTATCTGATTTTGACCTCACGGGCACCCTGAATGCGCCAGTCCGAATGGCAAGATGCCGTAATCACACAAGGTCGCGGCACTCGATGGTGCGTGCGCGACCCGTTCTCGGATGCTTTTCCACCCCCGTCGGAGGAACCAGCTCATGACCGCAAGCACCACCCGTCGTACGACCGCCGCCCGGTCCCGGATCGCCGCGGTCGGCGCGATCGCGGTCGCCGGCGCCCTGATCCTCACCGGCTGTGGCGACCAGACCGACAAGTCCTCGACCGGCTCGGGCACCGGGGACAGCAGCGCTCCGCTGTTCTCCAAGCTCCCGAAGAAGGTCCAGGACGCGGGTGTCATCAAGGTCGGCTCGGACACCGCCTACGCCCCGATGGAGTTCGTGCAGGACGGGAAGATCGTCGGCGTGGACCCGGACATCGCCGAGGCGCTCGGCAAGCAGCTCGGCGTGAAGCTCCAGTTCACCTCCGGCACCTTCGACGGTCTGATCACCTCCCTGGAGACCGGCCGCCAGGACGTGGCGATCTCCTCCATCACGGACAACAAGAAGCGCCAGGAGGGCCTCGACGACAAGGGCCAGAAGATCGGCAAGGGCGTCGACTTCGTCGACTACATGTCCTCCGGTGTCTCGCTCCTGGTCAAGAAGGGCAACCCCGACAACATCAAGTCCCTCGACGACCTCTGCGGCAAGACGGTCGCCGTGCAGCGCGGCACCATCTACGAGGACACCTTCAAGGCCCAGGCCGACAAGTGCGGCGCGGACAAGAAGCTCACCATCGAGGCGTTCGACACCGACGCCGAGGCCCAGACCCGTGTGAAGGCCGGCGGCGCCGTCGCCGACCTGAACGACTTCCCGGTCACCGCCTACATCGCGAAGAACTCCGGTGGCGGCAACGACTTCGAGGTCGGCGGCCAGCAGTCCGACGTCGGCCTCTTCGGCATCGCGGTCTCCAAGGACAACACGCAACTGCGCGACGCCCTGAAGGAAGCCGTCGACGCCATCATCAAGGACGGCTCCTACGCCAAGGTCCTGGAGAAGTGGAACGTGAAGGACGGCGCCGTGCAGTCCGCCACGATCAACGCCGGCAAGTAACACCGAAGCGCTCCACTGAAGGGCAGTCATAGTGACTGACAAGATCGACAAGGGTCCGGCCGCGACTCCGCCGGCCGGGCCCGGCGCCTCGGGCACCACTCCCTACGAGGCCATCGAGGCCATCCCCGTACGGCACTACGGCCGCTGGATCAGCGCCGTGGTCGTCGCCGTACTGCTGGGGTGGCTCGTCTACGCCTTCTCCCAGGGCAAGATCATCTGGGCGACGGTCGGCGACAAGCTCTTCGACCCCGCGGTCCTCGCCGGCCTCGGCAACACCGTCATCATCAGCATCACCTCGATGGCGCTGGGCCTCGTCCTCGGCATCCTCTTCGCGGTGATGCGCCTGTCGAAGAACCCGGTCACCAGCTTCGTGTCCTGGCTCTACATCTGGTTCTTCCGCGGCACCCCGGTCTACGTGCAGCTGCTGGTCTGGTTCAGCCTCCCGCTGATCTTCCAGTACATCAACCTCGGTCCGATCTACAAGAACGAGACCGTCGACGTCATGACCCCGTTCATGGTCGCCCTCCTGGGCCTGGGCCTGAACGAGGGCGCCTACATGGCGGAGATCGTCCGCGCGGGCATCCAGTCCGTCGACGAGGGCCAGAGCGAGGCATCGCACGCGCTCGGCATGACCCAGACGCAGACCATGCGCCGCGTCGTGCTCCCGCAGGCCATGCGCGTGATCATCCCGCCGACCGGCAACGAGTTCATCAACATGCTGAAGACCTCCTCCCTGGTCTCGGCGGTCCAGTACACCGAACTCCTGCGGGCCAGCTCCAACATCGGCAGCACCGCCGGCGCGGTCATCGAGATGTTCTTCGTCGCGTCCATCTGGTACCTGGCCCTGACCAGCGTCTTCAGCGTCGGCCAGTACTACCTGGAGCGCCGCTACGCCCGTGGCGCGCAGCGCACCCTGCCGCCGACGCCGTTCGAGCGGCTGAAGGCCAACCTGAACATGTTCCGCCGTACGGAGGCCGCGCGATGACCGCGAAGATCGCGAAGACGGCGTCGTCCGCCAAGACCGCCCAGCCCATGGTCAAGGCCGAAGGCGTCCACAAGTCGTACGGCGCTGCCCACATCCTGCGGGGCATCGACCTGGAGGTCGCCCCCCGCGAGGTCTTCTGCCTGGTCGGCCCCTCCGGCTCGGGCAAGTCCACCTTCCTGCGCTGCATCAACCACCTGGAGCGGATCAACGCCGGCCGGCTCTCGGTCGACGGCCAGCTGGTGGGCTACAAGCAGAAGGGCGACAAGCTCTACGAGCTCAAGGACAGCGAGGTCGCGGCCCAGCGCCGGGACATCGGCATGGTCTTCCAGCGCTTCAACCTCTTCCCGCACATGACGGCCATCGAGAACGTCATGGAAGCGCCTGTCATGGTCAAGGGCGAGTCCAAGGCGGTGGCCCGCGAGCGCGCCGTCAAGCTCCTGGACCGCGTCGGCCTCGGGGACAAGGGCGGGAACTACCCGACCCAGCTCTCCGGCGGCCAGCAGCAGCGTGTGGCGATCGCCCGCGCGCTGGCCATGGAGCCGAAGCTGATGCTCTTCGACGAGCCCACCTCGGCCCTCGACCCGGAGCTGGTCGGTGACGTCCTCGACGTCATGCGCGACCTGGCCGAGTCGGGCATGACCATGATCGTGGTGACCCACGAGATGGGCTTCGCCCGCGAGGTCGGCGACAACCTCGTCTTCATGGACGGCGGCGTCGTGGTCGAGTCCGGCCACCCGCGCGACGTGCTCGGCAACCCGCAGCACGACCGCACGAAGGCGTTCCTTTCCAAGGTGCTGTAGCGGCTCCGGGCACTCCAGGCGCTCCGCGCGTTCTGACGGCCCGGCGGAAGGGGCGGTACGGGTCTCCCGTGCCGCCCCTTCGCGCTGCCGCCTTCCGGAATCTCGTCCTTCGGACCTAGGACCCGTGGATACTTCCGGTACGCACGCGAGCGCCGTCACCCCTCGCCACGTAATACCCTCGAACTGAGGACAGCCGTTACGGGCGGCCGTGACCGACCTTCACCCGAAGCCGTAAGGACTACAAGTGGAACTGGCCCATTACTCGGACTATGCCGTGCGCCTGGTCAACACCGAGGAGCCGGCCCGCAACAAGGACGCGCTGACCTCGGCCGACGACGTCCGCGCCCTCTTCGGCCCCGGTTCGCAGACGGCCCGCCGGGTCACCGACACCGACGTCACCCGCTTCCGCAACGTCCGCGCCCGGCTGCGCGCCGTCTTCGAGGCGGCCGACAGCGGTGACGACGTCCTCGCGGTGGACCTGCTGAACTCCCTGCTCATGGAGTTCCCCGTCAGCCCCCAGGTCTCCGGCCACGACCTCGTCGGCCCCGACGGGCGCCCCGACTGGCACATCCACCTCGCCGACCACCCCTCCAACGCCTCCGCCGGCTACGCCGCGACCGCCTCCTTCGGGCTGGCCTTCCACCTCACCGCGCACGGCCCCGACCGGCTCGGCCTGTGCCAGGCCCCGCCCTGCCGCAACGCCTACCTCGACACCTCCACCAACCGCTCCCGGCGCTACTGCTCCGACCGCTGCGCCACCCGCGCCAACGTCGCCGCCTACCGCGCCCGCAAGCGCCTGGAAGCCGAGGAGTCCGCCCGCAGCGGCCGCACCGCCGACACCGCCCAGGACAGCCGCGCCCTGAGCGAACTCTGATGCGCCGGGCGGGGCCGCAGCCGCAGCACCGCCGTCGCCAGGACCAGCTCGTCGGGGACGGCGCCGTAGTCGGTGCTGTCCCCGGTCTCGTTGAACGGGTTGTCGCCGAGCATCCACCAGCCGCCCGGCCGGCGCCCGGCCGCCCGCTTGACCACCAGCAGGTCCTGCTGGAGCGGATGGCGGAACACCACCACGTCACCCGGCCGCACCGGCGCCCCGTACCGCACGACCATCCGGTCCCCCGGCAGCAGCGTCGGCACCATCGACGGCCCCGACACCTCCGTGATCCCGATCCGCACCCGCGCCCGCCCGCTCTCCGCCATCCGCGCCTCCTCGTCCTGCCCGCATGGTGCCGCACGGCCCCGTAGGTTCGCTCACCTGGCCTCGGCGGAGGCTGGACTTTTGTCCTAAGCCCATGGGGCCGCCCGCGAATTCCGTCTTCTCAGCGAGTAATCTCACCCTTGAGAAGACGATCACGAGGAGGACCCACTCCAATGCTTTCCCGCTTCTTCGCCCCCAAGGTGAAGGTCTCCGCCCACTGCGACCTGCCCTGCGGCGTGTACGACCCGGCCCAGGCCCGTATCGAGGCCGAGTCGGTCAAGGCCGTCCAGGAGAAGTACCAGGCCAACGAGGACGCCGACTTCCGCGCGCGCGCCATCACCATCAAGGAGCAGCGCGCCGAGCTCGCCAAGCACCACGTGTCGGTGCTCTGGAGCGACTACTTCAAGCCCCCGCACTTCGAGAAGTACCCGCAGCTGCACACCCTGGTCAACGACACCCTGAAGGCCCTCTCGGCCGCCAAGGCGTCGAACGACCCGGCGACCGGCGCCAAGGCCCTGGAGCTCATCGCCGAGATCGACCGCATCTTCTGGGAGACCAAGGCCGCCTGATCCAGGCGATCCCCCGGCAGAACCACCGAGGGGCCCGGCCGCGCACGCGGCCGGGCCCCTCGGTCGTCTCCGCGGTCCGTCCGCGTCTGCTCGTGAGCGTCTGCTCCTCCGGTTCTACTCGTCCTCGTCCTCGTCGTCGTCCAGGCGGGCCAGCCAGGTGGCCAGGCGTTCCACCGGGACCTCGAAGTCGGGGTTGAGGTCCACGAAGGTGCGGAGCTGTTCGGCGAGCCACTCGAAGGTGACCTCCTCCTCGCCGCGCCGCTTCTCCAGCTCCTCGATGCCGCGATCGGTGAAGTACAAGTCGGGCTCCGTGCCGTGTAGGGATGTCGGGGGGTGTTTCCCGCCAGGATAATCCGGCTAACCGGCGACACCTCCCGATGTCCCGCCCCCGGCGCTAGCGTGGACGTCAGCCGCTGGGACGGGCGGGAGAGAGGGGTCGCGGGATGCCGGACGGGCGCACGGCCGGTTCCGCGCGCGCCTACGAGCTCCTCGAACCCCTGGTCCGGGCCGCCACCGTACGTATCCACGCGGCCCCGCGCGGGTATGACAGCGCTGGGACCGGACCCACCTGGGGGAGCGGCTTCTTCATCGCCCCCGGCTGGGTCCTCACGTGTGCGCACGTCGTCGGTGAAGGAGGTGGCGGAGTGCGTCTGGCGGGGCGTGAGGTCGGCATCAGCTTCTTCCCCGGAGGGGACACCACCGCCACCGGGACGGTATCCGGGCGGGTGGAGTGCGTCCTGCCCGAGCGGCTGGAGGAGCGCCGGCCCGGGCCGCGGGCCCTGTGGGACCTGCCGGACCTCGCGCTGCTCCGCGTCCTCGCCCCCGTCACCCACGCCTGCGTCTGGCTCACCGACCGGGCCCGGCCCCGGCTGGACGAGGCCGCCTACTTCGGCTGCACCGAGGAACTCGGCATCCGCGAGATCACCGGCCGCACCACCCGGCTGCGCGGCATCGCCGGAGGCGGCGCCGCCATCCGCCTCGGCGACGACGACGAGATCGAGGCCGGGATGTCCGGCGGACCCGTCGTCGACCTGGCGCGCGGAGAGGTCATCGGGGTGGTCAAGGCCCGCCGGCACACCGGCGGCGGCGGGCTCGCCGTGACCGTGTCGCAGCTGCGGACCCTGCCGATGCCGGCGGGCGGGCAGAGCGGCCTCTACCGCCGGGTCATGCAGGCCCACGACCTCTACCACTACGACCGCCACCTCAGCGACCTCGACACCCGCCGGACCTGGACCGACGTCCACGACACCCTCCTGCTCGGGGAGAGCGACCCCTACGGCGGCCGCGGACGGCTCACCCCGGTCGAGCGGACCACCCTGTGCGGGCTGCTCGCCGAACTGCCGCCGCCCGGATCCTCCGAAACCGTCCGCGAACTCGCCGAGCGGGCCAGGGGCGAGGAACCCGACCCCACCCTCCCCGCCCCCCTCAGCTGGCGCGACGGACTCGGGCTGCTCCACGACCCGCCCGGAGCCGGCGGAGAGGCCGCCGCGATGCTCCGCTACGCCACCGGCGTCAGCGTCGCCGACCACCGCGAGCCGCCCGCGCCCGGAGCCGACGAGGAACTCTGGGACTGGGTCCGGGCCACCGCCGAACGGCTGTGGCGGCCCCTGCGCCGGGAACTCGCCGAACAGCACGAGCGGGGCCTGGCCGAGCGGGACCGGCGCCGCCGGCGGGCCGCCGGCCAGGCGGAGCTCGGCCGCGCCCGGCGCACCGGGAGCCTGCCGACCGGGCCCTCGGTGCTGCTGGAGGCGTGGGCCCACGGCTGGGAGGAGGTCTACGACTGGCGGGTGTCGGTCCTGGCCGGCCCGGCCCGCCCCGGCCAGGTCACCCCGGTGGCCGCCGGGACACGGGCCACCCTGGCCGCTCTGCCCGAGGCGCTGCGGGCCCCGCTCGCCGAGGGGTTCCGCCGCTGCGACACGCACGACACGGCCGCGCTGCTCGAAGTGGCCGTCGCCCCGGAGCTGTTCGGGCTGCCCGTCGACGAGTGGGCCGTGTCGGGCGGAGTGCCGGTGGGGGTGCAGCGGCCGGTGGTGCTGCGTCACCCGGACGGCGTCGGCGGGCCCGTCGCCCACGCACGGTGGGCGCGGGTGCAGGAGGGGCCCCTGCTGGACCAGCGCGCCGACTGCTCGCGGGGCCGCCCCCGCAGCCCCTCCCCGGTCTGGCTGGCGGGGCTGGCCGTGACCACCGTGCCGGTGCTCTGCCGGGACCCCGGGGCGGAACCGGCCCTGGGCGCGCTGCACTCCGTACGGGACGCCGGGTACGGGGTGGCGGTGTGCCGGCGGCCCCCGGCCGACCCGGCCGCCCCGTGCGCGCCGTTCCACCGGGGGCTGCGGGAGGAGTTCGGCGAGGCGGGCCGGGGCGCGGCCCTCCCGCACCGCCTCCAGGCCCTGCGCCGGCGCTCGTACGGGGCGGACCCCGACGCCTACTGGGCGGACGGGCTGGCCCTCGTCTGGGAGGACCCGTCGCGGGCCCTGCCGGAGGAGGAGCCGCTCCAGGGGGACCTGTGAGGGGAAGGGACGGTCCGTTCCGGGGGTAGGAGCGGGGCTGGGGGCGGACGCGGTGGCGGGACGGTCGGGAGGGAGCGGGAGTGAACGACGAGTGGCTCATCTACCGGGGGGTCGGCGAACCCCACGACGGGATCGCGGCGCTGCCCGACCCGCCGCCCTGGCGGGACTTCGACGGCGGCCCCGTCACCGAGCCCGGCGGAGCGGCCGCGGCCCCCGACGGGAACGTGGCGCGCAGGCTCGGCGCCCACCGCCAGGCCGCCGCGCTGCACCGGCCCGAGCCCGAGGAGCTGGAGGCCATCAACGCCGCGCTCTACCTGCGCAGGCCGCTTCTGGTCACCGGCTACCCCGGCACCGGCAAGTCCACCCTCGCGCACGCCGTCGCCCACGAGCTGAAGCTCGGCCGGGTGCTGCGCTGGCCCGTGGTGTCGCGGACCGTGCTCCATGAGGGCCTCTACCGGTACGACGCCCTCGCCCGGCTCCAGGACGTACAGATCGCCGCCGGCGGGGGAGGGACCGCGGGGGCGGCGGCCCCCGGCATCGGCACGTACATCCGGCTCGGCCCCCTCGGCACCGCCCTGCTGCCCACCGCCCGGCCCCGCGTGCTCCTCGTCGACGAGCTCGACAAGAGCGACATCGACCTGCCCAACGACCTGCTGAACGTGCTGGAGGAAGGCGAGTTCACGCTGCCCGAGCTGGAACGCGTCGCCGACTCCCAGCCCGAGGTGCAGGTCCTCACCGACGACGGCACCAAGGCCACCGTCCGCGACGGGCGGATCCGCTGCCGGGCCTTCCCCTTCATCATCCTCACCAGCAACGGCGAACGGGACTTCCCCGCCGCCCTGCTGCGCCGCTGCATCCAGCTCAAACTGGGCCAGCCCGGCGAGAAACGCCTCGCCACCATGGTCCGCGCCCACCTCGGCGAGGAGGCCGCCCAGCTCGGGGCCGACCTGATCCGCGAGTTCCTCAGCCGCTCCCGCTCCGAACTCCTCGCCGCCGACCAGCTGCTCAACGCCCTCTACCTCACCCACTACGCCTCCCCGCCCAGCCGCGAGGACCTCGCGGACCTGCTCATCCAGCGCCTCGACCGCCCGAGGTGAGACCGGTGCCCCCCGAGCACACGGACGACGGCCCCACGGGCCTGTACGACGCCGGCCGCGACCCCGACGGCCGGAGCCCCGCCGCCGGCCCGGGCCCCGCCGACCCGGTGCGCGCCCTGGCCGGGGTCCTGCGGGCCGCCGGGCTCGACCCGTCCCCCGAGGAGCTCGCCGACGCCCTGTGGCTGGCCGCCGCCCGGGCCCGGCAGGAGGCCCGCCCGGCCCCGCCCGATGCCGGGCCCGGCCCCGCACCCCGCCGGGCCCGGGCCGGGGCGGCGTCCGGGCGGCCCGCCGACGGGAGCGCGGCGCGGGACGCCGGGGAGCCGCCGCCCGGCCCGGTGCGGGAGGAGGACGGGCAGCCCGAGGACCCCGTCACGCTCTACCCCGCCGCGGGCCGGGCCGCCGGCGCGTCCGACGCGGAGGTGCCCGTCGCCGCCGGGGTCCCCGTACGGGTGCCGGGCGCGGCCGCGTTACCCCGGATACTCGACATACAGCGGGCCCTGCGCGCCCTCCAGCGCCACCGGCCGCCCGGGCGGCCCACCCGTACCGTCCTCGACGAGGGCGCCACCGCCGAGGCCAGTGCCCGCGCCCTCGGGCTGGTCCTGCCCGTCTTCCGGCCCGAGAGCCGGCGGGAGGCGACCGTACGGCTGGTGATGGACGCCTCGCCGTCGATGGCCGTGTGGCAGGACATGTTCGACGAACTGCGGGCGGTGTGCGAGCGGCTGGGCGCCTTCCGCGACGTCCAGGTGCACTATCTGCACCGCCTGCCCGACGGCACCGCCGCCGTCGGCCGCGGCCCCTCGCCCGGCAGCGGGGTGCGCTCCGGGGACCAGCTGCGCGACCCCACCGGCCGGGCGCTGACCATGCTGGTCTCCGACTGCGCCGGGCAGGTGTGGCGGGAGGGCGAGGCCCAGCGGCTGCTGCACCGCTGGGCCGGATGCGCCCCCTGCGTGGTGGTCCAGCCCCTGCCGCAGCGGCTGTGGGCCCGCAGCTGGCTGCCGACCGAGCGGGGGGTGCTGGACCGGGCCCCGGGCGGCGGCCCCTGCGCGGGCGGTCCCGGTGCGCAGGGCAGCGGCGGCGGGCCCGGGCTGCGGTTCCGCCCGGACCGGCCCACCCGGCCCGGGCGGCCCACCGGCGGGCTCACCGTGCCGGTGCTCCCGCCGAACGCGACCGCCCTCGGCGCCTGGGCGCGGCTCGTCGCCGGCCTCGGCTCGGGGCCCGTACCGGCCGAGGTGGGCCGGGTGCTGGCCCGCCACCCGGCCGCCCCCGTCCCGCTGCCGCGCGCCGCCCGGCCCCCGCACGAGCTGGTGCGCCGCTTCCGCTCCTCCGCCGCGCCGGGCGCCGTACAGCTCGCCGTGTACCTGTCGGCGGCGCCGCTGACCCTGCCCGTGATGCGGCTGGTGCAGCGCACGATGCTGCCCGACTCCGAGCCGTCCGACCTCGCCGAGGTACTGCTCAGCGGGCTGCTGCGGCGCAGCGGGGCCGGGCCCGGGCCGTGGTACGAGTTCGTACCCGGGGTGCAGGACGTGCTGCTGGGGCCGCTGGGGCGGGACGAGGCCGCGCTGGTGCTCAAGCACTGCTCGGAGTACGTCCTGGCGCACTTCGGCCGGGGCGTACGCAACTTCCCCGCGCTCGCCGTCTCCCAGCTGACGGGCGAGCCCGTCCCGGCGGGGCAGCCGGGGGAGCCGGAGCCGGGCGAGGAGGGGGAGCCGGCGCCGGCCGGGCCGCTGCCGCAGGCTTTCGCACAGGTCTCGGCCAAGGTCGTACGCCGCTACCTGCCGGGACCGCCGGAGGAGGACCCGGAGCCGGAACCGGCGCCCGCGCCCCGGCCGCCGGGCCGGGCCGCGTCGGTGCGGGCGGCGCGCGAGCGGCTGCTCCTCGGCGACGCCGACGGCGACGCCCGCCACCTGCACGACGCCGCCGCCCTGCTGCGGCGGGCCGTGACGGTACCGGCCGGGCCCGGCGACCCGCCGGAGGAGGCCGAGACCGAACTGGCGGGGGTGCTGCTGCGGTTGTGGGCGGTGCAGCGCGACCCCGAGCTCCTCGACGAGGCCGAGCGGGCCGTGACCGGGCTGCGGACCGCCCGGGGGTGGGCGGCGCTGGGCCGGGTGCTGTACGAGCGGGCCCTGGCGTCGGCGCCGGGGCCCGGGGCGGAACCGCTGCTGGCCGCCGCCGCGCGGGAGTTCGCTTCGGCCGGGGCCGCGGCGGGGGAGGCGGGCCTGCGGGTGGACTGCGCGGTGCGACGGGCCCGCGCCCTGCTCCGCCTGGCGGAACTCCGCGCGGACCCGGGCCCGCTGCACGAGGCCCTGGCGACGCTGGAGCCCCTGGCCGCGACCGACCTGGACGCCCTCCTGTCCCTCGGCGAAGTCCTCCTGGCCCTCCTGCCCCTCACCACCGACCCCGCCCCCCTGGCGGAACGCGCGGCCGCCACCCTCGAAACGGCCCTCACCCTCCTGGAGGCCCCCCCGCTCCCCGACCCCGCCCCGCCGGCCCCCGTGGACCCGGCGACCCGGACCGGCGTGGCGGACCCGGCCACCCCCACCGGCCCGGCCGGCCCGACGCCCCAGGCGGCCCCGGCCGCCCCGGACAGCCCCGGCGACGGGGCCGCCCCAGCGGCTCCGTCCGAGGGCCCCTCCGACGGGGCCGGCCCGGGGGAGGGGCCGTCCGGGGCCGTCGGCCCTGACCCCGTCGTGCCCCCTCCCGCCGACGGCCCCGCCGCCAGGGGCGGTGCGGCCGGAGCACGCGAGCCGGCGGAAGCCCCGGGCGGGGCCGGCCCCCGGGCCGGAGCCCCGGAGGGCTCCGGTACCCCGGCCGAGGGCTCCGACCGGGGGAGCGGCGCCCGGCCGGCGGGCCCGGCGGGAGGTCCCGGCGTACCGGACGGGCCGGCCGCGTCGGACCGGCCTACGGGCAGCGGCGCCGGCCCCGCCGGCCCGGGGCGGGGCGCCTCCCGGGGGCGGAGGTGGGGGCGACGGGTGGTGGGGGTGCGGGTGCAGCTGGCCGGGGCCCTGCGGTACCTGCCCGCGCGGCTGGAGGAGGCGCGGGGGCAGCTGCTGCGGGCGCTCGACGAGGCCGTCGGGGAGCCCGAGCTGCGGCTGGCCGCGCTGCTCTGCCTGGCCCGCGTCCACCGCGCCCGGTACGCCCGCGACGGGGACCCGGTGGCCCTGGAGGAGGCGGCCGAGGCGTACGGACGGGCCCGGCGGCTGATCCCCCGCGACGGGGACGCCTACGCCGAACTGCTGCCCGAGTGGGGCGACGTCCTCCTGGAGCGGGCCCGCGCCGCCGACGGCCGCCGCTTCGCCTCCACCGCCGTACGGGTGCTGCGCGAGAGCCGGTCGGCGGTGGCCCAGTCCGACCCGGGGGCCGCGTACCGGCTGCTGCGGCTCGCCTCCGGGCTGCGGCTGCGGCACACCTACGAGGGCGACCTGGTCGACCTCCGCGAGGCCGAGTACCTCCTGGAGCTCGCCGTCCGGCAGAGCCCCAGCGCCCTGGAGCGGGCCCGCGCCTGGCGCGACCACGGCGACGTCCAGCAGGAGATCCACGTCCACACCCACACCACCGACCGCCTCGACCGGGCGGCGGACTCCTACCGGCGGGCCTGGCGCGCCGCCCTGGAGGCGGGACCCGACGACACCGGCGCCGCCCTCCGGCTCGCCGCCCGCGTCCAGGAGCTGCGCGGCGGGGTCCTGGAGCACCTGGCCCGCCCCCGGGCGGCCCTCGACGCCTACCGGGCCGCGCTGGAGCTGTGGCAGCGCCAGGGCCTGCCCGAAGGGGAGCGCTCCGGTGTCGTGCGGGCGCGGATCGATGCGCTGGAGAGCGGCGGATGAGCCGTTTCCCCCCGCCGGACCGCGGGAAAGGGCAGATCAAAGGTCAAACGGCAGACCAAAGGGCAGATCGCGGTATTCCACCGCAATTCAGTTTCCATCACGGTGCGAGACAGGGGGACGGGCAGCCCATGGTGACCGGACGTCAGGAAGTGGCCCCATCCCATCCCCGGCCCTGTCCGGGGCAGCTCCCCGACCTCTCCGGGCTCGACCTGCCCGCCCTGCGCGGGATCGCCCATCCGGTGCTGGCCGAGGTCATCGAGGGGCTGGTGGAGCGGGTGACCCACCCGGCCGAGATCCTCAACGCCTTCGACTCGGGGGTCACCTGACCCGCCCTCCGGCGCGTCCGGACCGCCCGGAGTTGACCACTTTCCGCCGTTAGCCGGAGCCGCCCGGAGGGCAGGGATGGACCGTCCTGGAGGCCGGGTCCCGCAACGGTGGCCGGGAGAGGAGGTACGGGCGATGCGCCGAACGATCACGGGCGGCCCCGCGCTGCCCGCCCACCGCGGCCCGGCCGCCCCCGCCGTCCTCGCCGCCCAGGCCCGGCACGCCCGCCACGCCCCCTGGCCGTACGCCCGCCTCGACGTCCCCGCCCTGCGGGCCGCGGGCCACCGGCCCCACCCGGTCCGGCAGTTCGTGCTCAAGACGCACAGCCGCTGCAACCTCGCCTGCACCTACTGCTACGTCTACGAGATGGCCGACCAGAGCTGGCGCACCCGCCCCGCCGCCATGGCCCCCGCCACCGCCCTGCGCGCCGCCGACCGCATCGCCGAGCACGCCGCCGCGCACGGGCTGCCCCGCGTGGACCTCGTCCTGCACGGCGGCGAACCCTTGCTCGCCGCCCCCGCCGAACTGGCCGCGCCCGTCGACGCGGTACGGGCCGCCCTGGCCCGCCGCTCGCCCGGCACCCGGGTCACCGCCAGTGTGCAGACCAACGCCACCCTCCTCACCCGGGGTCGCATCGCCGCCCTGGCCGCCGCCGGCATCCGGATCGGGGTCAGCCTCGACGGCGGGCTCCCCGCCCACAACGCCCGCCGCGTGGACCACGCCGGACGGCCCGGCTTCGGCGCCGCCGCCCGCGGCCTGCGGCTGCTCGCCCGGCACCCCGCCGCGTACGCCGGGGTGCTGTGCGTGGCCGACGTCGCCCAGGACCCGGTGGAGACGTACGAGTCCCTCCTCGCGTTCGCCCCGCCCGCCATCGGCCTCCTGCTGCCCCTGGCCAACTGGAGCGCCCCGCCGCCCGGGCCGCCGGGGCCCGCCACCGCCACCCCGTACGGCGACTGGCTGATCGCCGTCTTCGAACGCTGGTGGCACGAGCCGGCGCGCCGCACCCGGATCCGGATCTTCGAGGAGGTCATCGCCCTGCTGCTGGGCCTCCCCGCCGCCACCGAGAGCCTCGGCCTGGCACCCGCCACCACCGCCGTGGTGGAGACCGACGGCAGCATCGAGCAGGCCGATTCCCTGAAGTCCGCCTACGAAGGGGCCGCGGCCACCGGCATGACCCTCGACACCCACAGCTTCGACGACCTCCTCGACCACCCCGGCTTCGCCGCCCGCCAGCTCGGCCGCGAGGCCCTGGCCGCGGACTGCCGCTCCTGCCCGCTCGTGGAGGTCTGCGGCGGCGGCCACTACCCCCACCGCTACCGCGAGGGCGAGGGCTTCCACCAGCCGTCCGTGTACTGCGCGGACCTCCAGACCCTGATCCGCCACATCGCCCGCGCGGTCCACACGGCCGCCACGAACCGACGGCCCGCCTCATGACCCACCCCGCACCCACCGACCCCGCGCGGACCACCCCGGACGGCCGCACCGTGCTCCCCGGCCAGCGCCCCGCCCCGGGGGCCGCCCTCCCCCGGTTCACCGTCGCCGCGTCCGCCCTGCGGGCCCTCGCCTCCACCGAACCCTCCCCCGAAGGGCTCCGCCTCGTCGGCGACATCCGGCGCTCCAAGCGGCTGCTCCTGCTGCGGGCCGTCCTCGACGCGGCCCCCGGGCCCGAGGCCGCGGAATGGTGGGGGCTGCTGGAAGAGGCCGAACGGCAGGACCCCCACGCCGTGCGGGACGTCCTGCACTACCCCTCCACCGGGGTGTGGGCCGAGGAGACCCTGCGCCGGCTGCACGCCCCGCACGGCCCCGCCCCCGACCTCGGGCACCTCGGGGCCCTCGCCGTCGCCGCCGCGCTGCGCGCCGGCATCGGCTTCAAGACCACCCTCCGCCCCGCCCACGGCCGCCTCGCCCTGCCCACCCTCGGCGTGCTGCTCCCCGAGCGGACCGGCCCCCTCGCCCTCACCGAACGCTCCTGGGACGCCGGCGACGTCCTCCCCCTGCACCCCCTGCCCGGCGGCCGCACCTCCCTCGACGACCTCGACCCCTACCGGGCCCCGGCCACCGGCCATCCCGCGCCCGTACGCCCGGCCCGCCGGCTCACCCCCAAGGGCCACAAACGCTGGGACACCCAGTGGGCCGGCGCGCTCACCCTCCTGGAGCGCTACGACTCCGCCCGCGCCGACGAGACCGCCCGCCTCCTGCGCTGCGTCGTCCCCCTCGGCGGCGGCTCCCGCTCCAGCGGCGCCACCCTGCCCGCCGCCGCCGGCGCCGTCCTCGCCCGCGGCCAGTCCCCGCCCGCGCTCGCCGCCACCCTCGTCCACGAGGTGCAGCACGGCAAGCTCGCCGCCCTCACCGACGTCCTCACCCTCCACACCGCCGACCGCACCCCCCGCCACTGGGCCCCCTGGCGCGCCGACCCGCGCCCCCTGGAAGGGCTGCTGCACGGCACCTACGCCCACCTCGCCCTGGCCGGCTACTGGCAGCGCGCCGCCCTCTACGGGGCCCGCGGCGCCTGGGCCCAGCACGCCCGGATCCGGGCCCAGGTCGCCGCCGTCCTGCCCGCCCTCCGCGCCCACCCCCGACTCACCCCCGCCGGACGGGAGTTCGTCTCCGGTATGGCCGCCGCCGAGCGGGCCATGGACGAGCTGCCGCCCCCCGGCCACCAGCACACCACCGCCCGCCGCGCCCTCGAACGCGCCCGCCGCGCCTGGTACGCGGCACACCCCGAACTCGCGGAGCACGCAGGGGCCTGACGGGCCGTGTGCTGCGGTACCTTTCAACCCCGCCCCTCGCACGGCCCTGCCGCCACGGCCGCCCGCAAGCCCGCGCGGCACCGGCAGCGCCCCCGCACCGCCCCGCACCCCGTCCACCGCCCGGACACCCCAGGGAGACGGCCGCATGACCGGTACCGGTACGCGCCACGACCGCGACGGAGCCGCCCAGCCCCAGCGCTTCGTCATCAGCTTCGCGGGCTTCAACCGCCCCTGGGCGGTGTGGATCGCCCACCGCCTGGAGGAGCACGGCCACCGCGTCGCCCTCCAGCGCTGGGACCCGCAGACCGGCCCCGGCATCACCGAAGCCCTCGACGACCTCGCGCGGGCGGGCGGCACGGTCATCGTCGTCCTCAGCGAACGCTACTTCTCCGCCGGTACCCACACCGACGAGGAGTGGAACACCGCCCTGCGCACCGTCACCGAGGCCCACCCCGGCCGGTTCGCCGCCGTCTGCCTCACCGACGCCCCGCTGCCCAGCGCCGTCGCCGCCCTGGAGAAGACCGACCTGTGGGGCCTGGACGCCTACGAGGCGGAGTACCGCGTCCTGCGCCGCCTCGACCTGCCCACCGACCGCATCGGCACCGAGAGCGGCCGCCGCGGCCCCCGCTTCCCCAACGACCCGCCCGAGGTCTGGGGCCGCGTCCCGCGCCGCAACCCCCGCTTCACCGGCCGCAACGACGTCATCGGCCGGCTGCGCGACGCCCTCACCGAGGCCCCGCCCGGCGCCTCCACCGTCACCCTCCTGGGCATGTCGGGCGTCGGCAAGACCCAGGTCGCCACCGAGTACGCCTACCGCTTCGCCTCCGAGTACGACGTCGTCTGGTGGGTCCCCGCCGAGGACCGCCCCACCCTCCGCGAACGCCTCGCCGACCTGGCCCCCGAACTGGGCCTGCCGCGCGGCGCCGGCAGCTACGGCGAACAGATCCGCGCCGTCCTGGAGGCCCTGCGGCGCGGCTTCCCCTTCCACCGCTGGCTGTTGGTCTTCGACGGCTGCGACCACCCCGACGACCTCACCGACCTGCTGCCCTCCGGCGCCGGCGACGTCATCATCACCTCCCGCAACCGGGAGTGGGCCGCCCGCCACACCAGCCTCGTCGAAGTGCCCCTCTACGCCCGCCGCGAGTCCGTCACCTTCATCCGCCGCCGGGCCCACCGCCTCACCGGCGAGGAGGCCCACCAGCTCGCCGAGGCCCTGGAGGACTACCCCCTCGCCCTCGACCAGACCGCCGGCTGGCTCGCCGACTCCCCGCTCGGCGTCGGCGAGTACCTCGACCTCCTCCAGAGCCGCCTGGATTCCCACGAGGCCGTCACCCTCTCCGACGACTACCCGCTGCCCTTCCCCACCGCCCTGGCGATACTCCTCAACAACGTCCGCGAGAACTTCCCCGACGCCCTCGCCCTGCTGCGGCTGTTCGTCTTCTTCGCCCCCGGCCGGGTCCCGCTGCGGCTGCTGCGCGACTTCCCCGCCGACGACGTCCCCGAACACCTCGCGGGCATCGTCAACGACCAGATCCGCTGGAACGCCGCCCTCAACAAACTCGTCCAGTTCTCCGTCGTCCGCCTGGAGTACTCCGACCTGTCCGAGGAGGAGGGCGGCGGGCTGGAGACCGTCCAGCTGCACCGCATGGTCCACAACATCGTCCGCGAGAACCTCGCCGAGGACGAGGCCGCCCAGCTCTCCCGCGCCGTCCGCCAGGTCCTCGCCGCCGCCGACCCCGGCCTCCCCACCGACTCCCGGCTCTGGCCCCGCTACGCCGAACTCGTCCCGCACCTCGAACCCGCCGGCGTGCTGACCAGTACCAACCCCCGCATCCAGAACTTCCTGCTGCACTGCCTGCGCTACCTGATGCTCGCCGGCGAGTACCGCACCTGCCTGCGCCTGTCCGAACAGACCGACCACATCTGGCGGGCCATGCTCGGCGACGACCACGACCAGGTCCGCGAACTCAGCTACCCCTACGGCGGAGCCCTGCGGATGCTCGGCCACTTCCGCCAGGCCGAGGCCCTCGCCCGCCAGGTCGCCGACCGGCTCATCACCGAACGCGGCGACCGCGACCTGGAAACGCTGCGCGCCACCAGCACCTACGCGGGCGTCCTGCTCAGCACCGCCAAGTTCGACCAGGCCCGCGCCCTCCTGGAACACGCCTTCACCAGCTACCGCGAACTCCTCGGCGAGGACCACACCACCACCCTCAACGCCCAGAACAACGTCGCCGTCGTCCTGCGCCTCCTCGGCCGCTACCAGGAGGCGTACGACACCGACCTGGACACCCTGCGCCGCCGCGAACGCGTCCTGCGCGTCCGGCACATCGCCACCCTCTCCTCCGGCATCGGCTGCGCCATGGGCCTGCGCCTGATGGGGCGCTACCGCGAAGCGCTCGCACGCCAGGAACAGGGCCTCAAACTCCACCTCCAGGTCCTCGGCGCCAACCACCCGCAGACGCTGCGCGCCGAACACAACCTCGGCCAGTGCCTGCGCCGCACCGGCGACATCCCCGGCGCCGGCGCCCGCCTGCGCAGCGTCTGGGAACGCTCCACCCGCGTCTTCGGCGCCGCCTTCCCCTGGACCCTGATGGTCGCCTCCGACTACGCCACTTACCTGCGTGAGTACGGGGACATCGAGGAGGCCCGCCGGATCTCCGAGGACGTCGTGCGCGGCTACCAGTCCCAGCTCGGCCTCGCCCACCCGTACAGCATCGGCACGGTCGGCAACCTGGCCCTGGTCCTGCGCGCCCAGGGCGAACGCACCGAGGCCCTGAACCTCGCCGAACAGGCCCTGACCGGTATGCGGGGAGCCCTCGGCGACCGCCACCCCTGGACCCTGGGCTGCGCCCTCAACGCCACCGGCCACCGCGACATCACCGGCCGTCTGGACTCCGCCCTGGAGCTCAGCCGCGAGACCCTCCGCGCCACCGAACAGGTCCTCGGCCCCGACCACCCGATGACCCTCAGCGCCCAGATCGCCCTGGCCGCCGACCTCCGCGCCGTCCGGGAGGACACGGAGGCCGCCAAACACGAGGAAGCCGGCCTCAAGGCCCTCACCCGCACCCTGGGACCCCAGCACCTGCACACCGTCTCCGCCCGCCAGCGCATGCGCCCGTACTGGGACTTCGAACCCCAGCCGTAGCGGGCCGACGGCGCCGCCCCCCCCCGCAACGGCCGGAAGGCCCGGCCCCCGCTGTGGGGGCCGGGCCTTCCGTCTGCCGTGCGGGTCGCGTCGGCGACTACGCCTCGAAGACCTCGTTGATCAGCAGCTGCTGCTCCGCCTGGTGGCGCTTGGCCGAGCCCACCGCCGGCGACGAACCGTGCGGACGCGAGATGCGCCGCAGCCGCTCGCCCGCCGGGATGTCCGCGCCGACCGCCAGGTCGAGGTGGTCGATCAGGTTCAGCGCGATGAACGGCCACGCACCCTGGTTCGCCGGCTCCTCCTGCGCCCAGATGTACTTCGCCGCGTTCGGGAACTTGGCGATCTCCGCCTGGAGCTCCGCACCCGGCAGCGGGTACAGCCGCTCGATGCGGATGATCGCGGTGTCGGTGATCCCGCGCTTCTCCCGCTCGGCCTCCAGGTCGTAGTAGACCTTGCCCGCGCAGAAGACGACCTTGCGCACGGCGTTCGGGTCGACCGTGGCGTCCCCGATGACCGGACGGAACGAACCGCTCGTGAACTCCTCCGCCTTCGACGCCGCGGCCTTCAGACGCAGCATCGACTTCGGGGTGAAGACGATGAGCGGCTTGTGGTGCGGGTTGTGGACCTGCCAGCGCAGCAGGTGGAAGTAGTTCGACGGCAGGGTCGGCATCGCGACCGTCATGTTGTCCTGCGCGCACATCTGCAGGAAGCGCTCGGGGCGCGCGGACGAGTGGTCCGGGCCCTGGCCCTCGTAGCCGTGCGGCAGCAGCAGCGTGACGCCGGAGGTCTGGCCCCACTTCTGCTCGGCCGAGGAGATGAACTCGTCGACGACGGTCTGCGCGCCGTTGACGAAGTCACCGAACTGGGCCTCCCACAGCACCAGCGCGTCCGGGCGGGCCAGCGAGTAGCCGTACTCGAAGCCCATCGCCGCGTACTCGGACAGCAGCGAGTCGTAGACGTTGTAACGCGCCTGGTCGTCCGAGAGGTACTGCAGCGGCGTGTAGTCCTTGCCGGTCTCCCGGTCGATGAGGACGGCGTGGCGCTGGCCGAAGGTGCCGCGGCGGGAGTCCTGGCCCGACAGGCGGACCGGGGTGCCCTCCATGAGCAGCGAACCGAAGGCCAGGGTCTCGCCCATGCCCCAGTCGATGGTGCCCTCGTCGATCATCGCCGCGCGGCGCTGCAGCTGGGGCAGCAGACGCGGGTGGACCGTGTGGCCCTCGGGGATGTTGACCTGGGACTCGGCGATCCGCTTGACGACCTCCGGGGAGATCGCCGTGTTCACGGCCACCGGGAACTGGGGCTGCGCGGCCGGGACCGCCGGGGCGGCCGCGGGCTGCGTGGCGGCCTCGCGGACCTCCGCGAAGACCTTCTCCAGCTGGCCCTGGAAGTCCTGGAGCGCCTGCTCGGCCTCT
This sequence comes from Streptomyces sp. NPDC006687, assembly GCF_040636215.1. Classification (NCBI taxonomy): domain Bacteria; kingdom Bacillati; phylum Actinomycetota; class Actinomycetes; order Kitasatosporales; family Streptomycetaceae; genus Streptomyces; species Streptomyces sp. NPDC006687. The sequence continues at coordinate 418,576 of NZ_JBEYJJ010000001.1, read as the reverse complement.
TCCAGCGTGATGTCACCGCGACCGATGAGCGACTCGGTGTACAGCTTGCGCACCGAGCGCTTCTTGTCGATCAGGTCGTACATCAGCGGCTGCGTGAACGCCGGGTTGTCCGACTCGTTGTGACCGCGGCGGCGGTAGCAGATGAGGTCGATCACGACGTCCTTGTTGAACGCCTGACGGAACTCGAAGGCCAGCCGCGCGACGCGGACCACGGCCTCCGGGTCGTCGCCGTTCACGTGGAAGATCGGCGCCTCGATCATGCGGGCCACGTCGGTCGCGTACATCGAGGAACGCGAGGACTCCGGGGCGGCGGTGAAGCCGACCTGGTTGTTGATCACGACGTGGACGGTGCCGCCGGTGCGGTAGCCGCGCAGCTGCGACATGTTCAGCGTCTCGGCGACCACGCCCTGGCCGGCGAACGCGGCGTCGCCGTGCAGGGCGACGGGCAGGACGGTGAAGTCCGTGCCGGCCTTGCCGATGACGTCCTGCTTCGCGCGGGCCACACCCTCCAGGACCGGGTCCACGGCCTCCAGGTGCGAGGGGTTGGCGACGAGCGAGACCTTGATCTGCTCCCCGTCCAGGCCCGTGAAGGTGCCCTCGGCACCCAGGTGGTACTTGACGTCGCCGGAGCCGTGCATGGACTTCGGGTCGAGGTTGCCCTCGAACTCGCGGAAGATCTGCGCGTACGACTTGCCGACGATGTTCGCCAGCACGTTCAGGCGGCCGCGGTGGGCCATGCCGATGACGACCTCGTCGAGGCGGGCCTCGGCGGCCGAGTCGATGACGGCGTCGAGCAGCGGGATGACGGACTCGCCGCCCTCCAGCGAGAAGCGCTTCTGGCCGACGTACTTCGTCTGCAGGAAGGTCTCGAACGCCTCCGCCGCGTTCAGGCGGCGCAGGATGCGCAGCTGCTCCTCGCGCTCCGGCTTGGAGTGCGCGCGCTCGATGCGGTCCTGGATCCAGCGGCGCTGCTTCGGGTCCTGGATGTGCATGAACTCGACGCCGGTGGTGCGGCAGTACGAGTCGCGCAGCACGCCGAGGATGTCGCGCAGCTTCATCATCGACTTGCCGGCGAAGCCGCCGACCGCGAACTCCCGCTCCAGGTCCCACAGGGTGAGGCCGTGCTCGGTGATGTCGAGGTCGGGGTGCTTGCGCTGCTTGTACTCCAGCGGGTCGGTGTCGGCCATGACGTGGCCGCGGACCCGGTAGGAGTGGATCAGCTCGAAGACACGGGCGGCCTTCGTGACGTCGTCGTCGTGCGAGGCGTCGATGTCGCGCATCCAGCGGACCGGCTCGTACGGGATCCGCAGCGACTCGAAGACGCTGTCGTAGAAGCCGTCCTCGCCGAGCAGCAGGTTGGCGACGATCCGCAGGAACTCGCCGGAGGCCGCGCCCTGGATGACCCGGTGGTCGTAGGTCGAGGTCAGGGTCATGACCTTGGAGATGCCCAGCTTGTTCAGGGTGTCCTGCGAGGTGCCCTGGAACTCGGCGGGGTAGTCCATGGAGCCGACGCCCATGATGACCGACTGTCCGGGCATCAGACGCGGCACCGAGTGGACGGTGCCCAGGCCGCCGGGGTTGGTCAGCGAGACGGTGACGCCGGTGAAGTCGTCCATCGTCAGCTTGCCGACGCGGGCGCGGCGGACGATGTCCTCGTACGCCTGCCAGAACTCGAAGAAGTTCAGCGTCTCGGCCTTCTTGATGCCCGCGACGACGAGCTGGCGGTCGCCGTTCGGCTTCACCAGGTCGATCGCGAGGCCGAAGTTCACGTGCTCCGGCTTGACCAGGGTCGGCTTGCCGTCCTTCTCCGCGAAGGAGTAGTTCATCGACGGCATGGCCTTGATGGCCTGCACCATCGCGTAGCCGATGAGGTGGGTGAAGGAGATCTTCCCACCGCGGGCGCGCTTGAGGTGGTTGTTGATGACGATGCGGTTGTCGAACAGCAGCTTCACCGGGACGGCGCGCACGGACGTGGCCGTCGGCACCTCCAGCGAGGCGTTCATGTTCTTGGCCACGGCGGCGGCGGGACCGCGGAGCGTCACCAGCTCGGGGCCCTGCGGGGCTCCGGCGGCGGGCGCGGCCTTCTGCGCCGGCGTGGTGGCGGCGGCCGGAGCCTGTGCCTGAGGGGAGGGCGCGGCCGGTGCGGCGGCCGGGGCCTGGGAGGTGACAGTCACAGCAGGGGCACCAGAGGGGGTGGCAGGAGCAGGGGAAGGAGCTGACACGGGTGTGGTCGCGGCGGGGGAAGGCGCGGCGGGCGCCGCCCCCGTGGCGGCGTCGGCGGCCTGCGTGATCCCGACGGGTGCGGTGGCGGCCTGTGCGGAGGCGCCATCCGTCGTCGCGGACTTCTCGGGGCCGCCGGACTTCACCGGAGCGGCAGCGGCAGCGCCCCCCGGCTTGTAGTCGGCGAAGAAGTCCCACCAGGCCCGGTCGACCGAGTTCGGGTCCTGGAGGTACTGCTGATAGATCTCGTCGACGAGCCACTCATTCGCGCCGAAGCCTGAGGCAGGGGTCTTCCCGCCCTCTGCTGCGTCGGTCGTGGTGCTCGGGTTACTGGGGGACTGTGGCGACACGGCGGCAACCGCCCTCTTCCGCTTCACAAGGTATGGACAGCGGGAATAAAGGCTACGCCTCCCCGGCGGTGCAATGCAGGCCGGGCCGGACTTACGTCGCGCAGGTCACACCGAACGGCGGGTTTCGTCGCGTGGAATGGCGGGAAACAAGCGTGGTTCGGGTAGGGGGCAGCCAGGTTGCGACCCCCTTGGCCTCGCACCCCTGCCGACCCCGGGCACATGTGGCCGAGATCATGTCCTTCGCACTCGAACCCTACGTCAAGACGACGCCGCGGAGCTGCCCGGAAGGGTGACAAGGATTCGGCAACCACGTGACGATTCGGCCACGCGGATGTCCCCTCCGTGCAGGCCAACGGCCCAGCGGGCGATCGCCAGCCCCAGCCCCGTCCCCCCGTCGCCGCCCACGGCGGCCCCCCGGTTGAACCGCTCGAAGACCCGGTGCCGCTCCGCCTCCGGAATCCCCGGCCCCTCGTCCACGACCTCCAGCGCCAGGCTCCCGGGCGTGTCGCCCGCGCGTGCCCGGACCGTGACCCGGCCGAGCGCCGGGCTGTGCTTCACCGCGTTGTCGATCAGGTTGGCCACCACCTGGTGCAGCCGCTCCGCGTCCGCGTACGCGGTCAGCTCCGGAGGATGCACGTCCAGGTGGAGGTGCACGTCGTTACGGGTGTGCCCGCCCGAACCGGACGTCAGCCCCGGCCGCCCCGCGGCCGCCAGCCCCGACTCCTTCAGCACCCCCGACAGATACGGCCACACCTCGAAGCGGCGCGCCTTCAGCGGCACCACCCCGTTGTCCACCCGCGACAGGTCCAGCAGCGTCTCCACCAGCCGGCCCAGCCGCTCGGCCTGCTTCAGCATCGTCCGCATGGTCTCCGGATCGGCCTCCGAGACCCCGTCCACCACGTTCTCCAGGACCGCCCGCAACGCCGCGATCGGAGTCCGCAGCTCGTGCGAGACGTTCGCGACCAGCTCTCGACGGTGCCTGTCCTCGGCCTCCAGATCACCGGCCATCCGGTTGATCGTCGACGCCAGATCGCCCAGTTCGTCCCGCCGCCCGGCCCCGCTCACCCGGCGCGTGTAGTCCCCGTGCGAGATGGCCCGGGCGACCGTCGTCATCTCGTCCAGCGGGGCCGTCAGACCGTGCGCGACGATCTGCGTGATCAGCATCGAGGCGATCACCGAGAAGACCGTGATGAACCGCAGCTCCGTGTCCGTGCGCAGCGCCACCATCAGCAGGCCCGTGGTGATGAACACCGACACCACGACGAGCAGGCCCAGCTTCGTCTTGATCGAGAAGGGGGAGAACGGCCGCAGCCCCCCGGTGCGAGCACCGGCTCCGGAGCGGCCCACACCGCGCCCCCGGTCACGCCCGGCGCTCACGACTGGGCCGGGGTCTCCAGGGCGTACCCGACGCCGTGGACCGTACGGATCCGCTCCGCGCCGATCTTCCGGCGCAGGGCCTTGATGTGGCTGTCGACCGTCCGGGTGCCCGAGGCGTCGGCCCAGTCCCATACCTCCGCCAGCAGCTGCTCCCGCGACAGCACCGCCCGCGGGGTCCCCGCCAGGCAGACCAGCAGGTCGAACTCGGTCGGTGTCAGGTGCACGTCCTCCGCCTGCACCCGCACCCGTCGCTGCGCGTGGTCGATCTCCAGGTCGCCGAGGCGCAGGGTCGCCCCGCGCGGGGCGGTCGCGGCCTGCGTGGCCCGCTCGACCCGGCGCAGCAGGACGTGGACCCGGGCGGCCAGCTCGCGCATGGAGAACGGCTTGGTCATGTAGTCGTCCGCCCCGACCCCGAGACCGACCAGCATGTCGGTCTCGTCGTCCCGGGCGGTCAGCATCAGCACCGGCACCGGCCGCTGCGCCTGCACCCGCCGGCACACCTCCAGCCCGTCGAACCCGGGCAGCATGACGTCCAGGACCAACAGCTCCGGCAGCCAGCCCTCGGCCGCGGCCACGGCGGCCGGGCCGTCGTAGGCGGTCTGCACCTGGAAGCCCTCGGCCCGCAGCCGGGCCGAGATGGCGTCGGCGATGGTGCGGTCGTCCTCGACCACCAGCACGCGCCGCTGGGCACCCGGGGTGGCCGCGGCCGCTCCGCTGTGGGTGGTGTGCGTCTGTTCCATGTCCCGCCCCTGATGATCCGCGTGATGGCTGGGGTGCAGCGTAGAGGAGGCACCGGCCTGCGGCCATGGAGGGTTCGGACAGGACCCGACGGCATCCGGAATCAGAGATTCATCCGGGATCGCTCGCGTGTTTCCCGGGGATCCGGTGCCGATTCCTCAGGCGGCGTCGAATCCGGGGAGGGCCTCCAGCACCCGGGACAGGGCCGGCGGGAGCGCCGTCCCGTCGGCCGAGACCTCGCTGCCGCCGTGGACGAAGGAGTACCGGAACCCGTCGTAGACCGGCGGATCGGCGGCCGTCGTACGGGGCAGGTGTGGGAAGTCCGCGGCGCGGAGCGCCGTGCGCAGATCCTCCAGCCGCGCGGCGTCGAGCCGGCCCGTGCGCAGCTGCTTGTCCTGTTCGCCGAGGAGGGTCCAGGAACCGTCGCCGTTGACGAGGAGGGTACGGGTGCGGCCGGCGAAACCGCCGCTGCGGGTGACGCGCAGGAGGCGCTCGGTGGACGGGGGTGGGGTGAGGGCGGCCGAGGGGGGTGAGGTGGCCGGCGCCGTGGCGCCCGCGGGGGTCGGGGCGGGCGGGGGGCCGGCGTGGCCGCACCCCGCCAGGGACACCGCGGCGAGCAGTGCTGCCACCGCCGCGGCCCCGGCCGCTCGCTTCGCTCGCACAGCACCTCCAGCGGGTCACCCGTACCGCCCCCGAGTATGGAGGCCCCGACCCGCATCGGAAAGCACCCCGGAGGACGTCATCCACCGCTTGGCCCCCTGGCGCTGGTTCCCGTCGCTGCTCGCCTTCCTCCTCCTCGGCCTGTGGGGGCTGGCGCGGGGGCCGGGCGGGGGCAGCATGTGGCGCGACGAGTCCACGACCTGGCAGGTGGCGCACCGGCCCGCCGGGGAGATCCGGCAGCTGCTCGGGCAGGTCGACGCCGTCCACGGGCTGTATTACGCCGTCATGCACGCCGTGTTCGCCGTAGGGGGGGAGGCCGGCGCCGGCGGGGCCGGCCTGTGGGTGCTGCGGCTGCCGTCCGTCGCGGGAACGGCCCTGGCCGCCGCGGGGGTGGCCGCCGTGGCGCACCGGCTGGCGGGGGAGCGGGCCGCGCTGGGGGCGGGTGCCGTGTACGTCCTGCTGCCGCCGGTGCAGATGTACGGGCAGGAGGGGCGCTCGTACGCCCTGGTCGCGGCGGCGGTGGCCTGGGCGACGTACCTGATGCTGCGGCGCCGGTGGGGCGCGTACGCGGTGGTGCTGCTGCTGGGCTGCTGGCTCCACGAGTTCGCCGTGCTGGCCCTGCTCGCGCACGGCTTCACCGCCTGGCGGGAGCGCGGCTGGCGGTGGGCGGCCGGGGCGGTCGCCGCCGGGCTGCTGCCGCTGGTGGTGGTGAGCGCCGGGCAGGCGCGGCGGCAGCTGGGCTGGCTGGGACGGCCCGCCTGGCAGGACTGGGCGGCCTACGCGGTGCTGGCGGCGGCGGTGGCGCTGCTGGCCCGGGGGCAGCGGGACCGGCCTGAGCTGCTCCGGGTCGCGGTGCCCCTGGCGCTGCTGCCGCCCGGGGTGCTGATGGGGGTCTCGCTGGTCCACCCCTGGTACGTCGACCGGTACGTCCTCTACGCCCTGAGCGGGGCGGCCCTGCTGGCGGGGGCGTGGGTGGCGTCGGTGCGGGTGCGGGGGTGGGTGCCGTGGGTGCTGGCTGTGGCGGTCCTGATCCCGGTGGGGGTGTGGTCGGCGTGGCTGCGGACCCCGGAGAGCCGCAAGGACGACGCCCTCGCGGTCGCCGCCGCGGTACGGGTACGGGCCCGGCCGGGGGACGCGGTGCTGTTCATGCCGTCCCGGAGGCGGGAGTGGCTGCTGTCCTCGCCCGAGGTCTACGGCCGCCTCCACGACGTGGCCCTGGCCGCACCCCCGGCCCCTTCCCACACCCTCCACGGCACGGAACTCCCCCCGCCCGCCCTCCGCCGGGCGCTGCTCTCCGCCCCCCGGGTCCTGGCCCTCCAGGACCCCCCGGACCAGCCCCTGGACCGCTCCCCGGCGGAGACGGCCAAACGCACCGCCCTGACCGCCGCCTTCGACCGCTGCTCGGTGACCGAGGTCCGGGGCGCGCGGGTGGCCGTCTACGCGCGACGGGGCGGGTGCGGCTGAGGTGACGGGCCGGGCCGTCGCCCTTGACAGGCCGGCCCGACGCGGACGGACGATGAGACCTTCTCCCGAACCGATCCTGCCCCGGAGGGCCGCACATGCACGTGTCCGAGACGTTCGAGCCGCTGGAGATGCCCGGTCCCCTCGTCGGGGCCGGATGGCTTGCCGCGCGGCTCGGGCGGGTCGTGGTGTTCGACGCGTCCGTCGGGGCGCACCGGGGCGGAGCCGTGCGGATTCCCGGGGCGCGGCCCTTCGATCTGGACGGGGTGCTCTCCGACCACACCGCCCCCGCCCCCCACACCATGCCCACGGCGGCCGCGTTCCAGGAGGCGCTGCGGGGGCTCGGGGTCGGGGACGACGACGCCGTGGTGGTGTACGACGCCGCCGGGGTCTACTCCAGTGCCCGGGCCTGGTGGATGCTGCGGGCCATGGGCTTCGGCCGGGCCGCCGTGCTCGACGGCGGGCTGCCCGCCTGGAGCGGTGCCGGGCTGCCCGTCGAATCCGGTCCGGCGGTGTACGAGGGGCCGCGCGGGTCCTTCACCGCCCGGCCGCGCCCGGGGCTGCTGGTGGACGCCGGCACCGTCGCCCGGGCCCTCGCCGACCCGGATGCCGCCGTCCTCGACGCCCGGACCCGGGAGCGCTTCGCCGGTACCGCCCCCGAGCCCCGGCCGGGGCTGCGCGCCGGGCACATGCCGGGCGCGCTGAACCTGCCGTTCGGGGACCTCCTGGGGCCGGGCGGGCTGATGCGTCCCGCCGGGGAACTCCGCGCGGTCTTCGAGGCGTTGACCGGGGAGCGGGAGCGGCTCTGCTTCAGCTGCGGTTCCGGGGTCACGGCCTGCGTGCTCGCCCTGGGGGCGACCCTGGCCGGGTACCGGGAGACCGCGGTGTACGACGGTTCGTGGAGCGAGTGGGGCCTGCCTTCGGAGCGGCCGGTGGTGACCGGGGCGTGAAGCAGCCCGGGTGCCGGGGTGGTGTCAGCTCCACCCCCGCTTCGGATGCCCGCACCCGCGCGCCCCGGCCCCCCGCTCGGCAGACTCGTCGGCATGGCATCCCACACCCCCTCGACCCGCCTCGCCGTCACGGCCCTCGGGGCCGTCCTCCTGCTGTCCGGCTGCGCCCTGACGGGGAAGGGCCCGGTGCGCACCCTCGACGCCGACGCCGCCGTCGCCGAGGCGGTCACGGCGGTGGACCTCACCGGCGCCCGCAGGGGCGACGTGGAGGTGACACCCGGCTCCGGACCCGGGGTGACCGTACGCCGGGTCGTCCACTACCGCGCAGGCGCGGCCCCGACCCCCGGGCAGCGGGTCACCGGCGGGGTGCTGACCTTCAGCGACGGCTGCCGCGACGACTGCTGGACCGACTACCGCCTGGAGGTCCCGGCCACGGCCCGGGTACGGGTCGAGAGCAGCAGCGGGGACATCACGGTCAAGGGAGTCGCCCGGGCCGAACTGACCACCTCCTCCGGTGACATAAGGGCCGAGGGGATCACGGGACCGGTGAAGGCCCGGACCGAATCGGGGCGGATCACCGCGACCGCTCTGGAAGGGTCGGAGGTCGAGTTCCGCGCCACCTCGGGCGACGCCGAGGCCGGGTTCGCGAAGGCCCCCGGGTCGGTCTCCGTCACCACCAGCTCCGGGAACATCTCCCTGACGGCTCCACGGGCCCCCTACCGGCTGTCGGCCACCACCGCCTCCGGCGACCGCGACCTCGGCCTGGCCGACACCCCCGGCGCCCCGGCCCGCATCACCCTGCGCACCAGCTCCGGCGACATCCGCGTACGCGCGACCCCCTAGACCTCTGGTCCGCGTCCGTCCCCTGGTTCCCCGGCCCTTCCTCTAGTCCTCGTCGAGGACCGCGTCGACCTCCACCTCGACCAGCCAGGCGGGGTCGATGAAGCGCGACACCTCCACGAACGTCGCGGCCGGGCGGACAGCGGCGAAGCGTTCGCCGTGGGCCCGTGCCGCCTCCTCCCAGCGGGTGATGTCGGTCAGCATGATCCGGGTCCGTACGGCGTGCTCCAGCGAGGCGCCGGCCTCCCGCAGGGCCCGCTCCGCGATGTCCAGGCAGCGCACCGTCTGGGCGTGGACGTCGCCCGGGGCGACGGTGGAGCCGTCGTCCCCGATCGGCGCCGTGCCGGCGACGGCCACGTACCGGCCGGCGCGCACCGCGCGGGAGAAGCCGATCCGGGGTTCCAGCGGGGAGCCGGAGCTGACGGTTCTTCGTATGTCTGTCATGGCCTCAGGGTCCTCCGAGGGGCCCGCCCGTGGTGTTCGCCCCCGGCGAACGGGTCTGGGGGAACAACAGCCCGCGCAGAACCATTGAGCCGGTATAGCTCAACTTCACTGCCGGAGGGAAGATCATGGCTTCGACGTCCGTATCGCTCACCCTGCCCGTGCTGCCGCTCGACGACGAGGTCGTGCTGCCCGGGATGGTCGTCCCGCTGGACCTGTCCGACGCCGAGGTCCGCGCGGCCGTCGAGGCCGCGCAGGCGGCGCGGGGCAGCGGGAAGCCCCGGGTGCTGCTCGTGCCGCGGGTCGACGGCAAGTACGCCGGCATCGGTGTGCTCGGGACCGTCGAGCAGGTCGGGCGGCTGTCCGACGGCGATCCGGGGGCGCTGATCCGCGGGCGCGGGCGCGTCCGGATCGGCGCCGGGACCACCGGGCCCGGGGCGGCGCTCTGGGTCGAGGGGGAGACCGTCGAGGAGAAGGTGCCCGACCCGCTCCCCGGGGCGGCCGCCGAGCTCGTCAAGGAGTACAAGGCCCTCGCCACGAGCTGGCTCAAGAAGCGCGGCGCCTGGCAGGTCGTGGACCGGGTGCAGCAGATCGAGGGGGTGTCGGCGCTCGCCGACAACTCCGGGTACTCGCCCTTCCTGACCGTGACGCAGAAGGTCGAGCTGCTGGAGACCGTCGACCCGGTCGCCCGGCTGCGCCTCGCCGTCAAGGCGCTCAGCGACCACCTCGCCGAGCAGGACGTGGCCGAGTCCATCGCCAAGGACGTCCAGGACGGCGTCGAGAAGCAGCAGCGCGAGTTCCTGCTCCGCCGTCAGCTGGAGGCCGTCCGCAAGGAGCTGCGCGAGCTGGGCGGGGAGAAGGAGGGCGAGGAGTCCGACGACTACCGCGCCCGCGTCGAGGCCGCCGACCTGCCCGAGAAGGTGCGCGAGGCCGCCCTCAAGGAGGTCGACAAGCTGGAGCGCTCCAGCGACCAGAGCCCCGAGGGCTCCTGGATCCGCACCTGGCTGGACACCGTCCTGGAACTGCCCTGGAACGAGCGCAGCGAGGACGCGTACGACATCCAGGGGGCGCGGGCCGTGCTCGACGCCGAGCACGCCGGGCTGGACGACGTGAAGGACCGCATCACCGAGTACCTCGCGGTGCGCAAGCGGCGCCACGAGCGGGGGATGGGTGTCATCGGCGGCCGGCGCGGCGGCGCCGTCCTGGCGCTGGTGGGGCCGCCCGGGGTCGGCAAGACCTCGCTCGGCGAGAGCGTGGCCCACGCCATGGGCCGCAAGTTCGTCCGGGTCGCCCTCGGCGGCGTGCGGGACGAAGCCGAGATCCGCGGCCACCGCCGGACCTACGTCGGGGCCCTGCCCGGCCGGATCGTGCGGGCCATCAAGGAGGCCGGGTCCATGAACCCGGTCGTGCTCCTCGACGAGATCGACAAGGTCGGCTCCGACTTCCGCGGCGACCCCGCGGCGGCCCTGCTGGAGGTGCTGGACCCGGCGCAGAACCACACCTTCCGCGACCACTACCTGGAGGTGGAGCTCGACCTGAGCGACGTGGTCTTCCTGGCCACGGCGAACGTCCTGGAGGCCATCCCGGAGGCCCTCGCGGACCGGATGGAACTGGTGCGCCTCGACGGCTACACCGAGGACGAGAAGATCGTCATCGCCCGCGACCACCTGCTGCCCCGCCAGCTGGAGCGCGCCGGGCTGACCGCCGAGGAGGTGGTCCTGGAGGAGGACGCCCTGCGCAAGCTGGCCGGCGAGTACACCCGCGAGGCGGGCGTGCGCACCCTGGAGCGGTCCGTCGCGCGGCTGCTGCGCAAGGTCGCCGCGCAGCACGAACTGGGCGAGCGGGAGTTCCCCTTCTCCATCGGCGCGGGCGAGCTGCGCGGCCTCATCGGCCGGCCGCACCACGTGCCGGAATCCGCCCAGGACCCGGCCGAGCGGCGCACGGCGGTGCCGGGCGTGGCCACCGGCCTCGCCGTCACGGGCGCCGGCGGTGACGTGCTCTTCGTCGAGGCGTCCCTGGCCGACCCGGAGACGGGCGCCGCCGGGCTGACCCTGACCGGCCAGCTGGGCGACGTCATGAAGGAGTCGGCGCAGATCGCGCTGAGCTTCCTGCGCTCGCACGGCGCCGAGCTGGAACTCCCGGTCGCCGACCTCAAGGACCGGGGCGTGCACATCCACTTCCCGGCGGGCGCCGTCCCCAAGGACGGGCCGAGCGCGGGCATCACCATGACCACCGCGCTGGCCTCCCTGCTCTCCGGACGCCAGGTCCGCACGGACGTGGCCATGACCGGCGAGGTCTCGCTGACCGGACGGGTGCTGCCCATCGGCGGGGTCAAGCAGAAGCTGCTCGCCGCGCACCGGGCCGGGCTCACCACGGTGATCATCCCCAAGCGCAACGAGGCCGACCTGGACGACGTCCCGAGCGAGGTGCTGGAGGGGCTGGAGGTGCACCCGGTGACCGACGTGCGCCAGGTGCTGGAGCTGGCCCTCACCCCGGCGGTGGTCTCCTTCACCAAGGCCGCCTGACCGCCGCGCCGCCGCCGGGCCCCGCCACCCTCCGCGGACACCGTCCGGGAGGGTCCCGGGGCCGGGGCGTCCCACCTGCGAAATACTGGACCCGTACCGGGGTGCCAGGCTCGCACCCCTCCAGGGATGGGAGCGGCACGTGCACGGCAGTGAAGACCAGGAGTTCCTCGCGCTGGAGCGGGAGCTGTCCGTCTTCCTCCGGCGGGCCCGGGCCTCCTCGGGCGAGATGGCCCGCGCCCTGCACCCGGAGCTGGAGCCCGCCGCGTACGGACTGCTCGTCCGTCTGGAGGCCGCCGGCCGCCAGCGGGCCACCGAGCTCGCCGCCTACTTCGGCGTCGGCAAGGCCACCATGAGCCGCCAGCTGCGCGCCCTGGAGGTGCTGGGCCTGGTCGCCCGCGAGCCGGACCCCGCCGACGGCCGCGCCTTCCTCGTCGGCCTCACGGACGAGGGCCGCAACCGGTTCCTGCGCGTACGGGGCGCCCGGCGCGAGCAGTACATGCGCAAACTGGCCGACTGGGACCGCGGCGAGGTCGCCGAGCTGGCCCGGCTGCTCAACCAGCTGAACTCCGGCGAGGAGTAGCCGCCGCCGGGGCGGGCGGCGCCTCCGGCCTCCGGACCCGGGCCCGCCGCCGCCCCGCACCCGGCGTCCCGGATGGGTGCCCGCCGCCCCGGGCCCGCCGCCCCGCGTCCGCTGACCCTCGGCCGGTGCCGCGTCAGAGCTCCGCGTACACCGCCGAGGCGTCGTCGTGCCGCTTGTGGCGGGCCGGCGGGCGCAGCGGGTCGGACTCGATGGCCCTCACCCGCCCGATCAGCCCCCGCGCCCCCTCCTCGCGCAGCACCTCCAGGCAGGCCGCCCAGTCGCCCTCTCCGAAGGTGTCCGTCCACCGGCTCGCCCCGTCCGTCAGCGCGGCCAGCGCCCCCACCCGCCCGCGCGGGGTGCGCCCCACGACGGCCCGGCCCGCCACCGAGGGGTCGGCGGCGGCCGTGAAGAAGCCGCCCTCGGCGTTGCGCAGGGCGTCCGTCGCCGCCACCGAGCCGCGCACCTCCGGCGGGATCCGGTCCAGCCGGTCGTCGCGGACCGCCGTGACCGCGCCGGCGGGGTCCCGCAGCAGCAGGACGGAGTCCGACAGCACCAGGTGCTCCACGCACGCCTCGTCCCAGCGCGCCACGACCACGGTCGCCTGTGGAGTGCGGACGTGAGAAAGGTCACAGGTGCCCCGATGGGCGTCGGCCGTGTCCCCGATGGCCCGCGCCAGGATCCGGTCGAGCGGCATGTCCCGTCGCGATCCGGACAGTTCGGTCAATCGACCGCCCAACCGGGTGGCGAACCAGGGCACTCCGTGCACACAGCCGTCCTCCCCGCGAGGCGGAGTGACCCCGTCCAGGACGACCACAACACCCCCTCCCGCCGCAGGTGTCGACGCCGACACCCAGTCCTCGTTGGGGCGTTCCGCACTGCCGGGGGCCGAAGCCAGGTCGATGCGCATGCGGACATTCTGCCCACCGGGGGCCCGTTGGGGCCGGTCAGGCGCATCAGGTACGGACCAAGGGCGGAAGGGGTGCCGCCGGTACGTGTGGGCGGGCATATTGCCAAAGCCCGCCTCGATCTTTCAACCACCCGTCCACGGAGGGCCCCTGGCACGCCGTGCCCGAGTTGGTCGGCCACTCCTCCGTGATGTTCACTCCTTCGAGTGGCCGGGTGGGCGATGTGCGGCTCTCCTCCCAACACACTGCGAAGGTCTGAGGCGGTACGAGGGGGCAGGAGGCGTTTACTTGTTGACCGGCCGTTACCTCGGCCACACGAGTAGACGAGCACGACCTCACGTACAGGATTGCGAGCACCGGTGCAGAAGAAGCGGTCTCGGAAGAACGGCACCGCCAGCGCCGACGGACCGGCCAACGCAGCACGACGCGTCCGCGTCCGCAGCAGGCTGGTCGTCGGAGTAGCAGTCGCCGGACTCACCGTCCTCGCGGCCGGCACCCCCGCCGTCGTCTCCGCCACCAGGGAACTGGACGACTCCCAGCGACTCGTCACCCTTGCCGAACAGACACAGCACGCCCTCACCCTCGTCCACCTCCTCGGCGACGAGCGCGACGCCGTCGTCGAGTACGCGGCCAAGGGACGGCCCGGCAACGCCAAGGCGACCGTCGACGAGCGCACCGCGCGCACCGACCGCCAGCTCGCCGAACTCCGCCCGGAGGCCGACGAGGACCTCGCCCGCGCCCTCGGACACATCAAGGCCGCCCGCGCCGAGGCCGTCGACGGCAAGGGCACCGCCGTGGCCGCCCAGCAGGCGTACGCCGGCGTCATCACCGAACTCCTCGCGCCCGGCGACCGGCTCGCCGAGCTCACCCCGCCGCGTGCCGAGGCCGCCCTCGCCGTCACCCGGCCCATGGCCCCGCTGGGCCAGGCCGTGGACCAGGCGTCCGCCACCCGCGGGCTGCTGCTCGCCTCGCTGGCCGTCCCCCGCGCCGAACAGGCCCCGGGCAACGCGGTCGCCGACGAGCTCAGCGCCGCCGCCCAGCGCTCCCGCGTCCGCGAACAGGCCGCCCTCGACGACTTCACGCGCGCCGCGCGCCCCGACGTACGCCAAACCCTCGCCGCCACCGTCACCGGCCCCGAGGTCAGGACCGCCGAGGACCAGCTCAAGCGGCTCACCGAGCGGCCCGCCCTGACCGCGGCCGAACGCAAGGCCACCGACCCCGGCGCCCTCGCCACCGCGCTGACCGCCCGCCTCGACCGGATGCGCTCCGTCGAGGCCACCCTCGCCGCGCAGCGGGCCACCGCCCTCGCCGCCCAGCGCGACGACGACGTCACCCGGCTGGAGCTGATGGTCGCCGGGCTCGGCGTCCTCTTCCTCTTCGTCATCGGCTTCTCCACCGGCGTCGCCCGCTCCCTGACCCGGCCGCTGTCCGTCCTGCGCCGCGGCGCCGAACGGCTCACCACGCCGGAGGGTTCCCAGGAGCCGGTGCGCTTCACCGGCCGCAACGACGAGTTCGCCGAGGTCGTCCGGCACCTCAACGCCGTCCGCGAGCAGACCGTCGCCCTCCACACCAAGATCGCCGGACTCGACGCCGACCGGCGCCGGCTCATCGGCCGCAACGAAGCCCTCTCCGCCGCCCGCGAGGCCCTGGAGAAGGAGACGGCCACCACCCGCAAGGCCCTGGAAGCGGAACTGGCGCAGCTGCGCGCCGGGCTCGAAGAGCACCGCCGCATCATGTCGACCACCTCGGTCTCGCTCTCGCTGCGCACCCTCGGCCTGGTCGAGCGCCAGCTCGCCGTGATCGAGGAGCTGGAGTCCAAGGAAGGCGACCCGGACCGGCTCGCCACCCTCTTCAAGCTCGACCACCTCGCCACGGTCATGCGCCGCCACAACGAGAACCTCCTGGTCCTCGCCGGCCAGGAGCACGGCCACGGCCAGAGCCTGCCGGTGCCGCTGGTCGACGTCATGCGGGCCGCCGTCAGCGAGATCGAGCGCTACGAACGCGTCGACCTGACGGCCCTGCCCTCCTACACGATGGTCGCCGGGCACGCCGCCGACGACATCTCCCACGTGGTCGCCGAACTCCTGGAGAACGCCACCACGTTCTCCCCGCCGGAAGCCAAGGTGAAGGTCTCCGGGCTGATCACCGACGCGGGTGACGTGGTGCTGTCCGTCGTCGACGAGGGCATCGGCGTCACCGGTGACCGGCTCGACGCCCTGAACTCCCGCCTCGCCACCCCGGAGGCGTACGACGAGGAGCCCGAGGCCGAACACGGCCTGGGCCTCGGCCTGTACGTCGCCGGACGGCTCGCCGCCCGCCACGGCGTCACCGCCGAGCTGCGCCCCGCCGCCCACGGCGGCACCGAGGCCGTCGTGGTCATCCCGGGCGCGCTGCTGCCGGACGCCCCGCCGGCCTCCCCGGTCCACAGCCTGGGCGCCTCGGGCATCCCGGCGTTCCAGCTGCCGGGCGTGATCGCCGAGGCCAACGAGCACACCCTCCCGCCCCGGCTGCGCCCGCCCACGGCGCCCGCCCCGGCCCCGGAGGAGACGGCCACGGGGCTCCCGCCCGCCGAAGCCTTCGAGGCGGAGACGGCGGAGGCGGTGGAGACGGCGGAGGCCGTCACCGCCGGGTACGAGGACGCCCCGGACCTGGTGACGGAGGCGTTCGGCGCCCCGGCCGCCCCGCGCGAGGCCGCCGACGCCGCGGACGGGGAACGGCCCGCCCGGGTCATACCGCTGGCCGAGGCGTTCGAGGACGCCCCGCCGCCCCCGTCCGACGAGGTCCTCCCGGCCGGGGCCGAGGCCACCGCGACCGACGCCACCGCGACCGTCCCCTCCGCGACCGACGCCTCAGGCACCGGGCCCGACGCCGCCGGGACGCCGGACGCCGGCGAACCCGTCGCCACCGCGCTCGGCACCCACGGGCCGGCCGCAGCCGAGTCCGGCGCCGAGACGCCCGCCGAGGAGTTGCCGGCACGGGTCGTGCCCGACGTGGCGGACGGGTTCGAGGACCTGCCGCCCGGCGACCAGGTGTTCACCGTGCCCGCCCCCACGGCGGAGGCGCCGGACGGGGGTGGTTCCGAGGAGGGACGGCTCCCGCGCGGCGAAGCCGACGGCGTGGCCGACGGCTTCGCGGTGGCCGACCCCGCACAGGGGGGCGCCGCCGGGGAACCGGCTACCGCTCCCGGTGGAGCCGTACAGCCGAAGGCAGGGCTGCCGCGCCGTGCGCGCACCGACGCCGACCAGGGCGGACACCGACGGGCCCCCGACGCGGAGGGCGGCTTCGTCCCCCGCCAGGGCAGCCACCCCGAGCCCGCCGGCGAGCCCGTCACCGCCAAGGGTCTCCCCAAGCGCACCCCGCGCGCCGTGGCCGCCCCCGGCGGCGGCGCCGGAGGTCCCGCCGCGGCCCGCCCCGAGCCGCGCCGGGTCGACGCCGAGGAACTGCGCCGCCGTCTCGGCGGGTTCTACCAGGGCGCCCAGGACGGGCGCCGGGTCGCCGCCGCCGAACTGGCGCAGGACCAGCGGCCGGCCCACGGGCAGGGACACACAGACCAGGGGGACACCGCACAGGAGGCACGCACATGACCGCGCCCAGTACGTACGGACTGAGCAGCCAGGCCCGCAACCTGCAGTGGCTGCTGACCGACCTGGTGGAGGAGGTGCCCGGGGTCAACTCCGTCGCGGTCGTGTCCTCGGACGGGCTGCTGCTGCTCTCCTCCGAGCCGGCGGCGGAGTCCGCCAGGGCGGCCGGCCGGCCCAAGGGCCCCCGCGGGGCCTCCGCCGACCTCGCCACCATCGTGTCCGGGCTCGGCAGCCTCACCACCGGCGCGGCCGCCCTCATGGAGTTCGGCGCGGTCAAGCAGACCATGGTGGCGATGGAGAACGGCTCCGTCTTCGTCATGTCCATCAGCGACGGCTCCCTGCTGGGCGTGCACGCCACGCCCGACTGCGACATGGGCGTCGTCGCCTACCACATGGCCCTCTTCGTCGGCCGCGCCGGCCACGTCCTGACCCCCGAAGTCCGCAGCGAGCTGCGCCAGTCGATGGAGAACACCCCGTGAGGAGTCCGGCCTCCGACCGGCTGCCGATACGCGGAGCCGGCCGCCGCCCCGCCCGCGTCCGCCCGTACTCCCTGACGGGCGGCCGCACCCGCTTCACGCAGGTGCTGCTGGTGGAGACGTTCGTCGCCACCCTGGACGCCGGACCGGCCAAGACGCCCGACCGGATGCCCGAGATGGGGGCCATCGTCGAGGTGTGCCGGCGGATGCGGACCATCGCCGAGATAGCGGCGCTGCTGAAGCTGCCGCTCGGCGTGGTCCGCGTCCTGGTCAGCGACCTCGCCGACCAGGGCCGGATCCGCGTCTACGGCACCGGGCACGGCACCGGCCGCCCCGACCGCGCGCTGCTGGAAAGGGTGCTCGATGGCCTTCGCCGTCTCTGAAGCCGCGTCCGGAACCGCGTCCGGGGCCGAGTCCGACGGCGTCGCGGTGCTGCTGGACGACGAACCCGTCCAGCCGTGGCAGTACGACCGCTCGCGCGCGCCCGTCGCCGTCAAGGTGCTGGTCGCGGGCGGATTCGGCGTCGGCAAGACCACCTTCGTGTCCTCCGTCTCCGAGATCACCCCGCTGCGCACCGAGGCGGTGATGACCCAGGCCAGCGTCCCCACCGACGACCTGACCGGGACCCCGGACAAGAGCACCACCACCGTCGCCATGGACTTCGGCCGCGTCACCCTCGCCGACGACCTCGTGCTGTACGTGTACGGGACGCCGGGCCAGGAGCGGTTCTGGTTCATGTGGGACGACCTGGTGCGCGGTGCGATCGGCGGCCTGGTCCTCGCCGACACCCGCCGGCTGCGCGACTGCTTCCCCGCCCTCGACTACTTCGAGAGCTGTGGGCTGCCGTACGCCGTCGCCGTCAACCACTTCGAGGGCTCGAAGTCCTACGAGCCGGAGGACGTGCGGGAGGCGCTCACGATCCCGCCGGAGGTCCCCGTCGTGATCATGGACGCGCGGCGCCGGGCCACGGTCGTCGAGTCCCTGCTGACCCTGGTCGGGCACGCCCTGGACACCACCCCGGAACAGTCCGGTACCGCACCGCTCTGATTGAGGACGTGAGATGCGCAGGATACTTGTCGTGGGGGCCGGGCAGTCCGGCCTCCAGCTCGCCCTCGGCCTCCAGGCGAAGGGCTACGAGGTCACCCTCATGTCCAACCGGACGGCGGACGAGATCCGCACCGGACGGGTCATGTCCACGCAGTGCATGTTCGACTCCGCGCTCCGGCACGAGCGCGACCTCCAGCTGAACTTCTGGGAGCGCCAGGCCCCCCGGATCCAGGGCCTCGGCGTCTCCGTCGCCGCACCCGACGGCGGCCGCGCCGTCGACTGGCTCGGGCGGCTCAAGGGCTACGCGCAGTCCGTGGACCAGCGCGTCAAGATGGCCGGCTGGCTCGACGTGTTCGTCCAGCGGGGCGGGCAGCTGGTCATCCACGGCGCGTCCGTCGCCGACCTGGACTACTTCTCGCACGCCTACGAGCTCGTGCTCGTCGCCGCCGGCAAGGGCGAGCTCGTCTCGATGTTCGGGCGGGACGCGGCACGCTCCCCGTACGACAGCCCCCAGCGGGCGCTGGCCGTCGCCTACGTCCACGGGCTCGCGCCGCGCCCCGAGCACCCGGACACCGACGCGGTGCGCTGCAACCTCGTCCCCGGTGTCGGCGAGCTGTTCGTCATGCCCACGCTGACGACCTCGGGCCGGGCGGACATCCTGTTCTGGGAAGGCGTCCCGGGCGGGCCGCTGGATGTCTTCCGGGGCGTCAACGACCCCGGCGAACACCTTGAGCTGACGCTGGAGCTCATGGAGAAGTACGTCCCGTGGGAGTACGCGCGCGCGACGAAGGTCGAGCTGACGGACGCGGGCGCCACCCTGTCGGGCCGTTACGCCCCGGTGGTGCGCAAGCCCGTCGGGCGGCTGCCCGGCGGCGGGCTGGTGCTGGGCGTGGCGGACGTGGTCGTCGCCAACGACCCCGTCACCGGGCAGGGGGCGAACGCGGCCGCGAAGTGCGCCGCCTCCTACCTGTCGTCGATCCTGATGCACGGCGACAAGCCGTTCGACGAGTCGTGGATGAAGGCCACCTTCGACCGGTACTGGTTCACCACCGGCAAGCCGGTCACCCAGTGGACCAACGCCATGCTGGGCACCCCGCCGGAGCACGTCCTCGGCCTGATCGGGGCGGCCGGGCGGTACCAGCGCGTGGCGGACCGGTTCGCCAACGGCTTCGACAACCCGGCCGACTTCGACGCGTACTTCTACGACGCCGAGGACACCGCCGACTACCTGGCCGAGGTCGCGGAGGCCGAGGGTTCCGTCTCGGCGTCGTAACCGGTGTCGTCCCCCGTCGCCGCCGCCTCGGGCAGGGGCGGCGGGGTGAAACGGGCGAGGGGGGTCCCGTCCGGATCGGGGCGGACCGCGCCCAGGAGCGGGTTCGCCGCGATGGGGGAGACCTTCACCCTGGCCCCGGGACGGGGCGCCTGGATCACCTTGCCGTCGCCGATGTAGAGGGCGACGTGGGTCGCCTTGGGGAAGTAGACCACCAGGTCCCCGGGGCGCAGCCGGTCCAGCGGCACCCGGGGCAGCCGCGCCCACTGCTCCTGGCTGGTCCGGGGGATGGACCGCCCGGCGTGCTCCCACGCCTGCGAGGTCAGCCCGGAGCAGTCGAAGGAGCCCGGCCCCTCGGCGCCCCACACGTACGGCTTGCCGAGCTGGGCGGCGGCGTAGCGGAGGGCGGCGTCGCCCGCGGCGGTGGGCGGGGTCGTACGGGCGGGCAGCCGGCCCGAGTCCACCAGCCGGCGCTGCGCCCCGGCGGTGACGGCCGCCTCCCGGGCGCCGAGCCCGGCGATCTCGGCGGGGGTCAGCCCGGCGAGCAGCCGCTCGACCTCCTTGAGCCGGCCGGTGACCTGCTTCTGCGCCTCCTTCTGCCGGGCCGCGAGGGTCTGCTGCGCGTCGAGGGCCTTGCGGGCGGCGTCGGCGAGCGCACCCGCCTGCTTGCGGTCCCGCTCCAGCCGGGCCACGACCCCGGCCCGCCGGGCTCCCTCGCGGGCGGCGAGGCGACGCTGGTCGAGGGCCTGCTGGGGGTCGCCGGAGAGCAGCATCCGCAGGTACGGGGAGAGCCCGCCGGCCCGGACCCCCTGGTACTGCTCCCGGGCGAGCCGCCCGGCGGTGGCCCGCTCGGCGTCCAGGGAGGACCGGGCCCTGCCGAGGGCGGACCCGAGCCGCTCCTGCTCCGCCTGACGGTCCTTCAGGGCGGCCTCGGCGGCGTTGTACGCCTCGGCGGCCTCCTCGGCCTGCTGGTACAAGCCCTGCAACCGCGTGAGCAACTCCCCGACGGGCTCGGCCCGGGCGGCGGGCGGAGGTCCGGCGGCGGCAACGACGACGGCGGCGAGACAGCCGAGACGGATCAGTCGTTGCAGTCGGTTTGTCATGTAATCACCTCCGCTGCCCGATGCTGCCACGCGGCGGCTTCCGGGCAGCGGACCCGGCCGGGCGGAGGGCGGGGCGCCACTCGGATGGGGGCCTGGGGAGGGGGGCTTGACGGGTCGGCCCGCCGCGGGAGGACGGTGAGGCCGGCGGGGGAGCCCCCCGACACGGCCCCGTCCGGCGGAGCCCCCCGCCCCCGCGATCGCGCCCCCCACGATCCTGACCGTTTCTGACGACTCCTCGGCAGACTATGGCATAACCGGACATAGGGGCGCCCGCCTTGCTACGTTGCCCGTATGCCCCCGCCCCCGCCCGCCCTCACGGCGCAGGTGACGGAGCCCGAGCCCGCTCCGCCGCCCGCCCCCGGCGCCCGCGTTCCCACGCGCCGGGGCATCGAGCTGACGCTCCTCGCCGGAGCCGTGCTGATCTCCGCGCTGGGCCACGCCTACGTCGGCCTCGCCGCCCGCGGGGTCCCCGGGGCCGCGCCGGGCGGCTCCACCCTCCACTACGCCGCCGGTCTGGCCGTCGCCGCGCTCCTCGCGCACCTCGCCGTACGCCTCCGGGCGCCCTACGCCGACCCGCTGCTGCTCCCCATCGCCGTCCTCCTCAACGGCCTCGGCCTCGTCCTCATCGAGCGACTCGACCTCGCCGCCCCGGGGGAGACCGGTGCGGGGGACCAGCTGGGGTGGTCGGGGCTGGGGGTGGGGCTGTTCGCGGTGGTCGTCGTCGGGCTGCGCGACCACCGCGTGCTCCAGCGGTACGCCTACCTCTCCGTCACCGCCGCCCTCGCGCTGATGCTCGTCCCCGTGTTCTTCCCGGCCGTCAACGGCGCCCACATCTGGATCCGCTTCGCCGGGCTGTCCTTCCAGCCGGGGGAGTTCGCCAAGATCCTGCTCGCCGTCTTCTTCGCCTCCTACCTCGCCGCCAACCGCACCGCCCTCGCCCTCACCGGCCGCCGGCTCCTGTGGCGCGTCCGCCTGCTGCCCGGCCGGGTCCTCGGACCCATCCTGACGATCTGGCTGCTCAGCGTCGGGGTCCTCGTCCTGGAACGGGACCTCGGCACCTCGCTCCTCTTCTTCGGCCTCTTCGTGATCATGCTGTTCACCGCCACCGGCCGCATCGGCTGGATCGCCGTCGGGCTGCTGCTGGCCGCGCTCGGGGCGTACGCCGTCGGGACCCTCGAACCGCATGTCCACAGCCGCGTCCAGGACTGGATGAATCCTTTCGCCTCCATCGAACGCGGCCAGGGCCCCGGCCAGCTCGCCCAGTCCCTCTTCGCCTTCGCCGCCGGGGGCCTGCTCGGCGCCGGCCTCGGCCACGGCCAGTCCTTCCTGATCGGTTTCGCCGCCAAGTCGGACTTCGTCCTCGCCACCGCGGGCGAGGAGCTCGGCCTCGTCGGCCTGACCGCCCTCCTGCTCCTCTACGGTCTGCTCGTCTCCGGCGGCTTCCGCGCCGGGCTCGCGCTCCGCGACCCCTTCGGGCGGCTGCTCGCCACCGGGCTGGCCTCGATCGTCGCGCTCCAGGTCTTCGTCATCGCCGGGGGCGTCACCGGCCTGATCCCGCTCACCGGCATGGCCATGCCCTTCCTGGCGCAGGGCGGCTCCTCCGTCGTCACCAACTGGATCATCGTCGCGCTGCTCGTGCGGCTCAGCGACAGCGCCCGCCGCGACGGGGCGGCCGGATGATCCGCTACATCCGCTGGTGCGCGTACTTCTGCGTCCTGCTCCTCGCCGCCCTGCTGGTCAACGTGGCCCGCGTACAGGTCTGGGAATCGGCCGCCTACGGGGCGAACCCGGCCAACAAGCGCCCCGCCGTCGCACGCTACGCGCAGCCCCGCGGGAACCTCCTGGTCGACGGGCGGCCCGTCACCGGCTCCCGGGACAGCGGTCAGCTGCTGCGCTACGAGCGCACCTACACCGACGGCCCGCTCTACGCGCCCGTCACCGGCTTCTCCTCCCAGACGTACGGGACCAGCTTCGCCGAGCGCGCCGAGGACGCCGTGCTGGCCGGCACCGACCCGGGGCTCTCCGCCTTCCCCCTCTGGTACGAGCTCTCGCGCGGCCGCCCCGACGGAGGCGACGCCCTGACGACCCTGCGCGCCTCCGTGCAGCGGGCCGCCTACCAGGGGCTCGGCGGCAAGCGGGGCGCGGCAGTGGCGCTGGAGCCGGCGACCGGACGGATCCTGGCCCTGGTCAGCAGCCCCTCGTACGACCCGGGCCTGCTCTCCGGCACCGGTACGGCGGTCAAGGCGGCCTGGGCGCGGCTGAACGCGGACCCCGCCAAGCCGATGCTCAACCGGGCGCTGCGCGAGACGTATCCGCCGGGCTCCACCTTCAAGATCGTGACGGCGGCAGCGGCCCTGGACGCGGGCGTGGTCACCGATGTGGACGCGCCCACCCGCACACCGGACCCGTACACCCTGCCGGGCACGGACACCGTGCTGCCGAACGCGGGCACGGGCTGCGAGGACGCCTCGATGGCGGAGGCGGTGCAGTGGTCGTGCAACACGGTCATGGCGGGGATCGGGGTGCGGGTGGGCCTGCGGGGGATGGTGGAGGCGGCGCAGCGGTTCGGGTTCAACGACGGGCAGCTGCGGGTGCCGTCGTGGGTGTCGCGGTCGGACTTCGACACCGACATGAGCCCGGACCAGCTGGCGCTGTCCTCGATCGGCCAGTTCAACACCAGGGCCACGCCGCTGCAGATGGCGATGGTGGCGGCGGCGGTGGCCAACGGCGGCGAGATCGAAACCCCCTACCTGGTGGACCGTACGACCCGCCGCGGCGGCGGGCTGCTCCGCCGCTCCGACCCGCGCACGCTGGGCCGGGCGATGAGCCCGCCCACGGCGCTGCGGATGCAGGAGCTGATGGTGAAGGTGGTGGAGGAGGGGACGGGCCGCAACGCGGCGATCCCGGGAGCGCGGGTCGGCGGCAAGACCGGCACCGCCCAGCACGGGGTCGGCAACGCGGGCACGCCGTACGCCTGGTTCATCGGCTGGGCGGCCGCACAGGGGGCTCCGCGGCCGGCGGTGGCGGTGGCGGTGGTGGTCGAGGACGCCTCGGCGGTACGGGGTGACATCAGCGGCAACGGCGCGGCGGCCCCGATCGCCCGCGCGATGATGCAGGCGGCCCTGACCCCCCGCTGAGCCCCGGGCCTCTCAGCCTTCCGCCCCCCCCTCAGCCCTCCGCCCTCCGCCCTCCGCCCTCTCAGCGTTCCATCCTTCCGTCCTCTCGGCCCTCCGCCCCCTCCCGGACGGTGGCTTCCACCTCCTCCACCCGGTCGCGCTCCTCGGCCGCGAAGCGCTCCCGGTCGAGGGCCTCGGCGATCTCCTCGTCCTGGCTCATCAGCAGGTCGAGGCTGGAGTCGCCCATCTCGAAGACCCCCATGTCCAGGTACGCCTTCTGCAGCCGCTCGCCCCACAGCCCGATGTCCTTCACGCACGGCACGATCCGGCTGAACAGCAGCCTGCGGAACAGGTGCAGGAACTCCGACTGCTCGGAGAACTCCTCCGCCTCCCGCCGCGGGACGCCGAAGTTCTCCAGCACCTCCACCCCGCGCAGCCGGTCCCGCATCAGGTAGCAGCCCTCGATGACGAACTCCTCGCGCTCGCGCAGCTCGGCGTCCGTCAGCTGCCGGTAGTAGTCGCGCAGGGCCATCCGCCCGAAGGCCACGTGGCGGGCCTCGTCCTGCATCACGTACGCGAGGATCTGCTTGGGCAGCGGTTTGTCCGTCGTGTCGCGGATCATCCCGAACGCGGCCAGCGCCAGCCCCTCGATGAGCACCTGCATGCCGAGGTACGGCATGTCCCAGCGCGAATCGCGCAGGGTGTCGCCGAGCAGCCCCTGGAGGCTGTCGTTGACGGGGTAGAGCATCCCGATCTTCTCGTGCAGGAAGCGCCCGAAGACCTCGGCGTGCCGGGCCTCGTCCATGGTCTGGGTGGCGGAGTAGAACTTGGCGTCCAGGTCCGGCACGGACTCCACGATGCGCGCCGCGCACACCATCGCGCCCTGCTCGCCGTGGAGGAACTGGCTGAAGTTCCAGGCGGCGTAGTGGCGGCGCAGGTCGCCCCTGTCCCGTTCGGTGAGCTTGGACCAGTGCCGGGTGCCGTAGAGGGTCAGCGCCTCGTCGGGGGTGCCCAGCGGGTCGTACGGGTCCACCTCGATGTCCCAGTCGACGCGCTTGGCGCCGTCCCACTGCTTGTCCTTGCCCTTCTGGTAGAGGGCGAGGAGGCGTTCGCGGCCCTCGTCGTACTCCCAGCTGAAGCGGGCCGAGCCGGTGGCGGGCACCTGCCAGACGTCCTCGCCCGGGGCCGTGGTGTAGAGCTCGTGCGTCGACACTGACGCCTCCTCGTCTCAGGGTGCTGCCGTGCTGCCGTACGTCCGCACTTCCTTGCGGTACCGGACAGTTGGCAGCGTCACACGTTGGTAGACACGGGGTCAACAAGTCGTGCGCGGGGGATTGACGACCTTGCTGACAAGCAGTCTTATAAGACGTGACCCCAGACGTGACCCCTGGTAACCCGAACGCCGAGGTGCCCCGAGCCATGACGACCGTGACACAGCGAGCCGCGCTGAGGGACGCCCTCGGCCTCCTCAAGGACCGCGAGCAGATCGCCGAGCGCCTTCTCGAATCCTCCGCCAAGCACTCCTTCGACCCCGACAAGGAACTCGACTGGCAGGCCCCGCCCGTCGACGGCAAGTACTACTGGCCGCCGGAGCTGCTCTCCCTCTACGACACCCCGCTGTGGAAGAAGATGGGCGAGGAGCAGCGCATCGAACTCTCCCGCCACGAGGCCGCGTCCCTGGCCTCGCTCGGCATCTGGTTCGAGATCATCCTCATGCAGCTCCTCGTCCGGCACATCTACGACAAGCCGCTGACCAGCAACCACGTCCGCTACGCCCTCACCGAGATCGCCGACGAGTGCCGGCACTCGATGATGTTCGCCCGCATGATCCAGACGGGTGGAGCCCCCGCCTACCCGGTCACCCGCGCCCACCACAACCTCGCGCGCGTCCTCAAGACCGTCTCGACCACCCCCGGCTCCTTCGCCTGCACCCTCCTCGGCGAGGAGATCCTCGACTGGATGCAGCGCCTGACCTTCCCCGACGAGCGCATCCAGCCCCTCGTGCGCGGAGTGACCCGCATCCACGTCGTCGAGGAGGCCCGGCACGTCCGCTACGCCCGCGAGGAACTGCGCCGCCAGATGCTGACCGCCCCGCTCTGGGAGCGCGAACTGACCCGGATCAGCTGCGGCGAGGCCGCCCGCGTGTTCTCCCGGGCCTTCGTCAACCCGGCCGTCTACGACAACGTCGGCCTCGACCGGCGCGAGGCCGTCGCCCAGGTCAGGGCCAGCGGCCACCGCCGCGAGGTCATGCAGGCCGGAGCCAAGCGGCTCACCGACTTCCTCGACGACATCGGCGTCCTGCGCGGAGCCGGCCGCCGCCTCTGGAAGAGCTCCGGCCTCCTCGCGTAACGCCCCGCGCGCCGCACCGTACGTCTACGCTGCGGACATGACCGTACGCGCCTACCGCAGACTGAGCGTCGAGGAGCGGCGAGCCCAACTCCTCGACGCCGCCCTGTCGCTGTTCGCGCACCGGGCGCCGGAGGACGTCTCCCTCGACGAGGTCGCGGAGGCCGCGGGCGTCTCGCGGCCGCTGGTCTACCGCTACTTCCCCGGCGGCAAACAGCAGCTGTACGAGGCCGCCCTGCGCTCCGCCGCGGACGTCCTCGAACTGTGCTTCGCCGAACCCCAGGCCGGGCCGCTCACCGGACGGCTCTCCCGGGTCCTCGACCGCTATCTGGCCTTCGTCGACGAACACGACGCCGGCTTCGCCGCCCTCCTCCAGGGCGGCAGCGTCGTCGGCACCTCCCGCACCACCGCCACCGTGGACGGCATCCGCCGCGCGGCCGCCGAACAGATCCTCCTCCACCTCGACGTCCCGGCCCCCGGGCCCGGGCCGCGGCTGAGGATGATGGTCCGCACCTGGATCACCGCGGTCGAGGGGGCCTCCCTGATCTGGCTGGACGAGGGCAAGCAGCCGGAGGCCGCCACCCTGCGCGACTGGCTGGTCGACCAGTTCATCGCCCTCCTGACCGCCACCGCCGCCACCGACCCCGAAACGGCCACCGCCGCCCGCGCCGCCCTCGCCCTGGAACGCCCCGACGGCCCGGCCTCACTCCTCGTCCGGCGCGTGATCCCCGTGGTCTCCGAGGCCGCCCACCTCCTGTGACACTGGTGGGGTGAAGAGCGAACCGACCCCCTTCGAGGGCGGCCCGATGGACGGCCGGGTCCTGCCGATCCTCCTCGGCCCGACGGGACACCCGTCGAAGTGGTACGAGATCCCGGTCCCGGCGGCCGACGGGGGGCCGCCGACGGTCCTGCTGTACGAGAGGGTGCCGTCGGGCCACACGAAGCGGCTGGGGCTCCAGAAGGGCTGGAAGTACACGTACCGCGGGACGGGCGAGAAGCCGAGACTCCGCTGGCCCTGGACGAAGCCGCAGCCTCCCGGCGCCTGACCCGGCCGCGGCCCCGGACCCGCTGCTCAGGCGTCCGTACGCCCCCGCCGCAGCATGGCGAAGCCCAGGCCGGCCGCGCCGACGGCCGCGATGCCGCCGCCCGCGGCGAGCAGCAGCACCCCGCCGCCCGGGCCGTCGGCCAGGGTGTTCAGCCGCAGCGCCTCGGTGGCGCCGAGGGTGCGGTGGGCCCCGGCGGCGGCCGGCACCACCTGGCCGGCCCCGTGGCGGATCGCCGTCTTGTGGCCGTCGCCGGCCAGCGCGTGCGAGCCGTCCCGCGCGGGGGTCTCGCCGACCCAGGAGGAGAGCCGCCCGTCCGGCCGGAGCGCCGCGTGCAGCTCCCCGGCCGCGCCCGTGCCGGTGGCCCCGTCGCGGCTGGTCAGCGTCGCCACCGTGGCACCGGCGCGCACGATCTCCGCCTGGTACGCGTCCTTCGCGAGCCGGTACACCTTGGCGGTCGAGCGCCCGTCCGCGAGGGAGAGGCTGCTGACGAGGGTCCGTTGCGCACCGGCGGCGGCCGGAAGCCCGTCGGCGAGCGCGGCGGCGGTGGGCAGCGCCAGCAGGGCCGCGGCGCAGGCGGTCACGGCGGTGGCGCGAACGAGGGTGCGGCGGCTGGCGGTGTCCACGGGGGAGTCCTTCGACGGCGGCAGTACGGGCAGGTCTCCTCCAACGTAGGGGCGGGCTGTTGCGGTGGGGCACTGGCCTTGTAACAGGAAGGCAGCAGCGGGCCGACGGAGCTGTTACATGTCCGAGGGATTGCCGGCCGCGGCGGCGCCTGCTGACATGGACGGTGGGGGTGAGGCGGATGCGCGGACTCACGGTGCACGCGAGCGGCCGGGCCGGCCGCGGCCGGCTCTACGTCAACGGACCGGACGGCCGAACGGTGGCCTGGTACGACCGGCAGACCAACCGGATCAACATCCTGCCGACGGGGTCGACGGGGTCGACGGGGTCGACGGGGTCGACGGGGTCGACGGGGTCGACGGGGTCGGCGGGGTCGGCCGGCTCGCCCGGCTTGGCCAGGTCGGCCGGCGCGTCTCGCTCGGACGGCTCGGGCCGCTCGGCCAGGTCGGCCAAGTCGGGCGGACCAGCGAGCGTGAGCGGGTCGGCCGCCTCAGCCAGTTCGCCCGGCTCGACCGGGTCGGCGAGCTCGGGCGGCTCGGCGGCCTCGGCCGGGTTGTCGAGTTCGGGTGGGTCGGCCGTCTCGGCCAGGTCGGACAGTTCGGTGGCCTCGGCCGGGTTGTCGAGTTCGGGTGGGTCGGCCGTCTCGGCCAGGTCGGACAGTTCGGTGGCCTCGGCCGGGTTGTCGAGCTCGGGTGGGTCGGCCGTCTCGGCCAGGTCGGACAGTTCGGTGATCTCTGCCGGGTCGGCGAGTTCGGGCGGGTCCGCCGCCTCGGGCAGTTCGGGCAGTTCGGTGGCCTCGGCCGGGTCGGCAAGCTCGGGCGGGTCGGCCGGCTTGGTGGCCTCGGCCGGGTTGTCGAGCCCGGACAGATCGGCCGTCTCGGCCAGTTCGGCGGCCGCAGCAAGGTCGGCGAGCTCGGCCAGCTCGGCCGCCCCGGCCAGTTCGGCGGGCTCGGCTCGCTCGGACGGCTCGGGCGATTCCACCGGCTCAGGCGGCTTGGCCGACTGGACCGGTTCCACCGGTTCCACTGCCTCGGCAGGCTCGGACGGCCTGCGCAAGGCCGTAATAGCCGCGCTCCGCCCGTACTTGAGCGGGGAATGGACCATCGGCCCACCCCCCGTCCCCACCCCGGCCGAACTGCGCCGCCTGCACCTTCCGCCGGACCTGGACCTGGCCCCGAACCGCCCCGGTGAGACCCTGCTCGGCGAACTCGCGTACGGCAACGGCGGCACGCCGGGCGGCAGCAGGACCCGGCACCGCATACGCCGGCACCTCCTGGCGCTCCAGCGCACGGGCGCGGAACTCGACCTCCTGGAGGCCGGCGACTGGCGGGCCGTGCACGACATCCCCCTGCCGGGGCTCGGCCCGCTGGACCACCTGCTCATCGGGCCACCAGGGGTCTTCGCCCTCCGCACCGTCCCGGCCCGCCGCCAGCGGGCCCAGGCCGGCGACCTCCTCCTCACGGTGGGCCGCACACCCACCCCCGACCCGCGCTGGATCCGCCGCGCGGCGGCCCGCGCCTCCCGCGTCCTGGCGTCACCGGTCACCCCGGCCCTGGTCCTCGTGGACGCCTCCCGCGTAGAGGTGGCACCCACCCTCAGGGACGTCCTCGTCCTCCAGCCGCCGACACTGGCGGCCACCCTCAGCGCCGTCCCGGCGACCCTCAAACTCCCGGACGTCGAAGCCCTGTTCACCCAGGCCCGCACGGCAACGACCTGGACGGTCCAGCCGTAGAGGCCCTCCGACGGCGACCCGGACCGTGCCCCTCCGAGAGCCGCCCGGGCGGGAGGCCCCCGACGGCCCAGCCGGGCCGGACGCTTCCTCCCGCCGCTTCGGGGCCGCACGCTCCGGCGGCCCACCCAGGGCCGGCCGCCCCGCCCCTCAGGCCGAACTCCGCTTGCGCGGCGTCGCCTTCTTCGCCGTCCCCGCTCCGGCGGCGGTCTTCTTCGCGGACGCCGACGAGGCGGTCTTGGAGCCCGAAGCGGCCTTCTTCGTGGCCGACTTGCCGGCCGCCGTCTTCGAAGTGGACTTCGCCGACGCCGTCTTCTTCGCGGCGGCCCCGCCGGATCTGCTCCGGGAGCCCGACGCCGTCGACTTCTTGCCGCCCACCGCCTTGGGAGCGGCCGCCGCCGACTTCCGCCGGATCGGCGTGACCTCGGCCTCCGCCGCGGAGCCCTCGACGGCGTCCCCGGCCGCTTCCCCGCCCCGCGAGGCCCGGGCCGCCCGCACGCTCTTCTCCAGCGCCGCCATCAGGTCGATCACCTGCCCGCCGGCCGGCTCCACCACCGCCTCCGACGGCTCGAACGCACCGCCCGCCTTCGCCGCGATCATCGCCTCCACGCCCTCGCGGTACTCGTCCCGCAGGGAGGAGATGTCCACCTCGCCCAGCGTCGCCATCAGCGCGTCCGCCAGGTCCAGCTCCGCGTCCCGCACAGTGACCGACGCCTCCGGCGCCACGCCCTCCGCTGCCCTGATCTCGTCCGGCCACAGCAGCCCGTGCATGGCGATGACGTCGTCGACGACCCGCAGCATCCCCAGCCGCTCCCGCCCCCGCAGGGCGAACTTCGCGATGGCCACCTTCCGGCTCCGCTTCAGCGCCTCCCGCAGCAGCGTGTACGGCTTCGCCGCCGTGGCCCCGTTCGCCTGCAAGTAGTACGCGGAGTCCATCTGCAGCGGATCGATCTCGTCGGCCGGCACGAACGACACGATCTCGATCGTCTTCGCCGTGGCGATGGGCAGCTGGGCCAGGTCCTCGTCCGTGATCGGCACGATCGACCCGTCCGCCTCCTCGTAGCCCTTCCCGATCTCGTCCGACGAGACCTCTTCCCCGTCCAGCTCGCACACCTTGCGGTAGCGGACGCGTCCGCCGTCCGTCACGTGGATCTGGCGGAAGGAGATGGAGTGGCTCTCGGTGGCGTTCACGAGCTTGATCGGGATGCTGACCAGGCCGAAGGAGATCGCCCCGTTCCAAATGGATCGCACGGTTCCTCCTGATTCGTGGCAATCTCATCGTATGACGCCGATCACACTGGTGGAGGGGCGTCGCGTCGCGCTCAGCAACCTGGACAAGGTCCTCTACCCGAGGACGGGGTTCACCAAGGGCGAGGTGCTGCACTACTACGCCACCGTGGCGCCCGCCCTCCTCGCCCATATCCATGACCGCCCCGTCTCCTTCCTCCGCTATCCCGACGGCCCCGACGGCCAGCTCTTCTTCACGAAGAATCCTCCACCCGGCACGCCCGCCTGGGTGAAGACCGCCCCCGTCCCCCGCTCCGAGGACCCCGGCGCCGAACAGGTGTGCGTCTGCGACATGCCGACGCTGATCTGGGCCGCCAACCTGGTCGTCGAGTTCCACGTCCACCAGTGGCCCGCCGACGCACCCGCCGTCGCCGACCGCATGGTCTTCGACCTCGACCCCGGCCCGCCCGCCACCATCGTCGAATGCCGCGCCGTCGCCCTCTGGCTGCGCGACCGGCTCGCCGCCGACGGGCTCGACGCGTACGCCAAGACCTCCGGCTCCAAGGGCCTGCACCTGGCCGTCGCCGTGGAGCCGACCCCGTCCACGCGGGTGTCCGCGTACGCCAAACGCCTCGCGCAGGAGGCCGAGGCCGCGCTCCCGGACCTGGTCGTGCACCGGATGACGAAGGCGCTGCGCCCCGGCAAGGTCTTCGTCGACCACAGCCAGAACGCCGCCGCCAAGACCACCGCAGCCCCCTACACGCTGCGCGCCCGCCCCCTGCCGACCGCCTCCGCGCCGGTCACCTGGGCGGAGGTCGAGGCGTGCCGGCACCCGGAGGACCTGGTCTTCCTCGCCGACGACATCCCGCCCCGCCTCGAACGCGACGGCGACCTCCTGGCCCCCCTCCTGGACCCCGCCCGCGCCGGCGCCCTCCCCGGGAGCCCGCGATGACCCCGCAGGTCCGCGTGGCCCTGGCCGCCTCCGTACGCAGTCTGCCGCGCGGGCCGGGACTGGCGTACGAGCCGAAGTTCGACGGCCACCGCATGGTCGTCCTCCGTTCGGCGGAGGGCGTCGTCCTCCAGGCCCGCTCCGGGCGCCTGGTCACCGCCGCCTTCCCCGACCTCGCGGCGGCGGCGCACCAGCTGCCGGCCGGGACCGTCCTGGACGGGGAGGTGGTCGTCTGGCAGGCCGGCCGCACCGACTTCGCCCTGGTCCAGCGCCGGGCCGCGGCCACCCCGGCCCGGGCCGCGTCCCTGGCCCGGACCCTGCCCGCCTCGTACGCGGCCTTCGACGTCCTGGAACTGGCCGGCCTCGACGTGCGCGGCCGGCCCTACGAACGCCGCCGGGCCCTCCTGGTCGAGCTCCTGCTCCCGCTCGGACCGCCGCTCCAGCCGGTGCCGATGACCACCGACCCGGAACTGGCCGAGACCTGGTACGAGACCCTGCCCGCGAGCGGTATCGAGGGGCTCGTCGTCAAGCGCCTGGACCAGCCCTACCCCACCGGCCGCCGGGCCTGGCGCAAGCTCCGCCACACCGACGTCCGCGACGCGGCGGCGATCGGCCACACCGGCACGGCGCGCCGCCCGCTGGCGCTCGTCCTCCTCCTGCCGGGGGAGGACGAGGAGACGCCCCTGGTGTCGAGCCCCCTGTCACCCGCACTGCGCAACGAGCTCGCGACGGTCCTGCGGGCCGCGCCCGCGCCCCCGCCCGCGGAGCTGCCGGTGGTGAGGGCCCTCGGCCTGGGCGAGACCCCGTACGTCCCCCTGGACCCGCCCCTGACGGCCGAGGTCCGCCACACCTCGGGCCGCCACCCTCCGCCGGAGGTGCTACGCCTCAGGACAGACCTGTGACCCGCGCCGTCCGGCGCGGGTCACAGGGGGGAAGCTACGGACGCTAGGAGTGCGCCCCACGGCCGGCGTCGGGCGGCGCACCCGGCTGCGGGTGCGGCCCGGGGCCGCTCACCTGCTTGTACCCGGACTCCCGCTCGGCGCGCACCTCGTCGGGGTGGGCGGAGGTGGTCGACCCGAAGTTCCCGAACCCCTGCATCTCATGCGGCTGCAAGCCCCCCTCGGGGAAGCCCACGGGGTCCCTTTCCTCCCGGACCTCGTGCACCGCACCGCCGTCGGGCAGGTGGGGCTGGCTCTCGGGGGTGGGCGGCGGCGGCTCCTTGTCCCGCACCCGCTGCCCCAGCTTGAAGCCGGCCAGGAGGAACCCGGCGATGGCGATTCCGACGATGAAGAACCACGCGCTGTGGGAGAGGGTCGCGTCGACACTCAGGATCATGTCCATACAGATCACTTTCCCGTTTTCGCCGCTTTTCACCCCACCTGTCCTCATCCAACCCAGAGCCTCCCGACTCCGGCCCCAGGCTCCCCAGCCCCCAGCCACCGGCGTCCCGGCCCCCGCCCCAGGCTCCTCAGCCCCGGCGCGCCGGGGGCTCGGCCGCAGGCCCCCAGCCCCGGCGCCCCGCCACCGGCGCCCCGCCACCGGCGCCCCGGCCCCCTACCTCAACGGCCCGTCGGAGTCCCGCAGCCCCCGCGCGTCCCTGCCCCCGAGCACCCCGAGGATCTCCGCACAGATCGCCAGAGCCGTCTCGGCCGGGGTCTTGGCGCCCAGGTCGAGCCCGATCGGCCCGTGCACCCGGGCCAGCTCCGCCTCGCCCACCCCGGCGGCCACCAGCCCCTCCCGGCGCCGCGCGGTGGTCCGCCGGGACCCCAGCGCGCCCACGTACGGAATCCCCAGCGCCAGCGCGGTCCGCAGGCTCGGCACGTCGAAATCGGGCTCATGGCTGAGCAGCACCAGGCAGGCGGCGTCCCGGTGCTGCCCGAGCACCTTCTCCGCCTCACCGGCGCTCTCCACCGTCACGGACTCCCACCCCAGCAGCGCGGCCTGCGCCCCGATCACCTCGGCCAGCTCCCCACTGCCGCCGATCACCACGTACGGGGCCGACGGGTACGCCTCCACGAGCACCAGCCCGGACCCCCCGTACAGCGCGTCCCGCCCCGGCCGACGGGTTTCGAGCAGTTCCCCGGCCCGCCGCCCGGCGTCGTCGGCCGGTACGTCCCCGGCCCGTACGACCTCACTCACGGCGGCGTCCGCCCCCTCGTTCAGCCGGGTCACCAGCGCCACCCCGGCCCCCGACCCCAGCAGCTCCCACCACTCGGCCGGCACCGCCGACAGCGGCTGCAACAGCACCTCGGCCTGCCCGCCACAGGTCAGCTTCGCCCCAGTGGCCTCACCCGCCCCGACCGACACCTCGCACACCCGCGCCCCGCCCCCGGCCCCCAGCGCCGCCGCCTCGGCCACGAGCTCGGCGTCGAACACGCCCCGGTACAGCGCCCCGGCACACTCACCCCGCGCGTCCACGAGCACGGCCCCGGCGGGATCCCGTGGCCCGAACCCCTGCTCGGTCACCGGCCGCGCCAGAAACGCCACCCGCCCCTCGGCCACCCACTGCCGCGCCGTCTCCGCCAGCTCACGCATCCCGTCGCCCCATCCTCATATGCGCCACCACGCCACAAAGCACCTGGTCAACGGCACAATGCGGCCTCAAATCCACCCTACGCACCCCCGCTCCCCCCACCACCCCCCAAACCCACAGACCCTGCCCCACCCCCTCGTACGGTCCACCGGAACACCGGTACGGACGCCCCGCCTTGGCCCCGTCCCCACCCCTCTCGGCCGACGCGTCCGGAACACCGGTGACGGCTGTCGCCCCGCGCACCGCTCCCCGCCTCACCCGCGCCCTTGAACCCCACCCGTCCCGGCCGGTTTCCGCCCTTTGCACAGGCCGCCGCAGTGTCGACGCTCACGGTATGGGGGACTACCAGGACGAACCGCGCAGGCTCGCGACCGGTCAGCCGCAGTGCATGTACTGCGGTCTGCCGGTGGACAGGGTGGCCACGGCCGACCACGACTGGGTACTGCTGGAACCGGACGTGGCACCGCCGGCGCACGTCGTGCCGGCGCCGCACCGCTGGATACCCCAGTCCGACGGACGGGTGACGGTGTACGGGGTCTGTCCGCCGGACCCGGCCCAGCGCTGCCGCGTCGAACACCGCCTGGCCTGCGCCGCCCAGCCCCTCCCGGACCTCTGGCCCTGGCTCACCGCCCTGCGTACGGAGAACGGCCGCCGGGCCCGGCGCCGCACGGAACCGGCGCAGGACTGGCCCGACGCCGGCTAGCCGGAAGCGGCCCGCCGGACGGGCCGGCGGGCCGGGGTCACGCCAGGGGGGCCGCGGGGGTGCCCACCGGGGCGGGGTTCGGCGGGGGGAAGCCCTCGTCCGGCGGGGTGCAGGGCGCGACGAAGCACTCCCACACATGGTGCGGGCGCCCACCGTCGGGCGGTCCGCACGGTGCCTTGATGCACTGCCACTCGTGCCCGGACGGAACGCTCCCGGGCGGCCCGTCCTTGCCCGCGCCGTCCGGCGGATTACAGGGAGCGGTGATGCACTGCCACTGCTGCCCGCCGGCGGCCACGTGCGGCGTCCCATGGACGGCGGCGAACGCGGCGACGTTCAGGAGGGCGCTTCCCGCGGCGATCACGGTCGAGGCGGCGAACACGAAGAGACGGCGGGTCCAGAAGGGCTGCGGCTGCTGATTCACGGGGTTCCTCCTCCGGTCGGAAAGGTCCGGCCGGGCTCTCCAGCGTCCCGGCCTCCCCTCCAGTAGGCCCCGCCCCCCGCCCCACGGTCAGCCCCCGGACTCCCGTGTCTTGACACGCCCCGCCGACACGGCTAGCACCCGCGGGGCCCGGTCGCGCGCTCACTCGATGGTGTGGATGGCGAAAGGGGGCCGCGGGTCCCGGAAAGCAGCGGCAGGGCACCCTTGACCACCGCGACGGAAGGACGAGAGGACTACTCGACGGGGCTGGGCGGCGTCGCGGGCGGCGAGGCCGTGATCAGCGCGTCCCTAGACTCCCCGCACATGTCGCTCTGGCTCCTCAACCACATCAGCACCTTCACCCTCGCCGTGGTCACCGTCGGCGGGACCGTCGTCCTCGCCGTGGCCGGCAGTGTGCTGCTCCGCCGCCGGTATCCGTCGCTCGCGCGGGGCGAGCACAACGACATGGTCGGGGTGACGCTCGGAATGTTCGGCGCGATCTACGGGATCATCCTCGCCTTCGTCATCGTCACGCTCTGGACCCAGCTGGACAGCACGCAGACCATCGTCACCAGCGAGGCCACCGATGCCGCGCTCGTCGCCCGTGACGCCGCCGCCTTCCCGGCCGGTGTCCACGCCGACCTCGACGCGGCCCTCAGCGGCTACGTCCACGCGGTCGTCGAGGACCAGTGGCCCCGCATGCGCGCCGGAGAGCCGAGCTACGGGGCCACGGAGACGCACCTCCGGTCCGCTTTCAAGGTCCTCCAGGCGTACAACCCGGCCTCCCCGCGGGAACAGGTCTTCTACGAGCAGGCCGTCGTCCACCTCAACGACATCGCCGGCCAGCGGCGCGCCCGCCTCGACATGGCCCAGCAGGAACTCCCCCCACTGCTCCAGGCCCTGGCCTTCGGCGGCGCCGCCGTCCTCGTCCCGCTCACCTTCCTCTACGGCGTACGCAGGCTCCGGATCCAGCTCCTCTTCGTCGCCTCGGTCGCCGGCCTCATCGGCTTCAGCCTGCTCCTGGTCTTCGTCCTCGACCGCCCGTTCTCAGGCGACCTGAGCGTGAGCCCCACTCCCTACCGCGAGGGCGCCCTCGCCCAGTACTGGACCCCGTGACGGGCGGGGCGAGGGCCGCGGAGTCCCAGCGGTCCATGAAGAGGCTGCGCGGCTCACTTCTTCTTCCGGAGCTTCCGCATCTTCGCTTCAGCTTCCTTCTTCTTTCGCTGCGCCACCCCGTAAGCGGTCCAAGCCCCCTGGTGCTTGGAGCACTGCCCGCTTCCGGTGATCGCCTTGTTCCGGCAGCGGCGACCATCCTGCGTCGCCGCCCCGCACAGCGGTTGCGTCATCCCACCCCCTCCATCGGCCCTCGCCATCACCAGGACGATGGCGCAGGCCGTGGGACAGGAAGAGGGCGCACGGAGGGCCGATGGAAGCTCAGGGGCGCACGCCTGCCCGCAACACGGGACACCACGAGTGTGCAGGCGAAAGCTCCGAGGTGCTGCCGTCGGTTTCCGGGGCTGGCCTGGGCCGACCGGTCGACATCTTGTCGAGTCCACAGGGTCTGACATACGGGTGCACACGGTGCAGTTGGCTGCACATACGCGAAGACCCCGTCTCAGCGAACTCGCTGATGGCGGGGTCTTTGGGCACTTCCTGCGAAGTGCCCCCGGCAGGATTCGAACCTGCGCACACGGCTCCGGAGGCCGTTGCTCTATCCCCTGAGCTACGGGGGCGTGTCGTTCGCGTTGCGGCGACGGGTGGAACACTACCAGCTTCTGTGGGGTGATCAGGAACCGGTTTGGGTGGGAGGGGGGAGGTCGGTCGCCCGGAGGGGGTGGAAGTGGCGAAAACCCGGACGCGGGGGCTTAGGGCGACCTACTCTCGAGTTGTGCCAGGCGCCTCGGGCCGGGTCCTCGTTGTCGACGACAACAAGGTCATCCGGCAGCTGATCAAGGTCAACCTCGAGCTGGAGGGCTTCGAGGTCGTGACCGCGAATGATGGTGCCGAGTGCCTGGACGTCGTCCACCGCGTGTGCCCCGATGCCATCACCCTTGATGTGGTCATGCCCCGGCTGGACGGGTTCGGGGCCGCCGCGCGGCTGCGGGCCGATCCGCGGACGCGGCACGTGCCCGTCGCCATCGTCAGCGCCTGCACGCAGCACGAGGTCGAGACCGCGATCGCCGCCGGGGTGGACGCCTTCCTCGCCAAGCCCTTCGAGCCGGCCGAGCTGGTGCGGGTCGTACGGCGGCTCGTCGAGCGGAAGGACCGGCGGGAGCGGAAGGGTGCTCCGGCAGGCAGAGGGGTCTGAGGGCTGCCCCATTTCACATGGCGAAACCCGATGCATGGGGGCGGGGCTTCTCCCCTAGGCTGGGTTCCGTGATCCCCGCCGACCTCTCTCGTGCCGTCGTACACGCCGTACGCCGTGCCGTCGAGGCCGGGGAGCTGGACGGGCCCGCGCCGCCGCGGGTGGTCGTCGAGCGGAGCCGGCCCGGAGGGGTGGGGGAGTACGCCAGCCCCGTCGCCCTGCGGATGGGACGGGGCGGGGCGCGCGGTGCCGGCGAGGCCGCCCGGGTGCTCGCGAGCGCGCTGGCCCGGGAGCCGGGGATCGAGGCCGTCGAGGTCACCGGGCCCGGGTTCCTGAACTTCACCCTCGCCCCCCTCTCCGCCGCCGAGCTGGTGCGGGACGTGCGTGAGCGCCCCGCGCGGTACGGGTGCGGCGAGGCGCTCAGCGCCGAGTCGGTGGTCGGGGGTTCCCGGGAGCGGGTCGTACGGGCGGCCGTCGCGCGGATCCGGGAGAGCCAGGGGCTCGGTCGCCCCGAGGGGGAGGACGGCGCGCCGCGCATCGCGCCCGTCGCCCGGCGGGACGGGGACGTGCTCGCGCGGTACGGGGCCGGCGCCGCCGTCTGGGCCATGCTCGCCGTCCCTGCCCGGGAGACCCCGGTCTTCGGGGACGTGCTGCTCGTGCAGGGGGAGGAGAACGAGGTCTTCCTCGTCCGGTACGCCCACGCGCGGGTGCGCGCCCTGATGCGTAACGCCGAGCGCCTCGGCTTCCGCGCCGAGGACTTCGCTGAGGACTCCGCAGTGGCCGGCGAGCTCGGGATCGTCCCCGCGCCCGGAGCCGCTGACGCGCCTGAGGCCGCCGATGCCCACAGAGCCGCTGACGCGCCTGAGGCCGCCCACGCCCCCGGTGCCGTCCCCGCACCCGGACCTGTCGAGGCGCCTGACGCGACCGCCGCCCCCGGTCCCACCACCGATCCCGCCGCCTCTGGGGCCCGAGCCGCCTCCGCCACCCCTGAGGCCACCGCTGCCACCGGGGCCCCGGCCGCCTCCGCCACCCCTGAGGCCACCGCTGCCACCGGGGCCCCGGCCGCCCCCGCCGCCCCCAAGGCCACCGCTGCTACCGGGACCCCGGCCACCGCCGACCCCGCCACCCCCGGGCCCTCCGCCACCCCCGCCGCCCTCGGCCCCGCCGGTCCCGCCCTTCTCCGGGCGCTGGCCGATCACCCGCTCGTCCTCGAAGCCGCCGCCCATCACCGGGCGCCCGAGCGGCTCGCGCGGCAGCTTCTCGTCGTCGCCGATGCGGTGCTCGACTTCCAGCATCACGTCCTGCCCCTCGGGGACGAGAAACCCTCGGCCGCCCACCGTGCCCGGCTGGCTCTTGCCGAAGCCGCCGGGGCGGTGCTCGCCGGTGGCCTGGCCCTGCTCGGCATAGACGCCCCAGATTCTTTGTGAAACCCGAAGAGAGATCCCGATGAGCCGTTCCGCCCACCCCGCCGGGCCCCGCCACGCCGACGTCCTGCCCGAGGGCCACCACGCCCCGCCGCCCGCCGACCTGAACGCGCTCGACGAGAAGGTCTGGTCGCGGACCGTCACCCGCAACGAGGAGGGCGTCG
Source organism: Streptomyces sp. NPDC006687 (assembly GCF_040636215.1). Taxonomy (NCBI): domain Bacteria; kingdom Bacillati; phylum Actinomycetota; class Actinomycetes; order Kitasatosporales; family Streptomycetaceae; genus Streptomyces; species Streptomyces sp. NPDC006687. The sequence goes on along the minus strand of NZ_JBEYJJ010000001.1, from coordinate 379,471 downwards.
TCACCGTCGGCGGCATCGAAGTCACCCGGCTCGCCGAGGAGTTCGGCACCCCCGGCTACTTCCTCGACGAGGAGGACTTCCGCCACCGCTGCCGCGCCTGGGCGCACGCCTTCGGCAAGGACGCCGACGTGTTCTACGCGGGGAAGGCGTTCCTGTCCAAGGCCGTCGTCAGGTGGCTGAAGGAAGAGGGGCTCAACCTCGACGTGTGCTCCGGAGGCGAGCTGACCACCGCCCTCGCCGCCGAGATGCCCGCCGACCGGATCGCCTTCCACGGCAACAACAAGTCCGAGGCGGAGATCCGGCGGGCCGTCGGCGCCGGAGTCGGGCGGATCGTGCTCGACTCCTTCCAGGAGATCGCCCGCGTCGCGCACGTCGCCGCCGAGCTCGGCGTACGCCAGCCCGTGCAGATCCGGGTGACCGTGGGCGTGGAGGCGCACACCCACGAGTTCATCGCCACCGCCCACGAGGACCAGAAGTTCGGCATCGCCGTCGCCGACGGATCCGCTGCCGAGGCCGTGCGCCGGGCGCTCGGGCACGCGTCGCTGGAGCTGCTCGGCGTCCACTCCCACATCGGCTCGCAGATCTTCGACATGGCCGGCTTCGAGGTGTCCGCGAAGCGCGTCGTGCGGCTGCTCGCCGCCGTACGCGACGAGCACGGCGTCGAGCTGCCCGAGATCGACCTCGGCGGCGGCCTGGGCATCGCCTACACCTCCGCCGACGACCCGCGCGAGCCGCACGAGATCGCCAAGGCGCTCACCGAGATCGTCGCGCGGGAGTGCGAGAGCGCGGGGCTCAAGGCGCCCCGGATCTCCGTCGAGCCCGGCCGCGCCATCGTCGGCCCCACCGCCTTCACCCTCTACGAGGTCGGCACCATCAAGCCGCTGGAGGGCCTGCGCACGTACGTGAGCGTCGACGGGGGCATGTCCGACAACATCCGTACCGCCCTGTACGACGCCGAGTACGCCGTCACCCTGGTCTCCCGCGTCTCCGACGCCGAGCCCATGCTGGTCCGCGTCGTCGGCAAGCACTGCGAGAGCGGCGACATCGTCGTCCGGGACGCCTTCCTCCCCGCCGACCTGGCCCCCGGCGACCTGATCGCCGTGCCCGCCACCGGGGCGTACTGCCGCTCCATGGCCAGCAACTACAACCACGCGCTGCGCCCGCCCGTCGTCGCCGTGCGCGACGGGGCCGCGCGAGTGATCGTCCGGCGCGAGACGGAGGAAGATCTCCTGTCCCTCGACCTCGGATGATTCCCATGTTTTCGGGAGCGGGCGTCCGGTCCCGAAAATAGACGTCTCACTCAATGGACCGAGGATGGAAACTGCTGTCCATTGAGTGAGACTGGTCGAATACCTGACGCGTAACCCGCGCGCCGGGAGCGAAGAAAGATCGAAAGGCGTAGGTCGAATGATGCGTACGCGTCCGCTGAAGGTGGCGCTGCTGGGCTGTGGAGTGGTCGGCTCAGAGGTGGCGCGCATCATGACGACGCACGCCGACGATCTGGCGGCCCGGATCGGCGCGCCCGTCGAGCTCGCCGGCGTCGCCGTGCGCCGCCCCTCGAAGGTGCGCGAGGGCATCGACCCGGCGCTCGTCACCACCGATGCCACCGCCCTGCTCAAACGCGGTGACATCGACGTGGCCATCGAGGTCATCGGCGGTATCGAGCCCGCCCGCACCCTGATCACCACCGCCTTCGAGAACGGCATCTCCGTCGTCTCCGCCAACAAGGCGCTGCTCGCCCAGGACGGCGCCGCGCTGCACGCCGCCGCCGAGGCGCAGGGGCGGGACCTCTACTACGAGGCCGCCGTCGCCGGCGCCATCCCGCTGGTCCGCCCGATGCGCGAGTCCCTCGCCGGCGACAAGATCAACCGGGTGATGGGCATCGTCAACGGCACGACCAACTTCATCCTCGACAAGATGGACTCCACCGGCGCCGGCTACCAGGAGGCGCTGGACGAGGCCACCGCCCTCGGCTACGCCGAGGCCGACCCGACCGCCGACGTCGAGGGCTACGACGCCGCCGCCAAGGCCGCGATCCTGGCGGGCATCGCCTTCCACACCCGCGTCCGCCTCGACGACGTCTACCGCGAGGGCATGACCGAGGTCAGCGCCGCCGACTTCGCCTCCGCCAAGCGGATGGGCTGCACCATCAAGCTGCTCGCCATCCTGGAGCGCGCCGCGGACGGCGAGTCCGTCACCGCCCGCGTCCACCCGGCGATGATCCCGCTCAGCCACCCGCTCGCCTCCGTCCGCGAGGCGTACAACGCGGTCTTCGTCGAGGCGGAGGCCGCCGGGCGGCTCATGTTCTACGGGCCGGGCGCGGGCGGTTCGCCGACCGCGTCCGCGGTCCTCGGCGACCTCGTCGCCGTCTGCCGCAACAAGCTCGCCGAGGCAACGGGGCCCGGCGAGTCGGCGTACACCCAGCTGCCCGTCAGCCCCATGGGGGACGTCGTCACGCGCTACCACATCAGCCTCGATGTGGCGGACAAGCCGGGCGTCCTCGCCCAGGTGGCGACGACCTTCGCGGAGCACGGGGTGTCGATCGACACCGTCAGGCAGCAGGGCAAGGACGGTGAGGCATCCCTCGTCGTCGTCACCCACCGCGCACCCGACGCCGCCCTCTCCGGGACCGTCGAGGCGCTGCGGAAGCTGGACACCGTGCGCGGTGTCGCCAGCATCATGCGCGTTGAAGGGGAGTAAGGACCCATGAGCAGCAATCGCACCCACCAGTGGCGCGGCATCATCGAGGAGTACCGGGACCGCCTGCCGGTCACCGGGACGACCCCCGTGGTCACGCTCCGGGAGGGTGGTACTCCCCTCGTCCCCGCCCAGGTGCTCTCCGAGCGCACCGGCTGTGAGGTGCACCTCAAGGTGGAGGGCGCGAACCCCACCGGGTCCTTCAAGGACCGCGGGATGACCATGGCCATCACCAAGGCCAAGGAGGACGGCGCCCAGGCCGTGATCTGCGCCTCCACGGGCAACACCTCGGCCTCCGCCGCCGCGTACGCGGTGCGCGCCGGCATGGTCTCCGCGGTCCTCGTGCCGCGCGGCAAGATCGCGCTCGGCAAGATGGGCCAGGCCCTCGTGCACGGCGCCAAGATCCTGCAGGTTGACGGCAACTTCGACGACTGCCTGGACCTGGCCCGCGCGCTGTCGGAGAACTACCCGGTGGCGCTCGTCAATTCCGTCAACCCGGTACGCATCGAGGGCCAGAAGACGGCCGCGTTCGAGATCGTGGACGCGCTCGGCGACGCCCCCGACATCCACGTGCTGCCCGTCGGCAACGCCGGCAACATCACCGCGTACTGGAAGGGGTTCAAGGAGTACAAGGCCGACGGCCTGGCCTCCCGTACGCCCCGCGTATGGGGTTTCCAGGCGTCGGGCTCGGCGCCGATCGTGCGCGGCGAGATCGTCAAGGAGCCGCACACCATCGCCACCGCGATCCGGATCGGCAACCCGGCCTCCTGGGACTACGCGCTGGCGGCCCGCGACGAGTCAGGCGGCTTCATCGACGAGGTGACGGACCGCCAGATCCTGGCGGCCTACCGCCTGTTGGCCGCGCAGGAGGGCGTCTTCGTCGAGCCCGCCTCGGCCGCCTCGGTGGCCGGCCTGCTCAAGGCCGCCGAGCTGGGCCTGGTCGACCCCGGCCAGACGATCGTGTGCACCGTCACCGGCAACGGCCTGAAGGACCCCGACTGGGCGGTCGCCGGCGCTCCGCAGCCCGTCACCGTTCCGGTGGACGCCGAGGCCGCGGCCATCCGGCTCGGCCTGGTCTGACCCCGGGCCCCGGCCCGAACCCCCCGCGACCGCCGTTGCCGGATTCCGGAAAGCTTCCGGAATCCGGCGACGGTCCGCCGGCACCCGAAGCCGCCGACACGCACCGTGCGCCTTCTGTGCGCCCTATGTCGCGGGAGAACCTTCCTTCGATACGCTGTACTGACATCCGCCACCGCGCATATGACCGCGGTGCTGCCCCGAGGGCCTTCGGGTGTCGTACGTTCTCCAGTACATTTCGCAGCGAAGATCCCGCACAGCCCGCCGGATCCCGCACAGTCACAAGGAGTGTCATCGACCGATGGCAGGTCCAGCGTTCCGCGCCGCCGCCGTACGAGTGCGCGTGCCCGCCAGCAGTGCCAACCTCGGCCCCGGCTTCGACGCCCTCGGCCTGGCCCTGGGGCTCTACGACGACGTGGTCGTCCGTGTCGCCGACTCCGGGCTGAACATCGACATCGCGGGTGAGGGCGCCGACACCCTCCCGCGCGACGAGAGCCACCTCCTCGTACGCTCCATGCGCACCGCCTTCGACCTGCTGGGCGGCCAGCCGCGCGGCCTGGAGGTCGTCTGCGCCAACCGCATCCCGCACGGGCGGGGCCTTGGCTCCTCCTCGGCCGCGATCTGCGCCGGCATCGTCGCCGCGCGCGCCGTGACCATAGGCGGGGAGGCCCGGCTCGACGACACGGCGCTGCTGGAGCTGGCCACCGAGATCGAGGGCCACCCGGACAACGTCGCCGCCTGTCTGCTCGGCGGCTTCACCCTCGCCTGGATGGAGGGCGGAAGTGCGAAGGCGATCCGTATGGACCCCGCCGGTTCCATCGTTCCGGTGGTCTTCGTCCCGTCGAAGCCGGTCCTGACCGAGACCGCCCGCGGCCTGCTGCCCCGCTCCGTCCCCCATGTGGACGCAGCGGTGAACGCGGGCCGCGCGGGTCTGCTCGTGGAGGCCCTGACCAGGCGTCCCGAGTTCCTGCTGGCCGCCACCGAGGACCGGCTGCACCAGGAGTACCGCGCCCCGGCGATGCCGGAGAGCGTGGCGCTCGTGGGCCGGCTGCGGGCGGACGGTATCCCCGCGGTCATCTCCGGCGCGGGCCCCACGGTCCTCGCGCTGGTCGACAACGACGCGGCCGACAAGGTCGCGCAGCTCGCGGGCGAGGGGTGGGCCGCGAACCGGCTCGCCCTCGACGCCGCGGGAGCGAGCGTCCTTCCGCTGGGCGCCCAGGGCGGTCAGCCCGTGTCCTAGCGGACACGGCTCCGCGGGGCGGGCGGCCGGGCAGGCCGCACGCCCCCGGAAGGGCGATTGCCGGTGATGGAGAGGGGGAATGTCTGTTGGATCCGGTAGTGTTAATCTCAAGTGCGCAACCGAAGCCGCCATGGCTCGGTGCTCAGTGTCCCCGTTCGGGACCACCTTTCTTCCGGGAGCCTCCCCGACTGCTTTGATCGATTCCAGCAGTTTCGGGCACGCTCCGGAATCGGCGTGACATTCCCACGCTTCCAGCTCGGGGGCTTCTCGCCGGAACCACTCATTCACGTTCTCTCCGCCGTATCTCTACCGGCGGACCACCGCCCCGGCACGGTCCAACCCCATCAGGTCACGGACCGTCGCCGGACAGCACAACCGGTCGCCGAGCCAGACAGGCCGACGTCCGCTCCAGGGAAGGACCCTTCGTGAGCGACACCACCGATCTGATGGGCGCTGCCGACACCAACGTCGACACCAGTGCCCCCGCCGCGGGCGCCGCAGCTGCCACTGCCACCCGGCGCCGCCGCTCCGGCACCGGCCTTGAGGGCATGGTCCTGGCCGAGCTGCAGCAGGTCGCGTCGGGCCTCGGTATCAGGGGCACCGCGCGGATGCGCAAGAGCCAGCTGATCGAGGTCATCAAGGAGGCGCAGGGCGGCAGTGCCCCCAAGGCCGCGGCCCCCGCCGCCGACGCCGCCGAGGCCAAGCCGAAGCGCCGCGCCACCAGCAAGGCCCGCACGGGCGAGCCGGCCGCCGCCGCGCCCGCCGAGAAGACCGCCGCGCCGGCCCAGATCGAGATCCCGGGCCAGCCGATCAGCGAGGACGCCCCGGCCGGCGAGCGCCGCCGCCGCCGCGCCACCGCCCCGACCGGCAGCCCCGAGTCCTCGGCCCCCGCCGCCGTGCAGGTCGAGCAGAAGACCGAGGCCCCCGCGGTCGCCCCGCAGGCCGAGGCCAAGGCGGAGCAGGCCGTGGCCGTCTCCGCCCAGACCCAGACCCAGGCCCCCGCCCAGGAGGCCGGCGAGGGCCGCAGCCGCCGCGACCGCCGTGACCGCGGCGAGCGGGGCGAGCGCGGTGAGCGCGGGGACCGTCAGGGCCGTCGCGACCGCGGTGCCAAGGCCGACGAGCAGGGCCAGCAGCCGCAGGGCGGCGGTGGCCAGGGCCAGCAGGGCGGCCGTCAGGACCGCGCCGAGCGCCAGGACCGCCAGGACCGTCAGCAGCAGGGCGGCGGCCGGGGCCAGCAGGGCCGTCAGGACAACGGTCCCCAGGACGACTTCGACGGTGAGGACGGCCGGCGCGGCCGGCGCGGCCGCTACCGCGACCGCCGTGGCCGCCGTGGCCGTGACGAGTTCGCCCCGGGCGAGCCGCAGGTCGCCGACGACGACGTCCTGATCCCCGTCGCGGGCATCCTCGACATCCTCGACAACTACGCGTTCATCCGGACCTCCGGCTACCTGCCCGGCCCGAACGACGTGTACGTCTCCCTCGCCCAGGTCCGCAAGGCCGGTCTGCGCAAGGGCGACCACACCACCGGCGCCGTGCGCCAGCCCAAGGACGGCGAGCGCCGCGAGAAGTTCAACGCCCTCGTGCGCCTGGACTCCGTCAACGGCATGGCGCCCGAATCGGGCCGCGGCCGCCCGGAGTTCCAGAAGCTGACCCCGCTCTACCCGCAGGACCGGCTCCGCCTGGAGACCGACCCGGGGGTGCTGACCACCCGCATCATCGACCTCGTGTCGCCGATCGGAAAGGGCCAGCGCGGCCTGATCGTGGCCCCGCCGAAGACCGGCAAGACCATGATCATGCAGGCGATCGCCAACGCGATCACCACCAACAACCCCGAGTGCCACCTGATGGTCGTCCTGGTCGACGAGCGTCCGGAAGAGGTCACCGACATGCAGCGGTCGGTCAAGGGCGAGGTCATCTCCTCGACCTTCGACCGCCCGGCCGAGGACCACACCACCGTCGCCGAGCTGGCCATCGAGCGCGCCAAGCGCCTCGTGGAGCTGGGTCACGACGTGGTCGTCCTGCTCGACTCCATCACCCGTCTGGGCCGCGCGTACAACCTCGCGGCGCCCGCCTCCGGCCGCATCCTGTCCGGTGGTGTCGACTCGACCGCGCTGTACCCGCCGAAGCGCTTCTTCGGTGCCGCGCGCAACATCGAGGACGGCGGCTCGCTGACCATCCTGGCCACCGCGCTGGTCGACACCGGCTCGCGCATGGACGAGGTGATCTTCGAGGAGTTCAAGGGCACCGGCAACATGGAGCTCAAGCTCGACCGCAAGCTCGCCGACAAGCGCATCTTCCCGGCCGTCGACGTCGACCCGTCGGGCACGCGCAAGGAGGAGATCCTCCTCAACGCGGAGGAGCTCGCCATCGTCTGGAAGCTGCGCCGGGTGCTGCACGCGCTCGACTCGCAGCAGGCGATCGAGCTGCTGCTCGACAAGATGAAGCAGACGAAGTCGAACGCCGAGTTCCTGATGCAGATCGCCAAGACCACCCCGGCGGGCAAGAACGACGACTGACCGACGCCGGCCGGTCCGCGCGTGAGCGCAGGCGCCCCCCACCGCAACCGCGGCGGGGGGCGCCGTCGTTGGTGCGAGTTTCGCCACACCGGCGGCCCCGCGGAGCCCGCCAGGGACCTGCGGACGCCCGGATCGCAACCCGGTGTGGGCGGGGCGTCACACACCGTTCCCTTCCGGGTGGGGGCGTGCGGAGCGGTGCTCCGCTCGTGGAACCCTGGAATGCGTTGGTCCGTCTGAGTGAGAGAACAGCGGGCACGGAGCCAGGACCGAGGAGAGCATGAGCGAGGACAGCAGGGGGAGCGGCCGCGGCGGAAACAGGCGCCGGCGAAGAGCTCAGCCGAAGCGCCGCAAGGGCCTCAGGATCGCCGCCTGGACCGCCGCCGCGGTGGTCGTGCTGGGCGGCGGAAGCCTCGGCTGGTTCTACTTCAAGCTCAACGGCAACCTGCACAGCGTCGACATCGACTCGGCCCTCGGCAAGGACCGCCCGGCCGACGTGGACAACGGCTCGATGGACATCCTCGTCCTCGGCTCCGACTCCCGCGACGGGGCGAACAGCGAGTACGGCGCGGACGACGGCGGCTCGGCCCGCTCCGACACGGCGATGATCATCCACCTCTACGAGGGCCACAAGCAGGCCAGCGTCGTGTCGATCCCGCGTGACACGATGCTCCCGCGGCCCGCGTGCCCCCTCAGCAAGGGGAAGACCAGCGCCCCCAGGCAGCGCGCGCAGTTCAACGAGGCGTTCACCATCGGCGGGGCCGCCTGCGCCGTCAAGACCGTCGAGGCGATGTCGGGGATCCGCATGGACCACTACATCGAGGTCGACTTCACCGGCTTCAAGAAGATCATCGACAACCTCGGCGGGGTCGAGCTCACGACCACCAAGCCGATCAAGGACTACGGCAGCCACCTCGACCTGCCGGCCGGCGCGCACAAGCTCAACGGCGAGCAGTCCCTCGGCCTGGTCCGCACCCGCAAGACCGTCGGCGACGGCGGCGACCTGGGCCGAATACAGCTCCAGCAGGCGTTCATCAAGGCGCTGATCAAGCAGGTCAAGGGGATCGGGGTCTTCGACAGCCCGAAGAAGCTCTACGGTCTCGCCGACTCCGCCACCAAGGCGATCACCACCGACAAGGCGCTCGGTGACGTGAAGTCCCTCGCCGGCTTCGCCCAGGGACTCCAGGGCATCAGCGCCGAGAACATGCACATGATCACCCTGCCGGTGACCCAGGACCCGCTCGACAAGGACCGTGTCGCGGTCCTGGCCAAGGACTCCAAGATGGTCTGGGACGCCCTGCTGGCCGACCAGCCCATCCCCGCCGCGGCCACCGAGCACTCCAACGGGGACAAGAGCGCCGCGGGCTCGATCGTGCAGTAGCGGCCCCGCCCCGCGAGGGGCCGGAATAGATGTCGCTCCCACCCCGTTGAGGGGAGCGTTCCGAGAATTTTGACAGGCGGCCCGGTCCTGGCAGACTGGTCTGTCGGCCCCGGTTCACGCAGTACGCAATTCGGCTCCTGCGACCCGGCGCCCTCCCGAATCTAGGAGACACCTTGAAGCGCGATGTTCACCCCGAGTACGTCGAGACCCAGGTCAGCTGCACCTGTGGCGCGTCGTTCACCACCCGCAGCACCCTGACCGACGGCACCATCCGTGCCGAGGTCTGCTCCGAGTGCCACCCGTTCTACACGGGCAAGCAGAAGATCCTCGACACCGGTGGCCGCGTGGCCCGCTTCGAGGCCCGCTTCGGCAAGGGTGCGGCCAAGAAGTAGCGCGACCCAGGCGCCGGTCACCGGCCGCCCCCTGACCACGCGGGGGCGGCCGGGCCGGCGCCTTTGTCGTCGCCCAGCCCGCCCCGCCCATTTTTGACTTTTCACCTCAGGAGCACCCGATGTTCGAAGCGGTCGAGGACCTGGTCGGCGAGCACGCCGACCTCGAGAAGAAGCTCGCCGACCCTTCGGTCCACTCGGATCAGGCGAACGCGCGCAAGCTGAACAAGCGCTACGCGGAGCTGACGCCCATCGTGGCGACCTTCCGGGCGTGGAAGCAGACGGGCGAGGACATCGAGACGGCCAAGGAGCTGGCGGCCGACGACCCCGACTTCGCCGCCGAGGTCAAGGAACTGGGCGCGCAGCGCGAGGAGCTCACCGAGAAGCTCCGCCTGCTGCTCGTCCCCCGCGACCCCAGCGACGACAAGGACGTGCTCCTGGAGATCAAGGCGGGCGCCGGAGGCGACGAGTCCGCCCTGTTCGCCGGCGACCTGCTGCGCATGTACCTGCGCTACGCCGAGCGCGTCGGCTGGAAGACCGAGATCATCGACTCCACCGAGTCCGAGCTCGGCGGCTACAAGGACGTCCAGGTCTCCGTCCGCACCAAGGGCGGCAACGGGGCCACCGAGCCCGGCCAGGGCGTGTGGGCCCGGATGAAGTACGAGGGCGGCGTCCACCGCGTCCAGCGCGTCCCGGCCACCGAGTCGCAGGGCCGCATCCACACCTCCGCCGCCGGCGTGCTCGTCACCCCGGAGGCCGAGGAGGTCGAGGTCGAGATCAACCCGAACGACCTGCGCATCGACGTGTACCGCTCCTCGGGCCCCGGCGGCCAGTCCGTCAACACCACCGACTCGGCCGTGCGCATCACGCACCTGCCGACCGGTGTGGTCGCCTCCTGCCAGAACGAGAAGAGCCAGCTCCAGAACAAGGAGCAGGCCATGCGCATCCTGCGTTCGCGCCTGCTGGCCGCCGCCCAGGAGGCCGCCGAGCAGGAGGCGTCCGACGTGCGCCGCAGCCAGGTGCGCACCGTGGACCGCTCCGAGAAGATCCGGACGTACAACTACCCGGAAAACCGGATCTCCGACCACCGCACCGGCTTCAAGGCGTACAACTTGGACCAGGTGCTCGACGGCGACCTCGACCCGGTCATCCAGGCATGCGTCGACACCGACTCCGCGGCGAAGCTCGCGGCAGCGCACTGACGACCTTCGCACCATCCCCCTCCCCCAAGCTCTCGGCTTCGCTCGAGCAGGGGGGAGCCCCATGACAGCAGCCCGGAGGACCAGCGTGAACTTGCTGCTTGCCGAGGTGGCCCAGGCCACCCAGCGGCTGGCCGCCGCCGGCGTGCCCTCACCGCGTTTCGACGCGGAGGAGCTCGCGGCCTTCGTGCACGGCGTCAAGCGGGGGGAACTGCACCACGTCAAGGACGCGGACTTCGACGCCCGGTACTGGGAGGCCGTCGCCCGCCGCGAGGCGCGCGAGCCGCTCCAGCACATCACCGGCCGGGCCTTCTTCCGCTACCTGGAGCTCCAGGTCGGCCCCGGGGTGTTCGTGCCCCGGCCCGAGACCGAGTCGGTCGTGGACTGGGCCATACAGGCGGTCCGGGCCATGGACGTGGTCGAGCCGCTGATCGTGGACCTGTGCACCGGCTCCGGCGCGATCGCCCTCGCCATGGCCCAGGAGGTGCCGCGCTCGCGCGTGCACGCCGTGGAGCTGTCCGAGGACGCCCTGCGCTGGACCCGCAAGAACGCCGAGGGCTCCCGGGTCACCGTCCACCAGGGCGACGCCCTGAGCGCGCTGCCCGAGCTGGACGGCCAGGTGGACCTGGTCATCTCCAACCCGCCGTACATCCCGCTCACCGAGTGGGAGTACGTGGCCCCCGAGGCCCGCGACCACGACCCCGAGATGGCGCTGTTCTCCGGCGAGGACGGCCTCGACACCATCCGCGGGATCGAGCGCACCGCCCACCGGCTGCTGCGGCCCGGCGGCATCGTCGTCATCGAGCACGCCGACACCCAGGGCGGCCAGGTGCCGTGGATCTTCGGCGACGAGCGGGGCTGGGCCGACGCCGCCGACCACCCCGACCTGAACAACCGCCCGCGCTTCGCGACCGCCCGCAAGGCCATGCCGTGAGGCGCACGACCCCGACGACCGACACGACCCCGCTGCACGAGGAGGCCCGCTGATGGCCCGGCGATACGACTGCAACGACGCGACGGACCGCAAGACGGGCCTGCGCGAAGCGGCCTCCGCCGTACGCCGCGGGGAACTCGTCGTGCTGCCCACCGACACCCTGTACGGGATCGGGGCGGACGCCTTCAGCGCCGGGGCCGTCGGTGACCTGCTCGCCGCCAAGGGCCGCGGCCGCACCATGCCCACCCCGGTGCTCATCGGCTCCCCGAACACCCTGCACGGCCTGGTCACCGACTTCTCCGAGCAGGCGTGGGAACTCGTCGACGCCTTCTGGCCGGGCGGGCTCACCCTCGTCGCCAAGCACCAGCCGTCGCTGGCCTGGGACCTGGGGGAGACCCGCGGGACCGTGGCCGTCCGGATGCCGCTGCACCCCGTCGCGATCGAGCTGCTGACCGAGGTCGGCCCGATGGCCGTGTCCTCGGCGAACCTGTCCGGGCACCCCGCCCCGGAGGACTGCGACGCGGCGCGCGCCATGCTGGGCGACTCCGTCTCCGTGTACCTGGACGGCGGGCCGACCCCCAGCACCCGGCCGTCGTCGATCGTCGACGTCACCGGGAAGGTTCCCGTCCTGCTGCGCGAGGGCGCGCTCAGCGCCGAGCAGCTGCGGGAGGTCGTACCCGACCTCGAGGTGGCTCCGTGAGCCCTCAGGGGCGTGGCATAGCCAAGGGGGACGACGCCTTCCGCATACTCCACGTCAGCACCGGGAACGTGTGCCGCTCGCCGATCACCGAGCGGCTGACGCGGCACGCGCTGGCGCACCGGCTGGGCGCCCTGGGGCTGGCCCCGGGCGGCCTGATCGTGGAGAGCGCCGGCACCTGGGGCCACGAGGGCGCCCCGATGGAGGCCAACGCGGCCGCCGTGCTGGCGGACTTCGGCGCGGACGCCTCGGGGTTCACCGGGCGCGAGCTCCTCGACGAGCACGTCATCCGGGCCGACCTGGTCCTGACCGCCACGCGGGACCACCGGGCGCAGGTCATCTCCATGGGCCACTCGGCCGGACTGCGGACCTTCACCCTCAAGGAGTTCACCCGCCTGGTGCGGGCCATAGACCCGGCCACCCTGCCGCCGCTCGACGACGGGATGGCCGAGCGGGCCCGGGCACTGGTGCGGGCCGCCGCCGCCCTGCGGGGCTGGCTGCTGGCCCCGTCCGCCGACGCGGACGAGGTGTACGACCCGTACGGGGCGCCCATCACCTTCTTCCGCTCCATCGGCGACGAGATCAACCAGGCGCTGGACCCCGTCGTGACCGCGCTGACGGGCGTGGCCGGGCAGCGCTGACCCCCGGGCGGGCTCATCGGGCATGACCGCCGTGCCCGCTCTACAGTGGCTGGTACCGGTACCCCCACTGCGCGGGAGTCGTGCCATGAGCGTCACCACCGAGCGCCCCACGGACGTGCTGCGGGCGCAGGATCCGCAGCTGGCCGACATCCTCGACGGGGAACGGCAGCGCCAGGCGAGCACGCTCCAGCTGAGCGCCGCCGAGAACTTCACCTCCCCCGCCGTGCTCGCCGCGCTGGGCTCGTCGCTGGCCAACAAGTACGCAGAGGGCTACCCCGGCGCCCGCCACCACGGCGGCTGCGAGTACGCCGACCTCGCCGAGCGGGCGGCCCAGGAGCGGGCCATGGCGCTGTTCGGGGCCGAGCACGCCAACGTACAGCCGCATTCGGGTTCCTCCGCGGTCCTCGCCGCGTACGCGGCGCTGCTGCGGCCGGGCGACAAGGTGCTGGCCATGGGCCTGCCGTACGGGGGCCACCTCACGCACGGATCCCCCGCCAACATCTCCGGGCGGTGGTTCGAGTTCGTCGGGTACGGGGTGGACGCCCGGACGGGGCTGATCGACTACGAGCAGGTGCAGCGGCTCGCCAGGGCGCACCGCCCCAAGGCCATCGTCTGCGGCTCCATCTCCTACCCCCGGCACCTGGAGTACTCGGCCTTCCGGGAGATCGCCGACGAGACGGGGGCCTACCTGATCGCGGACGCCGCCCACCCCATCGGCCTGGTCGCGGGCGGGGCGGCGCCGAGCCCCGTCCCGTACGCGGACCTGGTCTGCGCGACCACCCACAAGGTGCTGCGCGGCCCGCGCGGCGGGATGGTGCTGTGCGGGGCCGAGTTCGCCGAGCGCGTGGACCGGGCGGTGTTCCCCTTCACCCAGGGCGGCGCCCAGATGCACACCATCGCCGCCAAGGCGGTGGCCTTCGGGGAGGCGGCCGGCCCGGCCTTCACCCGGTACGCCCACAAGGTCGTCGCCAACGCCCGCGCCCTCGCCACCGCTCTGCGGGCGCACGGGCTGGCCGTCATCACGGGCGGCACCGACACCCACCTGATCAGCGCCGACCCCGCCCCCCTGGGCCTCGACGGGCCGGCCGCGCGGGGCCGGCTGGCCGCCGCCGGGATCGTCCTCGACACCTGCGCCCTGCCGTACGGGGACCGGCGCGGGCTGCGCCTGGGCACCGCGGCGGTGACCACGCAGGGGATGGGTGAGGCGGAAATGGCCCTGATCGCGGAGCTGTTCGCGGCCGCACTGCGGGGCGGGGAGGTGGCCGGAACCCGTGCCGAGGTCACCGAGCTGGCCGGACGATTTCCCCCGTACGGGGCGTAACCGGGGCGAGTGTCCCGTAGTGCAACCGGAACGGGGACTCCGCGCGTCCTCGACCCCGTGTACATCGCGGCTAATGTGTGGGGCTGAGATGGCCGGCGATACATCTGGGGCAGCCAGTGCGTGAATATCTGCTGACGCTTTGCGTCACGGTCGCGGTGACCTACCTCCTGACCGGGCCCGTACGGAAGTTCGCCATCGCGGCGGGGGCCATGCCGGAGATCCGCGCCCGCGACGTGCACCGCGAGCCCACCCCCCGCCTCGGCGGCATCGCCATGTTCGGCGGCCTGTGCGCGGGCCTGCTGATCGCCGACCACCTGCAGAACCTCAACGGGGTGTTCGAACGCTCCAACGAGCCCAGAGCACTGCTCTCGGGCGCCGCGCTGATCTGGATCGTCGGCGTCCTGGACGACAAGTTCGAGCTGGACGCGCTCATCAAACTCGGCGCCCAGATGATCGCCGCCGGCGTGATGGTCATCCAGGGCCTGACCATCCTGTGGATTCCGGTTCCGGGTATCGGCACGGTCGCCCTGACCCAGTGGCAGGGCACCCTGCTCACCGTGGCCCTGGTGGTGATCACCATCAACGCGGTGAACTTCGTGGACGGGCTCGACGGCCTGGCCGCCGGCATGGTCTGCATCGCCACCTGCGCGTTCTTCCTCTACGCCTACCGGATCTGGTTCGGCTACGGCATCGAGCCGGCCGCCCCGGCGACGCTCTTCGCGGCCATCCTGATGGGCATGTGCCTGGGCTTCCTGCCGCACAACATGCATCCCGCACGGATCTTCATGGGGGACTCCGGCTCGATGCTGATCGGCCTGGTGCTGGCCGCCTCGGCCATCTCGATCACCGGGCAGGTGGACCCCGACACCATGGCCCTCTTCGTGGGCGGCGAGCGCAACGCCACCCACGCGATGCTGCCGGTCTTCATCCCGCTGCTGCTGCCGCTGACCATCATCGCGATCCCGATGGCGGACCTGATGCTGGCCATCGTGCGGCGCACCTGGAACGGGCAGTCCCCCTTCGCCGCTGACCGCGGCCACCTGCACCACCGGCTCCTGGAACTCGGGCATTCCCACAGCCGCGCCGTACTCATCATGTACTTCTGGTCGGGGCTGATCGCCTTCGGGACGGTGGCCTACTCGGTCAACTCCGCCTCGATGTGGATCGTCCTGGCCATCGCCGCGCTGAGCGCCCTGGGCCTGGTCCTGCTCCTCCTGCCGCGGTTCACCCCGCGCGCCCCGCGCTGGGCCGAGGGCCTGGTCCCGCCGCGCTACCGGCACTCCCGGCGGGTGGCGGAGGCGGCGGCCGAGGCCGCGGTACGGGAGGACACCGGGACGGAGCCGGAGCCGGCCCGGCCGATCGCGGCGGGAGTGGCCGGCGTCAACGGCGCGACAGCGGTAGGCCCCCGTTCGCGCTTCCCCGACCGGCGTAAGGCGGGTTCGTCGCGCTGACGCCGCGGGAGCATGTCCGACATGAACGCCCTTTACCAGACAAGACGCCGTCCTGTCCTGCACACACGGGCGGATTAGCCCTCATGTGTGACAGTCAGCACACCGCACAGGTAAAGCTCTCATCAAATAGTTTGTGATACCGTTCACTAAACCCGGCGACAGAGCCGAAGGACCGTAGTGCGACGGTCCATTGGCCCGAGGCGACCACTCGGACCGGGCTTACGCTCGTCCCCGTACGAGTTCCCGTACGAGTCCGTGCCCCCACCACCACGCGGAGCAAACCGCCATGCGGTCAAACGACGTCCGATCCCTCCTGCAAACCGCCGTACCCACCGCTGTCGCCGGCGCTGTCGCCGCCGTGATCAGCGGTCTGGTCGTCGGTGGCAAGGGTGCGGTCGGGTCGCTCGTCGCGACCGCGGTCGTGATCGTGTTCATGGGGCTCGGATTCCTGGTCCTGCAGCGCACGGCGAAAACTCTGCCGCACCTGTTCCAGGCCATGGGCCTCATGCTCTATGCGGCTCAGATCCTGCTGCTCTTCGTCTTTCTCGCCGTGTTCAAGAACACGACGCTGTTCCACCCCCGGGCGTTCGCGATCACGCTCGTCGCCACCACCCTCGTGTGGATCGGCGCGCAGACGCGTGCTCACATGAAAGCCAAGATCCTTTACGTCGAGCCGGACTCGACCAGCGGTGACAAGCCCGGAAAGCCGGGGTCGAAGCCGTGAGGGGTAGGGCCGGGATAAGTGTGCGTTCGAGATGCTGCTATCGTCCGGTTCCAACTGCGGCACTGCGGGCGCGGGCATCTGAGCTGACGCCTGTTCCATCGCGAGGCTCGATGCCTGACTGCCGCCCCCACACCCGTTACACCAGTCCAGTGCCGAACCGCGGCCGTGCGCCGCGCCGACACGATGAGGTTGCCGTACCTATGCGCCACGCTGAAGGAGCCCGCGGTGAGTGCTGACCCGACGCAGGTCCTCGCCTTCGAGACCGACTGCCACATCTTCTCCGGATGCGGCTTCCCCGGCCCGGGCCTGCACTCGTTCCTCTTCGAGCCGCTGTGGGGCGAAGCTGGTCTGACCAGCGTCTACTTCAACAAGCCGATGCTGCTGGCCCTTCTGGGCTCGATCATCATCGTGGCTTTCTTCTGGGTCGCCTTCGGCAAGGCCAAGGTCGTCCCGGGCAAGCTGCAGATGGTCGGCGAGGCCGGCTACGACTTCGTGCGCCGCGGCATCGTCTACGAGACGCTCGGCAAGAAGGAGGGCGAGAAGTACGTCCCCTTCATGGTCTCGCTGTTCTTCTTCGTCTGGATCCTGAACGTCTGGTCGATCGTCCCGGTGGCCCAGTTCCCGGTGACCTCGATCATCGCGTACCCCGCGGTCCTCGCAGCGATCGTCTACTTCATCTGGATGTCGGTGACGTTCAAGCGTCACGGCTTCGTCGGTGGACTGAAGAACCTGACCGGCTACGACAAGTCGCTCGGCGGCGTCCTGCCCCTGGTCATGGTCATCGAGTTCTTCTCGAACGTCCTGGTGCGCCCGTTCACCCACGCGGTCCGACTGTTCGCGAACATGTTCGCCGGTCACACCCTGCTGCTGCTGTTCACCATCGCCAGCTGGTACCTGCTGAACGGGATCGGCATCGCCTACGCGGGCGTCTCGTTCATCATGGTCATCGTGATGACCGCCTTCGAGCTCTTCATCCAGGCTGTCCAGGCGTACGTCTTCGTCCTCCTGGCCTGCAGCTTCATCCAGGGCGCGCTCGCCGAGCACCACTGAGCCAGACCGCCCACCCCCAACCCCCTGTCGTCCGGTGGCCAACCCCCACCGGTCCGTGAAAGAGAAGGAAGAACTGGCATGTCCCAGATCCTTGCTGCCGCCGAAGGCGTCACCGGTTCCCTCAGCTCCGTCGGTTACGGTCTCGCGGCCATCGGCCCGGGCGTCGGCGTCGGCATCATCTTCGGTAACGGTACGCAGGCCCTCGCCCGCCAGCCCGAGGCTGCCGGTCTGATCCGCGCCAACCAGATCCTCGGCTTCGCCTTCTGTGAGGCGCTCGCCCTCATCGGTCTGGTCATGCCGTTCGTCTACAGCTGACGAACCGCGACCACTAGTCCGATTAGACGAAAGGCACTGATGTGAACCTCCTGGTTCTCGCGGCCGAGACGGAAAACCCGCTCGTCCCGCCGATCCCCGAGCTCGTCATCGGTCTGATCGCCTTCGTCATCGTCTTCGGTTTCCTCGCGAAGAAGCTCCTCCCGAACATCAACAAGGTTCTGGACGAGCGTCGCGATGCCATCGAGGGCGGTATCGAGAAGGCTGAGGCCGCTCAGACCGAGGCTCAGAGCGTGCTGGAGCAGTACAAGGCCCAGCTCGCCGAGGCCCGGCACGAGGCCGCGCGCCTGCGCCAGGAAGCGCTGGAGCAGGGCACTGCGCTCAAGGAAGAACTGCGCGCAGAGGGCCAGCGGCAGCGTGAGGAGATCATCGCTGCCGGTCACGCCCAGATCGCCGCAGACCGCAAGGCGGCCGCTCAGGCGCTGCGCCAGGACGTGGGCAAGCTCGCCACCGACCTGGCCGGCAAGCTCGTCGGCGAGTCCCTCGAGGACGTCGCCCGCCAGAGCCGCACCATCGACCGCTTCCTCAGCGAGCTCGAGGAGAAGGCCGAGGCGGCCCGATGAACGGAGCGAGCCGCGAGGCGCTGGCCTCCGCGCGCGAGCGTCTCGACGCGCTGACGGACAACACGTCCGTCGACGCGGCGAAGCTCGCCGGTGAGCTGGCAGCCGTCACCGCGCTGCTCGACCGTGAGGTCTCGCTGCGTCGGGTCATCACGGACCCGGCGCAGTCCGGCGAGGCCAAGGCCGAGCTGGTCGGCCGACTGCTGTCCGGCCAGGTGGGCGGGGAGACCCTCGACCTGGTGTCCGGCATGGCCCGGTCCCGCTGGTCGCAGTCCCGTGACCTGGTGGACGCGCTGGAGGAGCTGGCGGCCACCGCCGACCTCACCGCGGCCCAGCAGGGCGGCGGCCTGGACGGCGTCGAGGACGAGCTGTTCCGCTTCGGCCGGATCGTCGCCTCGAACACCGGGCTGCGCTCCGCGCTGACCGACCGCGGCGCCACCGTGACCGCCAAGAGCGAGCTGCTGCGCAGCCTGCTCGGCGGCAAGGTGAACGCCGTCACCGAGCGACTGGTCGTCCGTCTCGTCACGCACCCGCGTGGACGTAGCCTTGAGGGGGGCCTCGAGTCCCTCTCGACGCTCGCCGCTGCGCGCCGTGACCGCATGGTCGCCACCGTGACCAGCGCGGTCCCGCTCAGCGACGTGCAGAAGCAGCGTCTCGGCGCGGTGCTGGCGAAGCTGTACGGCCGCCAGATGCACCTGAACCTCGACGTGGACCCCGAGGTCCTCGGCGGGATCTCGGTGCGGGTCGGCGACGAGGTCATCGACGGCACCATCGCGGAGCGTCTCTCCGAGGCGTCCCGCCGCATGGCCGGCTGACCAGCCGCCACCACACAGATACAAAGCATTCCTAGCGGCCCGGTTGGGCCGTGCAGAACTTGCAGAAGATTCCTGGGGGTCGCCCCCAGACCCCTAAGAAGCTTCAGGCCCAACAAGGAGAGCAGGGAACCCAGATGGCGGAGCTCACGATCCGGCCGGAGGAGATCCGGGACGCACTGGAGACCTTTGTCCAGTCGTACCAGCCGGACGCGGCCTCGCGCGAGGAGGTCGGAACGGTCAGCGTTGCCGGCGACGGCATCGCGAAGGTGGAGGGCCTGCCCTCCGCCATGGCGAACGAGCTGCTGAAGTTCGAGGACGGCACCCTCGGTCTCGCCCTCAACCTCGAGGAGCGCGAGATCGGTGCGATCGTCCTCGGCGAGTTCAATGGCATCGAGGAGGGCCAGCCGGTGCAGCGCACCGGTGAGGTTCTCTCCGTAGGCGTCGGCGAGGGCTACCTCGGCCGCGTTGTCGACCCGCTCGGCAACCCGATCGACGGCCTCGGCGAGATCGCGACCGAGGGCCGCCGCGCCCTCGAGCTGCAGGCCCCGGGCGTCATGGTCCGTAAGTCGGTGCACGAGCCCATGCAGACCGGCTACAAGGCCGTCGACGCGATGGTGCCGATCGGCCGTGGCCAGCGTCAGCTGATCATCGGTGACCGTCAGACCGGCAAGACCGCTCTTGCCGTCGACACGATCATCAACCAGCGCGACAACTGGCGCTCCGGCGACGTGAACAAGCAGGTCCGCTGCATCTACGTCGCCATCGGCCAGAAGGGCTCGACCATCGCGTCCGTGCGCGGCGCCCTGGAAGAGGCCGGCGCGCTCGAGTACACGACGATCGTCGCCGCCCCGGCGTCCGACCCGGCCGGCTTCAAGTACCTGGCGCCGTACACCGGTTCCGCCATCGGCCAGCACTGGATGTACGCCGGCAAGCACGTCCTGATCATCTTCGACGACCTGTCGAAGCAGGCCGACGCCTACCGCGCCGTCTCGCTGCTGCTGCGTCGCCCGCCGGGCCGTGAGGCGTACCCGGGTGATGTCTTCTACCTGCACTCCCGTCTGCTGGAGCGTTGCGCCAAGCTCTCCGACGAGATGGGCGCCGGCTCGATGACCGGTCTGCCGATCGTCGAGACCAAGGCCAACGACGTCTCGGCGTTCATCCCGACCAACGTCATCTCCATCACCGACGGCCAGTGCTTCCTGGAGTCCGACCTGTTCAACGCCGGTCAGCGCCCGGCCCTGAACGTCGGTATCTCGGTCTCCCGCGTCGGTGGCTCGGCCCAGCACAAGGCGATGAAGCAGGTCTCCGGCCGTCTTCGCGTCGACCTGGCCCAGTACCGCGAGCTGGAGGCGTTCGCCGCCTTCGGTTCCGACCTGGACGCCGCGTCGAAGGCTTCGCTGGAGCGCGGCAAGCGCATGGTCGAGCTGCTGAAGCAGGGCCAGTACCAGCCGATGCCCGTCGAGGAGCAGGTCGTCTCCGTCTGGGCCGGCACCACCGGCAAGATGGACGACGTCCCGGTGGGCGACATCCGTCGCTTCGAGTCCGAGCTGCTGGAGCACCTGCGCCGCGAGCGCAAGGACCTCCTCACCTCGATCGCCGAGGGCGGCAAGATGTCGGACGACACCCTGACGTCGATCGCGGACGCCATCGCTGCCTTCAAGCAGCAGTTCGAGACGTCTGACGGCAAGCTCCTGGGCGAGGACGCTCCGGCCGTCAACGTCTCCAAGTGACGACGGAAGGGACCTGACTCATGGGAGCGCAGCTCCGGGTCTACAAGCGTCGCATCCGTGCCGTCACGGCGACCAAGAAGATCACCAAGGCGATGGAGATGATCGCCGCCTCGCGCATCGTCAAGGCGCAGCGCAAGGTGGCGGCATCGATGCCGTACGCGACCGAGCTCACCCGTGCGGTGACCGCGGTGGCGACCGGCTCGAACACCAAGCACGCCCTGACCACCGAGGTCGAGGCGCCGACCCGCGCCGCGGTCCTGCTCATCACGAGCGACCGCGGTCTGGCCGGCGGCTACTCCTCGAACGCCATCAAGCAGGCCGACCGGCTCACCGAGCGGCTGCGCGCTGAGGGCAAGGAGGTCGACAGCTACATCGTCGGCCGCAAGGGTGTCGCCTACTACGGTTTCCGCGAGCGCAAGGTCGCGGACTCGTGGACCGGCTTCACCGACAGCCCGGCCTACGCCGACGCCAAGCGCGTCGCGGCGCCGCTGATCGAGGCCATCCAGACGGAGACGGCCGAGGGCGGCGTGGACGAGCTGCACATCGTCTACACGGAATTCGTGTCGATGATGACGCAGAACGCGGTGGACAGCCGGATGCTGCCGCTCAGCCTCGACCAGGCTCAGGAGGAGACCAGCACGAAGGGCGAGGTCCTTCCGCTGTTCGAGTTCGAGCCGTCGGCGGAGGACGTCCTCGACGCCCTTCTGCCGCGCTACGTCGAGAGCCGTATCTACAACGCACTGCTGCAGTCGGCCGCTTCCGAGCACGCCGCCCGCCGCCGCGCGATGAAGTCGGCGACCGACAACGCCGGAGACCTCATCAAGAGCCTCTCCCGGCTTGCCAACGCGGCCCGCCAGGCCGAAATCACCCAGGAAATCAGCGAGATCGTCGGTGGCGCGAGCGCCATGGCTGACGCGACCGCGGGGAGTGACAAGTAATGACGACCACTGTTGAGACGGCCGCCGCCACGGGCCGCGTCGCCCGGGTCATCGGCCCGGTCGTCGACGTGGAGTTCCCCGTCGACGCCATGCCCGAGATCTACAACGCCCTCAAGGTCCAGGTCGCCGACCCGGCCGAGGACGGCAAGCTGAAGACGCTGACCCTGGAAGTCGCCCAGCACCTGGGTGACGGCCTGGTCCGCACCATCTCCATGCAGCCCACCGACGGTCTGGTCCGCCAGGCCCCGGTGACCGACACGGGCGAGGGCATCACCGTCCCCGTCGGTGACTTCACCAAGGGCAAGGTGTTCAACACCCTGGGTGAGGTGCTGAACTACCCGGAGGCCAACGCCGAGGTCACCGAGCGCTGGCCCATCCACCGCAAGGCGCCCTCCTTCGACGAGCTCGAGTCGAAGACCGAGATGTTCGAGACCGGCGTCAAGGTCATCGACCTCCTCACCCCGTACGTCAAGGGTGGAAAGATCGGTCTGTTCGGTGGTGCCGGTGTCGGCAAGACCGTTCTGATCCAGGAAATGATCTACCGCGTCGCCAACAACCACGACGGTGTGTCGGTCTTCGCGGGCGTCGGTGAGCGTACCCGTGAGGGCAACGACCTCATCGAGGAGATGGGCGACTCGGGCGTCATCGACAAGACGGCCCTCGTCTTCGGCCAGATGGACGAGCCCCCGGGCACCCGTCTTCGCGTCGCCCTCGCCGGTCTGACCATGGCGGAGTACTTCCGCGATGTGCAGAAGCAGGACGTGCTCTTCTTCATCGACAACATCTTCCGTTACACCCAGGCCGGTTCGGAGGTGTCGACCCTTCTGGGCCGCATGCCGTCCGCCGTGGGTTACCAGCCGAACCTGGCTGACGAGATGGGTCTGCTGCAGGAGCGCATCACCTCGACCCGCGGTCACTCGATCACCTCGATGCAGGCGATCTACGTCCCCGCGGACGACCTGACCGACCCGGCGCCGGCCACCACCTTCGCCCACCTCGACGCGACGACGGTTCTCTCCCGTCCGATCTCCGAGAAGGGCATCTACCCGGCCGTGGACCCGCTGGACTCGACGTCCCGCATCCTCGACCCGCGGTACATCGCGGCGGACCACTACGCGGCCGCCATGCGTGTCAAGGGGATCCTGCAGAAGTACAAGGACCTCCAGGACATCATCGCGATCCTCGGTATCGACGAGCTGGGCGAGGAGGACAAGCTCGTTGTCCACCGTGCCCGTCGCGTCGAGCGCTTCCTGTCGCAGAACACCCACGTCGCCAAGCAGTTCACCGGCGTGGACGGTTCGGACGTTCCGCTCGACGAGTCGATCACCGCGTTCAACGCGATCTGCGACGGCGAGTACGACCACTTCCCCGAGCAGGCGTTCTTCATGTGCGGTGGCATCGAGGACCTGAAGGCCAACGCCAAGGAGCTGGGCGTCTCCTGATGCCCCCGGGAGGGGCGGGTGTGTCCCGCCCCTCCCTCCACGCCCATTAGAATTTGACCCAACACCCGGCGGACCCGCCGGGTGGTGACCCGAGGAGCCACCTTGGCTGCTGAGCTGCACGTCGAGCTGGTCGCGGCGGACCGCAATGTCTGGTCCGGCGAGGCCACCCTGGTCGTCGCCCGCACCACGTCCGGCGACATCGGCGTCATGCCCGGTCACCAGCCGCTCCTCGGAGTGCTGGAATCGGGCCCGGTGACCATCCGTACCAGCGACGGCGGCACGGTCGTCGCCGCGGTGCACGGCGGTTTCATCTCGTTCGCGGACAACAAGCTGTCCCTGCTGGCCGAGATCGCCGAGCTCGCGGACGAGATCGACGTCCAGCGGGCGGAGCGGGCACTGGAGCGCGCGAAGTCGGAGGCCGACGCGGCCGCCGAACGTCGCGCCGATGTCCGGCTGCGTGCGGTCACGGGGCACTGAGCCCCGTACCGAAGAGTGTGAGACCTCAGCCGCGGTCCGTTCCGGAATTTTCCGGAGCGGGTCGCGGCTGAGGCGATGTACGTACTTTTTGTCTGTGCGGATTTCGATGAGCGAGGAGGTCGGTGAAGATGCTCCTCGCTCTGCTTGTGAGCGGCCTGGTCGTAGCCCTGGTGGTGATCGGGCTGTTCGTGTTCGGGCTGCGCCGCAGACTGATCCAGCGCTCCGGCGGGACCTTCGACTGCAGCCTGCGCTGGGATGTGGCCGAGGAGCCCGATGTCTCCGGCAAGGGGTGGGTCTACGGGGTCGCCCGATACAGCGGTGACCGCATCGAGTGGTTCCGCGTGTTCAGCTACGCGCCGCGGCCGCGCCGGATACTGGAGCGTTCCTCCATCGAGGTGCTCGCCCGGCGTGCCCCGCAGGGCGAGGAGGAGCTGGCCCTGCTGTCCGACTCCGTCGTGCTCGGCTGTTCCCACCAGGGGACGCGCCTGGAGCTGGCGATGAGCGAGGACGCGCTGACCGGGTTCCTGGCCTGGCTGGAGGCGGCGCCTCCAGGCCAGCGGGTGAATGTCGCCTGAAATATATTGCCCGCTGGATGGGGGTCTCCCGGACGAAGTCTGGGGGAGGGTGAACGTCGCCTGAGGCTTTCTCCGCACGTGAAGAAGCCGGGCGGACGGGGGCGGACCCGTCTGCCCGGCTTCGTCGTGTCCGGCTACTGCAGCCCGGTGTGGATGGCGGCGGCGAGCTCGCCGTTCGCGGTGTCGCCGCTGAACTCCCAGAAGAAGGCTCCCTTGAGCCCCTGGTTCTTCAGCCAGGTCATCTTGCCGGCGATGGTGGCGGGGGTGTCGTAGCTCCACCAGTTGCTGCCGCACTTGGCGTAGGCGGTGCCGGCGACGGTTCCGGTGGCCGGGCAGCTGGTCTTGAGGACCTTGTAGTCCTCGATGCCCTGCTCGTAGGTGCCCGGGGCGGGCCCGGTGGCGGCGCCGCCGGGGGCGTCCTGGGTGACTCCCGTCCAGCCGCGGCCGTAGAAGCCGATGCCGAGGTTGAGCTTGGAGCCGGGGATGCCCTTGCCCTTGAGCTTGGTGATGGCGGCCTCGGTGTTGAAGCCGGCGATCGGGATGCCGGCGTAGGAGGTCAGCGGGGAGTGGGGGGCGGTGGGGCCCTTGGCGTCCCACGCGCCGAAGAAGTCGTACGTCATCACGTTGTAGAAGTCGACGTACGGGGCGGCGCCCGCGTAGTCCGCGAGGTCGAGCTTGCCGCCGTTGGAGCCGTCGGCGGAGATGGCGGCGGTGACCAGGTTCGAGGCGCCGAACTTGGCGCGCAGGGCCGACATCAGGTTCTTGAAGGCCGCGGCCCCGCTGGTGTCGCAGGAAAGACCGCAGGCGTTCGGGTACTCCCAGTCGATGTCGATGCCGTCGAAGACGTCCGCCCAGCGGGGGTCCTCGACCAGGTCGTAGCAGGACTGGGCGAAGGCGGCCGGGTTCTGGGCGGCCTGGCCGAAGCCGCCGGACCAGGTCCAGCCGCCGAAGGAGTAGACGACCTTGATGCCCGGGTACTTGGCCTTGAGCTTGCGCAGCTGGTTGAAGTTGCCGCGCAGGGGCTGGTCCCAGGTGTCGGCGACGCCGTCGACGCTCTGGTCGGCGGTGTACGCCTTGTCGTAGTCGGCGTAGGAGTCGCCGATGGTGCACTTGCCGTTCTGGACGTTGCCGAAGGCGTAGTTGATGTGGGTGATCTTCGCCGCGGTGCCGGAGGTGACCAGGTTCTTCACGTGGTAGTTGCGCTGGTAGACGCCCCAGTCGGTGAAGTAGCCGAGCTTGACCTTGGCGCCGGGGTCGGGGCCGGGGCCCGGTCCGGGGTCGGTGCCGCCGCCGGGGGTGGTCACGGACAGGGGGGCGGAGGAGGGGCCGGTCTGGTCGGCGGTGTCGCGGGCGGTGACCGTGTAGGTGTAGGTGGTGCCCTTGGTCAGGCCGGTGTCCGCGTAGGTGGTGCCGGTGACGGTGGCGAGCTTGGCGCCGTTGCGGTGGACGTCGTAGTTCTTGACGCCCTTGTCGTCGGTGGCCGCCGGCCAGGAGAGGGTGAGCGAGGTCTCCGTGAGGCCGCCGGCCGTGGGGGTGCCGGGGGCCGAGGGCGGGTTGTCGGCGGGGGTGGTGGTGCCGTCGCAGGAGCCGCCGTTGACCTTGCAGCCGGCCGGGGCGCCGGGGCCGCTGCCGTTGAAGCCGAAGCTGATGGTGGCGCCGGGGGCGAGGGTGCCGTTCCAGCCGACGTTCTTGGCGGTCCAGTGGGTGCCGGAGCTGGTGACGGTGGCGTCCCAGGCCGAGGTCACCTGGGTGCCGGCCGGGTAGTCCCACTCCACGGTCCAGCTGCTGAGGGTGGTGGTGCCGGTGTTCTTCACCGTCCACTTGCCTTCGAAGCCGGTGCCCCAGTCGGAGACCTTGGTGTAGGTGGCGCTCGCGGACGCGGCGGCCTGGGCGGGCCCGGCGAGGCCGATGAGGCCGGCGACGGGCAGGGCGAGGGCGGCCGCGGTGGCGGCCAGCCTCCTGAAGAGGGGGATGCGTCGTGGGGGTGCTGTGCTCAAGGGTGTTCCTCCGGAGGTCCGTGCCGGTCGGGGGCCGACCGGCACTGGGGATGGGACCTGCGCCGCCCGTGAGCACGCCGGAAAGCGATCTCTTTGTCATGGCACGCTCACCACAGTTCCCGGTGAGCGTAGAAAGGTCTGGACCAAGCGTCAAGAGGTCCAGACCTCATGTGCTGTACAGCCGCTAGAGCCCCAACTCGCGTGCGAGTACCGCCGCTTGGACCCGGCTGCGCAGCTCCAGCTTCCCCAGGATCCGGCTGACGTGCGTCTTCACCGTGGCCTCCGCCATCTCCAGCCGGACGGCGATCTCCGCGTTCGACAGCCCCTCACCCAGAGCCCCCAGCACCTCCCGTTCCCGCCGCGTCAGCGACTCCACCGCCGCGGCCGCCTCCGGGCGCGCGGGACCCGGTACGGGCCGGGGCGCGGCGAACTCGGCGATCAGCCGCCGGGTCACCGCCGGGGCGATCAGCCCCTCGCCGCGGGCGACCGTCCGCACCGCCGCGATCAGCTCCGCCGCGTCGGCGTCCTTCAGCAGGAAGCCCGCCGCCCCCGCCCGCAGCGCCCCGAAGACGTAGGCGTCGAGGTCGAAGGTGGTCAGCACCAGCACGTCGGCCAGGGCCTCCGCGACCACCCGGCGGGTGGCCTCCACCCCGTCGAGCAGCGGCATCTGCACGTCCATGAGGACCAGGTCCGGCCGCAGCTCCCGGGCCAGGCGCACCGCCTCCTCCCCGTCGGCCGCCTCGCCGACCACCTCGACGTCCCCCGCGCTGCGCAGGATCAGCACCAGTCCCGCCCGTACCGCCCGCTGGTCCTCGGCCACCAATACCCTGATGGTCACTCCCGCACCGCCTTCTCCTCGGCGGGCAGCGCCGCCCGCACCTGCCAGAGGGGCCCGGCCGGGCCCGCCGTGAACGTACCGCCGAGCAGCTCCGTCCGTTCCCGCATACCGATCAGCCCCGCCCCGGAGCCGGGGAGGCGCGGGCCGGACCGGTCCCCGTACGGGGAGTCCACGGCCACCGTGAGCAGGCCGTCCTCGCGGGCCAGCCGCACCGCGACGGGGCCGGCGGCGGCGTGCTTGAGGGCGTTGGTCACGGACTCCTGCACGATCCGGTACGCCGCCAGCTCCACCGGCGCGGGCAGCGGCGGCCCGGGCGGACGGGCGTCGTCCAGGACGAAGTCCAGCCCGCTCGCCGCGCCGTTGGCCCGGGCCCGGCCCAGCAGGGCGGCCAGCCCGTCGAGGGAGGGGACGGGCGCCGCGTCCTGCCCGGCTCCCGCCTCGCGCAGCAGTCCGATCAGGCGGCGCATCTCCGCGAGCCCCTGGACGCTGTTCTCGCGGATCACCCCGAGGGCCTCACGGCTGGTGGCGGGGGAGTCGATGGACAGCGCGGCGGTGGAGTGGAGGGCGATGGCGGAGAGGTGGTTGGCGACCATGTCGTGCAGCTCGCGGGCCATCCGGGCCCGCTCGGCGGCGACCGCCTGCGTACGGTCCATCTCGGCCAGCAGCGCCGTCTGCGCGGCGCGCAGCCGGGCGGCCTCGGCGGCCTCGCGGTGGTTGCGCAGGGTGGCGCCGGTCAGGGCGGGGCCGAAGCAGACGATGCCGGTGAGCACGCCGATCATCAGGGACTGCGGGGTGCGCAGCCAGGCCACGGCGACGACGGTGACGACCACCGTGACCAGGCCGGTGGAGACCGGCAGCCGACGGGCCATGGCCGGTCTGCCGTAGACGACGGCCGCGTACATCAGGTCCGTGAAGACGAGGACGGTGCCCAGGTTCCCCACCGTGAACTGGTCGGCGATCACCGCGGCGGTGCCGACGGCCAGCGTGAGACGGGGCGCGGTCCGCCGCAGCAGCTCCATCGGCCCGATGACCAGCAGCGGTACCAGCGCGGCCCACGCGGGGAAGAAGTGCCGGTCGCCCGTGCTGTGGACCCCCAGGGACCACAGCAGCACACCGGCGAGCACGCTGACCACCGCGAGGAGGACGTCGTCGCGGTGCGGGCGGAGGATCTTCGGCGGCACGTCCCCCATCCAACACGCAGAGCTGCCGGGCGGCGTCGGCGCGGGGGAGGAGCCGCGCTACACCGAAGGATGCAGCGGGCTTTCGTCACCGCGGACGAGGCGGCGGGCTCCGGCGGCCGCGAGTCTGGTGGGGGAGAACACGAGGGAAGGGGAACGGGCCATGCTCGTCGCGCTGATCATCGCCTGCGAGGCCGGCTTCTGGGTGCTGCTGGCCGGCGGCCTGGCGCTGCGCTACCTGGCCGGGATGCCGAGGCTCGGAGCCGCGCTTCTGCTGTGCGAGCCGCTGCTGGAACTGGCGCTGCTCGTGGCCAGTGCCGTCGATCTGAGGAACGGCGGCGAGCCGAACTGGCGGCACGGCCTCGCGGCCCTCTACCTCGGCTACACCGTCGGGTACGGGCACTACACCGTCAAGTGGCTCGACGGGCACGCCGCGTACCGCCTCGCCGGGGGGCCGAAGCCGCCCGGGACGAAGTACGGCAAGGAGCGGGCGCGGCACGAGTGGAAGCTGTGGATCCGGACCCTGGTCGCGGTGGCCGTCGCCCTCGGACTGCTCCAGGGCGCGATCTGGTACGCGGGCGGCGCGGCGGACACCTCCGGGCTGCGGGACTGGCAGTTCGGTGCGCTGCGGGCGCTGGTCATCCACGCGGTCGTCGCGGCCACGTACTCGGTGTGGCCCCGCAAGGCGCCGGCGCGCGCGGAAGCGGACCGCGAGCCCGTCGGGAGCGGCCGCTAGCGTTCGCCGCCCGGGACCCACAGGACGTCGCCCACCTCCTTGTTGGCCGTGCGGGCCAGGATGAACAGGAGGTCGGAGAGGCGGTTGAGGTAGGTGGCCGTCAGCGGGTTCATCACCTCGCCGTGCGCCTCCAGCGCCGCCCACGTCGAGCGCTCGGCCCGGCGCACCACCGTGCACGCCTGGTGCAGCAGGGCCGCACCGGGCGTACCGCCGGGGAGGATGAAGCTGCGCAGCTTCTCCAGCCGCTCGTTGAAGAGGTCGCAGTCCGCCTCCAGCCGGTCGATGTAGAACTGCTCCACCCGCAGCGGCGGGTACTGCGGGTTCTCCACCACCGGGGTGCACAGGTCGGCGCCCACGTCGAACAGGTCGTTCTGCACCCTGACCAGGACCTTGACGACCTCCTCCGGCAGCGATCCCAGCGCGATCGCCGTCCCGATCGCGGCGTTGGCCTCGTTGGCGTCGGCGTACGCGGAGATCCGCAGGTCGGTCTTGCGCGTACGGCTCATATCGCCCAGAGCGGTCGTGCCCTGGTCGCCGGTGCGGGTGTAGATGCGCGTGAGGTTCACCATGCCGCAAGGGTAGTGCGGGCCAACTGCGGGCGGCCCGCGCACTGCTGGGCCCTGTGGGTGTGACGTCCGTCATCTGAGACGTGACGCGTGTTACTTCGCGGTCACGGGGCCCCTCACGGACGCTAGTCTCCGCCGGAGAGGCTACGAGGCCGGGTCGTACGAAGAACAACGAGGGGTGTGCAGTGGCTGGGAAGCTCGCCGTCATCGGCGCGGGACTGATGGGTTCCGGGATCGCTCAGGTCTCCGCTCAGGCGGGTTGGGACGTCGTCCTGCGGGACGTCACGGACGCCGCGCTGACCCGGGGCACCGACGGGATCAAAGCCTCGTACGACAAGTTCGTCTCCAAGGGCAAGATGACGGCCGAGGACGCCGAGGCGGCCCTGGCCCGTATCACCACGACCACCGACTTCGACGCGGTCGCCGACGTGGACATCGTCGTCGAGGCCGTCTTCGAGAAGATCGAGGTCAAGCACGAGATCTTCCGCACCCTGGACGAACTGGTCCGCGAGGACACCGTCCTGGCCTCCAACACCTCCGCCATCCCGATCACCAAGATCGCGGCGGTCACCAAGCGCCCGGAGCGGGTCGTCGGCGCGCACTTCTTCTCCCCCGTCCCGATGATGCAGCTCTGCGAGCTGGTCCGCGGCTACAAGACGAGCGACGAAACCCTCGCCACCACGCGGGCGTTCGCCGAGTCGGTCGGCAAGACCTGCATCGTCGTCAACCGCGACGTCGCCGGCTTCGTCACCACCCGCCTGATCTCCGCCCTCGTCGTCGAGGCCGCGAAGCTCTACGAATCGGGCGTGGCCACCGCCGAGGACATCGACATCGCCTGCAAGCTGGGCTTCGGCCACGCGATGGGCCCGCTGGCCACCGCCGACCTCACGGGTGTGGACATCCTGCTGCACGCCACCAGCAACATCTACACCGAGTCCCAGGACGAGAAGTTCGCGCCGCCGGAGCTGATGCGGCGCATGGTCGACGCGGGTGACATCGGCCGCAAGAGCGGCCAGGGCTTCTACAAGCACTGAGCACGTCCGTTCGAATCCCCGCACCCCTACGGGGTGAATTAGGTATCGGTTCGCTCACGGTCGGCAACTTCACCGCCCGCACGGCAGTCACTTGCGGTGAGAGTTGCCGTCCACGAGCCGACAACGACCACGCCCGACCCCACCGACCAACGGAACCGTCGGACCACACACGCACGCAGTACAGCCGGGGAGCACACATGCACATCAGGGGCGACCACGCCGAACTCGCTGTCGGGGGCCGCCTCGACGTGCGCAGCGCGGCGGACGCCCGTACGGCCCTCCACACCGCCCTCGACGACGGCCACGGCGACCTCGTGCTGGACCTGACCGGGCTCGACTCCTGGGACGCGACCGGGCTGGGCGTGATCATGGGAGCCCACCGCCGGGCCGGCCGGACCGGCCGGCGGCTGGTCCTGCGCGGGGTGCCCGACCGGATGCAGCGGCTGCTCGTCGCCACCCGGCTGCACCGCATCCTCGCGATCGAGGGCGGGCTGGAAGCGGAATCGCTTCCGCGGGTCTGATTCCAGGCCCCCGCCCCGGGAAATGGGGGAGCGGGGGCGGGCCGGGCTCGGTTTATATGGACCCATGGTGTCCCCCGACAGACTGATGGCCTTCGCGGCCATGTCGCTCCTGCTGATCGTCATCCCCGGACCGAGTGTGCTCTTCGTGATCGGCCGGGCCCTGGCGCAGGGCCGCCGGGCCGCGCTGACGACGGTGGCCGGGAACACGCTCGGGGCGTACGTGCTCGTCGTGGCCGTGGCCCTCGGGGTCGGGTCGGTCGTCGAGCGCTCGGTGCTCGTCTTCACCGCGCTGAAGCTGGTCGGCGCGGCGTACCTGGTGTACCTGGGCGTCAAGGCCGTACGCCGGCGCGGATCCCTCCACGCGGCCCTCGCCGAGGCGGCCCCCGTGGCGCACGGGGGGCTGCGGACGCTGGGGGAGGGGTTCGTGGTCGGGGTGGCCAACCCCAAGACCATCGTCTTCTTCGCCGCCGTGCTGCCGCAGTTCGTCGACCGCGAGCGGGGCGGGGTCGTGGCGCAGATGCTCGTGCTGGGGCTGGTCTTCAACCTGATCGCGATCGTGTCCGACAGCGTGTGGGGGCTGGTGGCCGCCACCACCCGGGGCTGGCTCGCCCGGTCCCCGCGCCGGCTCTCCCTCGTCGGCGGGGCCGGCGGCCTCACCATGATCGGCCTGGGGGTCGCGGTGGCCGCGACCGGCCGCAAGGACTGAACCCGATACCGCCCGGAGCTGCGGAGTTCCGGCTTCCGCACGAAGGCGCGGGAAACGTAACGGTCCGATGGTGGAGGCACCCCTGCGGTACCGGCACGATCCGGCAGCGTTTAGGGTCGGGCGGAAACCGGACCAGTAGCGACGAGCGGCGCGAGCGAGGCCGGGCGGCAGGAAAGTCGGCGACGGAGCGCGCGACGCGAGGCGGGGGGACGTGGTCATGGACCGTACACAGGCACAGCCGGAGGAGACCCCCCGGCCCGGACCCGCGCCCGCGCCCGGGACTGGCGCCCCGCCGACGGACGGTACGCCGCCGGCGGGAACGGCCGTAGCCCCGGCCGCCGGTGCCGGGGTGGCGGCGGCCGCGGGACCCGTGCGGGTGGTGACGCTGGTCGCCGGGGAGTTCACCGTCACCGTCAACCCCGTCGACGGCAGCGAGATCGAGCCCCACCGCCCCGGGGCCGGACCCGACCCCGGCCGGCGTCCCGCCAAGCGTGACGCCGCGGCCCGCACCGCCCGGGACGCCGCCGCCCGGCCGCCCGGGCTGCCCGTGCCCGCCCGGCCGCTCCTGGAGCGCGCCGAGGAGAAGGAGCGGCTCGTCCGGCTGCTCCAGCGCGGCCGCTCCGTACGGCTGACCGGCCCCGCCGGATCCGGCCGCACCGCCCTGCTCGACGCCGTCGGCCGGGACTGCGCCGGCCTGGCACCCGACGGCGTGATCCGGCTCAGCGGGTACGGCCACCACCAGCCGGCCGAGCTGCTCCACGCCCTCTACTCCGCCGTGTACGACACCGACGGCCGGCGCCCCGACCGTACGGCCCTCCTCGCGCGGGTCCGCGAAATCGGAGCCATCGTGCTCCTGGACGACCTGGAGCTGGGCGGTCCCGCGCTGGACGAGCTGCTGCGCGCCACCCCCGAGTGCGCGTACCTCCTCGCGGCCACCCCCGACGCCAAGGCCCCCTCCGACGACTCCCACCTGGACGAGGTCTTCCTCGGCGGCCTCGGACGCACGGGCTGCACCCAGCTGCTGGAGGAGCTCCTCGGGCGCCCCCTGACCGAGGCGGAGGCCGCCTGGGCCGGGGACCTGCGGTTCGCCTCCGAGGGGCTGCCGCTGCGCTTCGTCCAGGCGGCCGCGCTGCTGCGCCAGCGCGACGAGCTGAACCGGGCCGCCGCCGGGGACGAGGACGAGGAACCCGGCGTCTTCGAGGAACGCCCGCGCGACCCGGTCCCCGTGCCGCTGCCCACCCTGGCCCAGGCCGCGGCCCCCGCCGAGCTGCTGGCCTCCCGGGTGAGCGAGCCGGCCCGCGCCGCCCTGCGCATCGCCTGCGCGCTGGGCGGTGAACTCCCGCACCCCGCGCACCTGCCCGCGCTGGTCGGCGACACCCACGCGGAGGCGGCCGTCGCCGAACTGCTCGGCTGCGGGCTGATCACCCCCGTCGGACCCCGCTACCGGCTCGCCGAGGGGGTCGCACGGCAGCTGGAGGAGGCCGGGTACGGGGGCCCCGGCGCGGAGGAGGCCCGTACGGCGGCCCGGCACTACGCCTGGTGGACCGGGCACGCCTCGGTGACCCCGGAGCGGGTCGCGGCCGAGGCCGACGCGGTGCTCGCCGCGCTGGCCGGGGCCGATGTGGTGGCCGCCGTACTCCTGGCCCGGACGGCGGCCCCGGCCTTCGCGGCCTCGCTGCACTGGGACGCCTGGGAGCGGGTGCTGCGCGCGGGCTCGGAGGCCGCGCGGAAGGCGGGGGAGGTCGCCGAGCAGGCGTACTTCCACCACGAACTCGGGGTGCTCGCCCTGTGCGAGGGGCGCCTGGACCGGGCGCGGGCGGAGCTGGAGGCGTCGATCGGGCTGCGGGGCGCGCTCGCGGACAAGCGCGGGACGGTCGCCGGCCGGCGCGCGCTGGCCCTCGTCACCGACCGCGAGGCCCTGGGCCCCCACCCTTCCCCGCCCCTGCGCCTCCAGGCCCCGCCCCTGACGCCGGGCTCGGGCGGAGCCGTTCCGCCGGCGCCGGGTACGCCGGCCACGGCTGCGGCGCGGCCCTCGGACCCGGACGCGCCCGTTCCGCCGGTCCCGGACGCGTCTGCCGCGCCGTCCTCGGCCTCGGCCTTCCCGCCGGTGCCGGGTGCGACCGTTCGCCCGTCCTCGGGTTCGGCTGTGCCGCCGGGCCCGGGTGGTTCCGCTCCGGCGGAGCCCGGTCCGGCGACGCCCACGGGCCCGGGGGCGTCTGTTTCCCCGCTGCCGCCGAAGGCCGGTGAGGCGGCCGCGGCCCTCCCGTCGGGGGCTGCCACTACCGCACCCCTGCCGGAGGCTTCGGCGCCCACCGCGCCCACGACGAAGCCCGGCAAGCCCGCGCGGCCCGCGCCGGGGTCGGAGGCCGTGACCCAGGTCAACCCGGTGATCCGGCGGGCCCAGCTGCCGCCCCCGGAGACCCCCAAGAACCTCGCGGCGGTGTTCGGCAACGCCTTCCCGCAGCCCGCCCCCGCCCCCGCGAGGCCCGTACCGCCCCGCCCCGCCGGCCCGCACGCCGCGGCGGCCGCACGCGCCCGCAAGCGGCGGACCGCGTTGCTCGGGGCGGCCGGGGTGCTCACGGTGGCGGCGCTCGGCACCGTGATCGGGCTCGCCCTCGCCTCGGGGGGCGCCGCCGAGGACCCCCAGACCCCCTCGGTGACGTCGAGCCCCTCGGCGCCGGTGTCCCCGCACGTCCCGCAGGTGCCCGGCACCGGCGGCGGCGACCCGGCGGCCGATCCGGCGACCCCGCCCGCACCCGGGCAGCTCACCCCCCAGCCCCGCCCCAGCGGCACCCCGTCCCGGGGCACCACCCCGACGGCCACCACCGCCCCGCAGCCCCCGGTGACGCCGACGCCCACCCCGACGCCGACCCCCACGCCGACCCCGACTCCCACGCTCACGCCCACGCCGACCCCCACCCCGACGCCCACGTCCTCGGCGACGGCCTCCGGGGCGGCGACGGACTCCACCGTGAGCCCCCCGACGACCCCGAGCTGACCGACGCGCGACGGCCCCCCGAGCCGGAGCTCGGAGGGCCGTCGGGGGCCTGCGCCGCGTAAGGGGCGTCAGAACAGCCGCAGCTTGTCGTCCTCGATGCCGCGCATGGCGTTGTAGTCCAGGACCACGCAGTCCATGCCCCGGTCGTTGGCCAGAACCCGCGCCTGCGGCTTGATCTCCTGGGCCGCGAAGACACCCCGCACCGGGGCCAGGTGAGGGTCGCGGTTCAGCAGTTCCAGGTACCGGGTCAGCTGCTCGACGCCGTCGATCTCCCCGCGCCGCTTGATCTCCACCGCCACCGTCGCGCCCGACGCGTCCCGGCACAGGATGTCCACCGGGCCGATCGCCGTCATGTACTCGCGCCGGATCAGGGTGTAGCCCTCGCCCAGCGTCTCGATGCGGTCGGCCAGCAGCTCCTGGAGGTGCGCCTCGACGCCGTCCTTGATCAGGCCCGGGTCGGTGCCCAGCTCGTGGGAGGAGTCGTGGAGGACTTCCTCCATGGTGATGATGAGCTTCTCGCCCGCCTTGTTGACGACCGTCCAGACGTTGGCGTCATCCCCGCTCCCCTCCTTGAGGGTGCACGGAGGCGACATCCAGTTGAGCGGTTTGTACGCCCGGTCGTCCGCGTGGATCGAGACACTGCCGTCGGCCTTCACGAGGATCAGACGGGGTGCCGAGGGCAGATGGGCGGTGAGCCGGCCCGCGTAGTCGACGGAGCAGCGGGCAATGACGAGACGCATGGTCGGCAACGCTACTCGACCGACGGGCCTTCACGCGATTCGCCCCTGAAAGCCCCGTTCGCCGATGGCGCGTTGTATGCGCATTCTCCTGGTGCGCCACCCGGCGGGCGCCTACCGTGGTGAGCGGGAGGTTGCCGAGCGTGCACACTGCGTCGCGGCCTCCTTCCCTGCCCGTAAGACTCCGGCAACCCAATCGCCGGGGTCACGAGAGGAGAACCCATGTCGCTCGACGTCTCACCGGCCCTACTCGAACAGGCCGAGCGAGGCGAGGTCGACGAAGCCGCCTTCGTCGACTGCGTCCGGACCTCCCTGCCTTACGCATGGGAGATGATCAGCTCGTTGACGGCCCAGCTGGAGGTTGAGGGCGGAGAGTTCGCCGACAACCAGACGCCGCCGCCGGACGAGCAGGCGCGCGGCCAGCTGCTGCGCGCGCTGGCGAGTGACGCGATACGGGGTGCGCTGCAGCGGCACTTCGGGGTGCGCCTGGCCTTCCAGAACTGCCACCGCGTGGCGGTGTTCCCCATGGACCCCTCGGTGGACGGCCGGCTGGCCAAGTTCACCTCGATCCGAGGCCAGCTGCTCAACCAGTCGCCCGAACTGCGCGACTGCTAGCAGGACCGGTACGCGCTGCCGCTCCGTTTCGCGGGAGGTCCGAAGGCCACCGGAGCGGCAGCCCAGGCCGCGAGGACGGGCCCGAGCCGGGGGCCGTCAGGCCAGCAGGGGCATGACCTCCGCGCCGAGACGCCGGACGTTCTCCTCCGTCGCGGCGAGGTCGCCGGAGCCCTCCGACAGCAGCGCGAAGCGGGTGATGCCCGTACGTTCGGCGGTGGCCGCCAGCCGGGCGGCCGCCAGCTCCGGTGTGCCGACGGGATGCAGATCGCACAGCAGCTCCGTGTAGGCGTGGGGGTCGCGCATGGCGCGGTACCGGCCGTCCACCGTCACATGCGCGTCGAGGCCCTGCCGGAGCCAGCCCGGCATCGCCTTCAGCAGGGTCTCGCGGGCATCGGCCGTACGGTCCGCCAGCTGGCACACCCCGGCCGACACGTGCCCGGCCGCCCGTACGGCGTCCGGCGCGTGCCCGGCCGCCAGCGCGGTCTCCCGCCACAGCGCGACCATGTCCGCCTTGTCCTCGTCCCCGCAGTGCATGCCCAGCAGCATCGGCAGCCCGCGCCGGGCGGCCGTCCGCACCGACTCCGGGGAGGTGCACGCGACGATCACTTCCGGCCCTGTCCCGTCCCCGTCGAGGGACTGGTCCGGGCGCGGGACGACGGCCACCTCGCGGAAGCCGTGCCGCGCGCCGGCCGCCCCCACCCGGGGCTCGGACAGCCAGCGCCGCAGCAGGTCGAGGTCCTCCGGGAACCCGCTCTCGTACGCCTCCAGGCCGCCGCCGAACACCTCCAGGTCCACCCAGGGCCCGCCCCTCCCCACCCCGAGGGTGAACCGGCCGCCGGAGGTGACGTGGAGCAGGGCCGCCTGCTCCCCGAGGGCCACCGGATGGGTGTTCGGCAGCACGCTCACCGCCGTGCCCACCCGCAGCCGCCGCGTCCGCCCCAGCAGCAGCGCGGCCAGCGTCACCGCCGACGGGCAGACCCCGTACGGGACGAAGTGGTGCTCGGCGAGCCAGACCGAGTCCAGTCCGGCCTCCTCGGCCACCACGGCCGTCCGCACCGCCCGGTGCAGTGCCTCCCCCTGCCCCTGGCCCGGGAACTGGGCCGCCAGTACAAAAGCTCCTACGCGCATCGCCCTTGGCCTCCTCGCGGCTGGCGCGGCCTCCCCCAGGTGGACCGGCTCATGACTCGTCGATGGCATCGACGTCTGCTGGCAACAACGTCTGACACGTGCCAAAGGCACGGCCCGACAGGAAAGTTATTGAGATAGTCAGGCCAGTTCCGTTCGCAGGCGGCCCTACACCGAACACCCTGCGGGTACCCCGGCTCGCTGCGCGTAGTCTGGAGGAAAGTCACTGCCCGCAGCCCCTTCGTGAGGTATACGTGTCACCGCGCCACAACCGCCCCAGGGGCGGCGAGACCCCGGACGAACGGCCCGGCTCCGGCTTCGACCGGTACGGACTGGAGCGCACCGAGGAGTACCTGGGCGAGGAGTGGAAGGTCCGGCACGTCGCGGGCGCCAGCGCGGCGGGAAAGCGCTACCGCTGCCCCGGCTGTGACCAGGAAATCCCCTCGGGCACCCCGCATGTGGTGGCCTGGCCCGAGTACGGCGGGGTGGACGACCGGCGGCACTGGCACAAGGCGTGCTGGAACGCGAAGGACCGCCGCACCTCCAAGGTGCAGCGGTCCCGCAACGCGCCGCGGTACTGACCGGCCGGGCCCGCCAGGGCCGCCCGCCCGGCCGCGCCGGTCAGACGTCCCGGCGGCGGACGACGGCGTACGAGCCGGCGACCGCGGCCGCCGTCACCACCACGAGCAGGGTCACCTGCGCGAGGTCGCTGGGCATCGACGCCCCCGCGACCCCGCTGTCCTGCACCCCGAAGAGCTGGAACAGTCCGACGGGCGCGTTGTAGCGGAGCACGAGCCCGCCGATCCCGCTGGTGACCGGCCAGACCAGCAGTATCGACCCGAGCACCGGCGGCATGGTGACCACGCCGAGCATCACCGCGATGGCGCCCGCCGAGTGCCGCACCAGCGCCCCGACCGCCAGGGAGAGCACGCCCAGCAGGGTCACGTAGCAGCAGCCGGCCAGGGCGCCCGCCCACTCGGCGAGGCCGTGCGGCCCGGCGGCGGGCCCGTTGTGCAGGATCGCCGCCCACAGACCGACGAACCCCACCGAGCCGGTGACCGTGGTGAAGGCGACGGCGCCGAACACCAGGTACTTGGCGGTGAGCACCCGCAGCCGGTCGGGGGCGGCGGTGAAGGTGGTACGGATCAGCCCCGTGCCGAACTCCGAGGTGATCGTCAGCACCCCGAGCACGATCACGGCGATCTGCCCGACCATCAGCCCGAAGAGGGCGGGCGAGGTGTAGGGCAGGTTCGCGTAGTCACGGGACGCGGTCTGGATGACGGCCAGCAGGCCGACGCCGACGACCAGGGCCACGAGGGAGCCGAGCGTCCACAGGGTGGAGCGCACGGAGGTCAGCTTGGTCCACTCCGAGGCCAGCGCGTGCCCCAGGTGCGGCCGCGGCGTGGGCAGCGGCGAGCGGTAGGCGGCGGACCCGCCCGGCTCCGCCGCCTCGGTCGCGCTCGCCGTCGGCTTCCCGGCGGGGGTGGTGCTCATCGGGGTTCCTCGGGGGTGGGCTGGGGGGAGGGGGCCAGATCGGCGGCGCTGTCCGGCATCAGGAAGGGCCGCTGCCGCGGTCCCGGGGGCGGGGGAGCGAAGAAGCTCGCCGCCGTCTCGGGTGCGACGGCCGCCGCCGGCGCCTCCTCCTCCCAGGCGGGGACGGACAGCGGCTCGGGCTCCCACAGCTCGGCCCGGGGGTCCTCGCTGGAGGTGTACTCGACGGCGGTTTGGGTCATGCGCATGTACGCCTCCTCCAGCGAGGCCCGGTGCGGGGACAGCTCCCACAGCCGTACGCCGGCCCCGTGCGCGAGGTCGCTGATGCGAGGGAGCTCCAGCCCGGTGACGCGCAGCGCCCCGTCGGGCTCCTGGAGCACCCGGCCGCCCGCCCCGGTGAGGGCGGCCGCCAGGGTGCGGAGGTCTGCGGGGTCCCCGTCGGCGGCGCGGACCCGCGCGAATCCGGCCGAGTTGCGGGTGATGAAGTCCTGGGTGCTCATGTCGGCCAGCAGCCGGCCCCGGCCGATGACGATCAGGTGGTCGGCGGTCAGGGCCATCTCGCTCATCAGGTGCGAGGAGACGAAGACGGTGCGGCCCTCGGCGGCGAGCTGCCGCATGAGGGTGCGGACCCAGAGGATGCCCTCGGGGTCGAGGCCGTTGACCGGCTCGTCGAAGAGGAGCACCTGCGGGTCGCCGAGGAGGGCGGCCGCGATGCCGAGCCGCTGGCCCATGCCGAGCGAGAAGCCCTTCGTCCGCTGGCGGGCCGCCCCCTGGAGGCCGACCACGCCGAGGACCTCGTCCACCCGCTTCTCGGGGATCCCGGAGAGCTGGGCGATGGCCAGCAGGTGGGTGCGGGCCCGGCGGCCGCCGTGGACGGCTTTGGCGTCGAGGAGGGCGCCGACGTGCCGCTGGGCGTTCGGCAGCTCCCGGAAGGGGAGGCCGTTGATCGTGACCTGGCCCGAGGTGGGCCGGTCCAGGCCGAGGATCATGCGCATGGTGGTCGACTTGCCGGAGCCGTTGGGGCCGAGGAAGCCGGTCACATGGCCGGGCCGGACCTGGAAGGACAGCTGGTCGACGGCCGTCTTGCTGCCGAAACGCTTCGTCAGGCCGACTGCCTCGATCATCGTGCTGCCCCTTGCCGGCCCCGGACGGCTCTCGCCCGCCTATGCATAAAGAGGATATCGAGCCCTGGCCGGTTCCCTCCCTGGCCGGATCCCTGAGCTGTCCCTGAGATCCGGCCCGGGGTTCTCCCGTAGTACGTGAGGTGTCCGCCTCGGGGCGGACGGGCCGGTCAGGCGTCCCGCTTGCGCAGGACCAGCCAGCCGCCGAGCACGGCGGCGACCACCCACAAGACCATGATCCCGAGTCCGCCCCAGGGGCCGTAGGGGGCCTGGACCTGGTCCATGGCGTCCGGCACGGTCTGCATGATCTTGGACCCGGCCTGGTCCGGGAAGTACTGGGCCACCGTCCGGGTCGAGGCGAAGGCGTGCAGGATGGTCGAGATCAGGAAGAAGAACGGCATCAGGATGCCCAGCGCCAGGATCGAGCTGCGCAGCGCCGTGGCCACGCCCATCGAGAACAGCGCGATCAGGGCCATGTAGAGGCCGGCCCCGATCACGGCGCGCAGGGCGTGCTCCTCGCCGATGCCCGCGCCGTGCTCGCCCAGCAGCGCCTGGCCGAGGAAGAAGGACAGGAAGCTGGTGGCGAGCCCCACGGCGAGGGCGAGGGCGGTGGCCACCGTGAGCTTGCCGGCCAGCAGGCTCCCGCGGCGCGGTACGGCGGCCAGGGAGGTGCGGATCATTCCCGAGCTGTACTCGGTGCCGACGACCAGCACACCGAAGACGATCATGGCGAGCTGGCCGAGGGACATCCCGGCGAAGCTGATCATGATCGGGTCGAAGGTGAGCTTCTCGGTGTCGCTCATCTCCGCGAAGCGGGAGGCGGTGAAGGAGCACAGCAGGGCGCCGAGCCCGACCGTGACGAGCAGGGCGCAGGCCAGGGTCCAGGTGGTGGAGGCGACCGTGCGGATCTTGGTCCACTCGGAGCGCAGGACGGCGGGGAAGGAGGCCATGGTCACTGGCCCCCCTGCCGGCGGGCCTGGGCGTGGTACTCGACGGAGTCCGCCGTCATGCGCATGAACGCTTCCTCCAGTGAGGCCCGTTGCGGGCTGAGTTCGTGCAGCACGATCTGGTGCTGGGCGGCGAGTTCGCCGAGCCGCTCGCTCGTGACGCCGTCGATTTCCAGGGCGCCGGTGGCGGGGACGCTGATCGCGGCGATACCGGCCTCGTGGAGGACGTCCCGCAGGCGCTCCTGCTGGGGCGAGCGCAGCCGTACGTAACTGCGGGAGTTCTGCTGGATGAAATCCGCCATCGACAAGTCGGCGAGCAGCTTTCCCTGTCCGATGACCAC
This sequence comes from Streptomyces sp. NPDC006687, assembly GCF_040636215.1. Classification (NCBI taxonomy): domain Bacteria; kingdom Bacillati; phylum Actinomycetota; class Actinomycetes; order Kitasatosporales; family Streptomycetaceae; genus Streptomyces; species Streptomyces sp. NPDC006687. Next base: position 338,336 of record NZ_JBEYJJ010000001.1, on the reverse strand, counting down.
CAAATGGTCCGCCGTCAGCGCCATTTCGCTCATCAGATGGGAGGAGACGAAGATCGTTCTTCCCTCGGAGGCCAGACCCTTCATCAGATTGCGGATCCAGAGAATTCCCTCGGGGTCCAGACCATTGACGGGTTCGTCGAACATGAGGATCTCCGGATCCCCCAGCAGTGCGGCAGCGATTCCCAGCCGCTGGCCCATTCCGAGCGAAAATCCTTTCGACTTCTTCCGTGCCACCGGCGTCAGCCCGACCAGGTCCAGCACCTCGTCGACCCGGCCGGCCGGGATCCGGTTCGACTGGGCCAGGCAGAGCAGGTTGTTGTAGGCGCTGCGGCCGCCGTGCATGGCCTTGGCGTCCAGCAGCGCCCCGATGTGCTTCAGCGGCTCCTTGAGCTCCCGGTAGTGCTTCCCGTCGATCCGGACCGTGCCGCTGGTCGGATGGTCGAGGTCCAGCATCATGCGCATGGTCGTCGACTTCCCGGCGCCGTTCGGGCCGAGGAAGCCGGTCACCGTCCCCGGCCTGACCTGGAAGCTGAGGTGGTCCACGGCGGTCTTCGCGCCGAATCGTTTGGTGAGGCCCTCTAGCTCGATCATGCGGCCACGCTAGAACGGCGAAGGGCCGTACGTCACCTTGGAAGGGTGAGGTACGGCCCTGCGTGTCCGGCTTCGCCACCGGTGAAGGATCCGCGTGCGCACGGGGGTTACCGCACGCGGGGGCGAGACGGCTGCTAGCGGGTCTGCTGCGCCGGGACGCCGCGGGTGACCGGCTCGTCGTCGATCGGGGAGCCGGCGGCGGCCACGGCGGCGCCGGTCAGCGTCGCCAGCATCTCGCGGACGTTGGTCAGCTGGGCGTTGATGGAGTCGCGGCGGTTGGTGAGGGCCGCCAGCTCGCGCTCGGACTCGCTGCGGATGCGGTCGGCCTTGGCGTTGGCGTCGGCGACGATGTCCTCGGCCTGGCGCTGCGCGGTCTCCACCGTCTGGCGGGCCCGGCGCTCGGCGTCCGTGCGGAGCTTCTCGGCCTCCAGGCGCAGCTGCTCGGCGCGGTGCTCGATCTCCGCGAGGCGCTTCTCGGCCTTCTGTTGACGCGAGGCCAGGTCGCGCTCGGACTGCTCGCGCCGCTTGGCCAGGTTGGTCTCGAAGTCCGCGGCGGCCTGAGCGGCCTTGGCGCGGGTCTCCTCGAAGAGGGCGTCGGCCTCCTCGCGCTTGGAGGCGGCGTCCTTCTGGGCCTCGGCGCGCAGGGTGGCGGCGTCGCCCTTGGCCTTCTCGACGATGCGGACGCCCTCGTCCTCCGCCTTCGTCTTGCGGTCCGCGGCGAACGACTCGGCGTCGTTGCGCACCTGCTGCGCGGCGGACTCGGCCAGCTCACGGTGCTGCTCGGCCGCGCGGCGGGCCTCCTCGCGCAGGTCCTTCGCCTCTTCCTCGGCCAGCCGCAGGATCTTCTCGACCCGGGCGCCGAGCCCGGCGTACGACGGCTCGGCGTCGCTCACCTGGGCCTGGGCGTTCTGCGTTTCGAGGTGCAGCTCCTCGATCCGCTTTTCCAGGGCGTTGATACGGCCGAGGGCGCTGTCCCGGTCGGCGACCAGCTTGGTAATGCGGTCGTCCACCTGACCGCGGTCGTAACCACGCCGCACGAGCTCGAAGCCGAAGGGGGAGGAAGTGTCGCTCATGGGGATCCTGTCGAATGAGACCGATGAGGTGCTACGTGAGGTGTTAAGGGGAATCCTAGGCGCCAGGGCGGCGTGTCATCGAGTCAATCCGTGTTTGCCCTGGACAATGACACCCCTTTTGAGTGGCAAGGCGACGGAATGATGGTCACTCCTTCGACTGAACCTCCCTCGGAAGCACACATCCCGCGGAGCGACTACCCCTCTGACGCCTTGCCACCCGAACGAGTGGACCCCGCTGATGCGCCGGCCTTCACGCCCCCCGCACCCTGGCCGCCCGAGGCGGGCTTTCCGCCACCCGACGGTGCCTCGAAAGATTCCAACGCCTCAAGAACGTCCTGGACACGGGAGATCTCCGCCTGAATGTCCTCGCGCCTGCGCACCAGGACCTCCAGCTCACGCCGCCCCTCGTCCACGAGCCGCTCGGCCTCGGCCTGCGCCTCCGCGAGCACCTTCTCGGCCTGCCGCGACAGCTCCGCCTTCTTGGTCTCGGCCTCCTTGAGCAGGGTCTCGGCCTTGCGCACGGCCGCGATACGGACCTTGCTGGCCTCGCTGTTCGCGTCCGCCACCAGCTCCTTGGCCTTCGCCTCCGCCTCGGCGCTCTGCTCGGTCGCCGCGCGCACCAGCTTGTCCACGCGCTCGCCGGCCGACTTCATCTGCTCCGCCGACTCCCGGCGGGCCCGCTCGTGCAGCTCCTCGACCTCGGACTCCACCCGGGCCCGCAGCTCCTCCGCCCGCTCCCTTATGGCGGCGGCGTCGCTGCGCGCCCCGACCAGCAGCTCGTCGGCGTCGGTACGGGCCTTCTCCACCAGGGAGTTGCCCTCGACGGTCGCCTCCGAGGTGATCCGCAGCGCCTCCTTGCGCGCCGCGTCCACCATCGCGTCGGCCTGCTCCTCGGCCGCCGTGGTGGCCGCCAGGGCCTGCCGGGCCGCGTCCGTGGTGAGCTTGTCGGCCTCCGCCGCGGCCTCCGTGATGAGCCGGTCCACCTGCTCCGCGGCCTCGCTGCGGCGCTTGTTGGCCTCCTCGCGCGCCTCGTCCAGCGCCCGCTCGGCCTCCTCGCGGGCCTGCGTGCGGGTACGGTCCGCCTCGGTGGCCGCCTCCGCCTTGACCCGCTCCGCCTCGGCGCGGGTCCGCGTCGCGTGCTCCTGCGCCGAAGCCAGCGCCTCCGCCGCCTCCGCGCGCAGCCGCTCCGCCTCGGTGGCCGCCTCGCCGACCGTGCGCTCGTTGTCCTTGCGGGTCTGCTCGGTGAGCTTCTCCGCCTCCGACACCGCCTCGGTGATGAGCCGGTCCGCCTGCTCGGCGGCGTCGCCGCGCAGCCGGTTGCCCTCCGCGCGGGCCTCGTCGAGGGTCTGCCCGGCCTCGCGCTCGGCGGCCGCCAGGGTCTCGTCGGCCGCGGCCGTGACGCGCTCCGCCTCCGCGGTGGCCTCGCCGATGATCCGGCCGCCCTCCGTGCGGGCCTCGTCCAGGGCCTGCGCCGCCTCGGCGCGCATCCGGTCGGCCTCCGCCGCGGCCTCGCCGACGGTACGTTCGTTGGCCGCGCGGGTCTCCTCGATGAGCCGGTCGCCCTCCGCGCGGGAGTCCACCAGGATCCTGGCCGAATCCCGCTCGGCCGCGGCCAGCGTCGCCGCGGCCTGCGCCGTGAGCTTCTCCGCCTCGGCGGCGGCCTCGGTGATGAGCCGGTCCGCCTGCTCGGCGGCGTCGCTGCGCAGCCGGTTGGCCTCGGCGCGCGCCTCGTCCAGGGCGGCCCGCGCCTGCGCGCGGGCGTCCTCCGCCGCCTCCTGGGCCGTGGTGGTGAGCCGCTCGGCCTCCGCCGCGGCCTCGCCGACCGTCAGCTCGTTGGCCGCGCGGGTCTCCTCCGTCAGCCGCTCCGCCTCGGCGGCGGCCTCGGTGATGAGCCGGTCCGCCTGCTCCGCGGCCTCGCTGCGCAGCCGGTTGGCCTCGGCGCGCGCCTCGTCCAGGACCGCGTCGGCCTCGGCGCGGGTGGCCTCGGCCGCCTCCTGCGCCTGCGCCGTCAGCCGCTCCGCCTCGGCGGTGGCCTGCTCGGCCGTGGCGGCGTTCGCGGCCAGGGTCTCCTCGGTGAGGCGCTCGGCCTCCGCCGTCGCCTCGGCGGTGATCCGGGCACCCTCGGCGCGGGCGGCCTCCAGGGACTCCGCAGCCTCGCCACGGATCCGGTTGGCGTCGTCCCGGGCGTCCGCCCGGGTGCGCGCCGCGTTCTGCTCGGCGGCCGCCAGGGCGTCGGTGGCCTCCGTACGGACCCGCTGCGCGTACTCGGCGGTGTCGGCGCGCAGCTGCTCCGCCTCGGCGATGGCGTCGCCGACGGTCCGCTCGGCCAGGGCCTTCGCCGCGTCCGTCTCGGCCTTGGCCTCGGCACGCACCCGGGCCGCGTCCTCGGCGGCCCGCTCCCGCTCGGCGTGGGCGTCGGCGCGGACCCGGTCCGCCTCCTCCTGCGCCTCGCCGCGGGTGCGCTCCGCCGCGTGCTCGGCGGCGCTGCGCAGCCCGGCGATCTCCTCCTCGGCCTGCTCGTGCAGCCCGGCCACGGAGTCCCGTACCTGCTGGGCGGTGGCCTCGGCCGCCGCGACCAGCTCCGATGCGCGGCGCTCCGCCTCCTCGGTCAGGCGGGCCGCCTCGGCCTGCGCCTCCTCCGAGCGCTTGCGGGCCTGCGCCAGCAGCTCCTCGCTCTCCTCGCGGGCCTGGGCCCGCTCGTTGCCCGCGTCCGTACGGGCCGCCGACAGGGTCTCCTCGGCCTCCCGGCGCCGACGCGCGGCCTCCTCCTGGGCGGCGGCGAGGGCCTCCGCGGCCTCCTCGGCCACCCGCTCGGCCGCGGCCTTCGCCTCCGCGCGCAGCCGGTCCGCGGTCTCCTGCGCCTCCGTGCGCACCCGCTCGGCCTCGGCCTCCGCCTCGGCGCGCAGCCGTACGGAGACCAGCTCGGCCTCCGCGCGGACCCGGCCGGCGTCCTGCGCGGCCTCGGAACGCAGCTGCTCGGCCTCCGCCTCCGCCTGGCCCTGGAGGGTGCGGATCCGCTCCGCCGACTCGGCGCGCAGCCGGTCGCTCTCCTCGGTGGTCTCCTTGCGGATGTTCTCCGCCGCCAGCCGGGACTCGCGCAGCGTCTGCTCGGCCGACACCAGGCGTGCCTCGGCCTCCGACGCCAGCCGCGCCAGCTCCGCGTCGGCCTCGGCCCGCTTGGCCGCCAGGGCCTGCTCGGTCTCCTCGCGCCGCGCCCGGGCCGCCGCGTCCGCCTCGGCGGCGAGCGCCTCCGCCCGCTCCTCGGCCTCGGCGCGCAGCCGCTCCGCCTCGGCGCGGGTGCGCTCCAGGGTCTCCTCGGCCTGCCGGCGCAGGGTGGTGGCCCGCTCCACGGCCTCGGCACGCACCCGCTCGCTGTCGGCGCTCGCGCCCGAACGCAGCTCGTCGGCATCGGCCTTGGCCTTGCCCAGCAGCTCCTCGGCGGTCTTGGCCGCCTCCTCGATCTGCCCGACCGCCTCGCGGCGCGCCTCGCCCCGGATCCGCTCGCCCTCGGCGACGGCCTCGGCACGCAGCTGCTCGGCCTCGCCGCGCAGCCGCCGCGCCTCCTCCTGGAGTTCGACCGTACGGGCCCGGTACTCCTCGGTGTCGTCCTTCGCGGCGCCCTTGAGCTCCGCTGCCGCGTTCGCCGCCTGGGCGCGCAGCCGTTCCGCCTCGGCCTCCGCCTCGCGGCGGATCCGCTCGGCCTCCTCGGAGGCGGCGCGGGTGGTCGCCCGGGCGTCCTCCGACGCCTTGTTCAGCACGTCCTCGGCGGTACGGGCCGCCTTCGCCAGCTTCGCCGACATCTCCTCGGCGGCGGCCGTACGGGCCTGCTCGGCGGCCTCGGTGCGCAGCCGCTCCGCCTCCGCGCGGGCGTCGGCCAGCGCGTGCTCGGCCTCGGCCTTGAGGACCTCGGCCTCCTTGGTGGCCTCGCCGACCAGCCGGGCCACCTGCTCCTTGGCGGTACGGGTGCGCTGCTCGTTGAGGGACTCGGCGGAGGCGAGCTGCCGGGCGGCGCTCTCCTTGGCCTCCGCGAGCAGGGTCTCCGCCTCCGCCCGGGCCGCGCGCAGCGCCCCGTCGGCCTCCTGGACCCGCGCCTCGGCCACCCGGCCGAGGTCCAGGGTCTGCTGCCGGGTCTGCTCGGCCTCGGCGGTGGTGGTCGAGCGCAGCCGCTCGGCGTGCTCGGTGGCCTCCTGGGCCTGCGCGGAGGCGGCGGCCAGCAGCCGCTCGGCCTCCTTGCGGGCGCGCAGCAGCGCGGCCTCTGCCTCGGCGCGGGCCGCCTCGGCGTCGGCGGCGAGCCGGCGGCGGGCCTCCTCGGCGGTACGGGCGGCCTCGGCGCGGGCGGCGTTCAGGGCCTGCTCGGCCTCGGCGCGGGACTCCTCCATGAGCCGGCGGGCCTGGGCCTCGGTACGGGCGCGCAGCTGCTCGGCCCAGGCGACGTTCTCGTTGACGTGCGCCTCGACGGTCTGGCGGCGCTCGTTGAGCTCCTGGTCCAGGCGCTGGCGGCGGTTGACGGCCTCGGCGTGCAGCTCGGCCTGGAGGCGCGCCTGGTGCTCGGCGTGCTCCTGGAGGATGCGCTGGGTCTGGGCCCGGGCGTCGCGCAGTTCGCGCTCGGCGTCGGAGCGCATCTGGTCGGCCTGGATCTGGGCATTGCGCAGCAGCTGCTCCGCCTGGTATCCCATGTCAGCGCCGTCGTAGGCGGGCCGGGAGGCGAGGGCGCGGCGCACCTCGTGGAGCTTGGCCCGCAGCACCTCGACCTGGTAGCCCAGGTCCTCGGCGTGCTGGACGGCCTTCCCGCGCTCCTTCCTCAGCCGCTCCATCTCGGCTTCGAGGCGCGTGAGATGGTCGGCTTCAGCCTGATGGCTCTCCTGGCTTTCGTAGCCGAGCACAGCGCGGTCCCGTCCGTCCCCTGGTCGCAAGCTCACGTTCAATTGAGCATCGCTCGCCCGCTGAACGACGCCCCCGGGGAAATGGTGTCAGAAACCGGGGCAGGGGTATCGGGCCCCGCCCCGTCTCCGACCGCACCCCGGCCGAGCCATGGCCACTCTACCGGCCGGGGAATGGGGACATCAGTGCTCAGGGTTGCTGGTGACCAGTTCGGTGAGGACTCCGTGGCAGTCCTTCGGGTGCAGGAAGGTGATGCGGGAGCCCATCGAGCCGATGCGGGGCTGGTCGTACAGCACGCGGACGCCCTTGCCGCGGATGGCCTCGGCGTCGCCGTCGACGTCGGCGGTGCCGAAGGCGATGTGGTGGACGCCCTCGCCGTTCTTGGCGAGCCACTTGCCCACCGCGGAGTCCTCGCGGGTGGGCTCCAGGAGCTGGAGGTAGGAGGCGCCGCCGTCGGAGGTCTCGTTGATCTTCAGCATGGCCTCTCGCACGCCCTGTTCCTCGTTGACCTCGGTGTGGAACACCTCGAAGCCGTACGTGGCACGGTAGAACTCGACGGTCTTGTCCAGGTCGAAGCAGGCGATCCCGATGTGGTCGATTCTTGTCAGCATGGGTCCAGTGCACCGCCGAGGAGGGTCGTCACGCAACGTGCCAGCGATCACACCGACTGCCCGGTGACGGCGCGGGTACTGCTCAGTACATTCAGGTAAACCCTCGTTCACTCCTCAGCTTCCCCGCTGAAAGGGGATTCGCCCTCATGTCCGAAGCGATCAACACCACCTCAGTGATCGTCGCCGGGGCCCGCACGCCCATGGGGCGGCTGCTCGGCTCGCTGAAGTCCTTCTCGGGCGCCGACCTCGGCGGTTTCGCCATCAAGTCCGCGCTGGAGCGGGCCGGGATCTCCGGCGACCAGGTCCAGTACGTGATCATGGGCCAGGTGCTCCAGGCCGGCGCGGGCCAGATTCCCGCCCGCCAGGCCGCCGTCAAGGCCGGCATCCCGATGAACGTGCCCGCGCTCACCATCAACAAGGTGTGCCTGTCGGGCCTCGACGCCATCGCGCTCGCCGACCAGCTCATCCGCGCGGGCGAGTTCGACATCGTGGTCGCGGGCGGCCAGGAGTCGATGACCAACGCCCCGCACCTGCTGCCGAAGTCCCGCGAGGGCTACAAGTACGGCGCGATCGAGATGCTCGACGCGATGGCCTACGACGGCCTCACCGACGCCTTCGAGAACATCGCGATGGGCGAGTCCACGGAGAAGCACAACACCCGCCTGGGCATCGAGCGCGCCCCGCAGGACGAGTTCGCCGCCGCCTCCCACCAGCGGGCCGCCGCCGCGCAGAAGAACGGCGTCTTCGAGGCCGAGATCACCCCGGTCGAGATCCCGCAGCGCAAGGGCGACCCGGTGATCTTCGCGTCCGACGAGGGCATCCGCCCGGAGACCACGGTGGAGTCCCTGGGCAAGCTGCGCCCGGCCTTCGCCAAGGACGGCACCATCACCGCCGGCACCTCCTCGCAGATCTCCGACGGCGCCGCCGCGGTGGTCGTGATGAGCAAGGCCAAGGCGGAGGAGCTGGGCCTGGAGTGGCTGGCCGAGATCGGCGCCCACGGCAACGTGGCCGGCCCGGACAACTCCCTCCAGTCGCAGCCCTCGAACGCGATCCAGCACGCCCTGAAGAAGGAGGGCCTGGAGGTCTCCGACCTGGACCTGATCGAGATCAACGAGGCGTTCGCCGCGGTCGCCGTGCAGTCAATGAAGGACCTCGGCGTGACCCCGGAAAAGGTGAACGTCAACGGCGGCGCCATTGCCCTGGGCCACCCCATCGGCATGTCCGGTGCCCGTGTGGTGCTCCACCTGGCGCTGGAGCTCAAGCGCCGCGGCGGCGGTGTCGGCGCGGCCGCGCTGTGCGGCGGCGGCGGCCAGGGTGACGCCCTCGTCATCCGCGTCCCGAAGGCGTAGGTGCTGACCGCATGGTGACGGTGGACGTCCCCGCCCTGGTGGCGCAGGCCCGCGAGGGCCGGCCGCGGGCCGTGGCCCGGCTGATCTCACTGGTCGAGGGGGCGTCCCCGCACCTGCGTGAGGTCATGGCCGCCCTGGCCCCGCTCACGGGCGGCGCGTACGTGGTGGGGCTGACGGGCTCCCCGGGGGTCGGCAAGTCGACCTCGACCTCGGCCCTGGTCACGGCCTACCGCAAGGCCGGCAAGCGGGTCGGCGTGCTCGCGGTGGACCCGTCCTCGCCCTTCTCGGGCGGGGCCCTGCTCGGCGACCGGGTCCGTATGTCCGACCACGCCTCCGACCCGGGGGTCTACATCCGCTCCATGGCCACCCGGGGCCACCTGGGCGGCCTCGCGTGGGCGGCGCCGCAGGCGATCCGGGTCCTGGACGCGGCCGGCTGCGACGTGATCCTGGTCGAGACGGTCGGTGTCGGGCAGTCGGAGGTGGAGATCGCCTCGCAGGCCGACACCTCGGTGGTGCTGCTGGCGCCGGGGATGGGCGACGGGATCCAGGCGGCGAAGGCCGGCATCCTGGAGATCGGCGACGTGTACGTGGTGAACAAGGCCGACCGGGACGGCGCGGACGCGACCGCCCGGGAGCTGAACCACATGCTGGGCCTGGGGGAGTCCCGGGGAGCGGGCGACTGGCGGCCGCCGATCGTCAAGACGGTCGCGGCGCGGTCCCAGGGCATCGACGAGCTGGTCGAGGCGCTGGAGAAGCACCGGGCGTGGATGGACGAGCGCGGGGTGCTGGCCGAGCGCCGCGCCGCGCGGGCCGCACGTGAGGTGGAGACCATCGCGATCACCGCCCTGCGCAGCCGGCTGGCCGACCTGCACGGGGACGCGCACCTGGGGGCGCTGGCCGCCCGGGTCGCCGTCGGGGAGCTGGACCCGTACACGGCCGCCGACGCGCTGCTGGAGACGCTGACCGAGGGCTGAACCGGCGGTGGGCGGGGGCGGGGAGGCACTCTCCGCCCCCGCCCGCCGGCGGCGCTCAGGAACCGTCGTCGTCGTTGTCGCTGTCGTGGTCGTTCGAGCTCGCGGGCGCCGTGGTGGCCTTGCCCGAGGTGGGGTCGACGTGCACGCTCCTGGTCTGGCCGTCGCTCCCCTTGATCTGCGCGTTCCAGTACGGGGTGCCGCCGTTGTCGCCGTCGTCCCAGTCGAGGCTCGTGACCTTGCCGGGACTGGCGGCCAGGGCCGCCTTCATCGCCCGCTTGGCGTCGACCTTGGCGGCGATCAGCGACGCGTGCTCGTTGCCGTCGGTGTCGGTGTCGGAGTCGCGGGTGGCCGCCTTGCCGCTGCCGGAGACGTCGATCTCGGCCTCCTTGCCGTTCTTGGCGACCACGTTGACGTGCCACACGGAGCCGTCCTGGTCGAGGGACTCGACGACGCCGGGATAGTGCTTGAGAGCCGCGTCGACGGCGCCGTCGGCGGTCACGTCGGCGCGGGCGGCGGCGGCCGTGGTCACGGCTCGGGCCGCGTCACCCGTCGCCGCGGCGGCCACGGCCACCGGGCCGCCGGCCATCAGGGCGAGGGCGGCGGCTGTGCAGATGATCACGTTGCGCTTCATCGGCGGAACCTCCTCGGGCCGGCCGGGGCGCCCGGGGGGTTGGGCGGCGGGCGGCCGGCGGGCGTCACCGTCCATTGTCCGGGCGCCCGCCGGATCCGGCGCGGGGAGTCCCTCAGACCTTGCCGCGCTGGCCGCGCAGGTGGTCGGCCACCGGGCTCAGGGAGGCGCGCAGCGCCGCCAGGTCCTGCGGGCTGAGCAGGTCGATGAAGTGCTGCCGGACGGACGCCACGTGGTGCGGGGCGACCTTGCGCATGGTCTCCATGCCCTCGTCGGTGAGCACCGCGTACAGGCCGCGGCGGTCGGACTCGCAGTTCACCCGGGTGACGAGGCCGGCGGTCTCCATACGGGTGATCTGGTGGGACAGCCGGCTCTTGGACTGGAGGGTGGCGGTGGCCAGGTCGCTCATGCGCATCCGGTGCCCCTCCGCCTCCGAGAGGTTCACCAGGATCTCGTAGTCGTTGTTGGTGAGTCCGAAGGGCTGGAGATCCTTTTCCAGCTGGTGCATCAGCAGTCTGCTGACGTCCAGGTGGGTGCGCCAGGCGCACTGCTCGGCGTCGGTCAGCCAGGGGGTCCCCCCAGACGGAGTCTGGGGGAGCGTGGCCGTGTCGGTCTCCATGGTCTCCATAAAAGAACTCTACCTAAGAAGTTGAATTACGTACAAAAATCGGAAGATCTGCCCGGCGGGGGAAGGGCGGGCCGTCTCACAGGTCTCACAGGTCTCACAGGCCGAGCCGCCGCTGGAGGTCCCCCAGCTGCCCGGGCATGCGCGGCACCCCCAGCTGCCCCAGCGGACCCTGGCCGGCCCCCGGAACACCCTGCGACTCGACCGCCCCGGCGCCCACCGCGCCGACCGACTGCTCCGCCATCAGCATCTCGCTCGACTGGAGCAGGACCGTCCCCGCGCCGACGAACTCGAACTGGTGCTCCTCGCCCGAGGCGCCGCCGAGGCCCGTCAGTGCGCGCAGCCCGCCGATCACACCGGACATGTAGCCGTGGTCGTAGTGGTGGCAGGGTGAAGGGCAGTCCGCCCAGCCCACCAGCGCCTGCGGGTCCACCCGCAGCGGCGGCTCCATGAAGACCACCGGGCCGTTGGACGCCGCCACGAACTTCCCGGTCCCGATCAGCGTCAGGAAGCCCGGGACGATCGACTGCTTCAGGGCCAGCGAGGGCTGGTACGCCAGCAGGTTCCCCGACCGGATGGTCAGGTTCCCCTCGTCCAGATCGTACGAGTTCACGTCGAAGGCCCGGTCGGCCAGCAGCATCTTGCCCTGCCCCTCGGCCACCACCCAGTCGCTCGCGTGCAGCGGCGAATGGAAGCTGGTCCGCAGCAGCCGGTCGAAGCGGCCGTTGCCGATGCCGTTGAACTCGATGCGCCCGTAGTACGAGATCATCTTGCCCTTCTGCAGGAACCACTGGTTCCCCTTGAGCTCCACGCAGAAGGTGTACTTGTTCACGTTGTCGTCGGAGGGCAGCGTGTAGGGGTCGAAGACCGTCGGACCGCCGGGCCCGCCGCTCACGGGGCCAAAGTTCACAGCTTCTCCTCCGACGCCTGTACGTACACCGCGCCCTGGCCGGACAGCTCCAGCTGGAACGCCTCACCCGAGCCGCGCCCCACCATGTCCCGCCAGCCGAGCGCGGTGGAGAGCTTGTTCCTGACGTCCCCGTGGTGGGCCACGTACGCCTGCGGGTCGACGTGGACCGGCCGGCCCGGGGTGATGGGGAGCTCGATGACCCCGCCGTGGGCCATCACGGCGACCGCGCCGTGGCCCTTGAGGGTGGTGGTGAACAGGCCCTGCCCGGTCACCTGGCCGCGGACCATGCCCATGACACCGCCCTGCGAGCCCATGAACATCGTGCCCTGCTGGAGGGTGCCGTCGAAGGCGAGCAGCCGGTCGGCCTCCACGTAGAGGGTGTCGCCCTGGAGGTTGATCACCTGGATGTGGTGGCCGCCGTGGCCGAACATCACCGTGCCGCTGCCCTCCACCTCCATCAGCGGGGTCTGCTCGTTCGCCACCCGGCGCCCGATCATCCCCATGACGCCGCCCTGGCCGCCGGTGATGCTCGGCGTGAAGGAGACCTCGCCGCGGTAGGCGAGCATCGCCCCGCGCTGGCTGTACAGCCTCTGCCCGGGGACCACCTGGGCCTCGATCATCTTCGCGTTGATCTCGCGGAACGGCATCAGAGGTCACCCCCGATCGTGTTGCGCTCGCTGGGCTGCACGTACACCAGGCCCTCGCCCTCGAAGCGGATCTGGAACGCCTCGCCCGAGCCCTCGCCGATCAGGGTCCGGAAGCCGATCCCCGACTGGAAGGACTGCTGGAGGTTGCCCGTGTGTGCGATGTACGCCCCCGGGTCCACCGACAGCGGGTACTGGGCGCTGACGCGCAGCACCACCGCCGGGCCGTCGGACATGATCGCCGCCTGGCCGGAGCCCTCCACGGTCGTGGTGAAGAGCCCGTTGCCGGTGCTCGCGCCGCGCAGGCCGGTGAAGGTCGTCCCGGTGCGCAGGGAGGCGGCGGTGCACAGCAGGTTGCTGGACTCCACGTAGAGCTTCTCGCCGCGCAGGTCGACGAGGTTGATCTCGCTCGCCCGGTCCGCGAAGTAGCAGGTGCCGTGTCCCTGTACCTCCATCACCGTCATCTGTTCGCCGGTGAGCCGGCGCGTCACCATCCCGCGGAGACCTTCGCCGCCGCCCGTCATCTTCTTGAAGGCCATCTGCCCGTCGTACGCGACCATGGAGCCGTTCTTCGCTTTCACGGCGTCCCCGGTCAGCTCGACGGCCAGCACCTTGCTGCCTTGGAGTCGGAACTGAGCCACGGGGATGAAGGTATCGGCACCGGGCGGCACCCAACAGAGTCCCCGGGCCGATATGCGCCACATTCGCCGGGGTTGGGGGTTCCGCGCCCCCCGCCCGAAGATCCCCGGGAGCGGCTGAGACACTGGATCCGCCCCCGGTCCCCGGCCCCGAAGGTTCCACGTGGACATCAAGACCGCCTCCGCCCTGCACCGGCTGCGCCTCATCTCCGTACCCGAGGCGCTGTCGTTCCCGGCCCTGCTGATCTTCGGCTCCCTGCTGAGCCGGATCTCGGACGTCGACTACCTGATGATGCCGCTGGGCATCCTGCACGGGATCCTGTTCGTCATCTACGCGGTGTTCCTGCTGGACGTGTGGAACAAGGCGAAGTGGCCGCTGAAGAGGGTCGCCCTGTTCTTCCTGTTCGCGGTGCTGCCCTTCGGCGGGCTCTACGGCGACCGGCTGCTCAAGCGGGAAGAGGCCGACAGCGTCATCGCCGCCCGCGCGCGTGAGGAGGCCCGGGCATGATCGTCGCGTTCTCGGTGACCCCGCTGGGGGTGGGCGAGGAGGTCGGTGAGTACGTGGCCGACGCGGTCCGCGTGGTGCGCGAGTCCGGGCTGCCGAACCGCACCGACGCCATGTTCACCACCGTGGAAGGTGAGTGGGACGAGGTGATGGACGTCGTCCGGCGTGCGGTCGCCGCGGTGGAGGAGCGGGCCCCGAGGGTCTCGGTCGTCCTCAAGGCCGACATCCGCCCGGGTGTGAGCGACGGGATCACCTCGAAGGTCGAGACGGTCGAACGCCACCTCGCGCAGGGCTGAGCCCCCCGCTTTTCCGCCGAGCGCCCCCCGCCTTCCGGCGGGGGGCGCTCGCGTCATCGCGCGGCGGCGCCCGAGGCGAGGGCGATGGCCAGGGGAGTGCGTTCGTAGCGGACCTGGTGGCCGTGGCGGGCGGAGAGCAGCAGCCCTGCCTCCTGGAGCACCCGCAGGTGCGCCGAGACGGTGGACGGGGCCAGGCCCAGCCGGTGGGCCAGCGCCGTGGTGGAGGCCGGCTCCTCCAGGGCGCACAGCACATCGGCCCGGCCCCGGCCCAGCAGGCGGGCCAGCGCCGCCGGGGTGTTCTGCCGGACCGGGGTCCACAGGGCGCCGATGCCCCGGGCCGCGTAGACGACGGTCGGCTGCCAGGGCGGGTCGAAGCCGCCGGCGATCTGCGGCCAGATGAAGGCGCTCGGCATCAGCAGCAGCCCCTGGCCGCCCAGGACGCGCTCGTGCTGGGAAGGCCGCTCGATGGTCAGGGTCAGGGAGGCGGAGTCCCAGACGAGGTCCGGGTGCAGCCCGTCGAAGAGGGCCTCCAGGCCCCCGGCGGCGAGGCGGCGCGAGTGGAAGAGGATGTCCGCCTCCAGCAGGGCCCGCAGCCGGGGCCAGTGCGGCGCGACCAGGACGGTCCAGGCCCGCTCCAGCAGATCGGCCAGCTCCCGTACGGACCGGGCGGGGTCCGCGAGCAGGTACCGGCCCAGCTCGCTGTCGAGCGCGCCCGGTGTGCAGGCGAGGGACCTGCGCATGTCCTCCCGCGCCGTGGCCGGGTCGGCCGCGCGGACCAGGGCCAGCTCCTGCGAGAAGGACACGCCGGGCCCGCTGGGCGGGGGGCTGATGAAGTCGGTGCTGTGCCCGCGCCGGGGCATCAGCAGCCACAGCGGCCGCAGGTCCAGCCCCGTGGCGGCGGCGCGGATCCCGCGCAGCCAGGGCAGGTGGTAGCCCTGCCGGTCCGGGCGCGTGAGGGTGCGGACGGCCTCCTGGGTCTCCCACAAGGGTGAGAGCGCGAACCGGCACCGCAGCAGGTCCTCGTGCCCGAAGTGATGCAGCAACCCCATGCCCGCCCCCGCTCCCCTCGTACGCCGGCCCCGCCCCGCGGCACTCTGTCGCAACATTCGCCCCCGGACGAATCCCTACACCCCCCGCCCCGCCGCCGGGACGCTTCCCCCATGCCAGCAGACTCCGCACCACCGGCCCCCGCACGCGGGGCCGCACCGCACACCGCCCCGCACCCGGCCCCTCCGGGCCCCGGCCCCGGTCGGGCGGCCGGCTACCGGGCCGTGTTCCGCGTCGCCGAGTTCCCCGCCGTCTTCGCCGCGCATCTGATGTCCGTGCTCGGGGTGGTCGTCGCCGAGATCTCCCTCACCGTCCTCGTCTACCGCGCCACCGGTTCGTCCCTGATGAGCGCGCTCACCTTCGCCCTGGGGTTCCTGCCCTACGCCCTCGGCGGCACCCTGCTCGCCGGGATCGCCGACCGCCACCCCGCCCGACGGGTCCTCGTCGCCTGCGATCTGGTGTGCGCCGCCTGCGCCGCCGCCATGGTCTGGCCGGGTACGCCCGTTGCCGGGATCCTCGTCCTGCGCTGCGCCATGGCCTTCGTCGCGCCCCTCTTCCAGGGCGCCCGCAGTGCTTCCCTCGCCGACATCCTCGGCTCCGGCGAGCCGTTCGTGCTCGGCCGGTCGCTGCTGAGGATGGTCGCGCAGAGCGCCCTGCTCACCGGCTTCGGGCTCGGCGGGCTCCTGCTGACCGTCCTCGCACCGCGCGAGGCCGTCGCCCTGACCGCCGCCGGGTTCCTGGCCTCCGCCCTGCTGCTGCGCCTGGGCACCCGGTCCCGGCCCGCCCGCGCCGGCGCCGTCCGGCACTCCCCGCTCGGCGGGCTGCGGGCCGTCTTCGGGCACCGCCGGCTGCGCGCCCTGACCCTGCTGTGCTGGGCCCCGTCCGTCTTCGCGGTCGTCCCCGAGGCCCTGCTCACCCCGTACGCCGACGGCATCGGCGCCGGGACCGTCACCCTCGGGGTGCTGATGTGCGCCCTTCCCGCGGGAACCATCGCGGGTGAACTCTGGGCCGGCTCCGCGCTCACCCCCCGGACCCGCGCACGGATCACCGCCCCGCTGGCGGCCGTCTCCCTGCTGCCGTACCTGGCGTACGCGCTGCGCCCCGGCCCCGTCGTCGTCGCGGCGGCGCTCGTCCTCGCCGGGCTGGCCCACGCCCACGCCCTCGGCGTCGACCGGATGTACGTCGACACCGTCCCCGACGAACTGCGTGGCCGCGCGATGACCCTGCTGAGCACCGGGGTGATGACCTTCCAGGGGGTCGGCATGGCCCTGGCCGGAGCCGCCGCCGAGCTCTTCCCCGCGCACGCCGTCGTCGCCGGATCGGCCCTGATCGGGACCCTCGTCGTCCTCCTGCTGCTCGCCGAACTGCGCGCCACCGCACCCACCGTCGCGCGGGCCGAGGAGTGAGACGGGGGGCCACCGGAAAAGGACCGACCGGTAGGGTCTGGTGGATGCCGAAGCCGCTCAGCCTCCCCTTCGACCCCATCGCCCGCGCCGACGAGCTCTGGCGGCAGCGCTGGGGTCCCGTGCCGTCCATGGCCGCCATCACCTCGATCATGCGCGCGCACCAGATCCTGCTCGGCGAGGTCGACGCGGTGGTGAAGCCGTACGGCCTGACCTTCGCCCGCTACGAGGCGCTGGTGCTGCTCACCTTCTCCCAGGCGGGGGAGCTGCCCATGTCGAAGATCGGCGAGCGGCTGATGGTCCACCCGACCTCGGTGACGAACACCGTGGACCGCCTGGTGCGCTCCGGTCTGGTGGCCAAGCGGCCCAACCCGCAGGACGGGCGCGGCACGCTCGCCTCCATCACGGAGAAGGGCCGCGAGGTGGTCGAGGCGGCGACCAAGGACCTGATGGCGATCGAGTTCGGCCTCGGCGCCTACGACGCGGAGGAGTGCGCGGAGGTCTTCGCGCTGCTCAGGCCGCTGCGGGTGGCCGCCGGGGACTTCGACGAGGGCTGACGGCCGGGGTGCGTCAAGATCGCACAAAGCGGACGGTTACGCTCGACGGCATGAAACGAAGCGTGCTCACCCGCTACCGCGTCATGGCCTACGTGACCGCGGTCATGCTCCTGATCCTGTGTGCCTGCATGGTGGCGAAGTACGGCTTCGACACCGGCGCCGACCTGACCCTCGCGGTCTCGCAGGTCCACGGCGTGCTCTTCATGATCTACCTGGTCTTCGCCTTCGACCTCGGCTCCAAGGCCAAGTGGCCCTTCGGCAAGCTGCTGTGGGTCCTGGCGTCGGGCACCATCCCGCTGGCGGCCTTCTTCGTCGAGCGCGGGGTCCGCGCCGAGATCGAGCCGCTGGTCGCCGACGCCCCGGCCACCGTCTCGGCCTAGCCTGGCCCAGCCGGCGTCCGGCTTCGCTCGCGCGGGCCTGTAGGAACGCTCGAACCTCACCCCCGGGGACGACTCTCCGGGGGTTTGCCATCGACATTTACTAGGACGTCCTAGTAAATTCGAAGGTATGGACGCTGACGCCATCGAGGAGGGCCGCCGCCGCTGGCAGGCCCGATATGACAAGGCCCGCAAGCGGGACGCGGATTTCACCACGCTCTCCGGCGATGAGGTCGAGCCCGTCTACGGGCCCCGGCCCGGCGACGCGTACGAGGGATTCGAACGCATCGGCTGGCCGGGGGAGTACCCCTACACCCGCGGCCTGCACCCCACGGGGTACCGCGGCCGGACCTGGACCATCCGCCAGTTCGCCGGCTTCGGCAACGCCGAGCAGACCAACGAGCGCTACAAGATGATCCTCGCCGCCGGCGGCGGCGGGCTCTCGGTGGCCTTCGACATGCCCACCCTGATGGGCCGCGACTCCGACGACCCGCGCGCGCTCGGCGAGGTCGGGCACTGCGGCGTCGCCATCGACTCCGCCGCCGACATGGAGGTCCTCTTCAAGGACATCCCGCTCGGCGACGTGACCACCTCGATGACCATCTCCGGCCCGGCCGTCCCCGCCTTCTGCATGTACCTCGTCGCCGCCGAGCGGCAGGGCGTGGACCCGTCCGTGCTCAACGGCACCCTCCAGACGGACATCTTCAAGGAGTACATCGCCCAGAAGGAGTGGCTCTTCGAACCCGAGCCGCACCTGCGCCTCATCGGCGACCTCATCGAGTACTGCGCCCAGGGCATCCCGGCGTACAAGCCGCTGTCCGTCTCCGGCTACCACATCCGCGAGGCCGGGGCCACGGCCGCGCAGGAGCTCGCGTACACCCTCGCCGACGGCTTCGGGTACGTGGAGCTCGGCCTCTCCCGCGGCCTGGACGTGGACCACTTCGCGCCCGGCCTGTCCTTCTTCTTCGACGCCCACCTCGACTTCTTCGAGGAGATCGCCAAGTTCCGCGCCGCCCGCCGGATCTGGGCGCGCTGGATGAAGGAGGTGTACGGCGCGCGGAACGAGAAGTCGATGTGGCTGCGCTTCCACACGCAGACCGCCGGCGTCTCCCTGACGGCCCAGCAGCCGTACAACAACGTCGTGCGCACCGCCGTGGAGGCCCTCGCCGCCGTCCTCGGCGGCACCAACTCCCTGCACACCAACGCCCTCGACGAGACCCTCGCCCTCCCCAGCGAGCAGGCCGCCGAGATCGCGCTGCGCACGCAGCAGGTGCTGATGGAGGAGACCGGCGTCGCCAACGTCGCCGACCCGCTGGGCGGTTCCTGGTACGTCGAGCAGCTCACCGACCGGATCGAGGCCGACGCCGAGAAGATCTTCGAGCAGATCAAGGAGCGCGGCCTGCGCGCCCACCCGGACGGCAAGCACCCCATCGGCCCCATCACCTCCGGCATCCTGCGCGGTATCGAGGACGGCTGGTTCACCGGCGAGATCGCCGAGTCGGCCTTCCAGTACCAGCGCGCCCTGGAGAAGGGCGACAAGCGCGTGGTCGGCGTCAACGTCCACCACGGGTCGGTCACCGGCGACCTGGAGATCCTGCGCGTCAGCCACGAGGTGGAGCGCGAGCAGGTACGGGCGCTCGCCGCCCGCAAGGAGCGCCGCGACGACGCCCGGGTCAAGGCCGCACTGGAGGCGATGCTGGGCGCCGCCCGCGACGGCTCGAACATGATCCCGGCCATGCTGGAGGCCGTACGGGCCGAGGCCACGATGGGCGAGATCTGCAACGTCCTGCGCGAGGAGTGGGGCACCTACACCGAGCCCCCCGGCTTCTAGCCCCCGCCGCCGCACCGGGCCGGCCGCACCGTTCCCCCCCCCCGGGAACACCGCGGCCGGCCCCGTGGGTCGTGCGGGGCCGCCGTCTCAGGCGCGGGCCGTCAGGCCGTGCATCAGCAGGGCGGTGAAGGACGCCACCCAGCCCTCGTCCACCGGCTCGGAGCTCACCAGCGCCCGGTGCACCACCGTGCCCGCGATCACGTCGAAGATCAGGTCCGTGGTGTGGGCGGCCAGCACCTGGTCCTCCTCGTACGGGAGTTCGCCGCGGGCCTGCGCCCGTTCGCGGCCCAGTACGACGAGACGTTTCTGCCGGTCCACGATCGCCGACCGGATCCGGTCCCGCAGCGCCTCGTCCCGGGTGGACTCGGCGACCACCGCCATCAGGGCCGTCCGGGCCTCCGGGCGCCGCAGCAGCTCCGCGAACTGGAGCACCACGTACTCGATGTCCGCTTCCAGCGAGCCCCGGTCGGGCAGTTCGAGGGCGTCGAAGAGCTCCGCGACCGCGTCCACGACCAGCTCGTTCTTCCCCGCCCAGCGCCGGTAGAGGGTGGTCTTCGCGACGCCGGCCCGGGCCGAGACGTCCCCCATCGTCAGTTTCGACCAGCCCAGCTCCACCAGCGCGTCCCGCGTCGCCGCGAGGATCGCCGCGTCCGCAGCCGCGCTGCGGGGGCGGCCCGTACGGCCGGGCTGGGGGATGCTGCGGGAGCAGGGCTTGCGCATGGCCGAGACCATACCCGCCAGTAGCGGAACCGTCGGGGGCCTCCGCGCTGTGGTTCAGATCACGAGGCGCCCGGCGTCCGGGGGAGTTACGCTACGGCTCGTAGCGAAAGAGCGGCAACCACGCGAAGAGCTACCGGCGCCAGGTGGGGACCCGGCGTCACGCAGCACCAGCAGGACGCGGAACCGTCGGGAACGAGGTTTCGCGCGGGATCTTCCGGGATCCTTTTCGTCGGCGCGCGCACTCGGGGGAGGATGTACGCATGCAGCCCAGAAACATGTCCATGAGCGGCGTCGTCGACCTCGCCGCGGTGAAGGCGGCCGGCGAAGCCAAGGCGAAGGCCGAGCAGGCGCGTGCCGAGGCGGCCCGCCACGGCGGCGGCGCCCCCGGCGGCTCCGTACCGCCGTCCGCGCTCGTCACCGACGTAGACGAGGCCGCGTTCGAAACCGCCGTCCTCCAGCTCTCCAACGAGGTCCCGGTCGTCCTCGACTTCTGGGCCGAGTGGTGCGAGCCGTGCAAGCAGTTCGGCCCGCTCCTGGAGCGGCTGACCGTCGAGGCGAACGGCCGCCTCGTCCTGGCGAAGATCGACGTCGACGCCAACCAGATGCTGATGCAGCAGTTCGGCATCCAGGGCATCCCGGCCGTGTTCGCCGTCGTCGCAGGCCAGGTGCTCCCGCTCTTCCAGGGCGCCGTGCCCGAGCAGCAGATCCGCGAGACCCTGGCCCAGCTGGTCCAGGTCGCCGAGGAGCGCTTCGGCATCCTCGGCCTCCAGATCGACCCCGACGCCGCGGGCGCCCCCGCCGCCGCGGCGGCCGCGCCCGTTCCGGCCGGTCCGTACGACGCGCTGCTGGAGGCGGCGGTCGTCGCGCTGGACGCGGGCGACCTCGCCGGGGCCGTGCAGGCGTACAAGAACGTGCTCGTCGACGACCCGGCCAACACCGAGGCCAAGCTGGGCCTGGCCCAGGCCGAGCTGCTCTCCCGGGTGCAGCACATGAACCCGCAGACCGTCCGCGTCGAGGCCGCCGAGAACCCCCGCGACCCGGCCGCCCAGATGGCCGCGGCCGACCTGGAGCTGGCCGGCGGGCACGTGGCGGACGCCTTCTCCCGCCTGGTGGACACCGTACGGGTGACCACCGGTGACGAGCGAAACTCTGTACGGGTGCGCCTGCTGGAGCTCTTCGAGGTGATCGGCTCCGACGACCCGCGGGTGAGCGCGGCCCGTACGGCGCTGGCGCGGGTGCTCTTCTAGGCGCTGCCCCGTCCGGGCCGTCCCCGGCTCGATTTGTTGACACAGAGATAAACAGCGGCCGCACTTTGCCAAAACTTGGTCATCGCGGCCGCTGTTACTCGCAGTAAGCCGAACCCCGTGAACTGTCCGGTTGGTTCCTTCTTCGCCCCTTCTGTCGTGGCCCAGGGTGACACCCTGTGTGGCCGCTGTGCGACCGAGGGACGCACTGCGGTTACCCAGCCGTTACCCGCGAGTAACGACCCCCCTTGTGCCCCGGCCTGGAATGGACCAGCATCGGCGACGCTCGGTCCTTCCCGCAGCCCCGCTCATCAGGCGGCAGCGGTGGAGGGTCCCCACCGAGTGGGCCGGTGGCACGCACACCGGCCGTGGACAGGGGGGTCTCTGCCACACCGGCAGGGCCTGTCCTCCAGGTTGCGCGAACGCGTGGCCCAGTGGTTGTCGCTCGGGGGTGATCGCCGGTGTATCGGACGCGGCTGCGCCGCGCCTCGGCCGCCTGCGCTTCTTCCCGAGGACGTAGCACTTCTCCCATCCCAGGCCGGGCTCTGTCCGGACCGGAGATGTACGTCCGAGAAGGAGGAACGAAATGAGTTCTCAGGTTCGCGGCGGGACCAGATGGAAGCGCTTCGCGCTCGTCATGGTCCCGTCCATCGCGGCCACGGCCGCGGTCGGTGTGGGTCTCGCGCAGGGTGCCCTCGCGGCCTCGTTCAGCGTGTCGGGCCAGGACTTCAAGGTGTCGGCCGACGAGCTCGTCGGCCAGGACCTGATCCAGTACGGCAGTGTCGCCGAGGGCGCCACGCTGGGATCCGACGCGAAGAGCAAGCACCCGGTCACGATCTCGGGCTTCAGCTCCGCCAAGATCACCAACATGTGCCAGTCGCTGGTCACCCCGGTGCCGCTCCTCGGCACCTCGATCACGCTCCAGCTGCGCACGGGCAACAAGGGCCGCTCGGCCGAGGCCACCAACCTCTACCTCGATGTCGCCGAGCTGGACGCGGACGCCAAGTTCGACCAGCTCGACATCGGTGTCGCGGTGGGCGACAAGAGCAACACCACCAAGCCGGTCCCCGGCACGGTGATGGACAACGGTCTCTTCGCACAGCGCGCCAAGACGGCCACGCTGACGAAGGTGCGCCAGAAGGCGTGGGCGACGACGGCGGGCACCTTCACGCTGCCCGACCTCAAGCTGCGCCTGCTCAGCGGCGACAAGCCGTGCTACGAGGACGAGAAGTAGGCCGGTCCCGTCCTGTGAGGTGACCGGGCGGGCGGGCGGCGGCAGCCGCCGTCGTGCGCCCGCCCGGGCTCCACAGAGTTCTCCGTACCACCGTTTCCAGGGAGCTGTTGTCCATGAACCCCGAGGCCCCGGTTCGCGCCGCAGACGACCACTGGCTCACCGTCACGTTCCGCCGCTTCCGCGTCTGGCGGGGGCAGCGTCCCTTCTGGGCCGGTCTGTTCACCCTGCTCGGCGGAGTGCCGATCGCCTACTTCCCCTACGCGGACCTGCGGCTGGGCAACATCACCCTCGCCATGGCGACGACGGCCGGATCCGGCTCGCTGATCATCGGCGTCCTGCTGATCACGATCGGCCTGGCCCTCTGGTTCCAGCAGGGCATCCGCGTCTTCGCCGGTGTCGCCGCGATCCTGCTGGCGCTGGTGTCGATCCCGGTGTCCAACCTCGGCGGCTTCTTCATCGGCTTCCTCGCCTCCATGGTCGGCGGAGCCCTCGCGCTGGCCTGGGCCCCGGGTGTCCCGGCGGAGGAGGAGCCCGAGGCGGCGGCCGCCGACGAGGCGCAGGAGATGCAGGACCCCTTCCACGGCATCCCGGCCCCCCGCGAGACGCACACGCCCTACCTGACCGAGACGACTGCCCACGCCGATGGCGGGAGGAACAGTGCGGGGTGACGAGACGCAGCCGGGCGTGGCCCCCGGCGCGGAGTCCCGTGAGAGAAGGGGCCGCCACGCGGCGCCCCGGAAGTCGCTGCTGAACAAGCTCCAGATACCCGTCGGCAAGACGATGGCGCTCGCGGCGATGCCGACGGCCGTCCTCGTCGGGATGGGCATGGCGCCCAAGCTGGCCCTGGCCGACGACAAGGACATCCCCTTCGCGCCCGGCCCGTGCGTGACGCGCTCCGACGAGCCCTCTGCGTCGGCCTCGCCGTCGCCGTCCGGCTCCCCGTCCGCTTCCCCGTCCGCCACGCCCTCCCCGGGTGCGTCGCCGAACGCGAGCCAGGCCCCGAAGCCGGGGACGAGCCCCGCGGCGACCCCGCCGGCGAAGCAGCCCGAGGCCCCCAAGGCGCCGCAGCAGCAGACCCCGCCGGCCAAGCCGTCCGCGAGCGCCTCCCCGTCCCCCTCGGCGGCGAAGACGACGAACCCGCTCGACCCGCTGGGCGTCGGCGACGCCCTCAAGGGCCTCGTCGACGGACTCGGCAAGCCCCTCCAGGGCGCGCAGAAGCCGGCCACCCCGGCGCCCGCGCCCACCCCGACCACCGCGAAGACCGCCGACCCGACGGCCGACGCGATCCGCGACGCCGCGAAGAAGGCCGGCGTCACGGTCGAGGAGCTGCCGCAGGACGTCAAGGACACCGTCAAGACCCCGAAGGACGAGACGGCCAAGCCGCTGCCCGGCGTCGGCACGACGGACGGCGCCTCGCCGTCCCCCTCCGCCTCCACCACGGCGGACCCGGACGGCAAGCAGCCGTTCCCCTGCCCCACCTTCGACGCCAAGGCCCTGGCCGACGCGAAGCTGGAGCCCGGCATCCCGCTCCTGCCCGACGAGCCCTGGTACCTGGACAGCTCCCTGCTGACCCTCTACGGCCTGGACTACGCGGGCATCGTCGAGGTGAAGACGGCGAACGGGCACACCAAGAAGGTCCTGAAGTTCACGGCGGACTCCCTGGACATCAAGGACCTCTACCAGACGGTCGGCAAGAGCGGGAACGTCGCCCACCTGAAGTCGCGCCCGGGCTCCACGTCCAAGATCCGCGACGGCAAGGTGACGATGTACACCGAGAGCCTCAAGGGCAACCTCTTCGGGCTCATCCCGATCGAGTTCACCCCGAACAGTCCGCCGCCGCTGAACGTCCCCTTCGCGTTCTTCACGAACGTCAAGGTGGTCCAGGCCGGCCAGTTCGGCGGCAACCTCACCGTCCCGGGCCTGCACAACTACGTCGGCCCGCCGGAGGGCTGATCCCGGCGCGCGGAACGCACCGAGGGCGGCGCCCCCGGCCCCTTGCGGGGCCGGGGGCGCCGCCCTCGGTCTCTGTGCGGCAGAGGCGGGCGGGCCCGGGGGGCTCAGTCGCGGGTGGTGCCGCCCAGGTGGTGGACGCGGACCATGTTGGTCGTGCCCGGGACGCCGGGGGGCGAGCCGGCCGTGATGATCATGGTGTCGCCCTCGTTGAAGCGCTGGAGCTTCAGCACCTCGCCGTCGACCAGGTCGACCATCGCGTCCGTGCTGTCGGCGTGCGGGACGACGGCCGACTCCACGCCCCAGCTCAGGGTGAGCTGGTTGCGGGTGTTCACATCGGTGGTGAAGGCCAGGATCGGCTGCTGGGCGCGGTAGCGCGACAGGCGCCGGGCGGTGTCGCCGGACTGGGTGAAGGCGACCAGGGCCTTCCCGTCGAGGAAGTCCGCGATCTCGCAGGCCGCACGGGCGACGGAGCCGCCCTGGGTGCGCGGCTTCTTGCCCGGGACCAGGGGCTGGAGGCCCTTGGACAGGAGCTCCTCCTCGGCCGCCGTGACGATCTTCGACATGGTCTTGACGGTCTCGATGGGGTAGGCGCCCACCGAGGACTCGGCCGACAGCATGACCGCGTCGGCGCCGTCGAGGATGGCGTTGGCGACGTCGGACGCCTCCGCGCGGGTCGGGCGGGAGTTCGTGATCATCGACTCCATCATCTGGGTGGCGACGATCACCGGCTTGGCGTTGCGGCGGCACATCTCGATGAGCCGCTTCTGGACCATCGGGACCTTTTCGAGCGGGTACTCGACGGCCAGGTCACCGCGGGCCACCATGACCGCGTCGAAGGCCGCGACCACGGCCTCCATGTTCTCGACGGCCTGCGGCTTCTCCACCTTGGCGATGACGGGGACCCGGCGGCCCTCCTCGTCCATGACCCGGTGGACGTCCTTGACGTCGTTGGCGTCGCGGACGAAGGACAGGGCGACCATGTCGCAGCCCATCCGCAGGGCGAAGCGCAGGTCGTCGACGTCCTTCTCCGACAGGGCGGGGACGTTCACGGCGGCACCCGGCAGGTTGATGCCCTTGTGGTCCGAGATGACACCGCCCTCGATGACGATGGTCCGCACCCGCTGGCCGTCGACCTCGGTCACCCGCAGCTCGACGTTGCCGTCGTTGATCAGGATCTGGTCACCCTTGGCGACATCGCCCGGGAGGCCCTTGTAGGTGGTGCCGCAGATGGACTTGTCGCCCGGGACGTCCTCGGTGGTGATGGTGAACTCGTCACCGCGCACCAGCTCGACGGGGCCCTCGGCGAAGGTCTCCAGACGGATCTTCGGGCCCTGGAGGTCGGCGAGGACGCCGACCGCCCGGCCGGTCTCCTCGGAAGCCCTCCGGACGCGGTCGTACCGCTCCTGGTGTTCTGCCTGGGTACCGTGGCTGAAGTTGAATCGGGCCACGTTCATACCTGCCTCGATGAGCGCTTTCAGCTGCTCAAGCGAGTCGACGGCGGGGCCCAGCGTGCAGACGATTTTGGAACGGCGCATGAAGCGGATCCTATCCGTTTGTTTCGTAGCGGAATATTCCGTCTGGTGGAAAGTCCAAGTGACTAACGGGTAACCAGCGCGTACGCCTGGGTGGCGATCTCCAGCTCCTCATCGGTCGGGACCACGGCCACCGCCACACGCGCGTCGTCAGCGGAGATCAGCCGGGGCCCGGAGGAGCGGGCCGCGTTCGCCTCCGGGTCCAGTACGAGCCCGAGCCCCTCCAGTCCGGACACGGCCGCCTCCCGCACCACCGAGGCGTTCTCGCCGACACCCGCAGTGAACACCACCGCGTCCACCCGGCCCAGCACCGCCGTGTAGGCGCCGATGTACTTCTTCAGCCGGTGCACGTACGCGGCCAGTGCCAGGCGCGCCGGCTCGTCGCCCGCCTCCGCCCGGCGGGTCACCTCGCGCATGTCGTTGTCGCCGCACAGACCCAGCAGACCGCTCTTCTTGTTCAGCAGCGAGTCGATCTCGTCGACCGACATCCCTCCTACCCGCGCCAGGTGGAAGATCACCGCCGGGTCCAGATCCCCCGACCGGGTTCCCATGACCAGCCCCTCCAGCGGGGTCAGGCCCATCGAGGTCTCCACGCACACCCCGCCGCGCACCGCCGAGGCGGAAGCCCCGTTCCCCAGGTGCAGCACGATCACGTTCACGTCCTCCACCGCCCGGCCGAGCAGCGCGGCCGTGGCCCGCGAGACGTAGGCGTGGGAGGTGCCGTGGAAGCCGTACCGCCGGATGGAGTACTTCTCGGCGGTCGCCGCGTCGATCGCGTACCGGGCCGCGTGCTCGGGGATCGTCGCGTGGAAGGCGGTGTCGAAGACGGCCACCTGCGGGAGGTCCGCGCGCAGTTCGCGCGCCACCTCGATCCCCGTCACGTTGGCCGGGTTGTGCAGCGGGGCCAGCGGGATCAGGGAGCGGATCTCCGCCAGCACCTCGTCGTCGATCACCGTCGGGGCGGTGAACCGGGTCCCGCCGTGCACCACCCGGTGGCCCACGGCGGCCAGTTCGGGCGAGTCCAGGCCCATGCCGTCGGCGGCCAGCTCCTCGGCCACCGCCCGCAGGGCCGCCCCGTGGTCCGCGATGGCCTCCGTCCGCTCGCGCCTGCCGCCCGCGGCGCCGGGCCCGGCGAGCGGCTCGTGCACCAGCCGCGAGCCCTGCTCGCCGATCCGTTCCACCAGGCCGGCGGCGAGGCGGGAGGAGTCCGCCATGTCGAGGAGCTGGTACTTGACCGACGAGGAGCCGGAGTTGAGGACGAGTACGCGCGATGCGGTCACGGTGCGGGTCTTTCCTTCGGAACGGAGGAGGCGAGGAGGAGCGGAGGCGAGGGGTGGTCAGGCGGTGGGGGCCGGCGCGCCCTGGGTCTGCGCCTGGATCGCGGTGATGGCCACCGTGGTCACGATGTCCTGGACCAGCGCCCCGCGCGAGAGGTCGTTGACGGGCTTGCGCAGACCCTGGAGCACCGGGCCGACCGCGACGGCGCCCGCCGAACGCTGCACGGCCTTGTACGTGTTGTTGCCCGTGTTCAGGTCCGGGAAGATCAGCACGCTCGCCCGGCCGGCCACCTCGGAGCCGGGCAGCTTGGTCGCCGCCACCGAGGGCTCCACGGCCGCGTCGTACTGGATCGGGCCCTCGATCAGCAGGTCCGGGCGG
Source organism: Streptomyces sp. NPDC006687 (assembly GCF_040636215.1). Classification (NCBI taxonomy): domain Bacteria; kingdom Bacillati; phylum Actinomycetota; class Actinomycetes; order Kitasatosporales; family Streptomycetaceae; genus Streptomyces; species Streptomyces sp. NPDC006687. Next base: position 311,057 of record NZ_JBEYJJ010000001.1, on the reverse strand, counting down.
CGCTCGCGGACGATCTCGGTGGCCTTGCGGACCTTGTCCACGTCCGCCCCGGAGCCGGAGGTGCCGGTGGAGTACGAGAGCATCGCGATCCGCGGCTCGACCCCGAAGGCCGCCGCGGTGGCGGCCGACTGCACGGCGATGTCGGCCAGCTGCTCGGCGTCCGGGTCCGGGTTGACCGCGCAGTCCCCGTACACGAGGACCTGCTCGGCCAGGCACATGAAGAAGACGGAGGAGACGATCGAGGCTTCCGGCTTGGTCTTGATGATCTCGAACGCCGGGCGGATGGTCGCGGCGGTGGAGTGTACGGAGCCGGAGACCATGCCGTCGGCCAGTCCCTCCTGGACCATCAGCGTGCCGAAGTAGTTGGCGTCCGCGACCACGTCGTGGGCCAGTTCGACGGTCATGCCCTTGTGGGCGCGGGCCTGCGCGTAATACTGGGCGAACCGTTCCCGCAGCGGGGAGACCGCCGGGTCGATGAGCTGCGCCCCGGAGATGTCGACGCCCAGGTCGGCGGCCTTCTTCAGGATCGCCTGCTCCTCGCCCAGCAGGGTCAGGTCGCAGACCCCCCGCCGCAGCACCACGTCCGCGGCGCGCAGCACCCGTTCCTCGGTGCCCTCCGGCAGGACCACGCGACGGCGCTCGGAGCGGGCCCGCTCCAGCAGCTCGTGCTCGAACATCATCGGGGTGACGCGCTCCGAGCGGGCCACCGACAGCAGTCCGCGCAGCTCGGCGGTGTCCACGTGCCGCTCGAAGAGGCCGAGTGCCGTTTCCAGCTTGCGCGGGGTCGCGGAGTTCAGCCGGCTCTGCAGCGAGAACAGCTCGGCGGCCGTCGGGAAGCTGTTGCCGGCCACCGAGACCACCGGGGTGCCGGGCGCCAGCTTCGAGGCGAGGGTGAGGACGTCCCGCCCCGGGTGTTCGCCCAGGGTCAGCAGCACCCCGGCGATCGGCGGGGTGCCGGAGGCGTGCGCGGCCAGGGCGCCGACGACCAGGTCGGAGCGGTCCCCGGGGGTGACCACCAGGCAGCCGGGGGTCAGGGCGGCCAGGAAGTTCGGCAGCATCGCGCCGCCGAAGACGAAGTCCACGGCGTCGCGCGCCAGCCCGGCCTCGTCGCCGAGCAGCACCTCGCCGCCGAGCGCCCGGGTGATCTGGGCGACGGTCGGCGCCGAGAGGGACTTGTCCTCCGGCAGGACGTAGCAGGGCACCGGCAGGCGGGCGGCGAGCCGCTCGGCTATGGAGTCCCGGTCCGCGGGGGCGACCCGGTTGACCACCATCGCCACCACGTGGCAGCCCAGGCCCTCGTAGGCCCGGTAGGCGTTGCGGGCCTCGGCGCGCACGGCGTCGGCGGGCTGCTTCGTGCCGCCCACGACGGGCACGACGACCGCGCCCAGCTCGTTGGCGAGGCGGGCGTTGAGCGCCAGCTCGTCGGCGAGGCCGGCCCCGGCGTAGTCCGTGCCGAGGACCAGCATGACCTCGTAGTCCCGGGCCACCTGGTGGTAGCGGTCCACGAGCCGGGAGACCAGTTCGTCGGTGCCCTTCTCGGCCAGGACCGCGGACGCCTCCCCGTACTCCATCCCGTACGCGGCCGAGGCGTCCTGGTCGAGCCGGTAGCGGGCCTTGAGGAGGTCGAAGAGGCGGTCCGGGGCGTCACGCAGCAGCGGGCGGTAGACGCCGACCCGGCCCGTCCGGCGGGTCAGCAGCTCCATGATCCCCAGTTCGACGACCTGGCGGCCGTCCCCCCGCGCGATCCCGGTCACGTACACGCTGCGCGTCACGCGTGGTCTCCGTCCATGCTGTGGATATCCGTTCGGTCTGGCTCGACCTCTTGACAATACCTCGATCAGTGGATAATGCGCCCGGTGGATCAGAGGCCCGGGCGGCCGGGGCGAAGGGCCTGGTGGGGCGGAGCGGCGCGGAGCGCGGGGCACCCCGGCGGCGTGGAACAATCGGACACCTGGGATCAATACGACCATCACGTGCGACCAGGAGCAGGAGACACAAGGCGATGCGTATCGGAGTTCTCACCGCAGGCGGCGACTGCCCCGGCCTGAACGCCGTCATCCGGTCGGTCGTACACCGCGCGCTGGTCGGCCACGGCGACGAGGTCATCGGCTTCGAGGACGGTTTCAAGGGCCTCCTCGACGGCCACTACCGCCCCCTGGACATCAACGCCGTCAGCGGCATCCTGGCCCGCGGCGGCACCATCCTGGGCTCGGCGCGCATGGAGCGCGCCCGGCTCCACGAGGCGGCGGAGAACGCGGACGAGCTGGCGCGCCGCTACCAGCTCGACGCCCTGATTCCGATCGGCGGCGAGGGTACCCTGACGGCCTCCCGGATGCTCTCCGACGCCGGGATGCCGGTGGTCGGCGTGCCGAAGACCATCGACAACGACATCTCCGCCACCGACCGCACCTTCGGCTTCGACACCGCCGTCATGGTCGCGACCGAAGCCATCGACCGCCTCAAGACCACCGCCGAATCGCATCAGCGCGTGATGGTCGTCGAGGTCATGGGCCGCCACGCCGGCTGGATCGCCCTGGAGTCGGGCATGGCCGGCGGTGCCCACGGCATCTGCCTGCCCGAACGGCCCTTCGAGGTGGACGCCCTGGTGAAGATGGTGGAGGAACGCTTCGCCCGGGGGAAGAAGTTCGCCGTCATCTGCGTCGCCGAGGGCGCGCACCCGGCCGAGGGCTCCATGCCCTACGAGAAGGGCGCCATCGACGCGTACGGGCACGAGCGCTTCGCCGGCATCGGCAACCGGCTGGCCGTCGAACTGGAGCGCCGCCTGGGCAAGGAGGCCCGCCCGGTCATCCTCGGCCACGTCCAGCGCGGCGGCGTCCCCACCGCCTACGACCGCGTCCTGGCCACCCGCTTCGGCTGGCACGCCGTCGAGGCCGTGCACCGCGGGCAGTTCGGGAAGATGACCGCCCTGCGCGGCACCGACGTGGTGATGGCCCCGCTGGCCGAGGCCGTCACCGAGCTCAAGAGGGTCCCGGAGAGCCGTATGTACGAGGCCGAGTTCGTCTTCTGACCCGGCCGCGCTCCTATCCCGCACCGCCGGCCAGCGACCAGAACCGCTCCGAGATCGCGTCCAGGTACTCCCGTCCGGCGTCCCCGCTCCACATCGCGCTGTCGCCGCCGCCCCAGCTGACCGTGGCCGCCATCCGCTGCTGGTACTCGGTGTGGAGCAGTGCCAGGATCCGCTCCAGGTGCGCCTTGGGCACCGGCAGCAGCTTGGCCAGCGGCTTGACGTACCCCTGCCAGCGGGTGGTGGCCGCGCTGCGCAGCAGCCCGTCGAGCTCCTCCTGCCGGCCGCTGACCGCCACGAACTGGGGCAGGGTCAGCTTCAGGGCCGAGGCGAGGGCGGCGGACTGGCGCTCGTTGCCCTTCCAGCGCCCGCTCTCCTCCATCTTCAGGTACGCGCTCGGCTCCAGCCCCACCCTGCGGGCCAGGTCCTCGGGGTCCAGGCCCCGGGCGAGCCGGTGCTCCCGCAGGGTGACGGGCTCGGCGAGCAGTTCCCCGGGGGAGCACCAGAGCACCCCGGCGAGGGCGGTGAGCTCGGCGGAGCTGGGCGACTGCTCGCCCTGCTCCCAGGCCGTCACGGTCTCGGGTGCGACGAGCAGGCCGTACTGGGCCCGCAGGCCGTAGGCGACATGACCGGGAGCCATGCCCAGGGCCGCGCGCAGGCGACGCGCGGCGGGGGCATTGAAAGGTGGACTGGAGTGCACACGGCACACGGTAGGAGTGGCCGGGGCGTGACGACTACGGGTCGTTCGAACAAGCCCATAACTCGTAGGAAAGTCCTACGGAGTTCATGACTTTGTGCGGTTTTCCCGGCGACCGTCCGGTAATCGGATGGGCGGAAGATCCACTCACAGCGTACGGATCCGGCCACCGCGGCGCAGGCGGCTTCCCGGGCCCGCGACGTGATCCCCGCCACACACCGTGAACCACACCCCCACGCCGTACGTGATCCATAGCGGGGCCCTCGCGCACGGGGGTAGCGAGGGCCCCCGAAGCCTCCCCGCGGCCCTTTCCTTGACGTCGGCGTCAAGCCGTACGGTCGGGCCATGCGCATCGGCGAACTGGCGAAACGCGCCGGGACCAGCACCCGGACGCTGCGGTACTACGAGTCACGCGGTCTGCTGACCGCCCGGCGGACCGGCAACGGCTACCGCGACTACGACGAGGAGGACCTGCGCCTCCTCCTCCAGATCCGCACCCTCCAGGACTTCGGCTTCGACCTGGAGGACACCCGCCCGTTCGTCGACTGCCTGCGCGACGGCCACCCGGCCGGCGACGCCTGCCCGGCCTCGCTCGCCGTCTACCGGCGCAAGCTCGCCGAGCTCGACGCGCTGATCGGCCGGCTGGCCGACGTGCGCGAGCAGGTCGCGCACCAGTTGGCGGCGGCCGAAGAGGCCGCCGGACAGACGCAGCCGCGCTGCGAGATGAGCGGCTGGGAGAGGGGAACACGATGATCCACGCCAAGGGTGTCGCCGAGGTGACCGACGCCGACTTCGCGGCGGAGGTACTGGCGGAGCGGGACCTCCCGGTCCTGGTGGAGTTCACCGCGGACTGGTGCGGCCCCTGCCGCCAGCTCGCCCCCGTCCTGTCCGCCGTCGCGGCGCAGGAGGAGGGGCGGCTGAAGGTCGTACAGATCGACGCCGACACCAACCCGGACGCCGTCACCCGCTACGGGGTGCTGTCCATGCCGACCCTGCTGCTCTTCCGCGACGGCGAGCCCGTCAAGCAGATCGTCGGCGCCCGCCCCAAGCGGCGCCTCCTCCAGGAGCTGGAGGAGGCACTCGTCACGGCCTGAACCAGACCGTGGCCATCGGCGGCAGCGTCATCCGCAGGCTCTTCCCGCGGCCCTGGGCCGGCACCGGCTCGGGGCGCAGCGGGCGGTCCTGGCGGACGCCGCTGCCGCCGTACACCTCCAGGTCCGTGTTGAGGACCTCCCGCCACTGCGGGACCTCGTCCGGCACACCGAGCCGGTACCCGTGCCGGACCACCGGCGAGAAGTTGGAGACGCACAGCAGCGGCGAGCCGTCGCCCGCGAACCGCAGGAAGGCGAACACGTTGTCGTCGGCGGCGTCCGCCTCCACCCACGCGAAGCCCTCCGGCACGGAATCCCGCTCCCACAGCGCCGGCGCCGCCGTGTACTGCCGGTTCAGGTCGCGCACCAGGTCCCGCACCCCCGTGTGGTCCCCGGCCGCCGAGTACCCGGGGTCCACTACCCACCAGTCCGGGCCCTGGCTCTCCGACCACTCCGAACCCTGGGCGAACTCCTGCCCCATGAACAGCAGCTGCTTGCCCGGATGGGCCCACATGAACCCGAGGTACGCCCGGTGCGTGGCTCGCTGCTGCCACCAGTCGCCCGGCATCTTCGACACCAGCGCGCGCTTGCCGTGCACCACCTCGTCGTGCGAGATCGGCAGCACGTAGTTCTCACTGAACGCGTACACCATCCCGAAGGTCATGTCGTGGTGGTGGTACTTGCGGTGCACCGGCTCCTTCGAGACGTACCGCAGGGTGTCGTGCATCCAGCCCATGTTCCACTTCAGCCCGAAGCCCAGGCCCCCCGCGTCCGTCGGCCGGGTCACCCCGTTCCAGGCGGTGGACTCCTCCGCGACCGTCACCACGCCCGGGCAGCGCCGGTAGACCGTCGCGTTCATCTCCTGGAGCATCGCCACCGCGTCCAGGTTCTCCCGGCCGCCGTGCTCGTTCGGCGACCAGTCGCCCTCCTCGCGCGAGTAGTCCAGGTACAGCATCGAGGCCACCGCGTCCACGCGCAGGCCGTCCACGTGGAACTCCTGGCACCAGTACACGGCGTTGGCCACCAGGAAGTTGCGGACCTCCGTGCGCCCGTAGTCGAACTCCAGCGTCCCCCAGTCCGGGTGCGCGGCCCGCCGCGGGTCCTGGTGCTCGTACAGCGGCCGCCCGTCGAACTCGGCCAGCGCCCAGTCGTCGCGCGGGAAGTGCGCCGGCACCCAGTCGACGATCACCCCGATCCCGGCCCGGTGCAGCGAGTCCACCAGGAAGCGGAAGTCGTCCGGGGTGCCCAGCCGTGAGGTCGGCGCGTAGAAACCGGTCACCTGGTAGCCCCACGAGCCGCCGAAGGGGTGCTCGGCGACCGGCATGAACTCCACGTGGGTGAAGCCCAGTTCGCTGACGTACGCGGGCAGCTGCTCGGCCAGCTCGCGGTAGCTCAGCCCCGGCCGCCAGGAGGCCAGGTGCAGCTCGTACACCGACATCGGCGACAGGTGCGCCGGGCGCAGCCCCCGCGCGGCCATCCACTGCTCGTCGCCCCACTCGTACCGCGAGTCCGTCACCACGGAGGCGGTCGCCGGCGGGACCTCCGCGTACCGGGCCATCGGGTCGGCGCGCAGGGTGTGGCCGCCGTCCGGGCGGGTGATGTCGTACTTGTACAGGGCTCCCTCGCCGATCCCCGGCAGGAACAGCTCCCACACCCCGGTCGAGCCCAGCGAGCGCATCGGGTACGCCCCGCCGTCCCAGCAGCAGAAGTCCCCGGTGACCCGTACGCCCTGCGCGTTCGGCGCCCACACGGTGAACCGGGTGCCGGTGACCCCCTGGTGCTCCATGACCCGCGAGCCGAGCGCCGTCCACAGTTCCTCGTGGCGGCCCTCGCCGATCAGGTGCAGGTCCAGCTCGCCGAGGGCGGGCAGGAACCGGTAGGGGTCGTGGACCTCGCGCTCCTCGCCGTCGTAGGTCACCAGCAGCCGGTAGTCCGGCACCTCGGTCAGCGGCAGCAGGCCGGAGAACAGCCCGTCGCCCTCGTCGGCGAGCTCGGCGCGCAGCCCCTTCGCCACGACGGTGACGGCCTTGGCGTAGGGGCGCAGCACGCGGAAGACCACCCCGCCCTGCTGGACGCGGGCGCCGAGCAGGCCGTGCGGGTCGTGGTGGCGTCCCTCCAGCAGCCGGGCGCGTTCCCCGGCGTCCAGGGCGGGGGCCGGCCGGACCCCCTGGGAGGGGGCGGTGCGGCGGGCGCGCGGGGCGCGGCTGCGCTTCGTGGGTTCCGGGACCGCGGCCGCGGCGGCTTCCTCGCGGACGGTCGGTGACGGCTGTCGTGCGGCGCTCACGCGAGCGGCCTCCTCGGGGGCTTCGGATGCGGGGTGGTGCCGGGTACGGGCGGGGGCATGCGGTGGGCGGGGCGCTCGGGAGCCGAGAGCCGGCGGATCGCCGCCATGGGCACGTGCAGCCAGTCGGGGCGGTGCCGGAACTCGTAGCGCGCCTCGTACACCGCCTTGTCGGTCTCGTACGCGCGCAGCAGGACCGGGTCCTCGCGCGGGTCGCGGCCGGTGGTACGGGCGTAGCCCTCGCAGAACGCGGCCCGGCAGGCGTCCGCCCAGGCGGGTGCGAAGGGCCGGTGCGAGCGGGCGGCGTAGTCGAAGGAGCGCAGTATCCCGGCGATGTCGCGGACGGCCGGTTCGGGGCGGCGGCGGTCGGCCAGGGGGCGGGCGGGCTCCCCCTCGAAGTCGATCAGCGCCCAGCTGCCGTCGGCGGTGCGCAGGGTCTGGCCCAGGTGCAGGTCCCCGTGGATGCGCTGGGCGGAGACCCCTGTACCCCGGGAGGCGGCCAGGGCGTCGAAGGCGCCGCGCAGCCCGGTCTCGTAGGGGCGCAGCGCGGGCACCTCGCGGGCGGTGGCGGCGAGCCGGGCCGTCATCCCGGCGGCGAGCCGGGCGGTCTGCTCGGGGCCCAGGGCCACGGTGGGCAGGGCGTCGGCGAGGGCGCTGTGCACCTCGGCGGTGGCCCGGCCCAGGGCGTGCGCCTCGGCGGTGAAGTCCGCTCCGGCGGCGAGCCGGCGCAGGGCCAGCTGCCAGCCGTCGTCTGAGCCGCGCAGATAGGGCTGGAGCACGCCCAGGGTCAACGGTTCTCCGCCGTCCGGCGCGGCCTCGTACCAGGCGACCGGGGCGGGGACCCGGGCGCAGCCGACGGCGGCGAGCGCTCTGGGCAGCTCCAGGTCCGGGTTGGTCCCGGGGCCGACCCGGCGGAACACCTTGAGGATGTAGGTGTCCCCGTAGATCAGGGAGGAGTTGGTCTGTTCCCCGGACAGCGGCCGGGGGGTGAGCCCGGCTTCGATCGGGGTGTCCGGGACCCGGTCGAAGCGGAGCGGGCCCAGGGCGCCGGGGGAGCGCAGCCGCTCCAGCAGCAGGGTGGCGAGCCGGGGGTCGCGCAGGGCCTCGTACACGGCCATCCCGGCGTACGGGCCCGAGCGCGGGTGGCCGATCAGGGCGGGCGCGAGGGCGGGCGGCAGCGGCGACGGGCGCAGGCCCAGCAGCAGTTGGTAGCAGTCCCCGTCCACGTCGAGCAGCAGGTGCAGCAGTCCCGGGACGGAGCCCGGTGGCAGCAGCTCGGACGCGGAGACGGGCCTGAGCCGGCCGATCCCGCGTCCCTTCCCCGCGAACCAGCGCTGTGCGGGCAGCCATTCCCTCAGCATCGGTTCGAACGGGCCGATCCCGGCGGCCCGGTCGGCCGTGAGCCGGCTCCGGGCGGATGCAGCCTCCGACATGGCGTCGCGTCCTTTCCCCGGGCCGTCACAGAATGCGCAGAGTGTCCCGGATGTGCGGCAGTTGCTTCTCCGGTAAGTGCGAGTGTCGGGTCAGGATGCTCCGTATTGGGGCGGGCGTTGACCCGTTGGAGTGCCCGCCCCTGTGCGGTACCGCGCAGGTTCGCGCGGCTGGGCTAACGCCGGCGCCTACTCCCGGCGCAGGCGGAACCAGTAGAAGCCGTGGCCCGCCAGGGTCAGCAGGTACGGCCACTCGCCGATCGGCGGGAAGCGCACGTCACCCGTGAGCTCCACGGGGACCCGTCCGTTGAACGAGCGCAGGTCCAGCTCGGTGGGCTGCGCGAAGCGCGAGAAGTTGTGCACGCACAGCACCAGGTCGTCCCCGTACTCGCGCAGGAACGCGAGAACGGCCGGGTTGGACGAGGCCAGTTCGGTGTACGAACCGAGTCCGAAGGCGGGGTTCACCTTGCGGATCTCGATCAGCCTGCGGGTCCAGTGCAGCAGCGAGGAGGGCGACGCCATGGACGCCTCGACGTTGGTGACCTGGTACCCGTAGACCGGGTCCATGATGACCGGCAGGTTCAGCCTGCCCGGATCGCAGGAGGAGAAACCGGCGTTGCGGTCGGGGGTCCACTGCATGGGCGTGCGCACGCCGTCGCGGTCGCCGAGCCAGATGTTGTCGCCCATGCCGATCTCGTCGCCGTAGTAGAGGATCGGCGAACCGGGCAGGGACAGCAGCAGGGCGGTGAACAGCTCGATCTGGTTGCGGTCGTTGTCCAGGAGCGGGGCGAGCCGGCGCCGGATGCCGATGTTGGCGCGCATCCGGGGGTCCTTGGCGTACTCGGAGTACATGTAGTCGCGCTCTTCGTCCGTGACCATTTCGAGGGTGAGCTCGTCGTGGTTGCGCAGGAAGATGCCCCACTGGCAGCGGTCCGGGATCGCCGGGGTCTTGGCCAGGATCTCCGAGACGGGGTAGCGCGATTCGCGGCGCACGGCCATGAAGATGCGCGGCATGACGGGGAAGTGGAAGGCCATGTGGCACTCGTCCCCGCCGGTGGCGTAGTCCCCGAAGTAGTCGACGACGTCCTCGGGCCACTGGTTGGCCTCGGCGAGCAGGACGGTGTCCGGGTAGTGCGCGTCGATCTCCGCTCTGACCCGCTTGAGCAGCGCGTGGGTGCGCGGCAGGTTCTCGCAGTTGGTGCCCTCCTCGGCGTACAGGTAGGGCACGGCGTCGAGGCGGAAGCCGTCGATGCCGAGGTCGAGCCAGAACCGCAGGGCGGAGATGATCTCCTCCTGCACGGCCGGGTTCTCGAAGTTGAGGTCCGGCTGGTGCGAGAAGAAGCGGTGCCAGTAGTACTGCTTGCGGACCGGGTCGTACGTCCAGTTCGAGGTCTCGGTGTCGACGAAGATGATGCGGGCGTCCTGGTACTGCTTGTCGTTGTCCGCCCACATGTAGTAGTCGCCGTAGGGGCCGTCCGGGTCCGTGCGGGACTGCTGGAACCACTCGTGCTGGTCGCTGGTGTGGTTCATGACGAAGTCGATGATCACCCGCATGCCGCGGCTGTGCGCGGCGTCCACGAACTCCACGAAGTCGGCGAGGTCCCCGAACTCGGGGAGCACCGCCGTGTAGTCGGAGACGTCGTAGCCCCCGTCGCGCAGCGGTGAGGCGAAGAACGGCGGCAGCCAGAGGCAGTCGATGCCGAGCCACTGGAGGTAGTCCAGTTTCTGGGTGAGCCCCTTGAGGTCCCCGACACCGTCGCCGTTGCTGTCGTGGAAGGAGCGGACGAGGACCTCGTAGAAGACGGCCCGCTTGAACCAGTCGGGGTCGCGGTCCTTGGCGGGGGTGTCCTCGAAGGTGTCGGGGACGGGGTCGTTGATCATCATGTGGTGGGTGACCCTCCGGTGGGCGGGGACGGTCGCAGGGCGACGAGGACGTGCGCGGGCGTACGGCCCGGTTCCAGGCGCACGTAGTTCGCCCTGCCCCAGTGGTAGGTCTCGCCGGTGAGCTCGTCGCGCACTGCGAGGGACCCGTGCCAGTCGAGGCCGAGTACCGGCATGTCCAACGAGACCGTCGCCTCCTGGGTGTGGTGCGGGTCGAGGTTGACGACCACCAGTACGGAATTGCCACCCGCGTGCTTCGAGTAGGCGATCACCTGTTCGTTGTCGGTGGTGTGGAAGTGCAGGTCCCGTAGCTGCTGGAGCGCCGGGTTGCGCCGGCGGGTCCGGTTCAGGGTGGTGATCAGCGGGGCGATGGTGCGGCCCTCGCGGTCGGCCGCCTCCCAGTCGCGGGGGCGCAGCTCGTACTTCTCGGAGTTCAGGTACTCCTCGCTGCCCTCGTGCACCGCCTCGTTCTCGCAGAGCTCGTAGCCGGCGTAGATCCCCCAGGTGGGGGAGAGGGTGGCGGCGAGCACCGCGCGGATCTCGAAGGCGGGCCGGCCGCCCTTCTGGAGGTAGGCGTGGAGGATGTCGGGGGTGTTGACGAAGAAGTTCGGCCGCATCACCGAGGCCGAACGGGTCCCCGTCAGCTCGGTCAGGTACTCCGTCAGCTCGGCCTTGGTGTTGCGCCAGGTGAAGTACGTGTACGACTGCTGGAAGCCGATCGAGGCGAGGGCGCGCATCATGGCGGGCCGGGTGAACGCCTCCGCCAGGAAGATCACGTCGGGGTCGGTCTTGTTGATCTCCGCGATGACCTTCTGCCAGAAGAGGACCGGCTTGGTGTGCGGGTTGTCCACCCGGAAGATCCGGACGCCGTGGTCCATCCAGTGCCGCAGGATCCGGCAGGTCTCCTCGACGATCCCGGCCATGTCGGCGTCGAAGTGGACCGGGTAGATGTCCTGGTACTTCTTCGGCGGGTTCTCGGCGTAGGCGATGGTCCCGTCGGCGCGGTGGCGGAACCACTCCGGGTGCTTGTCCACCCAGGGGTGGTCCGGGGAGCACTGGAGCGCGAAGTCCAGGGCGATCTCCAGGCGCAGCTCACGGGCGCGCGCCACGAAGGCGTCGAAGTCCTCCAGGGTCCCCAGCTCCGGGTGGACGGCGTCGTGGCCGCCCTCCGGAGAGCCGATGGCCCACGGCACACCGGGGTCCCAATCGCCCGCCGAGAGCGTGTTGTTGGGGCCCTTGCGGTAGGTGCTCCCGATGGGGTGGATGGGCGGCAGGTACACCACGTCGAAGCCCATCGCGGCGATGGCCGGAAGCCGGTCGGCGGCGGTCCGGAAGGTGCCGCTGACGGGAGCCGAGCCGGGCTCCACCACCGCTCCCTCGGAGCGGGGGAACATCTCGTACCAGGAACCGAAGAGGGCCCGCTTGCGTTCCACCAGCAGCGGCAGCGCCTTCGCGGAGGTCACCAGCTCCCGGTACGGGCGCCGCGCGAGCGCCGCGTCGACGGCCGGGTCCAGCGCGGCCGCGTAGCGCACCTCCACGGGCCGGTCCTCGTCGCGCATCACCTCGGCCGCGGCCAGCACGGCCTCGCGGCCGTCGCGCTTGGGCACCTTGGCGGCGGCCCGCTCGTAGAGCTCGGCGCCCTCGACGAGCGTCAGGTCGGTGTCCATGCCCGCCGGGATCTTGATCGCGGCATGGGCGCGCCAGGTGGCGACCGGATCGCTCCACGCCTCGACGGTGTACGTCCACCTCCCCTCGGTCTCGGCGGAGACGCGGGCCCCCCACCGGTCGGTACCGGGGGCCAGCTCGCGCATCGGCACCGGCGGCCGCAGCCGCCCGCTCGGATCACGCAGGACCACATGGGCCGAAACGGCGTCGTGGCCCTCGCGGAAGATGGTGGCGGAAATCTCGAAGACCTCGTCCACCACCGCCTTGGCGGGTCTGGCCCCGCAGTCGACGGCGGGCAGGACGTCCAGCACGGGAATGCGACCGATCATGATGGGATCACCTGGGGGCAGTTCGCAGGGCTCGGTGACGGGCCAGCCGGAATCACGGCTGGTAGTGCACGCTCTGTTCGCTCTGTTTCTAGCCGCTCGGAAGACGGCTGGGCTGCGGGCATGGCCGCTCCTGTCCGCGTTCACTCGGGTGGCGGGAGAAGGTCGGGGGAGGTGCGCCGTGCGTGTCGCGTATACCCGCTCAGCCCTTCCCACTCTCGCAGCGCCCAATCCGTGCTGTCGGATAACTACTCGTACGTAAGGAGCGGGCCATTCCCCAAGGGCCCCCTCGACATCCGCCGAGGCTCCGTCAAGTCGGTGCGCACCAGGTGACGTCCAACGAGTCACCCCCGCACCGGGCGCCCCGCTGACCCCGCGTGCCCCAGGGGAGCGTTCAGCTCCTGGGCGCGAACCCCCGGACTGACGGGGTTTCAGCACTTCGGAAGGGGTCACCCGGGCGGGCGATCCGCGCGAGAATGCGCGGCATGGGTCTGACCGAGCAGCTCCTGCATCCCGACCCCCGGCAGCGGGAACAGGCAGCGCGGTGGGTGAGCGGCGCCGTGTGGGATCCCGGGGCGGAGGGCGAGCTGGCCGGGGTGCTGGTCGAGGCCGCCTGCGCCGAGGAGGACCCCGGGGCGCTGGAGGCGCAGCTCGGCGCGCTCGTCACCGTCGAGGCGGGGATCAGCGACCTCGGGCTCCAGCGGCTCGGGGTGCTCTGGCCGGCGCCGCCCGTGCTGGAGCGGCTCCTCGCGCGGGCCGGGCGGCTCCAGGTCTGCGCCCCCGTCACCCCCGGCGGGGCCGCCACCCTCGCCGTGGTGCGCTGCCTGCGCGGGGTCCCTCGTACGGGGGCACGGCTGCGGACCCCGGGCGGGGCGTGGGTGGTGCTGGAGCGGATCGAGCTCTACGGGCGGGCCGTCGACCGGCTGGACGCCGGCAGCACCGCCCGGGTGCTGCTGTCCGGGGCGGGGGCGCGCGGGCTGGAGGAGTGGGACCGGCTGGAGGCCGACCCCCGCGCCCGGGAGTGCGTACGGCGGATGCTGGACCCCGATCCCCGGGTGCGGGCCCTGGCCGCCGACGAAGCCGCCGGCGAGGCCGCGGGCCGGCCCGGCGCCTGGGACGCGGACGCCGGCCGCCGGCTGTGCGCCGCCCTGGCCCGCGCCGCCGTCCGGGAGAGCGACCCGCGGGCCCTGGAGCGCGAGCTGCACGCCCTCCTGCGGCTCGGCCACTTCCTCACCCCGCCCGTCCTCGCCCTGCTGCGGGGCATGGAAGGCGCCACCCTGCCGCCCTCCCTGCGCGCCTGCCTGGACGACCTGTTGGGCGAACGGCCACCGGGGGAGCCGATCCGGGGCTAGCCTTCCTGGGGCGTTGCGTGCCTGCACAGCGTGGTGCGGCCGCTCCGATCCGTCACCCCTGCGAAGGTGGAACACGTGAAGGCTATCCGTCGATTCACCGTGCGCCCCGTCCTCCCCGAACCCCTCGTGCCACTCGCCCAGCTCGCGCGCAACCTGCGCTGGTCGTGGCATACGGAAACCCGCGAACTCTTCCAATCCGTCGACCCCGAGGGCTGGCAGGCCGCCGGCGGCGACCCCGTCCGGCTGCTCGGCACCGTCTCCGCCGCCCGTCTCGCCGAACTCGCCGCCGACCGGCGCTTCCTGCGCCGCCTCGCCGTCGCCGTCGCCGACCTCGACGACTACCTGCACGGCGGCAGGTGGTACCAGACCCACGAGAACAGCGGCGGCCTGCCCGCCGCCATCGCCTACTTCTCCCCCGAATTCGGCATCACCGCCGCCCTGCCCCAGTACTCCGGGGGCCTGGGGATCCTCGCCGGCGACCACCTCAAGGCCGCCAGCGACCTCGGCGTCCCCCTCATCGGCGTCGGCCTGCTCTACCGGCACGGCTACTTCCGCCAGTCGCTCTCCCGCGAGGGCTGGCAGCAGGAGCACTACCCCGTCCTCGACCCCCACGAGCTGCCCCTGTGCCTGCTCCGCCAGGAGGACGGCACCCCCGCCCGCGTGACCCTCTCCCTCCCCGGCGGACGGTCGTTGCACGCGCACATCTGGCAGGCTCGCGTCGGCCGGGTCCCGCTGCTGCTGCTCGACTCCGACGTCGAGGACAACGACGCCGCCGCCCGCGACGTGACCGACCGGCTCTACGGCGGCGGCAGCGACCACCGCCTCCTCCAGGAGATGCTGCTCGGCATCGGCGGCGTCCGGGCCGTGCGCACCTACTGCCGCATCACCGGCCACCCCGGCCCCGAGGTCTTCCACACCAACGAGGGCCACGCCGGCTTCCTCGGCCTCGAACGCATGAGGGAGCTGGAAGGAGATCCCGGCCTCGGCTTCGACGCCGCCCTGGAAGCCGTCCGCGCCGGGACCGTCTTCACCACCCACACCCCCGTCCCCGCCGGCATCGACCGCTTCGAGCGCTCCCTGGTGGCCCGCCACTTCGGCGAGGGCGGCGAACTCCCCGGCGTACCCGTCGAGCGGATCCTGGAGCTCGGTGCCGAGTCCTACCCCGGCGGCGACCCCGGCGTGTTCAACATGGCCGTCATGGGCCTGCGCCTGGCCCAGCGCGCCAACGGGGTGTCCACCCTCCACGGGGCGGTCAGCCGGGGCATGTTCGCCGGGCTCTGGCCGGGCTTCGACCCCGCCGACGTCCCCATCGCCTCCGTGACCAACGGGGTGCACGCCCCGACCTGGGTCGCCCCCGAGGTCATGCGGCTCGGCGCCCGCCAGATCGGCGCGGGGCGCACCGAGGACGCCCTCGCCGTCGGCGACTCCACCCGCTGGGACGCCGTCGCGCAGATCGCCGACCAGGACGTGTGGGAGGTCCGGCGCTCGCTGCGCGAACAGCTGGTGCAGGAGGTACGGGACCGGCTGCGCGCCTCCTGGAAGCAGCGCGGCGCCGCCGACGCCGAGCTCGGCTGGGTGGACTCCGTCCTCGACCCGGACGTGCTGACCATCGGCTTCGCCCGGCGCGTCCCCTCCTACAAGCGGCTCACCCTGATGCTGCGCGACCCCGAGCGGCTGCGCCGTCTGCTGCTGCACCCCGACCGCCCGGTGCAGATCGTCGTGGCGGGCAAGGCGCACCCGGCGGACGACGGCGGCAAGCGGCTCGTCCAGGAGCTGGTGCGCTTCTCGGACGACCCGCGCGTGCGGCACCGGATCGTGTTCCTGCCCGACTACGGCATGGCCATGGCACAGAAGCTCTACCCGGGCTGCGACGTCTGGCTCAACAACCCGCTGCGGCCGCTGGAGGCGTGCGGGACCAGCGGGATGAAGGCCGCGCTCAACGGCTGCCTCAACCTGTCGGTGCTGGACGGCTGGTGGGACGAGTGGTTCGAGCCCGACTTCGGCTGGGCCATCCCCACCGCCGACGGACTCGGCACGGACGAGGACCGCCGCGACGACCTGGAGGCGGGCGCCCTCTACGAGCTGATCGAGAACCGGGTCGCGCCCCGCTTCTACGACCGGGCCGGCCGCACCGGACTGCCCGACCGGTGGATCGAGATGGTCCGGCGCACCCTGGTCTCCCTGGGCCCGAAGGTGCTCGCGGGGCGGATGGTACGGGAGTACGTGGAGCGGCTCTACGCCCCCGCCGCGCTCTCCCACCGCGCCCTGACCGCCGACGCGGCGCGGGACCTGGCCTGGTGGAAGGGCCGGGTCCGGGCCGCCTGGCCGAGCGTGGCCGTCGAGCACGTGGAGGCCGTCGCCGCCACACCCGTGGGCGGCACCGCCGAGCTGGGGGCCACCCTCACGCTGCGGGTGCGGGTGGCGCTCGACGCGCTCGCGCCGGAGGACGTGGAGGTGCAGGCCGTCGCGGGCCGGGTGGACGCCCAGGACGTGATCAAGGACGCGCGGGCCTTCCCCCTCAAGCCCGCCACCGGTCCCGACCTGGAGGGGCGCTGGGTGTACGAGGGCCCGCTCGCCCTCGACCGGACGGGTCCCTTCGGCTACACGGTACGGGTCCTGCCCGCGCACCCGCTGCTGGCGACCCCGGCCGAGATGGGGCTGGTCGCGGGCCCGGTGGTGGACCCAGATCCGGCGGGCGGGGTCGTGCTGCGCTGACCCGGCCCGGCGACGCCGGGGACGGTCAGGGGGCGGGCGGCGGGTCCACCAGCCGCCCGTCCTCGACCAGCATCCCGGCCCGCTTGAGGGTCCGCAGGTTCGGGATCACCTCCACCTGCCCGACGCCGGGCACCGCGCCGATCCGCTCGGTCAGGTACGTGTACAGCGCGTCGGTGTCCCGGCACAGCACCACGGCCAGCAGGTTCGCCGCCCCGGTGATGGCCGCCGCGAACGGCACCTCCGGATGGCTCTCCAGGGCGGCCCCCACCTCCGCCAGCCGGGCCGGCGGCACGGTCAGCAGCAGGGAGGCGTCCGCCTCGAAGCCCAGGTGCTCCGGGATGACCTCCACGTCGAAGTAGACGGCCCTGCCCTCCCGCAGCCGCTCCAGCCTGCGCCGGGCGGTGGACTCCGACAGGCCCGAGGCGCGGGCCAGCTCCGGGTAGCCGGCGCGGCCGTCCTGCCGCAGGACCGCCAGCATCGCCAGCTCGGCGTCGTCCAGGGTGTAGCGGGCGTCCTTGTACCCCGGCGCGGGCGGCGGCGGCTCCAGGGCCGCGACCTGGTCCGGGCGCAGCACCGCCATCCCCGCCCAGGCCCCGGGGCCGCCGACGTACTTGCGCAGGACGGTGTGCGCGCTGATCGCGGTGACCCGGCGGGTGCGCGGCAGCTTCTCCAGCAGCAGGGCGTCCCGGTCCTCCCGGGTCCGGGCCCGGGTCATGCAGTGGATCTCCGTACCGCCCGAGTTCAGGGTGACCCAGGCGATGTCCGGCCGCCGGGCCAGCGCCTCGGCCACCGCCACCGCCGCGTCGGGTGCGCACTGCACGCGCACCCAGGACTCGAACAGCCCGACCCGGCTGCCGACGGGCAGTCCGACCACCCGCAGCAGCCCGTTGCCGCGCAGCCGGTGGTAGCGGCGCACCACCGTCTGGTCGGAGACCTCCAGTACCTCGGCGAGCCGGCTGAAGGGGGCCCGGCCGTCGATGGCCAGGGCCTGAGCGAGGGCCCGGTCAAAGGGGTCCAGTGCGATGGGGCCGTTTCCGGACCGTTGCGAGGGCTGCATGGTTTCCATCATCGCAGGACCGGCGAAGACAGGAATCCTGCGCGGATGGGCTTGTGGGTGGGTGATTCGGTGCTCCGCTGCGACGGTGGGGGTGACCGCAGCGAAGCCCCCGCCGGGCACCGACGACCCCGGCACCGAAGCACCAGAGGAGAAAACCCCATGCGCAAATGGCTGCCCTTGACGGCGGTGTGCATCGGGGCGTTCATGCTCCTGGTCGACGTCACCATCGTGACCGTCGCCCTCCCGGACATGGCCGCCGACATGCACACCGGTTTCGCGGGGCTCCAGTGGGTGATGGACATCTACGCCCTCGCCCTCGCCGCCCTCCTGCTCGGTTCGGGCTCGCTCGCCGACCGGATCGGCCGGCGCCGGGTCTACCTCGGCGGGCTCGTCGTCTTCGCCGCCGCCTCCCTGGTCTGCGGCCTGGCCGGCGGACCGGGCGCGCTGATCGCCTTCCGCGCCGTCCAGGGCATCGGCGGAGCGGCCATGGCCGCCACCTCCATGGCCCTGCTCAGCGCCTCCTACCAGGGCCGCGACCGAGGGGTGGCCTTCGGCGTCTGGGGCGCGGTCAACGGCGCCGCCGCGGCGGCCGGGCCGATCGTCGGCGGGCTGCTGACCGAGCACTTCGGCTGGCGCTGGATCTTCTTCATCAACCTGCCCCTGTGCGCCCTGGCCGTGTTCGTGACGCTCAAAGCGGTGGCCGAATCCCGCGATCCGCGGGCCCAGGGGCTCGACCTGCCCGGCATGGCCACCTTCACCGTGGGAGCCGGGGCCCTGACGTACGCGCTGATCCGGGCCGGTGAGGACGGCTGGGGCTCCGCCTCCACCCTGGCTCTGTTCGCCCTGGCGGTGGCCGCCTTCGCCGCCTTCGTCCTGGTCGAGCTGCGCGGCTCCCGCCCGATGCTGGACCTCTCGCTCTTCCGCAGCCCGGCCTTCGTGGCGGTGATGATCGCCGGACTGCTGACCTCCGGGGCGGCGTTCTCGTACCTGATGTACGTCTCCCTGTGGCTGCAGTCCGCCGAGGGGATGAGCCCGGTGGGCGCCGGTCTGGCGCTGGTGCCGATGAGCCTGGCCGCGTTCGCCGTCGCGGCGGGGGCCGGGCGGCTGCTGCACGGGCTCCCCGCCCGGCTGACCATCGGCGGCGGGCTGCTGCTGATCGGCGCGGGCGCGCTGCTCCAGGCCGGGATGCTCGACGCCGGGGACAGCTGGCCGGCGCTGGTGCCGGGGCTGGTGCTGACCGGGGTCGGGGTCGGCGTGTCGATCCCGTCGCTGGCGGCCTCCGCCATGGGGGCGGTGCCGCCGGCGCGGGCGGGGATGGCCGGCGGGGTGCTGAACACCGCGCGGCAGCTGGGTACCGCCCTGGGTATCGCGGTGCTGGGCGCGGTGTTCCACGCGGGGCTGGTGGACGGGCTCGGCGGGCAGCCCGCCGCTACCGCCGACGCCCTGGCCGCCGGCGGGGCGGGCCGGCTGCTGGCCGTGCCCGGGGCGCGGGCGTGGGTGGACGCCGCCTTCGCGAGCGGGCTGCGGGAGACCTTCGTGGTCTCCGGCGCGCTGGGCCTCGTCGGCGGGCTGGCGGTGGTGCTGCTGATGCGGCGTCCGGCGGCGGGCGGTGCGGGCGGCGCGGGCGGTGCGGCCCGGGTTCCGGCCCCGGCCGGCGAACCGGCCCGGCCGCAGCAGCCGGCCTAGGCGGCGGCACCGGGCGGGGTCAGCCCCCGGGCCGGCGGCCGGAACGCGGGGCGGGCTCCGGACGGTCCGCGGCGGGCGCGCCAGGAGGGTGAACCTCCGAACGCCTGCGCACGGCGGCCGCTCCGGCGGCCCCGGGGGCTCCTAGGCTGCCCTGCGGACGTCCTTCCGGCCCCGGCCCCCACGCAACCCGAGAAACGGACACTCCCATGCGCCTCCGCTCCACAGCCGCCGCCGCACTCCTCGCCTCCGTCGCCCTGGCCCTCCCCGCCGCCGGCCAGGCCCTGGCCAACGACCGTGACCACGACCACGGCGGCCTCGGCGAGATCCACTACCGCTTCACGGACGACGACGGGGACGTGCGGCACGGGACGATCGAGCCCGGCGACAACGACACCTGCTACCGGCTGACGGGGACCAGCCGGAACCGGCCGGCCTTCGCGGTGCAGAACGACACGGACTCGCTCGTCCTCGTCTTCCGGGACGGCAGCTGTGACGGCGAGGCCCAGGAGGTGCTGCGCCCCGGTGAGCACGCGCGCGACCTGAACGCCCGCTCGGTCTACCTCAAGCCGTCCGACGAGCACCACGGCCGCCACGACTGGGACGACGACCGGGGCGACGAGGACCGCAGCGGGCGCCGCCAGAACCGCGGCAGCGACCGGGTCGTCTTCGACCGGGCCTTCCTCGACGCCGCCTTCCGGTCCGTCAGCTGACCGTCCGCGCCGCCCACGGCGCACATGGGACAGGGCCGCCCGGGGAGTTCTCCTCCCGGGCGGCCCCGTGGTGTGTGCGGTTCAGCGGTTCAGCGGTGACTTCGGCTGTGACTCACTCCGCGCCCCGAAGGGTCAGAAGGTGAGCTTCCAGCTGTCGATCTTGCCGGTGTCCAGGCTGGCGTTGTCGTTGACCCGCAGCTTCCAGACGCCGTTGGCGACCTCGGAGGAGGCGTCGACGGTGTAGCTCTTGATGATGTTGTCGGCGCTGCCGCCCGAGTGGTTGTGCAGGTTGTAGACGCTGCCGTCAGGCGCCACCAGGTCGACCTTCAGGTCGCCGATGTAGGTGTGCAGGATGTTGACGTCCACCTTGAGGGTGGACGGCGCGTTCCCGGTGCGGGTGACGGTGATCGGGGACTCGACCGTGGCGTTGTCGTTGATCGCGTAGTCCGTCGTGTTCTCGAACACGTTCTGCTGCGCGGTCCCGACGCTCCAGGTGAAGGACGCGGTGCCGGTCTTGCCCGCCGAGTCGGTGACGGTGACGGTCACGTTGGACGTGCCCGCGGTGGTCGCCGTACCGGAGATCAGGCCGGTGGAGGAGTTGATCGACAGGCCGGCCGGCAGGCCGGTCGCCGCGTAGCTCAGGGCGCCCGCGTTGGTGCTGGTCGCCTGGACCTGGAGGTTCACCGCGGTGTTGATCTGGGTGGTCTGGTTCGGGATCGCGGTGACGGTCACGCCGTCGTTGATGCGCGCGCCGACGGCGATGCCGGCCCACGCGTTGGCGACGTTGTTGTACGTGGCCGAGCCCTGGCCGTACAGGTCGGCCGCGGCCTTCAGGGTCTGGACGCGGGCGTCCGCGTAGTTGGTGGTCGACTTGAAGTAGCCCACCGTCAGCGCGCGGAACCAGATCTTCGCGGCGGCGTCACGGCCGATCCCGGTGACCGGGAGGCCGTCGGCGGTCGGCGAGTTGTAGCTCACGCCGTTGATCACCTTGGCGCCGGAGCCCTCGGAGGCCAGGTAGAACCAGTGGTTGGCCGGACCCGAGGAGTAGTGGACGTCGACCGAGCCGATACCGGAGTACCAGGAGTCCTTGGACGAGCCGTCCTTGCTCGGCTTGTCCATGTAGCGCAGCGGGCTGCCGTCGCCGTTGATGTCGATCTTCTCGCCGACGAGGTAGTCGCCGACGTCCTTGGAGTTGTTCGCCCAGAACTCGACGGCCGCGGCCATGATGTCGGAGGTGGCCTCGTTCAGACCGCCGGGCTCACCGCTGTAGGTCATGTTGCCGGTGACCGAGGTCAGACCGTGGGTCATCTCGTGCGCGGCCACGTCGATGGAGGTCAGCGGCTTGCTGTTGCCCGAGCCGTCGCCGTAGGTCATGCAGAAGCAGGAGTCGTCCCAGAAGGCGTTGACGTACGCGTTGCCGTAGTGGACCCGGCTGTAGGGGGCCACGCCGTCGTTGCGCAGGCCGTTGCGGCCGTGGACGGTCTTGTAGTAGTCCCAGGTCAGCTGGGCGCCGTAGGCGGCGTCCGCGCCGGCCGTCTCCTTGTTGGAGGACAGGCCGTTGCCCCAGACGTCGGTGGAGTTGCTGAAGAGGGTGCCCGTGCCGGAGGACCCGCCGTTGAGGTTGTACGTCTTGTGGCCGCCGCGGCCGGCGTCGGTCAGCGTGTAGCTGCTGCCGGACTGCGTGGTGCCGAGGGTGACCTGGCCGCTGTACTGCGTGTTGCCCGTGCCGGTCTCGATGGACTGCCACTGGCCGATCTTCGCGCCCGTCTTGGCGTTGGTGATCACATGCAGCCGGCTGGGGGTGCCGTCGTCCTGGAGGCCGCCGACGACGGTCTCGTAGGCGAGGACCGGGATCCCGTCCGCGGCCCAGATCACCTTGCGGGCGCCCTTGTCGGCCTTGGACTGCTTGGAGCCCTCGGAGTTGGCGGCGGCGACCGCCTGTCCCTCCGCGTCGGCCGCCGAGACCGTGGCGTTGGTGTCCGAGACCTTGATCTCGTGCTGGGTCGCCTTGGTGACGCTCTTGGTGACCCCGCCCTTCGCGTGGACGGTCAGGTCGCCGCCGAGCACGGGCAGACCGTCGTAGGTCCGCTCGTAGGTGGTGTGCGTGGTGCCGTCGGCGTCCTTGACCACGTCACGGACGACCAGCTTCTCGCTGCTGCCGAGGCCGAGCGCCTTGGCGGCCTGGGCGGAGGTGGAGTTGGCCTCGCTGATGAGCGTCGCACGCTCAGAAGCGCTGAGTACGACATTGGCCGCGCCCGGGTTGGGCTGGGCGGCCGTGCGGGCCTGCGACGCGGTGACGTCGGCGGAGGCGGTGGCGATACCGGTCTGCATACCTACGGCGACCATGGCCGCCGCGGCTACGAGTGCGCCGGCCGCGGTGGCACGCCGCTGGGGGGTGGGACTCAACGCAGACTCCTTCTGCAAAGGGGATCCGGAGGCTGGGTGGGCCACCGGGCAGATCAGGGCTGTGCGATGAACGGATCGAAGCGTGCCACCTGGCGTGTCCGATGTCAGGGCCACATCAAAAGGTTGGCTGGAAACGGTTCGTTGTCCGAAGAGACGTATCCGGTATCCGAACCCTTCACCTTGGTGTGCGAAGCAACTCCGCGCGCGGTGGAACGGTTGGTACCGGTTGCTAACCCTTGGGTAACAAGAGACCTCGTTCACCCAAACGGCATTTACCGTACGGGTGTTTGTCGTACTGTTTCCCGGTGCGACAGATGGCCCGCCGTTTGGGGAAGCGGCGGACGTGCGCACCGACACAGACCACGTGCCAGGGGGGCCCATGAGGCATGTCCATTTTCCTGCGCAAACAGTGGCCGCGGCGGCCGGTGCGGCGGACGGGCCTCCGGACGCCCCCGCGCGCCGTCTGGGGGACAAGGCCCGCTGGTACCTGCCCGCCGCCGTGGGGGCCGACCTCGCCGGCGCGGCCCTGCCCGTGGGGCTGGTCTTCGACGCGGCGCAGCAGGCCAGGCCCCTGTACTGCGCCCTGGGCGCGGCCCTGGCGTGGGCCGGCGTACAGGCCCTGCGGCGACGATACGCCGCCCGCGCGCTCGGAGAGTCCCGCGGGGTCCTGCCCGTGCTGCACGACTGGCTGATTCTGATCGGCGTCCTGGCCGTCGCCCGTGTCGTCACCGGGGAGAGCACCCCGCGGCTGGCCGCCCTGGGGGCGCTGCTGCCGGCCCTTCTGGTCACCGTCGCCCACCACAAACTGACCTACCATCACCTCCATGCGGCCCGCCGCGCCGCCCAGGCCGTCAGCCGGGTGCTGGTGCTGGGCGAGCCCGCCGCCGCCGACCACGTCATCGCGCACCTCGCGGCGCGCACCGACCACCCGTACGTGGTCGTCGGCGTGCTCCCGGTCGGCGAGGGCGCCCTGGAGGGCGGCGTGCCCGTCGCGGCGCGGCTCGCCGCGCGGATGCCCGAGTCCCTGGGCGAGGACGCGGCCGCGGTGCGGGACGCCGTCCGCGGCCACCACGCCGACCTGGTGCTGGTGGTCCCCGGCGCGCGGATCGCGGGGGAGCGGCTGCGCCGGGTGGCGTGGGCGCTGCACGACGAGGGGCTGGAGCTGGCGGTGTTCCCCGGGCTGGTGGAGGTCTCCGTCAAGCGGCTGGAGACCCTGTCCGCCGGCGGGCTCGCCGTGCTGCGCGTCGCCCCGCCCGTGCGGGGAGGGGCGCAGACCCTGCTGAAGTCCGCGTTCGACCGGGCCGCCGCCGCCGCGGGGCTGCTCGTGCTGTCACCCCTGTTCCTCGTGCTGGTGCTGGCCATCCGCCTGGGCTCGCGCGGCCCCGCCTTCTACAGCCAGCGCCGGATCGGGCGCGACGGGGTCCCGTTCGTCATGTGGAAGTTCCGCACCATGGTGGTGGACGCCGACCGGCTCAAGCCCGGGCTGTCGGGGGCCAACGAGAACGACGGGCTGATGTTCAAGATGCGCCGCGACCCCCGGGTGACCCGGGTGGGCCGGCTGCTGCGCCGCACCTCGCTGGACGAGCTGCCCCAGCTGGTCAACGTGCTGACCGGCAGCATGTCCCTGGTCGGCCCGCGCCCGCCGCTGCCGGAGGAGGTGGCGGAGTACGACGAGGTCGAGCTGCGCCGCCTCACCGTCCGGCCCGGGATGACGGGGCTGTGGCAGATCAGCGGACGCTCCGACCTCTCCTGGGACGAAACGATTCAGCTTGATCTCCAGTACGTGGACAACTGGTCCTTCACCAGCGACGTCGACGTCATGGGCCGTACCCTCCGCGCCGTCGTCGACGGCCGCGGAGCGTACTGAGGGGCCCGCGTTGACGTCAGCTCTGCTCCCGCCACCACCGGTACGTGGCGGCGATGCCCTCGCGCAGCCCGATGGCGGGCTTCCAGCCCAGCGCGCTCAGGCGGGACACGTCGAGCAGCTTGCGCGGGGTCCCGTCCGGCTTGGAGGTGTCCCAGGCGAGCCGTCCCCGGAAGCCGGTCACCTCGGCGACCGTCTCGGCCAGCGCCTTGATGGTCAGGTCCTCGCCGCAGCCGATGTTGACGGGCTCGTCCCCGTCGTAGCGCTCCAGCAGCACCGCGCAGGCGGCCGCCAGGTCGTCGACGTGGAGGAACTCGCGGCGCGGGGTGCCGCTGCCCCACAGGGTCACCTCGTCGCGGCCCTCGGCGGCGGCCTCGTGGAAGCGCCGGATGAGCGCGGGCAGGACGTGCGAGGACTCCAGGTCGAAGTTGTCCCCGGGCCCGTAGAGGTTGGTGGGCATCGCGGAGACGTACGAGGCCCCGTACTGCTTGCGGTACGACTGGACCTGCACGATCCCCGCGATCTTCGCCAGGGCGTACGCCTCGTTGGTGGGCTCCAGCGGCCCCGTCAGGAGGGCGTCCTCGGTGATGGGCTGCGGGGCGAGCTTGGGGTAGATGCACGAGGAGCCGAGGAACAGCAGGCGGCCCACCCCGGCGGCGTGCGCCCCGCCGATGACGCTGAGCTGGATCCGGAGGTTGTCCTCCAGGAACTGCACCGGGTAGGTGCTGTTGGCCATGATCCCGCCGACCTTGGCGGCGGCCAGCACCACGGCGTCGGGGCGCGCGTCCCTCAGGTACGCCTCCGTCGCGGCGGCGTCGCGCAGGTCGAGGTCGGCGCGGCCGCGGGTGAGCACCTCGTACCCGTCGGCGGTGAGTCGGCGGACGACCGCGGAGCCCACCAGGCCGCGGTGACCGGCGACGAAGACGCGGGCGTGCGGGGGCAGAAGCGGCTGCGGATTTGTCATACCGCCGATGATGCCAGTCCGCCGGCGCGGGGCGGGCCGGTCTTAGGCCCACCCGCCCGCCACACCGACCACACGGGCCACACCGGCCACACAGGCCATACGGGCCACACCGGCCACACACCGAGGCGCAGCCTCACACGCAACGGCAACAACGGACCCCAGGGGGACCCATGGGCAAGACCGCACTGATCACCGGCGTCACCGGACAGGACGGCTCGTACCTCGCCGAGCTCCTGCTCTCGAAGGGCTACACGGTGCACGGGCTCGTGCGGCGGTCCTCCAGCTTCAACACGGAGCGGATCGACCACGTCTACCAGGACCCGCAGACGGCGAATCGTTCCTTCGTCCTGCACCACGCCGACCTCTCCGACGGCGTGGCCCTGGTGAACCTGCTGCGCGACATCCAGCCCGACGAGGTCTACAACCTCGGCGCCCAGTCCCACGTCCGGGTCTCCTTCGACGCGCCCCTCTACACCGGCGACGTCACCGGGCTCGGCGCGCTGCGGCTGCTGGAGGCCATCCGGGCCAGCGGCGTGGACACCCGTATCTACCAGGCGTCGTCCTCGGAGATGTACGGCTCCACCCCGCCCCCGCAGAACGAGGACACCCCCTTCCACCCGCGCAGCCCGTACGGCGCGGCGAAGGTCTTCGCGTACTGGACCACGGTCAACTACCGCGAGGCGTACGGGATGTTCGCCGTCAACGGGATCCTGTTCAACCACGAGTCCCCGCGCCGCGGCGAGACCTTCGTGACCCGCAAGATCACCCGCGCGGTCGCCCGGATCAAGGCCGGCCTTCAGGACCACCTCTACCTGGGCAACCTCGACGCCGTCCGCGACTGGGGCTACGCCCCCGAGTACGTGGACGCGATGTGGCGGATGCTCCAGCAGGACGAGCCGACCGACTACGTGGTCGCCACCGGAGTGGCCGCCACCGTGCGGGAGTTCGTCGAGTCCTCCTTCACCCACGCCGGCCTCGACTGGAACGAGCACGTCCGCTACGACCCCAAGTACGAGCGCCCCAGCGAGGTGGACGCCCTCATCGGCGACGCCTCCAAGGCGCGGGAGATCCTCGGCTGGAAGCCGTCGGTCCTCGTGCCCGAACTGGCCCGGATCATGGTCGACGCCGACGTGCGGCAGGTCGAGGACCAACTGGCGGGAGCCACCGTCCGCATCGACCGCTGAGGCCCGTATCCTTCGCCTACGATGTGCCGTGTCCCGGTCATGTTCGTGGTACTCCGTGGTCCTGGCCGGGACCGACCCGCCGTATGTCCTCGTGCGCCCTCCGTACCGAACCCGCTGACCCCGTGTTGGTATGCAATGGGTCAAGTGAGGTGACCGGGCCCTCGCCCGAGTCCTAGTCTGCGCCGGGTACACACGGCTGTTCGTACAGTTCCAGCCATCAGACCGGGCGATTGCCCTGGGGGGCTCATGCGTAGATCCAGAGGGCTGACCGCTGCCCTCGTCCTGTCACTGGCCGGTGCCGGCGCCGGCATAGGCGTGGTGCTGATGCCCTCGGCATCGGCCCTCACCGCGCCAGTGGCGTTCACCGCCGACGAGCTGCCCACCTGGCAGCCGAACGGCGTCGTCTTCGCCATGGCCGAGGCGAACGGCACCGTCTTCGCCGGCGGCACCTTCTCGGCCGTCCGCCCGCCCGACGCCGTCGGCGGCGCCGAGCAGGAGGCCGTGAACTTCGTGGCGCTCGACGCCGCCACGGGCAACCCCACCTCCTGCAAGCTCGCCTTCACCGTCGGCGACGGCACCGCGACCGTCCGCGCGCTGGCCGTCTCCAAGGACGGCAAGACCCTGTACGCGGGCGGCTACTTCGGCGCCGTCAACGGCACCCCGGTGTCCAGCCTCGCGGCCGTCGACATCGAGACCTGCACGCCCAGGGCGTCCTTCCACCCCGGCGTGCCCGCCACCGTGCGCGCGCTCGACGTCACCGACGACACCCTGTACGTCGGCGGCGACTTCTCCACCGTCGAGGGCCAGACCCGCGAGCGGTTCGCCGCCGTCGACGCCTCCTCCGGCGCCCTGAAGCCCTTCACCGCCAACGCGGACGAGCCCGGCCGCGCCGTCAAGGTCAGCAACGACGGCAAGAAGGTCCTGCTCGGCGGCGACTTCTTCACGGTCAACGGCTCCAACACGCACGCGCTGGCCGTCGTCGACGCCGCGACGGGCGCGGTGGCCAAGACCTACAGCACCATCCCGTCGAACTCGGTCGTCAAGGACATCGCCGCCGACGCCACGGGCTACTACACCGCCAACGAGGGCTCCGGCGGCGGCGTCTTCGACGGCCGCATCGCCCTGAACCCCGACTTCAACGAGAAGTGGCGCGACCGCTGCCTCGGCGCGACCCAGTTCGTGCTCCCGTACGACGGCGTCCTCTACAGCGCCTCGCACGGACACGACTGCTCGCTGGAGAACGAGTTCCCCGACGGCAAGCGCAACTTCCTGATGGCCCAGCCGACCGACCACACCGGGGCCGCTCCCGCGCCCGTCGACGGCTTCGTGCACAGCCCGCGCAAGCTCGGCTGGCACCCCAACGCCAACGACGGCATCGGCGAGGGCATCGGCCCGCGCGTGATGGCCGTGGCGCAGAAGGCCGACGTCAAGTACCTGTGGGTGGGCGGCGAGTTCACCCAGATCAACGGCAAGCCGCAGGCGGGCCTGACCCGTTTCGCCGACACCGGTGACATCGGCGCGCCCACCACCCCGGTCGCCAGCGCCGCCAGCTTCAAGCCCGGCGAGGTCCAGGTCCGCTGGCGCACCAGCTACGACCAGGACGACAGCAAGCTGACGTACCGGATCTACCGCAACGGCTCGGCCACCCCGATCCAGACCATGACCGCCGACTCCCTGGAGTTCGAGCGGCCCCAGGCGTCCTGGACCGACACCACCGTCAAGGCCGGCCAGTCCTACACCTACCGGGTGACCGCCACCGACGGCGCCGGCAACACCAGCGCCCTCTCGGCCACCGCCTCCGTGACGGTCCCGGCCTCCGTCCAGTCCTACCCGGACAAGGTCCGCGCGGACGGCGCCACCCTCTACTGGCGCTACGACGACACCGTCAGCCCGTACGTGGCCGACGCGTCGGGCGGCGGCAACACCAGCGGCATCCAGGTGGCCGCCCCGGCCCTGAACCAGAGCCCCGGCGCCGTCAGCGGCACCAGCACGGCCATGGGCTTCAACGGCACCAGCCAGCAGGTGTACAGCGACCACCGCCAGTCCGTGGGCAGCAGCTTCACCGTGGAGACCTGGTTCAAGACGAACACCACCCGCGGCGGCAAGCTGATCGGCTTCGGCAACAACACGGTCAGCAACAGCGGCTCCTACGACAAGCAGCTGTACATGACCAACACCGGCCGCCTGGTCTTCGGCGTCTACAACGGCTCGACCCGC
The DNA here is from genome assembly GCF_040636215.1 of Streptomyces sp. NPDC006687. NCBI lineage: Bacteria > Bacillati > Actinomycetota > Actinomycetes > Kitasatosporales > Streptomycetaceae > Streptomyces > Streptomyces sp. NPDC006687. Next base: position 282,506 of record NZ_JBEYJJ010000001.1, on the reverse strand, counting down.
ACCATCAGCACGGGCCTGTTCGAGACGTACAACGACAACAAGTGGCACCACGTGGTCGGCACCCAGGGCCCCGGCGGCATGACGCTCTACGTCGACGGCCAGAACAAGGGCACCAACAGCGCCACCGGCTCCACCGCGTACACCGGCTACTGGCACGTCGGCGGCGACTCCCTGGCCAACTGGCCGAACCGCCCGACGAGCAACTTCTTCGCCGGCCAGATCGACGAGACCGCCGTCTACCCGACGGCCCTCACCCAGGCCCAGGTCAAGAACCACTACGACCTGGCCAAGGCGCCCACCGACACGGTCTCCAAGGTCCCCGCGAGCGAGGACACCTACGTCAACCAGGGCGCTCCCGCCACCGCCTACGGCACCTCCACGCAGCTCGCCGTGCGCGGCACCTCCGCGTACGAGTCGTACCTGCGCTTCACCCTCCCGGCCGCCCCGGCCGGGCAGGTCCTGAAGGCCGCCTCGCTCCAGTTCAAGACCTCCACGCAGACCGGCGCCGGCACCGCCGACACCGTCTCGGTGGTCCCCGTCACCGGCACCTGGAGCGGCGACGGCACGACGTTCACCACCAAGCCCGCCCTCGGCACCACCCCGCTCGGCAGCATCACGGGCGTGCCGGACGGCTCGGCGGTCCAGAACGTCGAGCTCGACACCGCCGCGGTCTCCGCGGTGCTGGGCAGCGGCTACAGCCTCGGCCTGACCAGCACGGGCACCGACGCGCTGTGGCTCTGGTCCTCGGAGTCGACCGCCGCGGACGCCGCTCCGCAGCTGATTCTCACCTTCGGCCAGAAGTAACCACCACCTGAGGACGTACGGGGTCCGGCGCTCCTGTGCCGGGCCCCGTACGCCGTCCCACCCACCGGGAGCCCCCGATGCACCTGCGCTCGGCGACAGCCTCCGCAGCCCTCCTCCTCACCACGGCCCTGGCGCTGACCGGATGCAGCTCCTCCGGCGACACCAAGGCCGACGCCGCCCCGGCCAAGCCGAAGCCCCCGGCCGCCTCCCCGGCCCCCGACCCGGCGGACGCCACCGCCTCCCCGGCCGCCAAGCCGACGGGCCCGGTCCTGCCGGACGCGAAGCTCACCCCGAAGACGGGCAGCTTCAAGGAGAACGAGAAGCAGTACCTCAGCGGCCGCGTCCCGGAGAAGACCGACCCGGCGGCCGTCCTCCAGACGGGCCAGGAAACCTGCCAGCGGATCGAACGCACCGCCAAGCACGACAAGGAGGCGGCGGCCGCGTCGATCGTCTCGGGCGAGGTCACGGGCGCCAAGGACGCCATCACCTACCTCTGCCCCGACCAGAAGCCCCTCCTGGCCACAGCGGAGAAGGGCTACGCCGACGGCCCCCACCAGAACCCGGCCCCCGGCACCTACCGCGCCGTCACCCAGACGACCACGTGCACCTGGGAGGCGAAGTCCAAGGACGGCACGGTCCTCGCCTCGGGCCCGCAAGCCCCGCCCAAGCCGGGCGACAGGCCCACCGCCACCATCCCCGCGGGCACGACGGACTTCACCTCGACGAACTGCTACGCCTGGCTCCCGGCGTAACCGGCCCCCGCGCCCTGGCGGCGGATGTCCTCGTACACGCCGAGGAGGGTGTCCAGGACGGTGTCCATCGAGAAGGACGTCGCCGCCAGTTCGCGGGCGGCCAGGGACGCCCGGGTGTTCTCGGCCGGGTCCAGGAGGTCCAGGACCGCCCGCGCGACGCCCTGCGGACCCGGGTCCACCGCCCGGCCCGCGCCCGCCGAAGCAATGTCGCGGGCCAGGCCGTTGGAGTGGGTGACCACCGGGGGGACGCCCACCGCCAGGGCCTCCAGGACCGACATGGGGAAGGGCTCGTCCACCGACGGCAGGACGTAGACGTGGGCGCGGCGCAGTTCCGTGAGGACCTCCGGGCTGGAGAGCGGGCCGGGAACCGTGAAGCGGTCGCCGAGGCCCAGGGCGGTGATACGGGCGCGGACGGCGGGCAGTTCGCCCTCGTCGGGGCCCGCCACCACGAATTCCGCGTCCGGGTGGACGGCCAGCACGGCGGCAGCCGCGTCCACGAAGTCCACCGGCCGCTTACGGGCCTGGAGGCGGGCCGAGTACAGGATCCGCGGCGGCCCGCTCAGCGCCGGGCGCGGCTCCTGGGACGGGGTGCCGTTCACCAGGCGGACCGCCTGGGCGAGCGGCGGGGCGCCGGCCACCGCGTCCAGGCCGCCGCGCTCGTGCGGGGTCAGGTGGAGGACCGCGTCCGCGCCGCGCAGCAGACGGCGTACGGCCACCGCGTCCAGGACCTTGGCGAGGAGCCGTTCGCTGGGGTCCACCATGCCGTGGGTCTGGAGCACCAGCGGCGTGCCGGCGCGCAGGGCCGCCAGGGCCAGCGGCAGGGTCACCAGGTCACGGGCCAGGTGCACGTGGACCACGTCCGCCTCCCGCACCAGCCGGGACGCCGACGCCAGCAGTGCCGGCGAGGTCATCCCGCTGAACCCCAGGGGCAGCAGCCGGCGCGCCGGGAACAGCTTCGCCGGGACCCCCTCCACCGACGCCGGCCAGGGGTCGAAACCCTCCCCGAGGGCCACCAGCCGTGCCTCGTGGCCCCGCTCCCGCAGCCCCTTGGCCAGGTTCAGCGCCACCCGCACCGGGCCGCCGAAGGCGTGCGAGGGGGAGTGCAGCGTGACGGCGTGCAGGATCTTCACTTCGGCTCCTCCACCGGGCGGCGAGTGCCGTCCTGGGTCTGCAGGGTCAGGGCGGGCAGGTCCTTGTGGACCACCGAGCCGGCTCCGGCCACCGCGCAGCGGCCCACCGTCACCCCCGCCAGCACCGTCGCCCGTACGGCCACCCACGCGCCGTCCTCGACGGTGATCGGGGCGTTGCGGTAGCGGAAGTCGGCGGCCCGGTGGTCGTGCGAGCCGGTGCACAGCATCGACTCCTGCGACAGGCACACGTGCGAACCGATCGTCACGGGCTCCAGGTTGAGCAGCCAGACGCCCTCACCGATCCAGGTGTGGTCCCCGACCCTCAGCTTCCACGGCCACAGCACCCGCACCCGGTGCCGGATCAGCACCCCCTCGCCGATCTGCGCCCCGAAGGCCCGCAGCAGCGCCACCCGCAGCCGGGCGGGACACAGCCACGACATGAACAGGGTGTTCATCACCGCGAACCACAGGGCCTGCGCCAGCAGCCCCCGCCCCTTGTCGTATCCGGCCAGCGTGAAGGCAGGAAGATCGCGCACCGGTCGCCCCCGTCATCCCAACGCGCCTCCCCTGGCGCGGAACGCTCAGACTAGACTGCGCGCGGACCAGGCACATGGGGTGGGGGCAATGGTGGCTACTGACATACGCACACCCAGCGTGAAAGCGCCCCCGCCGATGCCCGGCGACGAGGCGCAGTGGGGACGGGTCACCACCCCGCGCACCCTGCTCTCGCGCGCGCTGTCCGTCCCGCTCGCGCTCGGCTTCACCGTCTTCCTGCCGGTGTTCGTCGCCGCCCAGTCCGGCGACGGCCAGCACGACGCCGCGTTCTGGCTCCAGCTGCTGCTCACCATGTACGCGGGCGCCCGCCTCTCGGCCATGGTGCTGACCAGCCGCCGCAAGCTGCTCCAGGGCTCGTTCTGGCTCTTCGTCTACATGGCGATGGGTGTCGCCCCGCTCGCCCAGGCGGTCCTGGGCCGGGTCCCGACCCCCGTGGTCGGACCGCGCTCCGACCTCACCCTCGCCATCGGCCTGGTCCTCCTCGGCTGCACCGCCTTCGACGTCGGCGTGCTCCTCGCCCGCCACCGCCCGGCGGGCCGCGCGGGCGGCTCCCCCAAGGAAGCCCGGCCGGTCATGGCGCACCGCGGGCGGCTCCAGCTCCTCACCGTCCTCGCCTTCGCGGGCAGCGCGGCGTTCATCCTCAAGCTGGGCGGTCCGGCCGTCTTCTTCTCCAGCCGCCAGGAGATCATCGCCGGCATCCAGGACGCGGGCGTCTCCAACGGCGACGGCCAGGCCGGCCAGGCCCTGCTGCGCGGCTTCGGCACCGTGCCCGCGCTGCTGGCGATGCTGCTGTACACGCGGTGGCTGATCACCTCGACGTACGCCCGCCGCAAGGTGTCGGTCATCGTCACCTGGGCGGCGCTGATCGCCCTGAACCTCGTCGTCAACAACCCGATCTCGAACCCGCGCTACTGGTTCCTGACCGTCATGTTCGCGATGCTGTTCACCCTCTTCCCGGTCAGCGCGGCCATGTACCGGGTCGCACTGTCCATGGCCGTGGTCGTCGCCCTCCTCGTCTTCCCCTTCGCGGACCGATTCCGCTACGACGAGAAGAACTACAAGCCCGTCGAGACGACCTCGTTCCTGGAGCCGATGGCACTCAAGGACTACGACCAGATCGGCATGTTCGCGAACACCATCACCTTCTCGAACTCCGGCCCCGGCCACTTCTACGGCCGCCAGCTGGCCGGTTCCGTCTTCTTCGCGGTGCCCCGCTCGGTGTGGCCGGGCAAGCCGCGCGACACGGGCGTGATGGTCGGCCAGTGGATGGGAACGGTCAACACCAACCTCTCGTCACCGGTCTGGGCCGAACTGTGGCTGGACTTCGGCCCCCTGGGCATGGGCGCCGGCCTGCTGGCCCTCGGCTACGCCGCCGCCCGCGTCGACCGCCGCTACGCCAAGCGCGCCACCCGCCGCTCCCCGCCGGGCAGCCTGATCTCGGTGGTGGTCCCGCTGGTGGCGGGCTACTCCTTCATCCTGCTGCGCGGCCCCCTCCTCCAGGCGTCGGGCCGCGTCGCGATAGCGGCGCTGTGCCTGGCGCTGGTGGCGACGTACCGCACGGACGCGAACACCACCCTCAGGTAGGGGAGGGGCCGGGCCGCTCCTCAGAAGTCGCCGGGCGGCAGGGGAAGGGGCAGCCCGGGCAGCCCGTCCATGCGACGTGCTGTCTCACGACCGGGCGGGGCTCGTCATGTCGCCGGGTGCGCCGGGGGGTTCGGCGGGTTCTGCCGTCCCACCCGTAGCCACCCCGCCGCCGCCTTCGCCGCCGAGCCCAGGGCCAGGCCCCAGGCGGCGCCCGCCACGCCCCACGCGGCGTAGCCGGCCAGCAGCAGGGCCACCGACAGGAGGGAGAAGACCACCTGGAGGGAGAGGGTGGCCTTCGGGTTGAGGACCCTCAGGGTCAGAAGGGCGCAGGTGCCCAGGCCCATCACCGCGTACTGGGCGCCCGTCGCCGGGAGGAGGGCCGAGGCCGCCGCCCAGGTGTCGCCGAGCAGGCGCCGGCCCAGCCCGTCCGGCAGGGCGTACAGGACGGCCGCCCAGCCGGCGCCGACGACCGCGAGGGCGGCGCCCATCAGGACGGTCAGCCGGACCACGCCCCGCTTGCCGGACGCCCGGCCGACGATCGGCGGCCCGAAGGCGTTGGCAGAGTTGAACAGCACGTTCAGCGGCCCGAACAGGGTCGTCGCCCCCCGCAGCGCGCCCACCGCCAGCGGGGTCGCGAAGGCGCCCAGCCCGAGCACCGCGAGCTGGCTGGAGCCGTTGCCGACGGCGAACTCGACCACGAACCGCTGCCCGAGGTGTCCGCGCCGCAGGTACGGCCGGACATCGGCGCGGGCCCCGCGGACGTACGGGCGCAGCAGCCACAGGCCCAGCCCCAGCGCGGGCAGCGCGGACAGCCCCCACACCAGCACCAGCCGCCCCGCCGCGGCCCCGCGCGGCTGTACGGCCAGCGCCGCGACCACGCACACCAGCCGCAGCGCGTCCGCGGCCAGCGCCCGCTCGGGCACCCGCAGGGCGGAGAAGCAGTACCGCAGCCCGTCCTGGACGAGGACCAGCGGCAGGACGGCGCCCAGCGCGAGGAAGGCCCACCCGGCGTCCCCGGGGACGGCCGCCCCCGCCACGGCCAGCCCCAGCCCGGCCACGGCGGCGGCCCCGGCGGTGAACAGCACCGACGAGCGGCACACCGCCCCCAGCCGCTCGCCCTTCTCCAGCACGACGGTCTGCCCGACGTAGGCCATGTTCAGCCCGAGGAGCACGCTGAAGGCCACGTACACCATCGAGAAGTCGGCGAAGCCCGACGCCGACGACAGCCGGGCGGCCAGCACCAGCACCAGGATGTTGGTGGCGCTGGAGGCGGCCTGGTCCAGGACCGAGGAGACCGCGGCGAGGCCCCTCCGGCTCACCGCCGGCCCGTGCGGACGGTGCGCAGGGCCACGGTGTCCCCGCCCTCACCCGGCTCAGGAAGGACCGGCGGATGCGCGGAACCCGGCACGGGGTGCGGCGCGGGGGCCGCGGACGCCCGCTTGCCCCGGCCGCGCTTCTCGCCCGGCGGCGGGGAGTGGAGCACCGCGCCCAGCACGGTCCCGCCGGCCCCGCTGATCAGTTCGCGGATCCGGGCCAGGTCGCTGCGGTGCACCGCACGCGGGTCGCAGACCACCAGCACCCCGTCGACCCGGTCGACCAGCGCGAGCGCGTCGGCGTACGAGAGCACCGGGGGCGCCAGCACGATGACCGTGGAGTTGGGGGAGTCGGCCTCGGAGATCAGCCGGGTCGCGCGCGGGGAGGTCAGGGCGCGCGGCACGTTGCGGACCCGGTCGCCCGGGATCAGGTCGAAGGTGCCCGACTCCCCGGCGTCCACCACCAGCTGGCGCCCCTCCGGCCACTCGGACTCCCCGAGCCCGCCGCCCAGCCCGTCCAGGCCGCCCGTCAGGCGGCTCCAGCGCGGCCGTTCGTCCGCGTCGGTCGGCAGCTGGCTGGCCAGGACCGGGGTGCGCAGGTCGGCCTCGATGAGCAGGACGTCCTTGCCGGTCTCGGCGAAGGAGGCGGCCAGGTTCACGGCCACCGCGGCGGCCGTCTCGCTGCTGCCGCGCGGGGCGACGACCAGCAGCCGGCGCCGGTCGGCGAAGCGGGCGTCGTAGGCCAGCCGGAAGGCCACCGACCGGTACTCCTCCGCCAGGCGAGGGTCGGCCTCCCCGGCCGCGAGCAGCGGACCGCCGCCCGTCTTGTCCCGGGGCAGGTAGCCCAGTACGGGGGCGCGCAGGGCCCGGGCCACGTCGCCCTCGGAGCGCGGCGCCGGGTCGAAGACCAGCCGCACCCAGGCGGCGAGCAGGCCGAGGGCCAGGCCCGTGGCCGCGCCGAGCGCGAGCGACATCGGGATGCCCGGCCCGTCGGGGGCGCCGGGCGGGGCCGCCGGGCTGGTGACCCGGCCCGGGGTCATGTCGAGGGCCTGGAGCTTGCTGATGTTGTTGTTGAGGGTGTTGACCTTGCTCTGGAGATCGGTCTTGGAACCCAGCGCCGCGTCACGGGCGGCGCCCGCCGGCATGCTGTTGATCTGCTTGGCCAGGTCGTCGAGCTGCTTGGCGACGGGGTCGCGCTGGTCCTCGTACCCCTTGACCATCCTGTCGCGGGTGACGGCGAGGGCGTCCTGCCGCTTGAGCAGGTACGCCTGGGCCATCCCGTTCGCCCGCTTGGCGGCCTCCTTGGGGGAGGAGGCGGTGTAGGTGAAGCGGAGCACCATCGTCTGCGGCGGGTTGGTCACCTGCAGGCCGGCGCGCAGCCCGGCGAAGTCCTTGGACGGGACCCCGAGCGCCTTCGCGGCCTGCTCGGCTATGGAGCTGGAGAGGGCGACCTGCCGCTCCGAGCCGATGTTGATGGCCTTGTCGGGCGCCAGGCTCGGGTTGAACGGGTCGTCGGTGGGGGCGCGCAGCACCACGTCCGCGACGGACACGTAGGTGTCGGCCGTGGAGATGCCGAGGTAGACGCCGCCCAGCAGGCCGATGCCCACCCCGGCGCCGAGCAGCCGGCGGTAGCGCAGCAGCTGCTTGAACTGGTCCCTGAGGAGGTCCGGTTCGTCCTCGGGCGGGGCCGCCGCCGGGCGGTTCGTCTCGGTCACGACTGGGGACCCCCAAGTGCTTCGTCGATCAGTGCGTCGATGCGGGCCAGGCCCGCTTCGCGGCTCAGATGGGCCGCCACGTGGACGGGCCCGGCCGCACCCAGCGCGTCCGCGCCCTCGGGGTCCTCCGCCAGGGCCCGGACGGCCCCCAGCAGGGCCTCGGGATCCTCCGGCGGTACGAGCACCCCGGCGCCCGAACGTTCCACCTCCTGGGCGGTGCCGCCCTGCGCCGCGACGGAGGCGACGACGGGCCGGCCGGCCTGGAAGTAGGAGGTGAGCTTGGACGGAACGCTCATGTCCAGCACGGCCGCGTGCTGCGTGACCGCGAGCACGTCCGCCGCGGCGAGGATATCGGGGAACTCCCCGTCGGCGGCAGGGGGGATGATGTCGAGGTTGGGCACGTCGGCGGCCTGCGCGGCGAGCGCCGCGCGCTGGCTTCCGTCGCCCATCAGGACGAAGCGGACGCGGGGGTCCAGCCGGGCGGCGCCGACGAGGACGTCGAGGCCCTGCTTGAGCCCCATGTTCCCGGAGTGCAGGACCACGGTCTGGTCCGGCGCCCAGCCCAGGTGGCGGCGGGTCTCCCCGCGGGGCCTGGTCGGCTTGGGGACGTGCGACCAGTTGGGCACCAGGCGGATCCGCTTCGGGTCCACGCCCATGCCGGTGACCCGGTCGACGAAGGTCTCGTGGATGACGCCGACCAGCGCGGCCCGCTTCAGGGCGTACGCCTCGGCGCGTCCGGCCAGCGCGGCCGCCTTGTCCCCGCCGCTGATCCCGCTCTGCGCGGCGGCGGCCCCCATCAGGTCCTGGACCACCGGGACGAACGGCACCTTCCAGCGGGCGGCGAGCCGCGCGGCCAGCACCCCGCCGGCCAGGCTGGGCATCTGGGCCATCACCGCGTGCGGCCTCGGCATCCGGGGCGGGGCCACGGCGCCGTGCAGCAGAATCGATCCTTCGAACAGGGCCCGCGTCACGGCGGTCTGCTGCGCCGGAACGGTGTGCGCGCGCCGGTGCACGGTGACCCCCGCGCGCCGTTCCGTGCGCCGTAGCGCCCCCTTGTACTCCGGCTCCAGGGACCACGCCGGGTAGTGCGGCATGCCCGCGAGGACGTGGGTGTCATGGCCGGAAGCAGCCCAGTGCTCCGCGATCTGGGTGGCGTACGGGCCGATGCCCGCGTGTTCGGGGGCGTAGTTGGTGGAAACCAGCAGCAGCCGCCGGTGGCCGGATGTGGACACTGAACGTCCCCTTCTCCCCTGGATGATGCGCACGTCACCCTATGCGTTCACCGACAGCGTGTGGAACGTGCGCGCTATTGTCTGCTAATCGTCCGCACCGGGGGGTGCGGCCTGTGGGGGGTACCTATGACCGATCACCAGATGTCCCATGCCGCGACGGCGACGCGCCGGCCGTACCGGGTCGGCTACGCGCCCGGCGCCTACGACCTGTTCCACATAGGCCACCTCAACATCCTCCGGCACGCCCGCAGCCAGTGCGACTACCTGGTGGCGGGCGTGGTCTCCGACGAGATGGCCGAACTGGCCAAGGGGCGCCGCCCGATGATCCCGCTGGTCGAGCGGCTGGAGATCGTCCGCAGCGTCAAGTACGTGGACGCCGCCTTCGTCGAGACGGTCCCGGACAAGGTCGAGACGTGGAAGCAGGTCCGCTTCGACGTCATCTTCAAGGGCGACGACTGGCGCGGCACCCCCAAGGGCCACAAGCTGGAACGGGACTTCGCCGCCCACGGGGTCGACGTCGTGTACTTCCCCTACACCGTGCACACCTCCAGCACCCAGCTGCGCCGCGCCCTGGACGCGCTCGCCCAGCCGCAGCCGGTGCCGCTGCACCAGCCGCTGGCCGAGCCCCTCACCGCCGAACGGCGCTGAGCTCCCGGAACCACTTCGCCAGGAACGCCAGCAGGAACAGCGCGGCGACCGCGCCCAGCCCCGCGTACGCCCAGCGGAACAGCGCCCCGCCGCCCAGCAGCAGGAACACCAGGCAGAACACCCCGTAGTCCACGGGGAGCAGCGCCACCGCGCGCAGGGCCGACGGCGCGGCGGCGGGGCTCCCCGGGGCCGCCTTCGGCTTGAGCTTCTCGGTGAGCAGCCCCCCGAAGAAGGTCACCACCGAGGCGAACTGGAAGCCCAGCGGCACCAGCAGCCAGCCGTCCGCGCCCGTGCCGTACGCGTCGGGGAAGCGGTAGAAGGCGATGAGCACACACGAGTGCAGCGTGGTCAGCTTGGCGGCGTCCACGACGTGGTCCAGCCATTCGCCCGCCGCGCTGCCGCCCCCGCGCAGCCGCGCCAGCTGTCCGTCGGCGGAGTCGAAGGCGAAGCCGGCCGCCAGCGCGGCCCATACGGCGATCCCCAGCCCCCAGGAGGGCGCGGCCAGCGCCACCGCCGCGACGGCGGCGAAGCTGAAGGCGGCGCTGACCAGCGTCACCTGGTTCGGGGTCAGCCCCAGGGCGTAGGAGCCGGCGGCCAGGTACCGCCCGGCGGGCCGGTTGACGTACCGGGAGTAGAGGGACACGCCCTTCGCCGACTTCTGCGCCCCGCGCAGCTCGCGCAGCGCCGTCCCCACCCTCGCCATGTGTACTCCTGTTCGCGTGTCCGTGTGTTCGTATCTTCACGGAAAGCGCACATCATCGCAGGGTGAACGAAAGCATCCGCTCCGGATGCGTGGGTATGTCCGCCCGTCCCCTTTCAGGCCGCTCCTCACCCAACCCCCGTCACCCAGCCCCCTCACCCAGCCCCCGTCACCCCGCCACCCGCAGCAGCAGCACCGAGCGCGCCGGCACCGTCAGCGGGTCCCCGCCCCGGTACCGCGTCCCCGGCGCGGCCTCCTGCTCCTCCCGCGAGGTGTCCAGCACCAGCTCGTACTCCCCGGCCCACGGCGGACCCGGCAGCACCCACTCCAGCGGCAGCTCCCCCGAGTGCAGCAGCGCCAGGAAGCTGTCGTCCGTCACCGGCCGGCCCCGCTCGTCCCGACCGGGGATGTCCCGCCCCGAGAGGTACAGCCCCACCGCGGACGCCGGCGCGTACCAGTCCCGCTCCGTCATCTCCGTCCCCGACGGGGTGAGCCAGGCCAGGTCCCGCAGCCCGTCCGCTCCCTGCGCCCGCCCCGAGAAGAAGGCCCGCCGGCGCAGCACCGGATGCGCCCGGCGCAGCGCCACCAGCCGCCTCACCAGCGCGAACAGCCCGCTCCACGCCGGATCCTCCAGCAGGGACCAGTCCACCCAGCCGGTCTCGTTGTCCTGGCAGTACGCGTTGTTGTTGCCGCCCTGGGTCCGCCCGAACTCGTCCCCCGCCACCAGCATCGGCACGCCCGTCGACAGCAGCAGCGTGGTCAGCAGGTTGCGCAGCTGCCGCCGGCGCAGCGCCGTGATCCGCGGGTCGTCGCTCTCGCCCTCGGCCCCGCAGTTCCAGGACCGGTTGTCGTTGGTCCCGTCCCGGTTGGCCTCGCCGTTCGCCTCGTTGTGCTTGCGCTCGTACGAGACCAGGTCGCGCAGGGTGAATCCGTCGTGCGCCGTCACGAAGTTCACCGAGGCGTAGGGGCGCCGCCCGCCCCACGCGTACAGGTCGCTCGACCCCGACAGCCGGTACCCCAGGTCCCGTACGTCGGGCAGCGCGCCCCGCCAGAAGTCGCGCACGGCGTCCCGGTAGCGGTCGTTCCACTCCGTCCACAGCGGCGGGAACGCCCCCACCTGGTAGCCGCCCGATCCCACGTCCCACGGCTCGGCGATCAGCTTGACCCGCCGCAGCACCGGGTCCTGCGCGATCACCGCGAGGAACGGGGACAGCATGTCCACGTCGTGCATCGACCGGGCCAGGGCCGCCGCCAGGTCGAAGCGGAAGCCGTCCACCCCCATCTCCGTCACCCAGTAGCGCAGCGAGTCGGTGATCAGCCGCAGCACGTGCGGCCGCCCGGCGTGCAGGGTGTTGCCGCAGCCGGTGTAGTCGGCGTAGCGGCGCTGGTCGGGCTGGAGCCGGTAGTACGCCCGGTTGTCGATCCCGCGCAGCGACAGGGTCGGGCCCAGCTCCCCGGCCTCCGCCGTGTGGTTGTAGACCACGTCGAGGATGACCTCGATCCCGGCCGCGTGCAGGGCCTTCACCATCCGCTTGAACTCGCCCACCTGCTGCCCCGTCGTCCCGCTGGCGCTGTAGCCGGCGTGCGGGGCGAAGTAGCCGACCGAGTTGTAGCCCCAGTAGTTGCGCAGCCCGCGCCGCAGCAGGTGGTCCTCGTGCGCGAACTGGTGCACCGGCAGCAGCTCCACCGCCGTCACCCCCAGCCCCACCAGGTGCTCCACCGCCGCCGGGTGCGCCAGCCCCGCGTAGGTGCCGCGCAGCTCCTCGGGAACACCCGGATGGCGCATCGTGAACCCGCGCACATGCAGCTCGTAGATCACCGAATCGGCCCAGGGGGTCTTCGGCCGGACGTCGTCCGCCCAGTCGTCGTCATCGTGGACGACGACCCCCTTCGGGACGAACGGCGCCGAGTCCCGGTCGTCGCGCACGGTGTCCGCGATGTACTGCTGCGGCCAGTCCCGGACGTGCCCGTACACCTCCGGAGGCAGCGAGAAGTCCCCGTCCACCGCCCGCGCGTACGGGTCCAGCAGCAGCTTCGCCGGGTTGTACCGGGCCCCCGTCCAGGGGTCCCAGCGCCCGTGCACCCGGAACCCGTACCGCTGCCCGGGACGCACGCCCGGCACGAACCCGTGCCAGATCTCGTGCGTCAGCTCGGTCAGGGTGCAGCGGGTCTCGGTGCCGAGGGCGTCGAACAGGCACAGCTCCACCGCCTCCGCGCCCTGCGCCCACAGTGCGAAATTGGTGCCCGGGACCCCGCCGGGGCCGGCGTGGAACCGGGCTCCCAGCGGGTGCGAGGACCCCGGCCACACCGGTGGCCCCGGGTGGGCGGCCGCCCGTAGCACCCGGGCCTGGACCCGCTCCCGTACGGCGTCCATGTCCGGTCCGCCGCGGGGGGCGGCCTCGGTGGTCCCGCCGGCGGCGTTGTCCACCGCCTCTTGCTCGGCTGCGCTCGACACTGCCCGCCTCCACGGCTCCTCGGTACCGGCGGGGGAGCGCGGCCCGGCGTCCCGGCCGGGACCGCCCCCGTCTGGCCCTTCACACTGTTCTGCCCCCACTGCCGTACCCGGAACGTGTCCGGCCCTCACGTTTCCCCCGGAGGGGCCGCGTCGTTGGACGGGCGTGACACTTCTGACGAGGCGGGCAGGGGCGGGATGGGCGGCCGTGGCGGTGTGCGCGGCACTGCTGGGCGGGCTCACCGGCTGCACCGGGGACGGACGCTCCCCGGTCGAGGTGCAGCTGCCCGGAAAACCCCGCTCGCCCGACGAGGCCATCCGCATCACCCCCGACGACAACGCCAAGGGGGTCCCGGCCGACGGCCCGCTGCGCATCACCGTCCCCGAGGGGCGGCTGGAGCGGGTCACAGTCACCAAGGTGGAGGACGCGCAGCAGGAGCAGGTCCCCGGGTCCATCGCCGACGACGGGCTCAGCTGGAGCCCCGACCCGGAGGCCGGGAGGCTCGCGCTCGCCGCGAAGTACACCGTGGACGCCGTCGCCCTCGACGGGCACAACCGGCGCCAGGCCCGCCACACCACCTTCACCACCTACGTCCCCGAGGAGCGGTTCATCGGCTACTTCAAGCCGGAGAACCGCTCCACCGTCGGCACCGGCATGATCGTCTCCTTCAACTTCAGCCGGGCCGTGAAGAACCGCGCCGACGTCCAGAAGGCCATCACCGTCACCGCCGAACCGGCCGTGCCCGTCGTCGGCCACTGGTTCGGCTCCGAGCGCCTGGACTTCCGGCCCAGGGAGTACTGGAAACCCGGCACGCAGGTCACGGTGCGGATGAAGCTCCGCGACGTCGAGGGCGCACCGGGGGCGTACGGCATCCAGGACAAGACCATCCGGTTCACCATCGGCCGCTCCCAGGTCTCCACCGTCGACGCGGCCGCGCACACCATGGAGGTACGGCGCGGCGGCGAGCTGCTGTCCACCATCCCGGTCAGCGCCGGGGCCCCGAAGAACACCACCTACAACGGCAAGATGGTGGTGATGGAGATGTTCGACGTCACCCGGATGAACGGGGCCACCGTCGGCTTCACCAGCGAGGACGGCAAGGGCGAGTACGACATCCCCGACGTCCCGCACGCCATCCGGCTCACCGCCTCCGGCACCTTCCTCCACGGCAACTACTGGGCCCCTCCCGAGACCTTCGGCACCACCAACACCAGCCACGGCTGCGTGGGCCTGCGCGACGACAAGGGCGGCGGGTCGGACACGCCGGCGGGCTGGTTCTTCGACCGGACCCTGATCGGGGACGTGGTGGAGGTGGTGAACTCCCAGGACAAGACCGTGGCCCCGAACAACGGACTGGGCGGCTGGAACATGTCCTGGGCCGACTGGGTCGCCGGATCCGCCGTCGGCTGACCGGGGCCGCCGTCAGCCCTCCGGGACCGCCGGTGCTGAGCGGCGCCGGAGCCAGCAATCGAGTGATCGGCAGACCGGAATGCCGTAGCCGGGGAGTGTCTTCCGTCCGCCACGCCGGGTCCCGCCCGCAGCCTGGCAGGGCCATCAGCGCAGGCGATGGCCGGATTTCGTGGACGGAGCGTCATGTCAGCAAGGAACTGGACCCTCGGGCTGGCCGTGGGAGCCGTACTCGCGGCCACCGCCGGAGCCCCCGCGGCCCTCGCGGCGGGCACCGGCACCGCCCCGCCGGCGGCCCGCGCGCTGCGGGCCCCGCTGCCCGGCGGCCTCGGTCCGTGCATCCCCGGCGGCACCGGGCCGGGCCAGGGCTGCCCGCCGGTGTGGCCCGACCCCAACAACCTGCCCTTCACCGGCCGGGACAACGGCATCAACCTCTTCGTGGGCGGCGACATGCGGGTCCGCCGGGGAGCCGCCGAGGCCGAGGGCAAGGTCGTGGTCCTCGGGGACTTCGACATGAACAAGTCCGCCGGGAACGTCTACAACGTGGGCATCGCCGGCGTCGGCTCCCGGGTCCCCCCGGCCGACGGCTCGGACTTCCTGACCACCGGCGACGACATCACCGTGGCCCCCGGCCAGCGGCTCCTCGCCGACGGCGGCGTCGTCCGCTACGCGGGCACCCTCACCGGCACCGTGACCGGCACCCCCGTCCACGACGCGAACGCCGCCGCCCCCTACGCCGCGCTGCGCGGCGAACTGGGCGCCGCGAGCACCTGCTACGCCTACCCCCAGGGCGCCCCGCGCACGGCCACCGGCCGCGCGGTGTGGAGCGCTCAGGAGACCGTCTTCACCGGGGACGGCACCTCGATGCTCCAGGTCTTCAACGTGGACTTCGACCTCGCCGGCCCCGGCGGCGCCCAGCAGAGCCTCCGCTTCGCGGGCATCCCGGCCGGCGCCACCGTCCTGGTCAACGTCACCGGCGAGGCCCGTACCCTCCGCGTCAACAACGCCCTGCTGCCCGCCGGACTGCGCGAGCGGCTGCTGTGGAACTTCCCCGACGCCCGGGACGTCGGCCTCGCCGGCTCCGCCCAGCTCGGCGGGAGCGTGCTGATCGGCCAGGACGCCTCGGTCGCGACCGTCTCCGTCATCGGCGTGAACGGTCGCTTCTTCACCGCCGGCGACATCACCCACACCAGCCCCACCGAGACCACCGGACTCGGCGCCGAGTTCCACGCCTACCCCTTCAACGGCGACCTCCCCGACTGCGCGCCCGACCCGGCCGTCACGGGCCGGCTGTCCGTGCTGAAGACCGACGAGGAGGGACGGCCGCTGCCGGGCGCCCGCTTCGAGCTGTGGCGCGAGACCAACGGGCAGGCGGGCCTGCAGACCGAGGGCGCGAACGCCGACACCCGCGTGACCGACTGCACCACCCCGGCCGACGGCACCTGCACCCGCGAGGAGGAGACCGGCACCTACTACTGGCGGGAGACGGCCGCGCCCTCCGGGTACGAGCTGCCGGCCGACCCCGTCCTGCGGGTGGTCCTGACGCGGGAGAACGCCGAGCAGGGCGTACGGGTCACCGCCCGCAACCGCCGGACGACGCCGCCCGAGCCCCGCGCCCGGGTGGTGCTGCGCAAGGTCGACCTGGACAGCGGCGAGCCGGTGGCGGGCGCCCGCTTCGAGCTGTGGCGCGAGAGCAACGGCGTCCCCGACCTCCAGACGGGCGGCCAGGACCCGGACACCCGGGTCGGCGGCGTGTGCGTGACGGACACCCAGGGCAGCTGCACGGTGGAACTGCCCGTCGGCGAGCGCTACTACTGGCGCGAGGTCAGCGTGCCCGACGGCTACGAGCGGCCCGCCGACCCGGTCACCGCCTTCGACCTGGACGAGGACGACGTGGCCCGGGGAGCCGTCGTCACCGTCCGCAACGCGCGCAGGGACGTGGAGCACCCCGGCTCCGTCAAGGTGGTCAAGAAGGACGCCAAGACCCGTAAGCCCCTGGCCGGCGGGGTCTTCCAGCTGTGGCGGGAGACCAACAACACCGAGGGCCTCCAGACGGAGGGCCCGTACCCCGACGAGCGCGTCGGCGCCTGCACCACCGCGGGCAACGGGGCCTGTGAGTTCGACGGCCTCACGCCCGGCATGTACTACCTGCTGGAGACCTCGGCCCCCGAGGGCTACCTCCTCCCCGCCGACCGGGTCACCGGCCCGCTGCTGCTGACGAACGACACCGACGGGCGGGACATCGTCGTCCCGGTCCTCAACAAGCGCGACCACCACGGCAAGCCGGACCACCACGGCAAGCCCGACCACCACGGCAAGCCCGACGACCACGGGAAGCCGGAGCATGACGGTTCCGGGCACGAGGAGCACGGCGACCACGACGGCCCCCGCCCGGGCCACGACGAGCCCGGCCACGACCAGCCCGGCGACAACGGCCACGACGGCCACGACCGCCCCGACCTGCCGGGCCTCGGCAACTGGCCGGTCACCCGCGGCCGGAACTGACGCCCCGGCCGGACGGGCGGCACACCGCCCGTCCGGCCGTCCGTCCGTGCGGTGAGTTGGGACGGAACGGTGACATGACCGTTTCTCTTCGTCGTCATCCCGTGTGATTTCCTGTCGGCAAGCGCGCGACTGTCCGTGCGCGGGGGACATGGGGAGAACACGAGTGAACGTGCAGCCGATACGCGGCCGCGTCCGCACCGGCCTGCCGGCCCTGCTGCTGGGCGCGGCCCTTCTGCTCACCACGGCGTGCAGCAACGGCGGCGCAGCCGGCGGCAGCGGCGGCGGCGGGGACAACGGCAAGTCCGGTGGGGGCAACGCCGCCAAGGCCAACACCGAGGCGTCGAAGGCCGTGGTCAGCGTCAAGCCGGACGACGGGGCCAAGGAGGTCGCCACCAACGGCGTCCTGAAGGTCTCCAGCACCGGCGGCAAACTGACCACGGTCACGGTCGCCGACACCAAGGGCAACGCGGTCGAGGGCAAGCTGACCCCCGACGGCTCCGGCTGGGAGCCCGCCCGCAACCTGGCCTCCGCCACCGAGTACAAGGTGCACGCGGTCGCCAAGGACGAGGCGGGCCGCGAGTCCGCCAAGGACACCACCTTCACCACGCTCACCCCGCAGAACACCTTCGTCGGCCACTACACCCCCGAGGACGGTTCGACCGTCGGCGTGGGCATGCCGGTGTCGATCAACTTCACCCGCGGCATCACCAACACCGAGGCCGTGGAGAAGGCCATCACGGTCACCGCCGAGCCCTCCGTGCCGATCGAGGGCCACTGGTTCGGCAACGACCGCCTCGACTTCCGCCCGGAGAAGTACTGGGCCGCCGGTACGAAGGTCACCGTCAAGCTCGCCCTCGACGGCGTCGAGGGCCGCCCCGGGGTCTACGGCAAGCAGACCCGTACGGTCACCTTCACCATCGGCCGCTCCCAGGTCTCCACGGTGGACGCGACGGCGAAGACGATGGAGGTCGTCCGCGACAACCAGGTCATCAAGAACCTGCCCATCACCGCCGGCGCCCCCGCGACCACCACCTACAACGGGCAGATGGTCATCAGCGAGAAGTACACGGTGACCCGGATGAACGGCGCCACCGTCGGCTTCGGCGGCGAGTACGACATCTCGGACGTCCCGCACGCCATGCGCCTGTCGAACTCCGGCACCTTCGTGCACGGCAACTACTGGGCCTCCTCCAGCACCTTCGGCAAGGAGAACGTCAGCCACGGCTGCGTCGGCCTGGAGGACGAGCGCGGCGCCGGGGACCCCAACACCCCCGCCGCCTGGTTCTTCAACGAGTCCCTGATCGGCGACGTGGTGATCGTGAAGAACTCCAAGGACAAGCAGATCGCCCCGGACAACGGCCTCAACGGCTGGAACATGGACTGGGCGGAGTGGAAGAAGTGACAGGGACGGCTCCCTGATCCGTGGCCCGGTGCTGTGACCCACAGCACCGGGCCACATCGCGTTAACCGCCGCTAACCTTCCCCGTATGACCCTCTCTCTCGAAGTCTCCGAAGGCGTCGGCACCCTCCGCCTGGACCGGCCGCCCATGAACGCCCTGGACATCGCCACCCAGGACCGGCTGCGCGAGCTCGCCGTGGAGGCGGCCGACCGCGCCGACGTGCGCGCCGTCATCCTCTACGGCGGCGAGAAGGTGTTCGCGGCCGGTGCGGACATCAAGGAGATGCAGACCATGGACCACGCGGCGATGGTCGCCCGGTCCCGGGCCTTGCAGGACGCGTTCACGGCCGTCGCCCGCATCCCCAAGCCCGTCGTCGCAGCCGTCACCGGCTACGCGCTCGGCGGCGGCTGCGAGCTCGCGCTCTGCGCCGACTACCGCATCGCCGCCGACAACGCCAAGCTCGGCCAGCCCGAGATCCTGCTCGGCCTGATCCCGGGCGCGGGCGGCACCCAGCGGCTCTCCCGGCTGATCGGCCCCTCCAAGGCCAAGGACCTCATCTTCACGGGCCGGATGGTCAAGGCCGACGAGGCCCTCTCCCTCGGCCTGGTGGACCGGGTCGTGCCCGCGGCCGAGGTCTACGAGCAGGCGCACACCTGGGCCGCGAAGCTCGCCCAGGGGCCGGCGATCGCCCTGCGGGCGGCGAAGGAGTGCGTGGACGCGGGTCTGGAGGCCGACATCGACACCGGCCTGACCATCGAACGCAACTGGTTCGCGGGCCTTTTCGCCACCGAGGACCGCGAGCGCGGGATGCGCAGCTTCGTCGAAGAGGGCCCGGGCAAGGCCAAGTTCGTCTGAGCGCGGCCGTCCGGGCACGGCGGCCGGTATACCCCTGCGGGTGGTTCGGGAAGGGCTTAAGACAGCCTTAAGGCGAAAGGGTGGGACGGATTCCGCTCGCCCCTCCCGGACGGGCCGTCAGTGCAGGTCAACGCGGACCGGAGGCGTCCCGGACGCCCGTCGCACCGGCGCGTGCGCCCCCTCGGAATCCTCGATTCCGGGGGGCGTATTCCGGCGGAACGGCCCGGGCGGGCGGAGCGGCCGTCCATGATGGGGGCATGGCGGGCCTGGAGGGTGTGGATCAGCCGCGGCAGCGCGGCAGCGCTGTGACCGTACGGCTCACGGCGGCGGTCGAGGACGAGCAGGGACTCAGGGCGCTGGAGGCGTACGGGAACCCGGCGGACGCGGAGGTGACCCTGCCGTCCATGCCGGAGTCCGCGAGTACGGCCCGCCGGCTCGCCCAGAGCGTGGTCATCCGCTACTGGGGGCTGTCCCCGCAGATCGCCGAGCACGCCGTCCTGCTGGTCTCGGAGCTCGTCGGCAACGCCGTGCGCCACACCGGAGCCCGCACGTTCGGTTTAAAGATGGTGCGCCGCCGCGGCTGGATCCGGGTGGAGGTGCGCGACCCCTCGCGCGGGCTGCCCTGTCTGATGCCGGTCCACGAACTGGACACCACCGGCCGGGGGCTGTTCCTCGTCGACAAGCTGTCCGACCGCTGGGGGGCCGATCTGCTGCCGCGCGGCAAGATCACCTGGTTCGAGATGCGGGTCGCGGACCGCTGACCCGCCCCGGAACGCCAGAAACCCCCTGTCGCCGGGGTGGGCGCTGCGGGGGTTTCTTGGGCGCCGAGGACCGGTGGGGTGTGTGGCCCTCGGCGGGTGACTTCGCTCGGGTCAAAGGGAAGCCGTGGTTCCGACTATGGCAGACGGGGGCCTGAACGCCAAAAGTGCCTACTCGGACATAAGTGTGCAAATCCTTATAGTTTTCATCTAAATCTTAGGTGAGGTGGGCCACTCGCCTCGCAATCCATGAATGACTATCCACCGCTCCGCGTAATTCGTTGATCGCATAGCGGACGAGGGCCTCAGTGGCCGCCACCACCGATCACCCCAAAATGGGTCAATCATTACCTTCAGGGGCGTTCACCACTTAAATGGGCGGGTGCTCTGTTACCCAGACCGCCGTACCGCCCTGCGCGCCACGGCGGCTGCCGCCGCCGGTGCCCTCACCGCGGCCTGTGGCACGGGCGGCGACGGCGCGCCGGCCTCCCGCACCGCCCAGGCCGCTCCCGCCCGGCCGCCGCAGGCCGCCAAGCCCGCCCCGGCAGCCGCCCCCGCCCCCCGCCGCTTCCGCGGGCAGCCCGTCGAGATCGCCCACGGGCCCCGGGACCGACCGAAGGTCGCGCTCACCTTCCACGGCAACGGGGACCCCGCCACCGCCCGCGCCGTACTCGCCGAGGCCGAGAAGGCGGGCGCTCGGGTCACCGTGCTGGCCATCGGCACCTGGCTCGACGAACACCCCGACATGGCCCGCCGGATCCTCGACGGCGGCCACGAGCTCGGCAACCACACCCACCACCACCTTGCCGTCAACTCCCTGCCCGAGGCGCAGGCGTACGCCGAGATCACCGGCTGCGCCGAACGCCTGAGGCGTCTCACCGGTTCCATCGGCACCTGGTTCCGCCCCTCGCAGACCCAGAACGCGAGCCCCCTCGTCCAGAAGCTGGCCCAGCGGGCCGGCTACCCGCACGTCCTCTCCTACGACGTGGACTCCCTCGACTTCACCTCGCCCGGCGCCGCGGCCGTCATCCGCAACGTCACCGGGACGATCCACGGCGGATCGGTGGTGAGCCTGCACTTCGGCTACGCGGACACGGTCGACGCGATGCCGCCCCTCCTCGAAGAACTCGCGCGCCGCTCGCTGCGCGCGGTGACCACCACGGAGCTGCTGACGCCATGACGACCACCCGTCTTCCCCGGAAGGCCACCGTGCTGCTGGCCGGCCTGGCCCTCGCCGCCCTGGCCGGCTGCGGATCGGCCGACAAGGCGCCCGCCGAGGCGCTCGGCTCCAAGGGGCCGGCCGACCCCGTCAAGGCCGTGCCCGCCGCGCCGCCGGGGCTGGCCGGGATGCCCCCGGTGCTCGATCCGACCGACGTGTACGCGGCGGACCGGCCGAACAAGCTCTCCCCGGTGGTCAAGAACTTCCCCTCGCGCGTCTACGTGCCGAACACCAACTCCAACACGGTGTCCGTCATCGACCCGGCCACCTACAAGGTCATCGACACCATCCCGGTCGGCGTCCAGCCCCAGCACGTGGTGCCCTCCTGGGACATGAAGACCCTGTGGGTCAACAACAACCGCGGCCACACCCTCACCCCCATCGACCCGGCCACCGGCGAGGCGGGGGAGCCCGTCGAGGTGCACGACCCGTACAACCTCTACTTCACGCCCAACGGCAAGTACGCCGTCGTGATGGCCTCGATGGACCGCGAGCTGGTCTTCCGTGACCCGCACACCATGGACCGGGTCAAGAGCGTCCCGGTGACCTGCTTCGGCGTCAACCACGCCGACTTCTCCCTCGACGGCCGCTACTTCATCGTCAGCTGCGAGTTCTCCGGGGAACTGCTCAAGGTCGACACCGAGAAGATGGAGGTCATCGGCCAGCAGAAGCTCCCCTTCGAGGGCGCGATGCCCCAGGACGTGAAGGTCTCGCCGGACGGGAAGACCTTCTACGTCGCCGACATGATGGCCCACGGCATGTGGGTGCTCAGCGGGGACAAGTTCGACACCCCCAAGCTGCTGCCCACGGGCAAGGGCTGCCACGGCCTCTACGTCAGCCGCGACTCCCGCGAGATGTACGTCTCCAACCGCGGCGAGGGCAGCGTCTCGGTCTTCGACTTCAAGAAGAACAAGCTCACCAAGAAGTGGGAGCTGCCCGAGGGCGGCAGCCCCGACATGGGCGGGGTCTCGGCCGACGGCAAGGTGCTGTGGCTGTCCGGCCGCTACAACTCCGAGGTCTACGCCATCGACACCACCACCGGCAAGGAACTGGCGAAGATCCCGGTCGGCAGCGGCCCCCACGGCCTGGCCGTGTACCCGCAGCCCGGCCGCTACTCCCTCGGCCACACCGGCATCTTCCGGTAGGCACGGCCGGGCGCGGCGGCGTCCCCGGGAGCCCGCCCACGGCTCCCGGGACCCGTGGGCGGCGTCCGGCCCCGGTGCGGCTACCCTGAGCCGGTCAACAAGCACCAGGAAGGGGTGGCCCCAGTGGCGGACATCGAGAAGGCACGCGAGACGTTCGACCGGTTCGACGCGAACGGCGACGGCGTCATCACGGCCGACGAGTACAGCGCGGCCATGCGGGCGATGGGGGACGCGTTCGTCACCCCGGCGGTCGCCGACGCCATCATCGCGGCCAAGGACCTCAACGGCGACAAGCTGCTGAGCTTCGACGAGTTCTGGGCCGACCTGAACAAGTAGGGCCCCGCCGAACGGGCGCCGCGCCCGCCTCCGCCCCGGCCGCCGGGGCGGGGGCGCGTCAGGCCCCGGGCGGCGCCCCGGCCCCTCCCGCGCCGGGGCGCGTCATCTCCTCGACCTCGGCCAGGGCCTCCTCCAGCCAGCCGAGCCAGAACCCCTCCAGGGCGATCCCCCCGTGCAGCACCAGCCGGCGCAGCCGGTCCGGGTCCGCCCGGCGCTCCGGCGGGAAGTCCCTCGCCTCGATGGCCTCGTACTCCGCCAGCTGCGCCCGGTGCAGCTCCAGGTGCCGCCGCAGCTCCGCCCCGAGCCCCTGCGGCCCCACCACGGCCGCCGCCCGGATCCGCAGCAGCAGCGCGTCCCGCATCGGCTTGGGGTCCTGCCGCTCGTCCACCCAGCGGGCCAGCTCCGCGCTGCCGGCGGGCAGCACCTCGTACTGCTTCTTCTGCCCCCGTACGGGCACCTCGCTGGGCAGCGCCCGGATCAGCCCGGCCTCCTCCAGCCGCCCCAGCTCCCGGTAGATCTGCTGGTGCGTCGCGGACCAGAAGTAGCCGATCGACTTGTCGAACCGCCGCGTCAGCTCCAGCCCGGACGAGGGCTTCTCCAGCAGGGCGGTCAGGATGGCGTGCGGCAGCGACATGCGGCCATCCTAGGTGTGGGCGATCGTCCCGCAGGGCGGGACGGGTGGGCACCCCGGGACACCCCGCCCACCCCCGGCCCCGACCACCCCCGGCCCCGACCACCCCCGGCCCCGCTCAGCCCAGCGCGGCCAGCTCCCCGGGCGTGCGCGGTCCCGCCGCACCGTCCGCCAGCATCCCCCTGGCCCGCAGGAACGCCCCCACCACCGGTGCCCAGGCAGCCCGCAGCCCGGCGGACGCCAGCAGCTCCGGATCCGACAGCAGATCCCCCGCGGGCCCCACCCGGATCCCCGACGGCGTGAGCACGGCCGCGTCGTCGGCCCAGCGGACCGCCAGGTCCACGTCATGGGTGGCCATCACGACCGTGGTCCCCGCCGCCCGCAGCCCCGCCAGGACCTCCAGCAGCCGCTCCTGCCCGTCCGGGTCGAGGCCGGCCGTCGGCTCGTCCAGGATCAGCACCCGCGGGGCCATCGCCACCGCGCCCGCGATCGCCGCCCGCTTGCGCTGCCCGTACGACAGCAGGTGCGTCGGGCGCTCGCGCAGCGCGGTGATGTCCAGCGCGGCCAGCGCGGAGTCCACCCGCTCGCGGACCTGCTCCAGCGGCAGGCCCAGGTTCATCGGGCCGAAGGAGACGTCCTGCTCCACGGAGGCCGCGAAGAGCTGGTCGTCGGGGTCCTGCACCACCAGCTGGACGGTGGTGCGCAGCCGGGTCAGCCCCCGCCGGTCGTAGGACACCTCGGCGCCCTCCAGCCGCAGCACGCCCGGGGCGGGCCGCAGGCCACCGCTCAGCAGCCGCATCAGCGTGGTCTTGCCGCTGCCGTTGCGGCCGAGCAGCACCAGCGCCCGCCCCTCGGCGATCGTGAAGTCCACGCCCAACAGCACCGCCGGGCCGTCCTCGTACGCGTACCCCGCGCCGGCCAGTTCCACCAACGGGGTCACAGCCCCAGCTCCTTCAGTACGAGGGTCCCCGCGACCAGGACGGCCAGCAGGGCGGCGGCGGCCGCCAGGAACCGCCGGGACAGCCGCGCCGGAGGCACCAGCACTCGCAGCGCGCCGTCGTAACCGCGCCCCGCCAGCCCCTCCTGGAGCCGGGCGGCGCGGTCGAAGGCCCGGACGAACGAGGTCGCCGCGAGCCCGGCCACCGACCGCCACGCGGCCGCCCGCCCGGCCTGCCCCAGCCGGGCCGCCTGGGCCCGTCGCACCTGGGACAGGGAGTCCAGCAGCAGGAAGCCGATCCGGTACATGACCAGGGCCACGTCCACCACCGGCGCCGGCACCCCGGCCCGTACCAGCCGGGGCAGCACGTCCGAGACGGGCGTGGTGAAGGCGAACAGCAGCACCCCGAGGGAGGCGGCCGAGGTGCGCAGCAGCAGGTCCATCGCGTGCCGGGGCCCGTCCGGGGCCGGGGCGAGGAGCCCGTCGGGGCCGCCCACCGACACCAGCAGCGGCAGCGCCCCGGTGACGCAGAACCCCAGCGGCACCCGGAAGGCCCGCCACAGCTGCCGCCCGGACACCCCGGCGGGCCCCAGCAGCACGGCCAGGGTCGCCGCGGCCACCAGCGGACCGCCCGGCCACGGCGGCAGGGAGACCGCGGTGACGGTCAGTCCGAACCCCAGCAGGGCCTTCTCCAGCGGATGGCGGCCCCGCCAGCGGCTGGAGTGCGCCGCCACGTCGATGGGCAGCACCGGCTACGGCTCCCGCGTGGGCTCGACGGTGGCGGCCTCCGCCTCGGCGCGGGCCTGCGCGGCGCCTTGGCGGCGGCCCTTGCGGACCCCGAAGTAGTACGCGAGCACGCCCGCGCCCAGGGCCGCCTGGAGGGCGAACAGCGCGGACTCGATCTCGCCCGACGGGGGCTCGTACAGGGGGGAGAACCAGGGCTCGTAGTCCGGCTTCAGTTCGGTGATGGCCGACTCGGCCTGGGCGTCGGCGCCCGCGAAGGGCTCCTTCTTGCCCTCGCCGAGCCCGAGCGCGAGCGGAAGCACCGCGAGGGCCGCCACCAGGAGCAGCAGCAGGGTGTTGATCTTGGCGTTCCTGGTCATCGCGCGGCCGCCTCCTGCCCGGCGGGCTTCCCGGTCAGCTTCGCGACGCCGAGCCGCACCAGGTCGGAGGTGCTCGACTGCATCAGCAGCCGCATCACGAGCACCGTCAGCAGCCCCTCGCTGACGGCGAGGGGGATCTGGGTGAGGGCGAAGATCCCCGCGAACTTCTCCAGGGAGCCCAGGAACCCGCTCGCCGGGTCCGGGAAGGCCAGCGCCAGCTGGACGGAGGTGACGCAGTAGGTGACCAGGTCGGCGAAGAAGGCCCCGAAGAAGACGGTGACCATCAGGGGGGCGCCGGAGCTGCGCAGCAGCCTGTAGACCGCGTACCCGGCCCAGGGCCCGGCGATGGCCATGGAGAAGACGTTGGCGCCCAGGGTGGTGAGCCCGCCGTGCGCCAGCAGCAGGGCCTGGAACAGCAGGGTGATCGTGCCGAGCACCGCCATGATGGGCGGCCGGAAGAGGATGGCGCCGAGCCCGGTCCCGGTGGGGTGCGAGCAACTGCCCGTCACCGAGGGGATCTTCAGGGCGGACAGGACGAACGTGAAGGCTCCGGACGCCCCGAGGAGCAGCGTGCTCTCCGGGTGGGACTTCACCTCGCGGGTCAGGGCGCGTACCCCGTGGACGACGAACGGGGCGGACGCGGCGCCCCAGGCGGCCGCGTGCAGCGGGGGCAGGAACCCCTCGGCTATGTGCATGAGTTGGGAGACCTCTCCAGCACCTCGTGGATGGACGTACGCGCCCCGGCCGGTCTCCTGGCTGACGGGTACTGCCGCCCCGGCTCCGCCTTCCCGGGGCCGTCCGGTCTCCCGTACGGTCCCAGTGGCTCCCGCGAGGGGTGGAGCTGGACTTCCCGATCACAGTGGCGAGGGCCGCACCGGTTTCCCACCGGTTTCCCGAACACCAAGGCCAGCTGACCCTAGTCGCCCGCACGGACCGGTATCAACCCGGACCGATCCGGCCCCTCGGACGAATGGATTCCGCTTCGCCCGCCCGGACGGGTGCCAGCGCTGGCGGGGCGCGGACCCGGCCCGCAGAGTGGGGGCGTGGCCGACTACGACTACTCCGACCTGTCCGCCGTCTACGTCAACTGCACCCTGAAGCGCTCGCCCGAGACCAGCAACACCGAGGGCCTGATCTCCCGGAGCCGCGCCGTCATGGAGTCGGCCGGCGTCCGGACCTCGCTCATCCGTGCCGTCGACCACGACATCGCCACCGGGGTCTGGCCCGACATGACCGACCACGGCTGGGACACCGACCAGTGGCCGGTCCTCTACAGCCAGATCATGGACGCCGACATCCTCGTCCTGTGCGGACCGATCTGGCTCGGCGACAACAGCTCGGTCATGAAGCGGGTCATCGAGCGGCTCTACGCCTGCTCGTCACTGCTGAACGACAAGGGCCAGTACGCCTACTACGGCCGGGTCGGCGGGGCGCTGATCACCGGCAACGAGGACGGCGTCAAGCACTGCGCCATGAACATCCTCTACAGCCTCCAGCACCTGGGCTACGCCGTACCGCCGCAGGCCGACGCCGGCTGGATCGGCGAGGCCGGGCCGGGCCCCTCGTACCTGGACCCGGGCTCCGGCGGCCCCGAGAACGACTTCACCAACCGCAACACCACGTTCATGTCCTGGAACCTGATGCACCTCGCGGCGCTCCTCAAGCGCGCCGGGGGCTTCCCCGCCCACGGCAACCAGCGCTCGGCGTGGGACGCCGGCTGCCGTTTCGACTTCCCGAACCCCGAACACCGCTGACCGGGACGCGTCAGCAGGTGGCCGGATGCGGGAAGTCCACCACGAGCCGCTCGGGCGCGTGCAGGACGGAGGCGGTCCAGGTGGGCGGGGTGTCGAAGGAGGCCCCGAAGGTCACGTACCCCTCGAAGTCACCGGTCAGTGCGATGCCCTTGAGCTTGCTGAGACCGGTCTGCTGGAGCTTGGGGCCCTGGTAGACGTTGGTGCCCGTGTCGTCGTGACCGGCGGCGGGGTGCAGGCGGATCTCCAGGAAGTACCGGCCGGGCAGCGGGACCGGCTTGCCGGACCCGTCGTAGACCAGCTCGGAGACGGGAGTGACGGTGTAGGGGGGCACGGAGCCCTGGAGGTCGACGACGAACCGGTCGTACGCGCAGTGACCGCCGTAGCGGGCGTTGACGACGAGCGGGGTGGTGGAGCGGACGGCGGCCGGCGCGGCGGCCGAGGCCGGGGCGGCGAGCGCGAGGGCGGCGGTCAGCACGGCTCCTGTGGCCAGGGCCGTGATCCGGCGGCGGTGCGGCTGGTGACGCATGAGGGCGTCCCCCCGATCCTGTGAGACGGGGACTGGCTGTCATCCGGTAGGACACGCCAGGGGCCCCTGCGGTTGCACGCCCCGGCCCGGCGGGTCTCAGAAGGTCAGCAGCGCGCTCAGCTCGGCGTCCAGGTCGTAGTGGCGCTGCTCCTGCCCGCGCGGGACCAGCTCCGTCATCCTCCGGCACAGTTCGCGCAGGTCCTTGGACCGCAGCGAGACCACGCAGCCGTGGGCGCCGTTGCTGAGGGCCAGCAGGACGCGCGGCTCGGTGCCCGTCCAGCGCGGCCACACCTGTATGTCCCCCTCACCGGTGACGCAGGTCTGCCCGTCGATCAGGAGCTCCCGCGAGAACACCCAGCGGGCGATCCGCACCCCGGCGCCCCGGAACTCCACGGCGACCTCGTAGGGCCGGTCGGTGCGGTAGACGAAGACGCCCTCCAGGGGGACGGGCAGCGGTGCGGCCTCCAGCCGCAGCGGCAGGACTCGGTGTTCGGTGATGGCCATGCGGCTGCCTCTCCTCGCGGGGTGAAAGCGCCCCCCGCAGCACGCTAGTGCACCCGCCGCCCGCCCCCGGGGGCCGAAGGTCCCGACCCCCGGGGGCCGGGAGACCCCTCTTGGCCGGCAGCGCGCGAGGGGCCCGGCGCACCCGCGCCGGGCCCCTCGTCGGCTCACCTCACCCCGTGCGGGTCAGCACTCGATGACGTTGACCGCGAGACCGCCGCGGGCGGTCTCCTTGTACTTGACCTTCATGTCCGCCCCGGTCTCCTTCATGGTCTTGATGACCTTGTCGAGGGAGACCTTGTGGCTGCCGTCGCCGCGCATCGCCATGCGCGCCGCCGTGACCGCCTTGACCGCCGCCATGCCGTTGCGCTCGATGCACGGGATCTGCACCAGGCCGCCGACCGGGTCGCAGGTCAGGCCCAGGTTGTGCTCCATACCGATCTCGGCCGCGTTCTCCACCTGCTCCGGGGAGCCGCCCAGCACCTCGGCCAGCGCGCCCGCCGCCATGGAGCAGGCGGAGCCGACCTCGCCCTGGCAGCCGACCTCGGCGCCCGAGATGGAGGCGTTCTCCTTGAAGAGCATGCCGATCGCGCCCGCGGCCAGCAGGAAGCGGACCACACCGTCCTCGTCCGCGCCCGGCACGAAGTTCATGTAGTAGTGCAGGACGGCCGGCAGGACGCCCGCGGCGCCGTTGGTCGGCGCGGTCACCACGCGGCCGCCCGCCGCGTTCTCCTCGTTGACCGCCATCGCGTAGATCGTCGTCCACTCGCTGCGGTGCATCATCGGATCGCCCTCGGTGCGCAGCTGGCGCGCCGTGGAGGCGGCCCGGCGCTTGACGCGCAGCCCGCCCGGGAGGATGCCCTCGCGGGACATGCCGCGCGAGACGCAGGACTGCATGACCCGCCAGATCTCCAGCAGGCCCTCGCGGATCTCGTCCTCGGTGCGCCACGCCTTCTCGTTCTCCATCATCAGGGAGGAGATCGACAGGCCGGTCTCGTTCGCGAGGCGGAGCATCTCGTCACCCGAGCGGAAGGGGTACTTCAGCACGGTGTCGTCGAGCTTGATCCGGTCCTCGCCGACCGCGTCCTCGTCCACGACGAAGCCGCCGCCGACCGAGTAGTAGGTCTTCTCCAGCAGCGGGGTGCCGGAGGCGTCGTAGGCGAAGAGGGTCATCCCGTTCGCGTGGTAGGGCAGCGAGCGGCGGCGGTGCAGGATCAGCTGGTTCGGCTCGTCGAAGTCGATCTCGTGGCCGTTCCCTATCTCCGTGCCGAGCAGCCGGAGCTTGCCGGTCCTGCGGATGCGCTCGACCTCGTCGTCGGCGCTCTCCACGTCGACCGTGCGCGGGGAGTGACCCTCCAGGCCGAGCAGGACCGCCTTGGGGGTGCCGTGGCCGTGGCCGGTGGCGCCGAGGGAGCCGAAGAGCTCCGCCCGCACGGACGCGGTCTGGGCGAGGACGCCGTCCTTCTTCAGCCGCGACACGAACATGCGCGCCGCGCGCATCGGGCCGACCGTGTGGGAGGAGGAGGGGCCGATACCGATGGAGAAGAGATCGAAGACGGAGATGGCCACTGGCGGACTCCCTTGTCGGCTCGTGGGGTGGAGAGGGGCAGGGGTGTGGTGGAGCGGGGTGGTGCGGGGGTGATCTGCGGATTTTGTCCGGCAGTCGAGCGTAACGCGTGGAGATGAACGTTTCGGCTCGGGAAGGGGTCCGCCGGACGTGAGTCAGCTCGCGTTCCGGTGGCCCCGGCGGGGGAGGGGGCCGGGGAAGAAGACAGGAAGGGGCCCGGCCCTGTGCGGAACAAGGCCGGACCCCTCCTGGCCGTGACTAGAGCGACGGGTACAGCGGGAACTTCGCGGCGAGCGCGGAGACGCGCGCCTTGAGGTCGTCCGCGTCGAACGCCGGCTTCAGGGCCTGCGCGATGATCTCGGCGACCTCGCGGAAGTCCTCGGCACCGAAGCCACGGGTGGCCAGGGCCGGCGTACCGATGCGCAGACCCGAGGTGACCATCGGCGGGCGCGGGTCGTTCGGGATGGCGTTCCGGTTGACCGTGATGCCGATCTCGTGGAGCCGGTCCTCGGCCTGCTGGCCGTCCAGCTCGGAGTTGCGCAGGTCGACCAGGACCAGGTGCACGTCGGTGCCGCCGGAGAGGACGGAGACGCCCACCTCGGTGACGTCCGGCTGGACCAGGCGCTCGGCGATGATCTTCGCGCCCTCCAGGGTGCGCTCCTGGCGCTCCTTGAACTCGGGCGAGGCCGCGACCTTGAAGGAGACGGCCTTGGCCGCGATCACGTGCTCCAGCGGACCGCCCTGCTGGCCCGGGAAGACCGCGGAGTTGATCTTCTTGGCCAGCTCCTGCGTCGACAGGATGACACCGCCGCGCGGACCGCCGAGGGTCTTGTGCGTGGTGGTGGTGACGACGTGGGCGTGCGGCACCGGGTTGGGGTGCAGGCCCGCGGCGACCAGGCCCGCGAAGTGGGCCATGTCGACCATCAGGTACGCGCCGACCTCGTCCGCGATCCGGCGGAAGGCGGCGAAGTCCAGCTGGCGCGGGTAGGCGGACCAGCCGGCGACGATCAGCTGCGGCTTGGACTCCTTGGCGAGGCGCTCGACCTCGGCCATGTCCACCTGGCCGGACTCGTCGACGTGGTACGGGACCACGTTGTAGAGCTTGCCGGAGAAGTTGATCTTCATGCCGTGGGTCAGGTGACCGCCGTGGGCCAGGTTCAGGCCCATGATCGTGTCGCCCGGCTTCAGCAGCGCGAACATCGCGGCGGCGTTGGCCTGCGCACCGGAGTGCGGCTGGACGTTCGCGGCCTCGGCGCCGAACAGCGCCTTGATGCGGTCGATGGCGATCTGCTCGACCACGTCGACGTGCTCGCAGCCGCCGTAGTAGCGGCGGCCCGGGTAGCCCTCGGCGTACTTGTTGGTCAGGACCGAGCCCTGGGCCTCCATGACGGCGACCGGAGCGAAGTTCTCCGACGCGATCATTTCCAGGGTGGACTGCTGGCGCACCAGCTCGGCGTCGACGGCGGCGGCGACGTCGGGGTCGAGCTCGTGGAGCGGGGTGTTCAGAACGGACATCAGGATCCCCTGGGGTGTCAGTTACCGGCGGTGAGGGCGGTGTACTCGTCGTAGGAGAGCGCGTCCTTGGGCTCCTCCGAGAGCTTCACCTTGAACAGCCAGCCGCCCTCGAAGGGGGCGGAGTTCACCAGCGCCGGGTCGTCGACGACGTCCTGGTTGAACTCGACGATCTCACCGGAGACCGGGGAGTACAGGTCGCTGACCGACTTGGTCGACTCCAGCTCGCCACAGGTCTCGCCCTCGGTGACGGTGTCGCCGACCGCGGGGAGCTGGGCGTAGACGACGTCACCGAGCGCGGTGGCCGCGAACTCCGTGATGCCAACCGTCGCGACGCCGTCGACGACGTCCGACAGCCACTCGTGTTCCTTGGTGTAGCGCAGCTGCTGGGGGTTGCTCATGACCTGATTCTCCTGGATGCGGGGAGGTGGATACGAACGGTGGTCTTGCGTGCCGGCGGCGGGCCGGCGGGGTCCTGGGGACCCGGGGGTCACTTCTGCCGCTTGTAGAACGGCAGGGCCACGACCTCGTACGGCTCATGCGTACCGCGAATGTCCACGCCGACGCCGGAGGTCCCGGGCGCGGCGTACTCCGCGTCGACGTACGCCATCGCGATCGGCTTGCCCAGCGTCGGCGACGGGGCGCCGGAGGTGACCTCGCCGACGACCTGGCCGCCGGCGACCACGGGGAAGCCGGCGCGCGGGACCCGGCGGCCCTCGGCGACCAGGCCGACCAGCTTGCGCGGGGCCTGCGAGGCGGCGCGCTCGGCGGCGGCCTCCAGGGCGGCGCGGCCCACGAAGTCGCCCTCCTTCTCGAACTTCACGACCCGGCCCAGCCCGGCGTCGAAGGGCGTGAGGGAGGTGGTCAGCTCGTGCCCGTACAGCGGCATGCCCGCTTCCAGGCGCAGGGTGTCGCGGCAGGACAGGCCGGCCGGGACCAGGCCGACGCCCTCGCCCGCCTTCGTCAGCGCCTGCCACAGCTCCACGGCGTGCTCGGGGGCGATGAACAGCTCGAAGCCGTCCTCGCCGGTGTAGCCGGTCCGGGCGATCAGCGCGGGCACGCCCGCGACGGTGCCCGGCAGGCCGGCGTAGTACTTCAGGCCGTCCAGGTCGGCGTCGGTCAGCGAGGCGAGGATGCCGGGGGACTCGGGGCCCTGCACGGCGATCAGCGCGTACGCGTCGCGGTCGTCGCGGACCTCGGCGTCGAAGCCGGCGGCGCGCTCGGTGAGCGCGTCGAGCACCACCTGGGCGTTGGAGGCGTTGGCGACGACCATGTACTCGGTCTCGCCGAGGCGGTAGACGATCAGGTCGTCCAGGATGCCGCCGTCCTCCTGGCAGATGTGCGTGTAGCGGGCGCGGCCGACGCCGACGGTGGAGATGTTGCCGACGAGGGCGTAGTCGAGGGCCTTGACGGCCTCGGGGCCGTGGACGGTGATCTCGCCCATGTGGGAGAGGTCGAACAGGCCGGCCTTGGTCCGGACGGCGTTGTGCTCGTCGCGCTCACTGGCGTAGCGCAGCGGCATGTCCCAGCCCGCGAAGTCGGTCATGGTCGCACCGAGCGAACGGTGCAGCGCGTCGAGCGCGGTCAGGCGGGGGGCAGTGCTCATGGGTGTGGCTCCCGGGTCCCAGGGCATGACATGACGAGGACGATCCTCCCCATCTGTCATCGGAACCTGAGAGGTTCGCCAGGAGTTCCCCAGGGGAACGCCGGCTTGCACCTTGGGTGGAGCTGTCGGACAGCCCGCTTTTCAGATCTGCCTCATCCACGCGGTACGGGGCCTGAGAGATTCAAGGGAGGAACTTGCTCCTTCGGCGCCCGGGCACGGCCTCACGGCCTGCCGGGACTCTCCCGCGCGGATTCAAGCGGCCGGTATGCAGTTGGTGTCCAGTTGGCGCACATCATTGCACGGGACGGGCGGAAGCGGGCAGGGGGGCCCGGAAGAACGCGTGCGGCCCCCGGCGGTCCCGCACGGCCCCGCGCGGCCCGGCAGGGTCCCAGGGGCCGGACGGCCCGCCCGGAACCGCCACGCCCGGATTACCGTCTCTTTACATTCAGCGGGCAGGGGGCCCTCGCGGCCCGACTCGGGGGGAGACGATCACGGTGCGGAGATCCGGAGTGGTGACCAGTGCCGGAGCGGTGGAGGCTGCGAGGGCCCGGCCCTTCGCCGCCCGGGCCGCCGGGACCGTCCGCGACCTGCGCGGATGCCCCGCCCGGGGCCCGCGGCGGCTGAGCTTCCCGGCCGGGGACATCGTGGTGGTGTCCGGGCTGCCGGGCGGCGGCAAGAGCACCCTGATCAAGCGGGCGGCGCCGGGCGGCGGCATCGATTCCCAGGACGTCCGCGAGCGCTGGGAGCGCCGGATGCCGAAGGCGCTGCCGTACGGGGCGTACCGGCCGCTGGTCCGCGCCGCCCACTACTGGACGCTCTGGCGCGAGCTGCGCTCCGGAGCCTCTCTGGTCGTCCACGACTGCGGCACCCAGCGGTGGGTCCGGGCCCTCCTGGCGGCCACCGCCCGACGCCGGGGCCGGCGCCTGCACCTGCTCCTGCTGGACGCCTCCCCGGAGGAGGCCCTCGCGGGCCAGGCCGCCCGCGGCCGCGGCGTCTCCTCGTACGCCTTCGCCCGCCACCGCGCGGCGGTGGGCCGCCTCCTGGCCGCCGCCGCCTCGGGCCGCTCCCCCCGGGGCTGCGCCACCACCACCCTCCTGGACCGCCCCACGGCGGCGGCCCTGACGGACATCACCTTCACCTGAACCGGCCCCGCCGGCGAGGGAGGCGCGGGGTCCGGGCGCAGCCCCGGGAGAGATAGCCTCGGGGCGACATCGGCGGGACCCACACGGAGGGCAGGGGTACATGCAGGGCAACGGCTGGCCGGCGAACGAGTTGGAGCAGGTGCTCGGGGCGGCCCTGGGGCAGCCGGACGCCGGCCCCCGCATCCTGGAGGTCCTCGGCCGCAGCCACGTCTGGGTCCCGCTCCCGCAGGGCGGCGGCCCCGACAGTGCCTCCCTCGACCTGCCCACGATGCTGATCGGCGGCGAGGCGTACGTCCCCGTCTACAGCTCGGAGGCCCAGTTCCGCTTCGCCGCCGGCCCCGCCATGGACTTCGCGGTAGCCCCCGCCGTCGAGTTCGCCCGCGGCCTGCCCCCGCAGCTCGGCATCGCCGTGAACCCCGAGGGCGCCGTCGGCGTCCCGCTGCCCCCCGCCGCCGTCGCCCAGCTCTGCCGCGCCGGGCGCAGCGAGCTCGACGGCCCCGCCACCGGCGCCCGGGTCCGGCTGTTCGAGCCCGACTGGCAGGACGACCCCGTCGACCTCCTCGCCGCCGCCGCCGAGGAGTTCCGTGCCACCGGGGTGGTCCGCGCCGCCCACCGCTGCCTGGCCAGCGTCGAGGGCAAGGCCCCCGAGCTCTACATCGGTGTCCAGCTGGCGGGATGGGACCCCGTCTCCCGGGCCGCCCCGCTGGAGGCGCTCGGCCGCGCGCTGGCCCGCGTACCGGCGCCCTGGCCGGTGCAGTTGATCCTGCTGGAGGCCGCGGAGGACCCGGTCACGGACTGGATTCGAGAGCGCGTGCGCCCCTTCTACCTGCCGTAGCGCCGCTTAAGCTGTTCCGGACGTGGAGACGACGGGCGGACGAAGACGAAGAGGGGTACCGGGTGAGTGCGTCAGGCACGGCCGCGGCCGGGCAGGTCGAGCACATGCTGCGCCAGGTGACTCCCGGGCGCTATGAGAGCTACGAGTCATTCCTGCACGCCCTCACCGAGGGCCGGCTGTGGATGCTGCTCTGGCAGGGGCAGCCGGGCTCTGCCGACGCCCAGTACGGCGGCATGGAGGTCGAGGGCCTCGGCTACGCCCCCTGCGTGACCTCCCCGCAGGAGCTGGCCGCCAGCGGCTGGAACCGCGGGTACGAGGTGGTCACCGGTCGGGACATCGCCCGCGCCCTCTACCCCGACCGCTGGGGCCTGTGGATCAACCCGCACGCCCAGGGCGGCGGCCTCGGCATCCCCTGGGCGGACCTGCGCCGGGTCGCGACCGGCCTGGAGCGGATGCCGGCCGGCCCGCTGCGGCTGTCCGAGCCCGCGCTGGAGCTCCCGCAGTTCTACGGGCTGCTGACCCAGCACGCCCACCGCACCCCCGCCGTCCGCTCGCTGCGCCGCGCCTGGGTGCAGCCCGCGCTGGGGTCGGCGTACCTCGCCGTCGGGCTCGACCTGTACGACGCCTCGGCGCCCGCCCTGGAATCCGTACGGGAGATGATGCGCCAGTCGGTCGGCGCGGTGCCCGAGGGCGTTCCGGTGTGCACGGTGGCGCTGGCGGACGAGCACGACCCCGTGGCCATGTGGCTGCGCGCGCAGACCCGGCCCTTCTACGACCGTGAGGGGCAGGCGGCCGCCTACTGAGGCCGCCGCCGGGCCCCGTACCCGTCTGTTACAGGGACATTTCAGGTACGTCCGCACCGTGAGACGGGCCGTCCGCGGTGACCTCGGGCCGTCGGGAGCACCTGCTCCCGGCGGCCTTCGTCTTGCCCGGATTTCACCCCCCATGGGCGTCCAATCTGCGGGAAACTCCGCAGAGTTGGGCCCCATGTCCGTTTGCGTACCGAACGGGCGGTGTTGCTCCGCTGAGCCGCGAGCACAGTCCGGATAACGGGAACCCACGCCTCAGATCACGGTTGCGCATCCTTTCATCTGCGGGTCTGGCGGCTGGTCGAGCGCCCGATGAAGACTCCCCACCCAAGAGCCGGTCAGTCCTCCAGGACCCGGTTCGGAAGTCTTCGCAATTCCCCCGCTCCACCCTGCACTTCCGGCACCTCACCCGGCGTTCCGCCGGGGTCCGAGCACACCGAGCGCCACTCCGCACCAACGCCGCCACAGCGGCGGGCATGGGCCGACCACCCGTCGGCCGAGAGGGGTCCCCACCACGATGACGGCACCACTGCACGACATGAGCGCGGAGACTCCCGCACCCGTGTCCGTAGCCGACGTCCCTGCCAAGGCCATCGAAGGCCGCTCTCCCGGACGCATCGCCTGGATGCGGCTGAAGCGCGACAAGGTCGCGCTGACCGGCGGTGTGGTCGTGATCTTCCTGATCCTGGTGGCGATCTTCGCGCCGCTGATCGTGAACCTGCTGGGCCATGACCCCAACGAGTTCCACGAGGACCTGATCGACCCCGATCTGGGCACACCGCTCGGCTCCTTCGGCGGCGTGAGCTCCGACTTCCTGCTGGGCGTCGAGCCGACCAACGGCCGCGACGTCTTCAGCCGGATCGTCTACGGCGCCCGCATCTCCCTGATCGTCGCCTTCCTGGCCGCCTTCGTCTCGGTGGTCCTCGGCAGCTTCCTCGGGGCCCTCGCCGGATTCATCGGCGGCTGGGTCGACGGCCTCATCAGCCGCGTCATGGACCTGCTGCTGGCCTTCCCGCAGCTGCTGTTCACCATCGCCCTGGTCTCCGTCGTCCCCAACTCCGTCTGGGGGTTCGAGGGTTCGGGCGTACGGATGGGCGTGCTCATCCTGGTCATCGGCTTCTTCGGCTGGCCGTACATCGGACGCATCGTCCGCGGCCAGACCATCTCCCTGCGGGAACGCGAGTACGTCGAGGCGGCGCGCAGCCTCGGGGCCGGCCGCGGCTACATCCTCGTCAAGGAACTGATGCCCAACCTGGTGGCGCCGATCCTCGTCTACACCACGCTGATCATCCCGACCAACATTCTGACGGAAGCGGCCCTCAGCTTCCTGGGCGCCGGCGTCAAGCCCCCCACCTCGTCCTGGGGAAAGATGCTCTCCGACGCCGTCCCCATCTACCAGGACGACCCCATGTACATGGTGGTCCCCGGTATGACGATCTTCATCACCGTCCTGGCGTTCAACCTCTTCGGGGACGGGCTGCGTGACGCACTCGACCCCAAGGGCAGCTGAACCGCTTCTTCGATTCATCCACCTATGGAGGTTGGACAACCGTGATCCGCAGAAAGCAGGCTCTCGCGATCACCGCCGTGATCGCCGCCCTGTCGCTGACCGCCGCGTGTGGGGGCGGCAGCGACACGTCGAACGACGGCAAGAGCGGTGACGCCGAGAGCGCCAAGGGCTACAGCGGCGCCGCCGAAGGCGTGATCAACGCCTCCGACGCCAAGGGCGGCGAGCTCAAGCTCTGGTCCCCCCAGGACGTCGACTACCTCGACCCGCAGCGCGCCTACTACGGCTTCGTCTGGGACCTCCAGCGCCTGTACGTCCGCAGCCTGCTCGCCTACGACGCGAAGCCCGGCAAGGACGGCACCAAGGCGGTCCCCGACCTCGCCGAGGCCCTGCCGGTCGTGACCAACGACGGCAAGACCTACACCCTGAAGCTCAAGGACGGGGTGAAGTTCGAGGACGGCACGCCGATCACCTCGAAGGACGTCAAGTACGGCATCGAGCGCGTCTTCGCGCAGGACGTGCTGTCGGGCGGCCCGACCTACCTGATCGACCTCCTCGACCAGGGTCAGAAGTACCCCGGCCCGTACAAGGACACCGACCCGGACAAGATGGGTCTGAAGTCCGTCCAGACGCCGGACGACAAGACGATCGTCTTCAACCTGGCGAGCGCCAACGCCGACTTCAGCTACCTGCTGGCCATGCCGACCTCCTCGCCCGTCCCGGCGGCCAAGGACACGGGCGCCACCTACACCAACAAGCCGCTCTCGACCGGCCCGTACAAGGTGGAGAGCTTCACCGCCGGCAAGGGCGCGACCTTCGTCCGCAACGAGAACTGGGACCCGAAGACGGACCCGATCCGCAAGGGCCTGCCGGACAAGGTCTCCTTCACGGTGACCACCAACCCGGACGACATGGACCAGCGCCTGCTCTCCGGTGACATCGACCTCGCGATCGACGGCACCGGTGTGCAGCAGGCCGCGAAGAACAAGATCCTCAAGGACGCGAACCTCAAGAAGAACGCGGACAACCCGTTCACGGGCTACATCCGCTACTTCGTCTTCCCGACCACGGTCGCGCCGTTCGACAACATCGAGTGCCGCAAGGCCGTCATCTACGCGGCCGACCCGAAGTCCCTGCAGACCGCCCGCGGCGGCCCGACCAGCGGTGACCTCGGCGCGAACATGCTGCCGCCCGGTGTCCCCGGCTCGGACAAGAACTACGACCCCTTCAACCTGACGAAGGGCAAGCCGCAGGAGGCCAAGGCCAAGGAGGCCCTCAAGGCGTGCGGTAAGCCGGACGGGTTCGAGACCACCATCGCGGTGCGCAACAACAAGGCGCCCGAGGTGAAGACCGCCGAGTCCCTCCAGGCGTCCCTCGCCAAGGTCGGCATCAAGGCGACGATCGACCAGTACGACGGCAAGCTCAACTCCTCCGTGATCGGTTCGCCCGAGAACGTGAAGAAGAAGAACTACGGCATCATCGTGATGGGCTGGGGCGCCGACTACAACTCCGGCTCGGGCTTCCTCCAGCCGCTGGTCGACGGCTCGTTCATCCTGCCGAACGGCAACAACAACTACTCGATGATCAACGACCCGGAGATCAACGGCCTCTTCAAGACGGCCGCCACCAAGACTCCGGAAGAGGCCGCGCCCTTCTACACCCAGATCAACCAGAAGGTCATGGAGAAGGCGCTCTACCTGCCGATCAACTTCGACAAGGCGCTCGTCTACCACAACCCGCGCCTGACGAACGTCTACTTCAACGAGTCCTTCGGCAAGATCGACCTCGCCACCGTGGGCATCAAGCAGTAACCCTTTCACCGCACATGCGCTAGTCCGAAGGGCAGGTGAAGGCCGCAGGCGGTGGCCGCCGTCCCCACGAGGGGCGGCGGCCACCCGCGCCGGGCGGCCGACTGCAGTGCTCGTCTACCTCATACGGCGGCTGTTCAACGTCGCCGCCACGCTGCTGGTGGTCTCCGTGGTCACCTTCGGCATCTTCTTCGCGGTCCCGAAGCTGACCGGCAGCGATCCCGCGCTCATGTACGCCGGACGCGAGACCAACGAGACCGCCCTGGCGGGCATCCGCGTGAAGATGGGCTTCGACAAGCCGATCTCCGAGCAGTACCTGCTCTTCGTCAAGGGAATCTTCGCCGGCCGCGACTACGACGGCGGCACGGGCGTCACGCACTGCGCGGCCCCGTGCTTCGGCTACTCCTTCAAGACCGAGGCGCCCGTCTGGGACACGATGATGGACCGCATCCCGGTCACCCTCTCGCTCGCCCTCGGCGCGGCGGTCATCTGGGTGATCGCGGGCGTGGCCACCGGCGTCATCTCGGCACTCAAACGCAGGACCGCCATCGACCGCACGGTGATGGTCGGCGCGCTGGCCGGCGTCTCCCTGCCGATCTTCTTCACCGGCATGGTCGCCCCCGCGATCTTCGTCTACAGCCTCGGCTGGCTGAAGGTCTCCAACTACCGCCCCCTGACCGAGGATCCGCTGGCCTGGCTTAACAGCCTGATCCTGCCCTGGGTCACCCTCGCCTTCCTCTTCGCCGCGACCTACGCCCGTATCACCCGGGCCACCATGCTCGAAGTCCTCGGCGAGGACTACATCCGCACCGCCCGCGCCAAGGGCCTCAAGGAGGGCGTGGTCATCCGCAAGCACGCCCTGCGCTCCACGCTCACCCCGGTCGTCACCATGTTCGGCCTGGACCTCGGCGGCCTCCTCGGCGGCGCGGTGCTCACCGAGACCACGTTCAACTTCCAGGGCCTGGGGACGGCGGCCGTGGCCGCCATCAGCCAGGGCGACCTGCCCGTGATCATGGGCGTCACCCTGCTGGCCGCGCTCTTCGTGGTACTGGCCAACCTGATCGTGGACCTGCTGTACGCCGTCATCGACCCGCGCGTGAGGCTGACGTGACCGAGAACCAGAACAACGGCGCGCCCGCCTTCGTGCCCGAGCAGGCGGGCCCGCGCGACGGGGCCCCCTTCCTGTCCGTGCGCGACCTGAAGGTGCACTTCCCCACCGACGACGGGCTCGTGAA
Source organism: Streptomyces sp. NPDC006687 (assembly GCF_040636215.1). Taxonomy (NCBI): domain Bacteria; kingdom Bacillati; phylum Actinomycetota; class Actinomycetes; order Kitasatosporales; family Streptomycetaceae; genus Streptomyces; species Streptomyces sp. NPDC006687. Next base: position 242,522 of record NZ_JBEYJJ010000001.1, on the reverse strand, counting down.
GTCCGTCGACGGCCTCTCCTTCGACCTCGAACGCGGCAAGACCCTCGGCATCGTGGGCGAGTCCGGCTCCGGCAAGTCCGTTACCTCGCTGGCCATCATGGGCCTGCACCGCACGGGCAACGCCCGCAGCCGCCCGCACATCTCGGGCGAGGTCGTCCTGGACGGCGAGGAGCTCGTCAGCGCCGACGCCGACCACGTCCGGCGGCTGCGCGGCCGCAAGATGGCGATGGTCTTCCAGGACCCGCTGTCCGCGATGCACCCGTACTACTCGGTGGGCAAGCAGATCATCGAGGCGTACCGGACCCACCACGACGTCGACAAGAAGACGGCCCGCACCCGGGCCGTGGAGATGCTCGACCGGGTCGGCATCCCCGAGCCCCACCAGCGCGTGGACGCCTACCCCCACGAGTTCTCCGGCGGTATGCGCCAGCGCGCGATGATCGCGATGGCCCTGGTCAACAACCCCGAACTGCTCATCGCTGACGAGCCGACCACCGCCCTGGACGTCACCGTCCAGGCGCAGATCCTCGACCTGATCCGCGACCTGCAGAAGGAGTTCGGCTCCGCGGTCATCATGATCACGCACGATCTCGGTGTGGTCGCCGAGATGGCCGACGACCTCCTCGTGATGTACGGCGGCCGCTGCGTGGAGCGGGGCTCCGCCGAGAAGGTCTTCTACGAGCCCCGGCACCCCTACACCTGGGGCCTGCTCGGCTCCATGCCGCGCATCGACCGCGACCAGACCGACCGGCTCATCCCGGTCAAGGGCTCGCCGCCCAGCCTCATCAACATCCCGAGCGGCTGCGCCTTCAACCCCCGGTGCCCCTACGCCGACGTGCCCAAGGGCGGCATCACCCGCACCCAGCGGCCCGAGCTGACCGAGGACGGCGGCGGGCACTGGTCCGCCTGCCACATGTCGCAGGAGGAGCGGACCCGGATCTGGACCGAAGAGATTGCGCCGAAGCTGTGACCGACATGAACAAGGACGCCGCCACGGGCTCCGCGAAGGAATCCGCGAGCGCGAAGGACTCCGTGAACGCGAAGGACTCCGCGAGCGCGCAGGACGGGGCGCAGACGCTCCTGAAGGTGACCGGGCTGGTCAAGCACTTCCCCATCAACAAGGGGCTGCTGCGCCGGCAGACCGGGGCCGTCAAGGCCGTCGACGGCATCGACTTCGAGGTCCGGCGCGGTGAGACCCTCGGCGTCGTCGGCGAGTCCGGCTGCGGCAAGTCGACGATGGGCCGCCTCATCACCCGCCTGCTGGAGCCGTCCGGCGGCCGCATCGAGTTCGAGGGCCAGGACATCACGCACCTGGGCGTCCAGCAGATGCGCCCGCTCCGCCGCGACATCCAGATGATCTTCCAAGACCCGTACGGCTCCCTGAACCCGCGCCACACGGTCGGCGGGATCGTCTCGGCCCCCTTCCGGCTCCAGGGCGTCACCCCGGAGGGCGGGGTCAAGGCGGAGGTCCAGCGCCTGCTGTCCGTGGTCGGGCTCAACCCGGAGCACTACAACCGCTACCCGCACGAGTTCTCGGGCGGCCAGCGCCAGCGCATCGGCATCGCCCGCGCCCTGGCCCTCAACCCCAAGCTCGTCGTCGCGGACGAGCCGGTCTCGGCCCTGGACGTGTCGATCCAGGCCCAGGTGGTCAACCTGCTGGACGACCTCCAGCAGGAGCTCGGCCTCACGTACGTGATCATCGCGCACGACCTGTCGGTCATCCGTCACGTCTCGGACCGCATCGCGGTGATGTACCTGGGCAAGATCGTGGAGCTGGCCGACCGCAAGTCCCTGTACGAGTCCCCGATGCACCCGTACACCACCGCCCTGCTGTCCGCCGTCCCCGTCCCGGACCCCAGGCGGCGCGGGGTCAAGAGCGGGCGCATCCTGCTCAAGGGCGACGTCCCCTCGCCGATCTCCCCGCCGTCCGGCTGCCGTTTCCACACCCGCTGCTGGAAGGCCACGGAGGTCTGCAAGACGCAGGACCCGCCGCTGGTCGCCCTCAAGACGGGCCACCAGGTCGCCTGCCACCACCCGGAGAACGCCCCGGACCAGGCCCCGGCCGAGTCCAGCCCCGCCGGCGTGTGAGCCCGGGGCCCCGCCGACCGCCCGCGGGCGGTCGGCGGGGCCTGCCGCCCGGGCGACAATGAGACGTGCTCCACGATCTCTTCCCGCCCGGCATCCAGCACGCCCTGGACCTCGCGGGCATCTTCGTCTTCGCCCTGGCCGGCGCCCTCCTCGCCGTCCGCAAGAACTTCGACGTCTTCGGCATCGCCGTGCTCGCCCTCGTCACCGCCCTCGGCGGCGGCCTCTTCCGCGACCTGTGCATCGGCGCCGTCCCGCCCGCGGCCTTCAGCGAGCTCAGCTTCTTCGTGACGCCCCTGCTGGCCGCCGCGCTGGTCTTCTTCCTGCACCCCGAGGTCCAGCGCATCAACCGGGCCATCAACGTCTGCGACGCCGCCGGACTCGGCCTGTTCTGCGTGTCGGGCACCACCAAGGCGTACGAGTACGGCCTCGGCCTGACCTCCTCCGCCGCCCTGGGCGTGGCGACGGCCGTCGGCGGCGGCGTCCTGCGCGACGTCATCGCCAACGAGGTCCCCTCGCTCCTGCGCGACCGCGAGATGTACGCCGTCCCCGCCGTGGTCGGCGCCTCGATGGTGGCCCTGTTCATCAGCTTCGACCTGCTGAACCCGCTGACCAGCGCCCTGGCGACGGTCACCACCTTCGTCCTGCGCATCCTGGCGATGCAGTTTCACTGGCGGGCTCCGCTGGCCTGGAACCGCCGCTCCTCGGTGGCCGAAGAACCCTAGTTCTCGCCCCGGAAAAGCTACCGCTTAGTAGCTTCCGCGTGTACCGTCGATGCCATGTCACACGCAGCGGCCAAGGCATCCATCGGCGACAGCGAGTTCGACCGCGACACCACCATCACGCCCCGCGCGGGCGAGCCCGGGGTGTACGACGCGGAGCTCTCCGCCGGCTGGACGATCATCACCGCCGTCAACGGCGGCTATCTGCTGGCCCTGGTCGGCCGGGCCCTGTCGGCGGCCCTGCCGCACCCGGACCCCTTCTCCGTCTCGGCCCACTACCTCACCTCCTCCGTGCCCGGCCCCGCCGTGATCCGCACCCAGGTGGTCAGGAGCGGGCGCACCCTCTCCACCGGCCAGGCGTCGCTGTTCCAGTTCGACGAGAACGGCGCCGAGGTCGAGCGCATCCGCGTCCTGGCCTCGTACGGGGACCTCTCCGCGCTCCCCGACAGCGTGCACACGGTGGCCCGGCCGCCGGTCATGCCGCCCTACGAGGAGTGCCTCGGCCCCGAGGCCGGGCCGGCCCCGATCCCGGGCAGCAGCGCCATCGTGGACCGGCTCCGGCTGCGGCTGGACCCGGCGACGGCGGGCTGGGCCGTCGGGGCGCCCTCGGGCAAGGGTGAGATGCGGGCCTGGTTCGAGCTGGCCGACGGCCGCGACGCGGACCCGCTGTCCCTGCTGCTCGCGGTGGACGCCCTTCCCCCGACCTCCTTCGACCTCGGGCTGCTGGGCTGGACCCCGACGGTGGAGCTCACCACCCATGTCCGCCACCGCCCGGCCCCGGGCCCCCTCCGCGTCGGCATCGTCACCCGCAACCTCGCGGGCGGCTTCCTGGAGGAGGACGCGGAGGTCTGGGACTCGACGGACCGCCTGGTAGCCCAGTCCCGCCAACTGGCCCGCGCCCCCCGCTGACCCACCGGCCGGGCCCGGCCCGCCCGCGCCTCCCCGGGCCGCGCCCGCCGAGCCGGGCCGGAACCGTGCCTGCCAGAGCTGCGCCCGCCGCGCCGGGACCGCGCCCGCCCGGTCTGGTCCGCTGGGCCGGGACCGTGCCCGCTTGGTCCGGCCCGCCGGGTTGGGGCTGTGCCCGCCCGGTCTGGTCCGCCGGGTTGGGACCGTGCCCGCCTGGTCTGGTCCGCCGGGTTGGGACCGTGCCCGCCTGGTCTGGTCCGCCGGGTTGGGACCGTGCCCGCCTGGTCCGGCCCGCCGGGTTGGGACCGTGCCCGCCCGGTCTGGTCCGCCGGGTCGGGACAGCGCCCGCCCGGTCCGGCCCGTTTCCCCGGGCCCGCGCCTGCACGGTCCGGCCCGCCGGGTCGGGACCGCGCCCGCCCGGTCCGGTCCGCCGCGTCGGGACCGCGCCTGCACGGTCCGCACCCGCCGGGTCGCGGCCGCGCCCGCCAGGTCCGGCCCGCGCCCGCCCGGTCTGGCCGGCGGTGGTCCCAGACCCAACCCGCCGGGCCCCGTCCGGGGGCCGTCCGCCCGGTCGCCGTGCGGCCCGGGGGGCCGGGTGAGCCTACCCGGGCGGGGCCCGGTGGGGTGGGGGGCTCGTAGAATCGCAACATCATGGCCTACCTCGACCACGCCTCGACCACGCCGATGCTGCCGGAAGCCGTCGCGGCGATGACCGCGCAGTTCGCCGCCACCGGTAACGCCTCCTCCCTGCACGCCGCCGGCCGCCGCGCCCGCCGTACCGTCGAGGAGGCCCGCGAGGCCCTCGCCGAAGCGCTCGGCGCCCGCCCCAGCGAGGTGGTCTTCACCGCGGGCGGCACCGAGGCCGACAACCTCGCCGTCAAGGGCCTCTACTGGGCCCGGCGCGACGCCGACCCGGCCCGTACCCGCATCCTCGCCAGCCCCGTCGAGCACCACGCCGTCCTCGACGCCGTGCACTGGCTCGCCGAGCACGAAGGCGCCGACGTCGAGTACCTCCCCGTCGACCCCCACGGCCGCGTCCGCCCCGAGGTGTTCCGGGAGGCCGTAGAGCGCAACCCCGACGACATCGCCCTGGCCACCGTCATGTGGGCCAACAACGAGATCGGCACCGTCATGCCGGTCCGCGAGCTGGCCGCCGTCGCCCGCGAGCACGGCGTCCCGCTGCACTCGGACGCCGTCCAGGCCGTCGGACAGCTCGACGTCCGCTTCGGCGACAGCGGCCTCGCCGCGATGACCGTCAGCGGCCACAAGATCGGCGGCCCCTACGGCATCGGCGCTCTCCTCCTCGGCCGCGACCAGACCCCCGTCCCCGTCCTGCACGGCGGCGGCCAGGAGCGGCACGTCCGCTCCGGGACCCTCGACGTCCCGGCCGTGGCCGCCTTCGCGGTGGCGGCCGTCCTCGCCGCCGAGCGGCGCGAGCGGTTCGCCGCCGAGGTCGGCGCGCTGCGCGACGAGCTGATCGGCGCCGTCCTGGCGGCCGTCCCCGACGCCGTCCTCGGCGGCGACCCCGAGGACCGGCTCCCGGCCAACGCCCACTTCAGCTTCCCCGGCTGCGAGGGGGACTCCCTGCTGCTGCTCCTGGACGCGCAGGGCATCGAATGCTCGACCGGCTCCGCCTGCACCGCCGGCGTCGCCCAGCCCAGCCACGTCCTCCTCGCGACCGGCACCGACCCCCAGCTGGCCCGCGGCACCCTGCGCTTCTCCCTCGGGCACACCTCGACCCGTCAGGACGTCGCGGCGGTGGCGGCGGCCATCGGCCCGGCCGTGGCCCGCGCCCGCACGGCCGGCCTCAGCTAGGGGCCGTCCTGGCGAGCTCCTCGCGGACCTGGCGCAGGTAGCGGTCCCAGTCCCAGTGCGGTCCCGGGTCGGTGTGGTCGGCGCCCGGGACCTCCGAGTGCCCCAGCAGGTGCTTGCGGTCCACCGGTATGCCGTACCTCCGGCAGACATCCGCCGCGAGCCGCGCCGACGCCGCGTACAGGGCGTCGGTGAAGTCCTGCGGACGGTCGACGAAGCCCTCGTGCTCGATGCCGACGCTGCGCTCGTTCATCGACCGGTTCCCGGCGTGGAAGGCGACGTCCAGCTCGCGCACCATCTGCTCCACATGTCCGTCCTGGCGGACTATGTAGTGCGCCGACGCCTTGTGGAACGGGTTCTTGAACGCGTCCACCGACGAGGCGAAGTCCCCTTGCGTGACATGCACGACGATCCGGTCCACCCGGTAGTCGTCCGGCCGGTCCGCCATCCGCCAGTTCGCCGGCGAGGCCGCCGTCCAGCTCACCCCCGCGTGGTCCACCGCCCCCTCCTGGCGCGGCTTGCTCACACCCGGCAGCAGCCACCAGGCCCGCCGGATCTCCTCCCGCCCCGCCAGCGCCCCCACCGCGAGCACCCCGAGCCCGCCGAACAGCACCGCCCGCCGGGTCCGCCCCCCGCCCCTGCCCTTCGCGCCCTTCGTGGCCTTCTCGGCTTTCCCGGCCCTCTCGGTCATGTGATCCACCCCCCACCGCTCACAACGCGCCGTGACCGCGCGCGGTTCCCCGTACCCTGGAAGACGCTATGACTGAGAACCTGCCGCGCACCGCCCGCCCCCTCCGCGTCCTCGCCGCCATGTCCGGCGGTGTGGACTCCGCCGTCGCCGCCGCGCGCGCGGTCGAGGCCGGGCACGACGTCACGGGCGTCCACCTGGCGCTCTCCGCGAACCCGCAGTCCTTCCGGACCGGCGCCCGCGGCTGCTGCACCATCGAGGACTCCCGCGACGCCCGCCGCGCCGCGGACGTCATCGGCATCCCCTTCTACTGCTGGGACCTCGCCGAACGCTTCCGAGAGGACGTCGTCGAGGACTTCGTCGCCGAGTACGAGGCCGGGCGCACCCCGAACCCCTGCCTGCGCTGCAACGAGAAGATCAAGTTCGCGGCGCTCCTCGACAAGGCCCTCGCCCTCGGCTTCGACGCCGTCTGCACGGGCCACTACGCGACGATCGTGGAGAAGGAGGACGGCACGCGCGAGATGCACCGCGCCTCCGACATGGCCAAGGACCAGTCCTACGTCCTCGGCGTCCTCGACGAGAAGCAGCTGGCCCACGCCCTCTTCCCGCTGGGCGACACGGTCACCACCAAGGACGAGATCCGCGCCGAGGCCGAGCGCCGCGGCCTGGCCGTGGCCAAGAAGCCCGACAGCCACGACATCTGCTTCATCGCCGACGGCGACACCCAGGGCTTCCTCGCCCAGCGCCTGGGCAAGGCCGAGGGCGACATCGTCGACGAGGCGACCGGCGAGAAGGTCGGCACCCACGACGGGGCCTACGGCTTCACCATCGGCCAGCGCAAGGGCCTGCGCATCGGCCACCCCGCCCCCGACGGCAAGCCCCGCTACGTCCTCGACATCTCGCCGGTGAACAACACCGTCACCGTCGGCCCCGCCGAGGCCCTCGACGTCACCGCCCTCACCGCGATCCGCCCCCGCTGGTGCGGCTCCACCCCCGCCCCCGCGGGCACCTACACCGCCCAGCTGCGCGCGCACGGCGGCGAGACCGAGGTGTTCGCCGAGGTCGTCGACGGGGAGCTGCGCGTCCGCTTCACCGAGCCGGTCCGCGGCGTGGCCCCCGGCCAGGCGATCGTGCTCTACGACGGCACCCGCGTGGTCGGCTCCGCCACCATCGCCACGACCACCCGGGCCACCGCCGCCGTCCGCTAGGAAGCCGGCTCAGGCCACCGTCAGGACGATCTTGCCGGTGGTCCGGCCCCGCTCGCCGGTCTCGTGGGCCTTCGCGGCCTGCTCCAGCGGCAGCACCGTCTCGACCAGCGGCCTGAGCAGACCCCGGTCCGCCAGGGCGGCGATCTCCTCCAGCCCCTTGCGGTCCGGCTCCACCAGGGTCCAGGCCGCGTACACCCCGCGCTCGGCCGCCCCCGCCGGGACGTCGTCCGGGCCGGGCAGCGTCACCAGGCGCCCGCCCGGCTTCAGCAGCTCCAGCGACCGCCGCGCGACCTCCCCGCCCAGGGCGTCGAGCACCACGTCCACCTCGGCGACGGCCTCCGTGAAGTCCTGCGCCCGGTAGTCGATCACCTCGTCGGCGCCCAGTTCGCGCAGCAGCCCGTGCTTGGCCGCGCTGGCGGTGCCGATCACGTACGCCCCGCGCGCCTTGGCGATCTGGACGGCCAGGTGGCCGACGCCGCCGGCCGCCGCGTGGACCAGCACCCGCTCGCCCGGCCGCACGTCCGCGGCGTCGACCAGTGCCTGCCAGGCCGTCAGCGCCGCCAGCGGCAGGGCGGCCGCCTGGACGTGGTCCAGCGAGGCCGGCTTGCGGGCGAAGTGCCGGGCCGGCGCGGCCACGTACTCGGCGTACCCGCCCGCCTGGCGGGGGAAGTGCGGCATGCCGTACACCTCGTCGCCCGGCCGGTACAGCGTCACGCCGGGGCCCACGGCCTCGACGGTGCCGGACACGTCCCAGCCGACGGCCGGCACCTCGCCCCAGGTGATCAGGGCCCCGCCGGCCCGGGTCTTCCAGTCGACCGGGTTGACGCCGGCCGCGTGGACCCGCACCAGGATCTCGCCCAGCCCGGGCTCCGGGCGGTCGATCTCCCGCTCCACCAGGGTCTCGGGGCCGCCCCATCCGTTCACGACGATCGCGCGCATGTTCCTCTTCCTCATCCATCTGACCGGGTCGCCGGCCGGGCACTCCCCGGCGGCAGGTCCCACACTCGGCCCTCCCCGGACCGCATGGTGTTGGCCGGATGGCCATGGTGTGACAGGATCTGGCCATGGGCAGTGAACGGACGACAGCGGCCGCCGCAGACGACGAGGGCCGGGTCCGCCACCGGGTGGCGGTGCTCGCCCTGCCGGGCGTGCCCCCCTTCGAGCTGGGCATCCCCTCCCGGGTCTTCGGCAGCGCCGTGGACGCGTCGGGGCGGCCCCTGTACGAGGTCACCGTCTGTACCGCCGACGGCGGCCCCGTCCTCAGCGACGCCGGGTTCACCGTCCAGCCCGCCGCCGGGCCCGAGGCGCTCGCCACCGCCGACACCGTGATCATCCCGCCCACCCACGCCATGCCCGAGCTGGGCCAGGGCGGCCCCCTGCCCCCCGAGGTCGGCGCGGCCATCGCCGGGATCCGCCCCGGCACCCGCCTGGTGTCCATCTGCTCCGGCTCCTACGTGCTCGCCGCCGCCGGGCTCCTCGACGGCCGGCCCGCCACCACGCACTGGAACCTGGCCCCCGAGTTCCGCCGGGCCTACCCGCGCGTCCAGGTCGACGAGGAGGTCCTCTTCGTGGACGACGGCGACGTCCTGACCTCCGCCGGCGTCGCCGCCGGGGTCGACCTGTGCCTGCACCTGATCCGCCGCGACCACGGGGCGGCCGTCGCCAACCGGGCCGCCCGCATCTGCGTCGTCCCGCCCTGGCGCGACGGCGGGCAGGCCCAGTACATCGACCGCCCCGTCCCCGCCCCGACCGTCGCCACCACCACCGCCACCCGCGCCTGGGCCCTGGAGCGGCTCGCCGAGCCGATCACCCTCGGCGAACTCGCCGCCCACGCGCGGATGAGCCTGCGCACCTTCACCCGCCGCTTCCGCGACGAGGTCGGCATGACCCCCGTCCAGTGGCTCACCGCGCAGCGGCTTGAACTGGCCCGGGACCTGCTGGAGTCCAGCGACCTGCCCGTCGACCTGGTCGCGCACCGCGCGGGCTTCGGCTCGGCCAACTCGCTGCGCCAGCACATGCGCGCGTCCCTCGGCGTCTCCCCGATCGCCTACCGCCGCACCTTCGGCTCCGCCGCCCCGGCCCCGCAGCCGACCACTGCCATGACCTCCGGGGTAATCGCGCCCGCCCCGCCCGCCCTGCGAGGCTGAGCCCGTCAAGCCGTCAGGAAAAGGAACGGGGAGCCAGACATGACCGCGTACGCCATCGGCCACATACGTCCCGGGACGATGAACGAGGAGATCCTCCACTACATCGAGACGATCCAGTCCACGATGGACCCCTTTGGCGGCCGCTTCCTCGTCCACGGCAACCCCGTCGAGGTACTGGAGGGATCCTTCCCCGGCGACCTGGTGATCATCGCCTTCCCGGACCTCGACCGCGCCCGCGCCTGGTACGCGTCCCCCGCCTACCAGGAGCTCATCCCCCTGCGCACCCGCCACATCCCCGGCGACATCCTCCTCGTGGACGGAGTCCCGATGGACTACGACGCCACGAGGACCGCCGCCGCGCTCCGCGCGTCCGCCGGGCTCTGAGGGTCCCGGGGCCGGCCCCTCCCGAGGTGGCGGGGCCGGTCCCGGCCGGCGGATGCGAGCATGGGCCGTATGCCTACTCACCTGATCACCGGCGCCGGCTCCGGCATCGGCGCCGCCGTCGCCGCCCGCCTGCACGCCCGCGGCGACGACCTGGTCCTGCTCGCCCGCGACGCCGGCCGCGCCCGGCAGCTCGTCGAGCGCTACCCCGGCGCGCGGACCCTGGTCGGCGACCTCGCGGACCCCGACCGGCTCTCGTGGGCCTTCTCCAAGCAGCCGGTGCCCGAACGGATCGACTCCCTGCTGCACATCGCCGGAATCGTCGACCTCGGCCCCGTCGGCGAGCTGCGCCCCAAGACCTGGCACCAGCAGCTCAACGTCAACCTGATCGCCCCCGCCGAGGTCACCCGCCTCCTGCTGCCCACCCTGCGGGCCTCCAAGGCGACCGTCGTCTTCGTGAACTCCGGCGCCGGCCTGACCGCCCACGCCGAGTGGAGCGCCTACGCCGCCTCCAAGCACGGTCTCAAGGCGCTCGCCGACTCCCTGCGCGCGGAGGAGAAGGCCAACGGCATCCGCGTCACCTCCGTCTACCCCGGCCGCACCGCCAGCCCCATGCAGGCCAAGGTCCACTCCCAGGAGGGCAGGGAGTACGACCCCGCCGACTGGATCGACCCCGAGTCCGTGGCCACCACGATCGTGATGGCGGTCGACCTGCCGCGCGACGCAGAGGTCAACGACCTGAGCGTCAGGCCGGGCCGATGACGGCGGGCGCCACCGGCGTCGGATCCCTCCCGGGCGGCGACGCCCGGGAGGCCGCCAAGACCGCCACGGGCTCCTTCGAGGACTTCCCCTACCTCCCCGAACTGCCTGCCCGCGGACCCGGCGCCGACATGATCGGCCGCTCCCTCGGCCTGCTCGTCGATCTCTACGCCCACGTCGAGCCCAGCGGCTGGCGGATCAGCGACCGCCCCGGCCGCGACACCCGCCGGGCGCGCTCCTGGCTCGGCGAGGACCTCGACGCCCTGGAGGAGTTCACCCAGGGCTACACCGGCAGGCTCAAGATCCAGGCCGTCGGCCCGTGGACGCTGGCCTCCGCCCTGGAACTGCACGGCGGCGAAGCCGTCCTCCAGGACGCCGGGGCCTGCCGCGACCTGGCCGCCTCCCTCGCCGAGGGGATGCGGGACCACCTGGCCGACGTCCGCAAGCGCGTCCCCGGCGCCGAGATCGTCCTCCAGTACGACGAGCCCTCGCTCACCGCCGTCCTGCTCGGCCGGGTCCGCTCGGCCAGCGGCTACCGCACCTACCGGGCCGTCGACCGGCAGGTCGTCGAGAGCGCCCTGCGCGAGCTGTTCGCCGTCCACGACGGGGAGGTCGTCGTGCACTCCTGCGCCCCCGACGTCCCCTTCGCCCTGCTGCGCCGGGCCGGTGCGGCAGCCGTGTCGTTCGATTTCTCCCTGCTCACCGAGCGCGAGGACGACGCCATCGGCGAAGCCGTCGAGGACGGGATGAAACTCTTCGCCGGAGTGGTGCCGGGCACCGACAGCCCGTTGTCGGACCCGGGCGGTAGCGTCATGGGTGTCAGGAAGCTCTGGCGCAGGCTGGGGCTGGCCCCGGGGACTCTCGCCGAGTCCGTCGTGGTCACCCCGTCGTGCGGTCTGGCGGGCGCCTCGCCCGCGTACGCCCGCGCGGTGCAGGCCCACTGCGCCAGGGCGGCGAGGTCACTCGCCGACAACCCTGAGTGACGGTCGAGCACGGGCCACGGGAGGACACGGCATGGCAGCCGAACAGCAGGACACGGCAGTACCGACGGAGGCGCGCGAGCGGCACCAGCTGCTCGCCGAGCAGGTCGAGGAGCACCGCTTCCGGTACTACGTGAACGACCAGCCGGTCGTCAGCGACGCCGAGTTCGACCAGCTGCTGCGCTCACTGGAGGCCCTGGAGGAGCAGTACCCCGAGCTGCGCACCCCCGACTCGCCCACCCAGAAGGTGGCGGGGGCGTACGCGACGGACTTCGCCGCGGTGCAGCACCGGGAGCGGATGCTCTCCCTCGACAACGCCTTCGACGACGAGGAACTGGCCGCCTGGGCCGAGCGGGTCGCCCGGGACGTCAACACCCCGGACTACCACTACCTGTGCGAGCTCAAGGTGGACGGCCTCGCCGTCAACCTCACCTACGAGAACGGCCGTCTCACCCGCGCCGCCACCCGCGGGGACGGCCGCACGGGCGAGGACATCACGCCCAACGTCCGCACCATCGCCGAGATCCCGGACCGCCTGGCCGGCGACCGGGTCCCGGCCCTGGTCGAGATCCGCGGCGAGGTGTACTTCCCGATGGAGCGGTTCGAGGAGCTCAACGCCCGCCTCGTGGAGGCCGGCGCCAAGCCCTTCGCCAACCCGCGCAACGCGGCGGCCGGCTCGCTGCGCCAGAAGGACCCCAAGGTCACCGCGACCCGCCCGCTGCACATGGTGGTGCACGGCATCGGCGCCCGCGAGGGCTTCGAGATCGAGCGCCAGTCCCAGGCGTACGAGCTGCTGCGCGAGTGGGGCCTGCCCACCGCCCAGCACAACAAGGTCGTCTCCACCCTCGCCGAGGTGCGCGAGTTCATCGCCTACTTCGGCGAGAACCGGCACTCGGTGGAGCACGAGATCGACGGCGTCGTCGTCAAGCTGGACGAGATCGCCCTTCAGGGCCGCCTCGGCTCCACCGCCCGCGCCCCGCGCTGGGCGATCGCCTGGAAGTACGCCCCCGAGGAGGTCAACTCCAAGCTGATCGACATCAAGGTCGGCGTCGGGCGTACCGGGCGCGTCACCCCGTACGCGCAGGTCGAACCGGTGACGGTGGCCGGCTCCGAGGTGGAGTTCGCGACCCTGCACAACCAGGAGGTCGTCAAGGCCAAGGGCGTCCTCATCGGGGACACCGTCGTCCTGCGCAAGGCGGGCGACGTCATCCCCGAGATCCTCGGCCCGGTGGCGGACCTGCGCGACGGCACCGAGCGGGAGTTCGTCATGCCGGCGGAGTGCCCCGAGTGCGGGACGCCGCTGCGGCCGATGAAGGAGGGCGACATCGACGTCCGCTGCCCCAACGGGCAGACCTGCCCCGCCCAGTTGCGCGAACGCCTCTTCTACCTGGCCGGCCGGCAGTCCCTGGACATCGAGAACTTCGGCATGGTGGCCGCCGCCGCCCTCACCGGACCGCTGGAGCCGGCGCGGCCGCCGCTGCTGGACGAGGGCGACCTCTTCGACCTGACCATCGAGGACATCCTCCCCATCAAGGCGTACGTGCGCGACCCCGACAGCGGCCTGCCCAAGCGGGACCCGAAGACGGGGGAGGAGAAGATCGTCACGGTCTTCGCCAACCAGAAGGGCGAGCCGAAGAAGAACGCCCTGGCCATGCTGGAGAACATCGCCGCCGCCAAGCAGCGCCCGCTCGCCCGCGTCATCAACGGCCTGTCCATCCGGCACGTCGGCCCCGTCGCCGCGGAGGCCCTGGCCCGCGAGTTCCGGTCGATCGACCGCATCGAACAGGCCACCGAGGAGGAGCTGACGGCGACCGAGGGAGTCGGCGCGATCATCGCCGCCTCCCTCAAGGAGTGGTTCGCCGTCGACTGGCACCAGGAGATCCTGCGCAAGTGGCGGGCGGCCGGGGTGCGCATGGAGGAGGAAGGTTCCGGCGAGGAGGAGGGGCCGCGCCCGCTGGAGGGTCTGACCGTCGTGGTCACCGGCACCCTCCAGAGTCACACCCGTGACGGCGCCAAGGAGGCCCTGCAGAGCCGGGGCGCCAAGGTGACCGGCTCGGTGTCCAAGAAGACCTCCTTCGTCGTGGTCGGCGACAACCCCGGCTCGAAGTACGACAAGGCCGTCCAGCTGAAGCTGCCGGTCCTCGACGACGCCGGGTTCGCCGTCCTGCTCGAACAGGGGCCCGACGCGGCCCGGGAGGCGGCGCTCCCCCTCGACGGCGGAGCGGCCGGAGCGGCCGGAGCGGAGTAACACCGCGAACGGATGCGCGGGGCGCGGGCGTCCGGGCGGGCGCGCGCCCCGCGCGGCGCCCGGTGGCAAACGGCCGGTACCTGCCTGGCCGAGGGCCGGTGAGCTGTCGGATCATCGGAAGGGTGACGGGGGGGTCCTGGTCCAAACTCACCCGTTCGGCGGATACCGTACTGATGAGGATGGCTGGGTCGCATTCGGGCAACCACCGCCGACTGCTGCCCCTGGGAGCCTCTCCCGTCCTACTGTTGTGGGGTGCGCCTGTCGTGCGCGGCTGCCTGAACTGCCTTCCGGCCGTGGTGGCATGACATCGGGGCCATCGCGCGACATCGGCATCGCCGGCTGTGAGAGGGACGGGCATGAAACCCACCGAAAGCGCCGACCCGTCACCTGAATTCGGCGGGGAACCCCCGTCCTCGCGGACGGGCCGGCCAGGTGTCCTGCGTACCAGGACACCGCATACCCGCGCCCCGGACACCGGAGCGGGCGGGCAGCGGCGCACCGTGCTGCCCGCGGCCGTCGTCGGCTCCGCCGCCGTGGTGCTCGCGGGCGCGGTCCTCTCGGTGCTGACCGCCCGTCAGGGGCTGTTCCCCGGCGGGTCCGTGGGCTGGGCGCTGGCCCTGCTCACCGGCATCATCGTCGGCCACCTCGTCGCCCTCGGCCGGGACCGCTGGTGGGGCGGTACGGGCTCGGGCGCCGCCCTCACCCTCGGCGTGCTCATCCTCTACGGCTGGGTCCCCGCAGGACTCGTCTCGCTGGCGGTGGTCACCCTCGTCGGGGCCGCGCGCCGGCACCGCTGGCGGCAGGGGCTGCTGCACGGCTGCGCCGACATCCTCGGGATCGGCGCGGGCGCCCTCGTCCTCGCCGCCTTCGGTGACGCGCCGAGCGTGGAGTCGCCGTGGCGGCCCACCACCTGGGACCTGGCGGCCGCGCCCGAGGTGGCCCTGGTGGCCGTCTCCTACCTGCTCGTCACCCGGGTCGTGCTGTGGTTCGCGCTCACCCCGGCCGGCTGCGGGCTGCCCACGGTGGCCCGTACCGCCCTCCTGCGCCAGGCCCTGGTGGCGGCGGCCCTGCTCGGCATCGCCCCCCTGATCTGCGTGGTCGCCAGCACCCAGCCGGTGCTGCTGCCGCTGTTCGCCGTCCCGCTCATCGCCCTCGACTCCACCCTGTGGATCGCCCGGGCCCGCGCCGAGGAGCAGCTGCGCGACCCGCTGACCGGGCTGCCCAACCGGCAGTGGCTGCTGGAGCGCACCTGGTCCGCCCTCGACGAGGCTGAACGTTTGGGCACCCGGTCAGCTCTTGTGCTGATCGACCTGGACCGTTTCCGCGCCGTCAACGACACCCTCGGCCACCTCGCGGGGGACCGGCTGCTGCTCCAGATCGCCGCCCGGCTGCGCCAGGCCCTCCCCGAGCACGCGGAGGCGGCCCGGCTGGGCGGCGACGAGTTCGCGGTGCTGCTGCCCACCACCGACTCCACCACCAGCGCCCAGCGCGTCGCCCGCCACCTGGTCGCCGAGCTCAGCTCCCCGCTGGACCTGGACGGGCTCACCCTCGTCCTGGAGGCCAGCGCCGGCCTCGCGGTCTTCCCCGAGCACGCCCTGGACGCGGAGGGCCTCCTGCGCCGGGCCGACGTCGCCATGTACCAGGCCAAGCGGGACCGCACGGGCGTCGAGGTCTACGAGTCCAAGCGCGACAGCAACACCCCCGACCGCCTCGGCCTCCTCGGCGACCTCCGCCGCGCCCTCGACGCGGGCGAAGTGGAACTCCACTACCAGCCCAAGGTCCGCTTCGACGGCCAGGTGGCCGGTCTGGAGGCCCTGGTCCGCTGGGTCCACCCGGAACGCGGCCGGGTGCCTCCCGACGAGTTCATCGCCATCGCCGAGACCTCGGGCCTGATGCCGCACCTGACCGAGTACGTCCTGGAGACCGCCCTGGCCCAGGTCGCCCGGTGGCGCGCCCAGGGCCTGAAGGTCCCCGTCGCCGTCAACGTCTCCCCGCGCGACGTCCACACCCCCGGCTTCGCCGGCGCCGTGGCGGCCCGCCTGGCCCGCCACGGGGTCCCGGCGTGCGGCCTCCAGCTGGAGATAACGGAACACGTCCTGCTGGAGGACCCCCAGCGCGCGGCCGACACCATGGCGGGGCTCACGGGCCACGGCGTGAAGATGTCCCTGGACGACTTCGGCACGGGCTACTCCTCCCTGGTCCACCTGCGGCGGCTCCCGGTCAGCGAACTGAAGATCGACCGCTCGTTCGTGGCCCGGCTGGCGGTCGACGCTCAGGACGCTGAGATCGTCCGCTGCACCGTCGACCTGGCCCACTCCCTGGGCCTGCTGGTCGTCGCGGAAGGCGTGGAGGACGACGAGACCTGGGAGCGGCTGCGTGACCTGGGCTGCGACGCGGTCCAGGGCTGGCTGGTGGCGGCCGCCATGCCCCCGCCGGAGGCCACGGCCTGGCTCCTGGCCCGGGGCGAACGCGGCTGGCGCCGCCCGGCGGACATCACCGCCGAACTGGCCGCCACGGCCGACACCCCGGCGCCGTAGCGCGGGGGTCCGGGGGCGGAGCCCCGCCAAACGGAGGCTCCGCTCAGCGGCACACCCGTGCCGCGCCGCAGGCCGGCGGCGAACCGTTTACCGGCTGGGGGGCCGGGCCCCATAGGATTGGGCCCGAAACCACACACTCACCACCCCCAGAGGATCGCCGCATGCCTGGCATCACGCGCGAGGAGGTCGCCCACCTCGCTCGGCTGGCACGTCTGGAGCTGCAGAGCGAAGAGCTCGACCACTTCGCCGGACAGCTCGACGACATCATCGGCGCGGTCGCCCGCGTTTCCGAGGTCGCCGACCAAGACGTCCCGCCGACCTCCCACCCGCTCCCGCTGACGAACGTCATGCGCGCGGACGAGGTCCGTCCCTCGCTCACCCCCGAGCAGGCGCTTTCCGGCGCTCCCGCCCAGGAGCAGCAGCGTTTCAAGGTGCCGCAGATCCTGGGGGAGGACTAATCACCATGGCTGACACCCACATCATCAAGCTGACGGCCGCCGAGACCGCCGAGAAGATCGCCTCCGGCGAGCTCACGGCCGTCGAGGTCACCGAGGCCCACCTCGCCCGGATCGACGCGACCGACGAGAAGGTCCACGCCTTCCTCCACGTCGACCGCGAGGGCGCCCTCGCGCAGGCCCGCGCCGTCGACGCCAAGCGCGAGCGCGGCGAGAAGCTCGGCCCGCTGGCGGGCGTCCCGCTCGCCCTCAAGGACATCTTCACCACCGTCGGGGTCCCGACCACCGTCGGTTCGAAGATCCTCGAAGGCTGGATCCCGCCGTACGACGCCACCCTGACGCGCAAGCTCAAGGAAGCCGACGTCGTCATCCTCGGCAAGACCAACATGGACGAGTTCGCCATGGGCTCCTCCACCGAGAACAGCGCCTACGGCCCCACCGGCAACCCCTGGGACCTCAC
The DNA here is from genome assembly GCF_040636215.1 of Streptomyces sp. NPDC006687. Lineage (NCBI taxonomy): Bacteria > Bacillati > Actinomycetota > Actinomycetes > Kitasatosporales > Streptomycetaceae > Streptomyces > Streptomyces sp. NPDC006687. The sequence continues at coordinate 225,134 of NZ_JBEYJJ010000001.1, read as the reverse complement.
CAAGATCCCCGGCGGCTCCGGCGGCGGCTCGGCGGCCGCCCTCGCCGCCTTCCAGGCCCCGCTCGCCATCGGCACGGACACCGGCGGTTCCATCCGCCAGCCCGCCGCCGTCACCGGCACCGTCGGCGTGAAGCCCACCTACGGCGGCGTCTCCCGCTACGGCATGGTGGCCTTCTCCTCCAGCCTCGACCAGGGCGGCCCGTGCGCCCGTACGGTCCTGGACGCGGCCCTCCTCCACGAGGTCATCGCCGGCCACGACCCGCTGGACTCCACCTCCATCGACGCCCCGGTCCCGCCGGTCGTCGAGGCCGCCCGCAACGGCTCCGTCGCCGGCATGCGCGTCGGTGTGGTCAAGCAGTTCCGCGGCGAGGGCTTCCAGGCCGGCGTCACCCAGCGCTTCGACGAGTCGGTGGAGCTCCTCAAGGAGCTCGGCGCCGAGATCGTCGAGGTGGACTGCCCGTCCTTCGACCTCGCCATGGCCGCGTACTACCTGATCGCGCCGTCCGAGGCGTCCTCCAACCTGGCCCGCTTCGACGCCATGCGCTACGGCCTGCGCGTCGGCGACGACGGCACGCGGTCCGCCGAGGACGTCACCGCCCTGACCCGCGAAGCCGGCTTCGGCGACGAGGTCAAGCGCCGCATCATCCTCGGCACCTACGCGCTCAGCTCCGGCTACTACGACGCGTACTACGGCTCCGCCCAGAAGGTCCGCACGCTCATCACCCAGGACTTCGAGCGGGCCTTCGAGCAGGTGGACGTGATCGTCTCCCCGACGACCCCGACCACCGCCTTCGCCATCGGTGAGCGCACCGACGACCCGCTGGCGATGTACCTCGCGGACATTTGCACCATCCCGACCAACCTGGCAGGCAACTCCGCCATGTCGCTGCCCTGCGGCCTGGCCCCGGAGGACGGTCTCCCGGTCGGTCTGCAGATCATCGCCCCCGCCCTGAAGGACGACCGTCTGTACAAGGTCGGTGCCGCCGTCGAGGCGGCCTTCGTCGAGCGCTGGGGGCACCCGCTGCTTGAGGAGGCTCCGTCGCTGTGAGTTCGAGTGCGCTGTCCAAGGCCAAGGGCTTCAAGAAGTCCAGGACCGGGACCTACCTGTCGATGGGCACCACCGCCTTCGGTGCCATCAGCGTGATCAAGCAGGCCCGCAAGGCCCGCACCGAGCACGACACGCTGCAGCTCGTCGACGCCGTCGTGTCCGCCGCCGCCATCGTCACCGGCCTCGCGATCCTGTACCGCGAGCTGAAGCGTCTGGGCGACGACGACGTCCTGCTGGGCTGAGAGGGAAAGTTTCACCGTGACCACCTTCACCGAACTGCTGTCGTACGAAGACGCCCTCGCGTCGTACGACCCCGTCATGGGCCTTGAGGTCCATGTCGAGCTCGGCACCAAGACCAAGATGTTCTGCGGCTGTTCCACCGAGCTGGGCGCCGAGCCCAACTCGCAGACCTGCCCCACCTGCCTCGGTCTCCCCGGCTCCCTCCCCGTCGTCAACGCGATCGGCGTCGAGTCCGCCATCAAGATCGGCCTCGCGCTGAACTGCGAGATCGCCGAGTGGTGCCGCTTCGCCCGGAAGAACTACTTCTATCCGGACATGCCGAAGAACTTCCAGACCTCCCAGTACGACGAGCCCATCGCCTTCAACGGCTACCTGGACGTCCAGCTGGAGGACGGCGAGGTCTTCCGCGTGGAGATCGAGCGCGCCCACATGGAGGAGGACACCGGCAAGTCGCTGCACGTCGGCGGCGCCACCGGCCGTATCCACGGCGCGTCCCACTCCCTGCTGGACTACAACCGCGCCGGCATCCCCCTCATCGAGATCGTCACCAAGCCGATCGAGGGCGCCGGAGAGCGGGCCCCCGAGGTCGCCAAGGCGTACGTGGCCGAGCTCCGCGAGGTCATCAAGGCGCTCGGCGTCTCCGAGGCCCGGATGGACAAGGGCCAGATGCGCTGCGACGTGAACCTGTCGCTGCGCCCGAGCCCCGAGGCGCCCTTCGGCACCCGCAGCGAGACGAAGAACGTCAACTCGCTGCGTTCCGTCGAGCGCGCGGCCCGCTTCGAGATCCAGCGCCACGCGGCGGTGCTCTCGTCGGGCGGCTCGATCGTGCAGGAGACCCGGCACTTCCACGAGGAGGACGGCTCCACCACGGCCGGCCGCATCAAGGACAACGCCGAGGACTACCGCTACTTCCCGGAGCCGGACCTGGTGCCCGTCGCCCCGGCCCGCGCCTGGGTCGAGGAACTGCGCGCCGCCCTCCCGGAGATGCCGCGCGTGCGCCGCAACCGGCTCCGTGAGGAGTGGGGCGTCAGCGAGCACGACATGCAGTCCATCCTCAACGCGGGCGCGGTGGACTCCATCGTCGCCACGATCGAGGAGGGCGCCGACGCGGCGGCCGCCCGCAAGTGGTGGATGGGCGAGCTGGCCCGCAACGCCAACGAGCAGGGCGTCTCGGTCGACGAGCTGCCGATCACCCCGGCCCAGGTGGCCCGGGTCGCGGCGCTGGTCGCCGAGGGCTCGCTCAACGACAAGCTGGCCCGCCAGGTCATCGAGGGCGTCCTCGCCGGCGAGGGCACCCCGGACGAGGTCGTGGACAAGCGCGGCCTGAAGGTCGTCTCGGACGAGGGCGCGCTGGGCGCGGCCGTGGACGAGGCCATCGCGGGCAACGCCGCCATCGCCGACAAGATCCGCGGCGGCAAGATCGCCGCCGTCGGCGCCCTGGTCGGCGCGGTCATGAAGACCACCCGAGGCCAGGCCGACGCGGCCCGCGTCAAGGAGCTCATCCTGGAGAAGCTCGGCGTCTCCGAGTAGGTTCCAGGCGGCTGTGAAGGGGCGGCCCGTACCGGTCAGGTCTGACGGTACGGGCCGCCCCCGTGTATCCGGTGGGGGGAGTGCGGGTGGAGATCGGGGCGATGCTCGTCGCCGTCGTCGGCGTGGCGGGGACCCTGGGCGGGGCGCTGCTCACGCAGCGGGGTGCGGCGCGGACGAAGCAGCGGGAGATAGAACTCGTGCGCGCGCACGAGGAGGTACGGGAGAACCTGGCCCTCCGCCGCGGCTGCTACACCGCCCTCAACCGGGACTCCCGCCAGTTCACCACCGCCCTCAACCGGCACCTGCACGTGCTGCGGGAGCGCGGTGTCGAGGACGCGGACCTGGAGGCGCTCGAAGCGGCGAAGTCCGCGCACCGCGACACCTACGCGGAGGCGCAGATGATCGCCCCCGATGCCGTGCTCGACCCGGCGACCGCCGTCAACCATGCCCTGACCCAGGTCTACGGGCAGGTCAAACGGCTGGAGCGGGGCAGCCCCGAGGAGGGCGAGACGATGGCCTCGGTCTCCGCGGCGCAGCAGGACCTCTGGGGCCTGCTCCGGGTGATGCGCGCGGCCATGCGGCGCGACCTCGGGGTCTCGTCCGGCTGAAGGCCCGGCTCAGCGGGCGGTCGGGCCGGCGGACGCGGCCCGGCCGGCCGGGGGCCTCAGCGGGTGGCGGGGCGGGGGAGGAAGGCCAGGCGGGCGGGCTTGGCCGGGAGGTATACCTCGGGGAGGTCGATCTCCGGGAGTTCCACTTCCGGGCCCAGCTCGAAGCCGGAGCGTTCCAGCAGGGCGATGGCCTTGGTGTTGCGGGCGTCCGGTTCGCCGACCACCCGCAGGGTGTTCTCGTCGGTGAACAGGTAGGCGAGGAACGCCTCTATGAGGGCGCCCGTGAACCCGTGCCGGGCGGCGCCGTCGGCGGGGCCGATCAGCAGGTGCACACCGACGTCCCCGGGACGGACCTCGTAGCACTCGCTCACCCGGTCCTCGGCGCAGTCGTACCTCTGGAACAGCGCGACCGGCTTCCCGTCGAGGCGGACCAGGTACGCGTGGTGGGTGGTGCGGCGGTCCACGTCCTCGTAGATCTCCCGCACCAGTTCCAGGCCGGCCCCGCCCATGCCCCAGAAGCGGGCCCGTTCCTCGGTGACCCAGCTGTGGATCAGCGCGGCGTCGGCGGCGGGGTCGACGGGGGTGAGGGAGACCGTGCCGAAGCCCTCGACGGGGTGGGTGTAGAGGGGGGTGCGGGTCATGAGGGTTCCTTGGTGAGGCGGGCCCAGTCGGTGACGACGGGGACGAGTTCGCAGCGCGCCCAGAGCGGGAGCTGGTCACGGTGGTGGGGGGAGCCGGTGACGCCGTCGGCGCCGAGCGGGACCGCCCAGAGGCTGTTGCGCCGGTCGGCGAGGTCCCAGACGTAGCGGGCCGCGGAGGCGCGGGCGACGGTGTCGGTGACCCCGGGGACGGAGGAGGTGGCGTTGACGCAGTCGTGGTCGCCGCCCAGGCCGGGCCAGTCGGCGTCGGGGGCGGGGACGGCCTGCCAGGGGGTCAGGCGGTGCGTCCGGGACCAGGGGGCATCGGGGGCGCCGGCCGCCGCCGTCTCCTCCAGGGCGGCGCGGACGTGCCCGGCGCGGTCCAGGCCGGGCAGGAGGGAAGTGGTCAGCAGGCCCTCCAGGGCGTAGCCGACCCGGGGGACGAGGTACAGCCAGGGGTGGAACACCTCCGGCCCGCCGGGGGCTGCGGCCAGGTCCGCGAAGACGGGGTCGGCCGCGAGACGGCGTACGACGGCCGTGCGGAAGGCCGCGAAGACGGCGGCGTCGGTGCTGTCGGCCTCCATGTGCCGGTCCCAGGCCAGCAGCCGCTCGCGCAGCCGGGCGGCGGCGGGGGAGAGGGCGCCGAGGCCGGGCAGCAGCCCGAGCAGCGGTCCCGCGGAGCCCAGGCGGGTGTCGCGGTGGACCCCGGCCATGGCCTGCGGGGACCAGTCGGCGGAGCCGCTGAGCAGGGCCCGGATGCGCTCCGCGCGGTGCGGGGGCGCGAACTCCACGCCGAGCGGGGACGCGATCCCGCGCGCGTTCGCCATCACGGCGAAGCCCCGCACCGGCTCGGCGGGAGTCTCGGCCCAGCCGCGCCAGGCGTGGCGGGCGTCCCAGGCGGGCACCGGCCGCAGCCGGCCTGCGGCCTCGCGCAGCGGGACGGCTCCCGCGACGCGGTGCAGCAGCCCGCCCTGGGTGTCGGCGGCGTGCACGACGTTGACCGGCTCGGCCCAGCCGTCGAGGGCGCGGTCCACGTCGGCGACGGTGCGGGCGCGCAGCAGCGCGGGGAGGGCGGCGAAGCCGAGGTCGGCGCGGACGCGGGGCGGGTAGCGCAGGGAGAGGACGGCGGAGTCCTCGTTGACGATCACCGGGCCGCGAGCGGTCTCCAGCACCTCGACCTCGACGTCCTGGCCGCCGGCCACCGTGACGGTCTCGGTGTGGCGGGCGACCGGCTCCCACACGCCGCCGGGGCCCAGCGCCTCGACCCCGTAGGCCGCGGGGCGCAGCCGCTCGGTGTAGAGGTCCTGGTAGTCGGCCATGGCGTTGGTGATGGCCCAGGCGACGGAGCCGGCGTGGCCGAAGTGGGCGAGGCCGGGGACGCCGGGGACGGCCAGGCCGAGGACGTCGTACTCCGGGCAGGCCAGGCGGATCTGCTGGTAGACGCCCGGGTCCTCGATGAACCGGTGCGGGTCGCCCGCGATGATCGCGGCGCCGGTGGCGGTGCGCTCGCCGGGGACCAGCCAGCCGTTGCTCCCGGCGGTGCCGGGGCCGTCGGTGGCGAAGAGGGTCGCGGCCTCGTCGCCGAGGGCGCGGGCGACGCGCTCGCGCCAGAGCTTGGTGGGGAAGCCCGCGAAGAGGATGTGCGTGGCGACCCAGACGGAGAGCGGGACCCACGGCTCCCAGGGGGCGGGGGTGTGCCCGGCGGCGGCGAAGCGGCCGTCGCGGGCCGCGCCCTCGGCCAGGCCCGCGTTGACCCCGTCGACGTAGGCCGTGACCCAGGCCGCCGTGTCCGGGTCCAGGGCCTCGAAGCACCGGCGGCCGGTGTCGTCGAGGCGGGCCTGGCGGGCGAAGCGGTCCCAGGGGACGCAGTCGGCCCCGAGGAAGGAGGCGCTGGAGCCCTGGGCGCGGTGCCGCTCCACCTCCAGCTGCCAGGCCCGGTCCCGGGCGGTGGTCCGGCCCTGGGCGTAGGAGAGGCGGAGCGGGTCGGAGGCGCGCAGGTGCGGGATGCCCCAGCTGTCGCGGTAGACCTCGTAGGTCTCGGTGGTCACAGCGCTCACGCTCTTCCCCCAGTGTCTTAGGTTAGGCTGGCCTAACTATAAGGGGGTGGGGGTGGGCGCCTGACGGCAGGTCCGGCTACGCGCCGACGGTGCCGTCGATGGCCTCCCGGAGGAAGTCCGCGTGACCGTTGTGGCGGGCGTACTCGTGGATCATGTGCAGCATCACCAGGCGCAGCGAGGCGTCCTCCCCCCACTTCGGCACGTGCGCCGTCACCTCCAGGGACTCGGCCGCCGCCTCCACCGCACGGGAGTGCGCCACCTCCGCCTCCCAGGCGGCGAAGGCGTCGGCGCGGGTCGCGCCGGTGGTGTCGTAGGCGGCCTGGAAGTCGCGGCTGTCGGACCACACGTGCGGGACGTCCGTGTCCCCGCCGATCGTGCGGCGGAACCACTGCCGCTCCACCTCGGCCATGTGCCGGACCAGACCCAGCAGGGAGAGGGTGGAGGGCGGCGAGGCCGGGCGGCGCAGCTCCTCGTCGGTGAGCCCGTCGCACTTCCAGGCGAGGGTGGCCCGGTGGAAGTCGAGGAAGGCGCGCAGGGTCTCGCGTTCGTCCCCGGTCAGGGGCGGGCCGATGCGTTCGGTGAGGTCCATGGGGGTGATCCTGCCGCCTCGGTGGCCGGCCGGGAAACGATTTCCCCGGGGGCGCCGTCCGCCGCCCTGCCCGGCGTCAGCCCTGCCAGATGTAGGGGACGGTGACGCCCAGCACCCCGAAGCCCAGGCGCTCCAGGATCGGCCGGCTGTCCTCGGACGCGTCGACCTGGAGGTACGGGATCCCCCGCTCGGCCGCGATACGGGCGCGGTACGCCACCAGCAGGCGGTAGATGCCCCGGCCCCGCCAGGCGGGGTCCGTGCCGCCGCCCCACAGGCCGGCGAAGGAGCTGCCCGCCCGGATGTCCATCCGGGCCGAGCTGACCGGTACGTTCCCGGCCATCGCCACCACGGCCTCGATCGACCCGGGGTCCTCGCGCAGCTGGGTGAGCACGGCCTCCTTGATCCGGGGCCGCTCGACACCGAAGGCCCGCGTGTGCGCCTCCATCATCAGGTCCACGCCCGCCTCGTCGCTCACCCGCAGCAGGGTGATCCCCTCCGGCGGATCCACCGGCAGCCCGGCGAGGTCGGCCGTCCGGGCCGCGAGCAGCGTCTCGGCCGGCTCGGGGACGAAGCCCGCCGCCGCCAGCCGGTCCGCGAGGTCGGCCGGGCGGTCGTGGGTGTACAGCTTCCACTCGAACGAGGCCGCGCCCCCGGCCTGCCCGCGGCCGCCGAAGTGCGCCACCTGCGCCGCGATCTCCGCGTCCGCCGTCTCCTCGTCGAGCTCCGACCACAGCACGCCGTTCCAGCCGTCGGGCCCGCTCTGCCGCACCACCCGGCCCACCCGCTCCACCCGCGGCCCCGCCGCCCCGCGCCGCACCTCGGCGTCGTACCGGTCGCGCACCTTCAGGAGTTCATCCAGATCCATCGTCATGGCCGCAGCTGATCATTTCCTCTTCCGCCCCCACAACTGCATTAGCCTCACCCCGTGAACGAGGACGCCGCGAACCACGACCGCGCCATCTACACCGGCAAGGCCACCCCCGACGCCGCCGCCGACCGGGGCTGGCTGCTCGGCCATTTCAAGGCCCCCGGCGACCCCCGCCACAGCGAGGACGTCGAGATCAAGTGGGGGGTCCACCCCAAGGGCGAGGCGCGCGAGCGCTGGGTCACCGGCGAACGGCGCACCGCACTCCAGGTCCTGATCAGCGGCCGCTTCCGGCTGGAGTTCCCGGGCCGGACCGTGGTCCTCGCCGAGCAGGGCGACTACGTGGTCTGGGGCCGGGGCGTCGACCACTCCTGGTACGCGGAGGAGGACACCGTCGTCCTCACCGTCCGCTGGCCCTCCGTCCCGGGCTACCGGGCCGACGCGCCGGCCCAGGACCGGTCCTGTGACGATGCGCACGAAAGCGGCCAACGATCACCAAACGCTGCGATCGTGTCGAACAAGGTGTAAACCCGTTCACCTTTCATGAGTTCACGCGTTCTTTGCGCCGGGCCCACTCCCGCAGAAGATCCGAACCACCAGGGAGCACGTCCGTTGGCAGCAATCGCACGGTGGTGCATGCGGCACCGGCTGGTCACCGTCCTGATCTGGCTGCTCGCCCTCGCCGGGACCGCCGCCGCGGCCGCGGCCTCCGGGACGGCGTTCTCCAACGACTACGAGATCCCCGGCACCGAGACCCAGCGGGCCGACGCCCTCCTGCGCCAGGGCTTCCACGGCCAGGGCGGCGACACCGACACCATCGTGTGGCGGACCCCGGACCACCGGACGGCCCGGACCCCCGACATCGAACGGCGGATGACCCGGGCCCTGGACGCCGTCGCCGCCCTCCCCGGCGTCGGCTCCGTCGCCGGACCCTACGGGCCGGGCCCGGACGCAGCGGCCCGGATCAGCGCCGACGGCCGCACCGCCTACGCCGTGGTCACCTTCGACCAGCAGGCCGACTCCGTCCCCAAGGCACAGGCCAGGGCCGTCGTCGAGGCGGCGAAGAACCCCGCCACCGAGGCCGGCGGCCTCCAGGTCGAACTCGGCGGCCCTGCCATCGGCCTGACCGAGGCTCCCAGCCCCCACCTCGCCGAGGTCATCGGCGTGGCCATCGCCGCCGTCGTCCTCTTCCTCGCCTTCGGCTCCCTCGCCGCCAGCCTGCTGCCCATCGCCACCGCCCTCGTCAGCGTCGGCAGCGCCTACTTCGGCATCACCCTCCTCGGGCACGTCATGGCCGTCGCCGACTTCGCCCCCATGCTGGGCACCCTCGTCGGCCTGGGCGTCGGCATCGACTACGCCCTCTTCATCGTCACCCGGCACCGCAAGGGCCTCGCCCGCGGACTCGGCGTCGAGGACGCCGCCGAGAACGCCGTCGCCACCACCGGCCGGGCCGTCGTCTTCGCCGGGGGCACCGTCTGCATCGCCCTGCTCGGCATGCTGGTGCTGCGGCTCAGCTTCCTCAACGGGGTGGCGATCGCCGCTTCCCTCACCGTGGTCCTCACCGTGGCGGCCTCCGTCACCCTGCTGCCGGCCCTCCTCTCCGCCATCGGCACCCGGGCCCTGTCCCGCGGGGAACGCCGCAGGCTCGCCGCCGAAGGCCCCCGGGCCCAGGCGCCCACCGGCTTCGCCGCCCGCTGGTCGGCCTTGGTCGAACGCCACCCCAAGCTCCTCGGACTGATCGCGGCCCTCGTCATGGCGGTCCTCGCCCTGCCCACCCTCTCGCTCCACCTCGGCACCTCCGACCAGGGCAACAACCCGGCCACCGCCACCACTCGCAGGGCCTACGACCTGCTCGCCGACGGCTTCGGCCCCGGCGTCAACGGCCCGCTCACGGTCGTCGCCCGGCTGGACGGCGCCGGCGACCGCGTCGCCGTCCAGCGGCTGGCCGACGCCCTGCGCACCACCGACGGCGTCGCCTCCGCGGGCCCGGCCGTCTTCAACCGCAGCGGGGACACCGCCGTCCTGACGGTCGTACCCGACTCCGCCCCGCAGTCCCGGGCCACGAGCGAGCTCGTCGACCGCCTCCGCGAGGAGGTTGTCCCGCGCGCCGCACACGGCAGTTCGATCGAGGCCCACGTCGGCGGGGTCACCGCCGGCTACGACGACTTCGCCGAGGTGATCGTCGGCAAGCTGCCGCTCTTCGTCGGCGTGGTCATCGCCCTGGGCTGCCTGCTCCTGCTGCTGGCCTTCCGCTCCCTCGGGATCCCGGTCAAGGCGGCCGTCATGAACGTCGCCGCCGTGGCCTCCTCCTTCGGGGTCGTCGTCACGATCTTCCAGTGGGGCTGGGGGAGCGAGCTGCTGGGCCTCGGCAGCGCCGGCCCCATCGAGCCCTTCCTTCCGGTGATCATGGTGTCCGTGCTTTTCGGGCTCTCCATGGACTACCAGGTCTTCCTCGTCAGCCGGATGTACGAGGAGTGGCGGGAGACCGGCGACAACAGGCGGGCCGTGCGCGTGGGCCTCGCCGAGACCAGTCGCGTGATCAACTCGGCCGCAGTCATCATGATCTCGGTCTTCCTGGCCTTCGTGCTCAGCGGAGACCGGATCATCGCCATGTTCGGCATCGCGCTCGCCGTCGCGGTGGCCCTCGACGCCTTCGTCCTGCGCACCCTGCTCGTCCCCGCGCTCATGCACCTGCTCGGCGCGGCGAACTGGTGGCTCCCCGACTGGCTGGAGCGGCGGCTGCCCAGGATCAGCATCGAACCCCCGGACTCCGGCCCCTGTGCGACACTTCCGCCACAGCGGCCGCACGCGAACCACAGCGAACCGGCCGAAGCCACTCCCTGACCGGTCACGAGCCACAAGGAAGCACGCATGTTCGCCATAGACCTGGCCGAGGACGCCCAGCTCTTCCCGCTGGAGGTCTGGCACGCGGAGGAGTTCCTCGCGCACATGGACCGCGGCCGCGAGTCCATCGGCGAGTTCATCGGCTTCCCCGACCGCGCCACCGACCTGGAGTCGGCCCGGGAGCTCCTGCGGTCCAACGCCGAGAAGTCCGCCGCCGACGGCGCCCGCCTCTACGGCATCCGGCTCGGCGGCACCCTCGTCGGCGGAGTCCTCTTTCGCACCTTCGACGCCGCGCAGGGCACCTGCGAGATCGGCTGCTGGATGGAACCCGCGGGCACCGGCCGGGGCCTGGTCACCACCGCCTGCCGGGTGCTGATCGACTGGGCGTTCGACGTGCGCGGAATGCACCGCGTCGAGTGGCACGTCTCCAGCGGCAACACCAAGAGCATCGCCGTCGCGGCACGCCTCGGCCTCACCCGCGAGGGCGTCCTGCGCCAGCGCCACCTCCACCGCGGCGTCCGCCACGACACCGAGATCTGGTCGCTCCTCGCCCCCGAGCGAACCGCCGCCCGCACCGCGTAGCCGACCCGGCCCCGCCCGCGCCGCGCGACCCGGCCCGGGCCGTGGTTCCGGCCGCGCGGCCCGTGGCCGCGGCCCATCCGCAGGTCCGCGCGGCCGGCTCGCGGCCCGCCCGGCCGGCCACGCCGCGGCCGCTCTCAGGAGGCTCTCAGAAAGGCCGCCTACGGTGCGCGCCATGGACACCACCAAGACCGCCGCCCCGACCGCTCCCCAGGCGGACGCCGCCGAGGACCAGCCGGTCACCGGCACCCCGGCCGAGGACACCCCCGCGCCCGAGACCGAGCCCGAGGCCGCAGCCGCCGAACCCCTCGCCGGAGAAGAGACCGCCGAGGCCCTGGAGGACGAGGAGACGGACCTCTTCCCCGAGCGGCCCACCGGCGTCGGCTCCGCGGCCGCCGCCGTCACCGCCGCGGGCCTCGGGCTCGTCGCCCTCAGCGGCAGCTGGGTCGCCCGCGTGATCGGCGAGCGCCAGACCCTCATCGGCCAGATCGAGTCGGCCAACGCCACCACCGCCAAGGAGAAGATCGCCGCCCTGTACGGCGACGCCTGGCACATGACGGCCCTCGTCAACGGCCTCCTCTCCGCCCTCGCCCTGCTCCTCGCCGCCGTCGTCCTCGCGGCCCCCGCCTTCGGCGCCCCCGGCCGGGTCCACCCCGCCTGGGTCCGCTCCGTCTCCTGGGCCGCCGTCGCCCTCGGCGTCCTCGGCGTCCTGCTCTTCGGACTCATGTACTTCGACCTCCTCGTAGCCCTCCCGACGGCCGCCGAGTAGGCACCGCCTTACGCATGTCTTAGGCCGCTGACCGGCGGCTCCAGCCCCTCTCATGACCCCGGGGCCCCGGCCTAAGGACCCCGGGGCCGCACAGATGCGGCATGAGCCCCATGTGCCGCACCCCCCTGGGACGCGAACCTTGGATCACACCGGACGAGGTGCCCGAGAACAGCAGCCAGGGAGAACGAGATGTTCGAGTACGAGATCGCCACCGCCCGCCGCGCCGACCTCATGAGCCAGGCCGACCGGTACCGGATGGTCCGGGAGGCCCGGAAGGCCGCCCGCACCTCCTCTCGCGGCGAGGAATCCGAGAGGACGGTGAACAGCCACCGCCGCCTCTTCACCCGCGCCGCGTAACCCGCGCCACGTACCCCGTGGACTGACGCGAGATGACGAGCGCCCCGATAACGACTGCCGCCCGGCCGGACCCGTGTGCGATGCTCGGCGACGTGGAAACCAGATCTGTCAGCCCGGTGTTCGTCGGCCGCGCCGACGAACTGGCCGTACTCGTCGACTCCCTGGCCCGCGCGGCGGACCAGGAGCCGCAGGCCCTCCTCATCGGAGGGGAGGCCGGAGTCGGCAAGACCCGGCTGACCGAGGAGTTCCTCGCCGAGGCCGCCCGCCGCGGAGCCGTGGTGGCCGTCGGAGGATGTGTGGAGATCGGGGCGGAGGGCCTTCCCTTCGCCCCTTTCTCGACTGCCCTGCGCACCCTGCTCCGCCTGCTCCCCGGCGAACTCGCCGCCGCGGCCGCCGGACAGGAGGACGAACTCGCCCGCATCCTCCCCGAACTCGGCGAGACCCCCCGCGGCCCCCACGACGAGGAGAGCACCGCCCGCCTCTTCGAACTGACCGCCCGGATGCTGGAGCGCCTCGCCGCCGACCGCACCGTCGTCCTCGTCCTGGAGGACCTGCACTGGGCGGACACCTCCACCCGCCACCTGCTCGCCTACCTCTTCCGCACCCTGGGCCGGGGCCGGCTCGTCCTCGTCGCCACCTACCGGGCCGACGACATCCACCGCCGCCACCCGCTGCGCCCCCTGCTCGCCGAACTCGACCGGCTCCGCACCGTCCAGCGCATCGAGCTGTCCCGCTTCAACCGCGCCGAAGTACGCCGGCAGCTCGCCGGGATCCTCGCCTCCCGGCCCGACGAGGCGTTCGTCGACTCCGTCTTCGAACGCTCCGACGGCAACGCCTTCTTCGTCGAGGAACTCGTCGCCTCCCATGAGAGCGGCTGCCGCACCGGGCTCACCGAATCCCTGCGCGACCTGCTCCTCGTCCGCGTCGAGGTGCTGCCCGACGCCGCCCAGCGCGTGGTCCGCATCGTCGCCGAGGGCGGCTCCACCGTCGAATACCCGCTGCTGCTCGCCGTCTCCCGGCTCGGCGAGGACGAGCTGATCGAGGCCCTGCGCGCCGCCGTCGGCGCCAACATCCTCCTCGCCACCGCCGACGGCGACGGATACCGCTTCCGCCACTCCCTGGTCCGCGAGGCCGTCAGCGACGACCTGCTGCCCGGCGAACGCGCCCGCGTCAACCGGCGCTACGCCGAGGCCGTGGAGGCCGACGAGACGCTGATCCGCGCCGAGGAGCGGACCATCCGGCTGGCCAACTACTGGTACGCGGCCAACGACCCGGCCAAGGCCCTGCCCGCCGTCCTCGCCGCCTCCGTCACCGCACGCCGCCGGCATGCCTACTCCGAACAGCTCAGCCTGCTCGAACGGGCCATGGACCTGTGGGAGAGCGCACCCGACCAGGTCCGGGAAGAACTGCGCCCCGCCGACTACACCGAGGCGTACCCGCCCTGCGGCTGCGACCCGGACACCACACCGCTCCAGCGCGTGGACCTGCTGGCCGAGGCCACCGTCGCCGCCCGCTACGGCGGAGAACGCGAACGCGCCCTGAAGCTCACCAAACTGGCCCTGCGCATCCTCGACGAGGACGGCGGCGACCCGCTGCGCGCCGCCTGGTTCTGGACCGAGCGCTCCCGCCTCATCGCCAACATCGGCCGGGGCGACGGCTGGCACGAGATCGCCACCGCCCAGGAACTGGTCAAGGGGCTGCCCCCGTCCCAGGTGCACGCCGACGTCCTCGTCCGGGTCGCGGGCTGGGGCATGCTCCACAACCCGGGCCCCGGCAACCTCGCCGCCGCCGAACGGGCCGTGGAGTACGCCCGGATGATCGGCGCCGAGGAGACCGAGCTCAACGCCCGGATCACCTACGGCTGTCTGCTCATGGACTCCGGCGACGGCCCCACCGGCCTCGCCGAACTCCATGCGGTCAAGGACCGGGCCATCGCGCTCGGATTCACCGTCGTGGCGGGTCGCGCCCATATCAACATCACCTCCCAACTCGAATCGATGGGCCGTTCCCGCGAAGCGGTGGAATTGGCCGCACAAGGGGTCGAACTCGTCGGCAGGGCCCGGCTCCTGGACACCGAAGCCTGGGTCCGCGGGAACATGGCCGAAAGCCTGTACAGCCTGGGCCGCTGGGACGAGGCCGCCGAAGCGGCCCGGCGCACCCTGCACGTCGGCCACGGCGCCGCCCCCCGCGGCTCCGCCTCCGCACGCCTGGCCTACCTGGCCCTGGCCCGCGGCGAACTCACCGAGGCCGCCGCCCAGCTCGCCGCCGCCCACGCCCACTTCGGCACCCACGACAGCCAGCCCCAGCACCGGATCCCGCTCTTCCGCCTGGCCATCGGCCTGGCCGCCGGCGAGGGCCGCATCGCCGATGTCCGGACCGAGACGGCGCAGGCCATCGCCTACGGCTTCCCGCTCGGCCAGCACCGCTACGCCTGGCCCCTCCTCCTCGCCTCCGCCACCGCCGAAGCCGACGCCAGGGGCCTGCCCGGCACCGAGGAAGGCCGCGCCGCAGCCCTGGAAGCCCTGCGCACCGCCGCCCGCCCCCTGGCCACCCCCACACCCCTGTGGCACGCCCACGCGGAGTACCTCAGGGCCGAGCTGCTGCGCGCCGAGGGCCGCGACACCGTCGCCGACTGGACGGCGGTCGAGGCGGCCGTCAGCCCCCTGGAACGCCCCTACCTGCTGGCCCGCGCCCGCCACCGGCTCGCCGAGGCACTGCTGGGCTCGGGCGGGGACCGAGAGACGGCCGCCGGCCTGCTCCGCGACGCCCACGCCACCGCCGACCGCCTGGGCGCCCGACGCCTCCGCGAGGACCTGGCCCTCCTCGCCCAGCGCGCCAGGCTCCCGCTGACCCCCGACGAGGCCCGCCCGGCGGCGCCGGCACCGGACACCGACCCGGCCGAGGCACTCGGACTCACCAGCCGTGAACGGGACGTCCTGCGCCTGGTCGCGACCGGCAGCACCAACCGTCAGATCGCGGAGGAACTGTTCATCTCCCCGAAGACGGCCAGCGTGCACGTCTCGAACATCCTGGCCAAGCTGGGCGTCGCCGGCCGGGGAGAGGCCGCGGCGCTCGCCCACCGGCTGCGCCTGTTCACCCCCCTGACGCCGCAGCCCTAGGGACGGCCGCCCTCACCCGCGTCCCCCTCCGGGCCGTCCTCCGCGTCCGGCTGCGGGCTCGCGGCCGGGCGTATGAGCACCGTGCCGGAGTCGAGGTCTATCGGACCCCGCCCCGGATCGCCGTCACCGACGTCGGTCCGGGACAGCTCCAGCCGCTTCTTCTCCTCCTCCGTGTGCCGCCGTCCCGGGCTGAACAACTCCTCGATCATGTTGAACACCGTGCTCACCGCGCCTTCCGCCCCCCACCGGGGCATCGTCGGTCACCGCACCGTCAGCTTCAGGATCCTGTCGTCGCCCGCCTCCGGCGACCCGCGCCCGTCCGTCTCGCTCGTGACCAGCAGCAGTCTGTCCCCGCCGAGCGCCGTCACCGTCCGCAGCCGCCCGTACGTCCCGGTCAGGAACGCCTCCGGCTGCGCCGCCGGCACCGCGCCCTTCAGCGGGATCCGCCACAGCCGCTCACCCTTCAGCGACGCCATCCACACGGACCCCTCCGCCCAGGCGATCCCGCTCGGTGAAGCCTCCTCCGTCTTCCAGACGGCCACCGGGTCACGGAACCCGGCCTTGCCGCCTTTCCCCTCCACCTCCGGCCAGCCGTAGTTGCCGCCCGGCTCGATGAGGTTCAGCTCGTCCCAGGTGTGCTGACCGAACTCCGACGCCCACAGCCTCTTGTCCTTGTCCCAGGCGAGGCCCTGCACGTTGCGGTGCCCCCAGGAGTAGACGACCGAGTCCGGCTCGGGATTTCCGTGCACCGGTTTCCCGTCGGGGGTCATCCGCAGGATCTTCCCGCCCAGCGACTTCCGGTCCTGCGCCAGCGCTGTGTTTCCCGTCTCGCCCGTCCCGGCGTAGAGCATCCCGTCCGGGCCGAAGGCGATCCGGCCGCCGTTGTGCAGGACCCCCTTGGGGATGCCCCGCAGCACGGTGTCGGGCGCGCCCAGCTGCTGCCCTGGTGGTCGCTGCTCGTCGTAGCGCATCCGTGCGATGCGGTTGTCGGACTCCGTCGTGAAGTACGCGTACACCAGCCGGTCCGAGGCGAAGTGCGGGGACAGCGCCAGACCCAGCAGCCCGCCCTCCCCGCCGGGCGCCACCCCCGGCACCACGCCGATCCGCGTCACCTCACCCGTGTCCGCCCGGACCCTGCTGATCGTGCCCTTGTCCCGGGACCCGACCAGCAGGTCCCCTCCCGGCAGCACGGCCACACCCCAGGGGGAGTCCAGCCCCTTCGCCATCTCCCCCGTGACCGTCACGGAACCCTTGGCGGGCGGCGCCGGCGCCTGCGCCCCCGGCGAGACCGCCGCCGAAGCCGCCCCCGGCGATCCCGGCGGGGAGCCCCCCGCCCCGGGCGGAGCCCCGCCCGAAGCGGAGCACCCGGCCAGTAGTGCCCCGCACCCCGCCACCGCGATCCCGGCGAGCACCCCCCGGCGCCGCGCGCTCCCGCCTCCGTAGAACCCCGTACCGCGAACCGCGCCCCGCACTCCGCTCCGCGCTTCGTACCGCATCGTCCCGCTCCCCTCCGGTCGGCCCAGTCCTGCCCTTCACCAGACTCAACAGATCCGGCAGGTGCCCAAGTTCCACCGCTCGTACACCCGATCGAGTGGTTGTGAGGGCCGCCCCGCAAGGTGCCGCCCCGGAAACGCCGTCCCGGAAACGCCAGTCCCGCAAACGCCCGTCCCGGGAACGTCAGTCCCAGGCCCCCACCGCCGTCGGCAGCGCCGCGAACCCGGCCAGCTCCCCGGCCGTCAGCCGCACCTCCGCCGCCCGCGCGTTCTCCGCCGCCCACCGCGCCCGGTCCGCCCCCGGCACCGGCACCACGTGCGGCCCCTGCGCCAGCACCCACGCCAGCGCCACCTGCGCCGCGGTGACCTCCGGCCCGTGCCGCCGCGCCACCCGCCGCAGCTCCGCCACCAGCACCTGGTTCGACGCCATCGCGTGCGCCGTGAACCGGGGATGCCTGGCCCGCACGTCCGCCTCCTCGAACCCCTGCCCCGGCGTCAGCGTCCCGGTCAGGAACCCGCTGCCCAGCGGCATCGCCGCCAGCACCCCCACCCCCCGCGCCGCACACCACGGCAGCAACTGCCACGCCGCCTCCGGCGACCACACCGACAGCTCCGCCTGCACCGCCGTCACCGGGAACACCTGCTGCGCCCGCTCCAGATGCCGCAACGTCGAGCGGTATCCCCGGTCCCCGCGCCGCCCCGCCCCGGGTCCGGCCCCCGCACCCAGCGCACAGAACCCCAGCGCCCGCACCTTTCCGGCCTGCACCAGCTCCGCCATGGCCCCCCAGGTCTCCTCCACCGGGACCTCCGGGTCCACCCGGTGCAGCTGGTACAGGTCTATGACGTCGGTCCGCAGCCGCCGCAGCGAGGCGTCGCACGCCCGCCGCACGTAATCCGGGCGCCCGTCGGCCACCACGTGCCCCTCGGCCGCCCGCAGCCCCACCTTGGACGACACGAACGCCTCGGCCCGCCGTTCCCGCAGGACCCGTCCCACCGCCAGCTCGTTGGTGAACGGCCCGTACAGATCCGCCGTGTCCAACAGGTTCGCCCCCAGGTCCAGCGCCGTGTGCAGGGTGCGCAAGGACTCCTCGCCCCGGCGGCGTGACGGCGTGTAAGCCCAGCTCATCGGCATGCAGCCGAGCCCGATGGCCCCCACCGTCAGCGGTCCCGACCCGATCGACCTGCGCTCCACCCCTGCGTCCCCCTCCCGGCCCGCTCTCCCGGTCCGGCCCTCAAACTAACGGCTTGATCACGTTCCCTTCGCATAGCCTCGGGATCATGACTGCAACGACGGCCGAGGTCTGGCTCCCGTTCCCGCCCGGGGAGATCGACGGCCTCCCCGGCTCCTTCCGCTACCGCCAGTGGGACGGTGAGGACGAGTTCCCGGCCGACCCGGCCGCCTGCGTCTTCTACGTCACCCCGTACATGAAGTCCCAGGCCGTGACCCTGCGCCCGCTCCCGGCCATGCCGGGCCTGCGCGTCGTGCAGACCCTCACCGCCGGCATCGACCACGTCCTGCCTGGCCTCGGCCAGCTGCCCCCGGGTGTCCGCCTCTGCAACGCCCGCGGGGTCCACGAAGCCAGCACCGCCGAGCTCGCCCTGACCCTCACCCTCGCCTCCCTGCGCGGCATCCCCGGCATGGTGCGCGGCCAGGACCGCGAGGAATGGCGCGGCGGCTTCTACGAGGCCCTCGCGGACAAGTCCGTCCTGATCGTCGGCTACGGGGCGATCGGCGCGGCCATCGAGGACCGGCTCGCGCCCTTCGAGTGCGGGCGCGTCACCCGCGTCGCCCGTTCGGCCCGCACCGCCCCGCACGGGCCGGTCCACGCTCTCGGCGACCTCCCGGCCCTCCTGCCCGAGGCGGACGTGGTCATCCTCTCCACCCCGCTGACGCAGGACACCCGGGGTCTGGCGGGCGCCGCCTTCCTCGGCCGGATGAAGGACGGCGCCCTCCTGGTGAACGTCTCGCGCGGCCCCGTCGCCGACACCAAGGCCCTGCTGGCCGAGCTGGAGTCGGGCCGGCTGCGCGCCGCCCTCGACGTCACCGACCCCGAGCCGCTGCCCCCGGGCCACCCGCTCTGGCACGCCCCGAACGTCCTGATCACGCCTCACGTCGGCGGCAGCAGCTCGGCGTTCCAGCCGCGGGCGAAGCGGCTCATCGCCCGTCAGCTCGCCCGGTTCGCCGCCGGGAAGCCCGTAGAGAACACCGTTCTGATCACGGACTGAACCACGACGCGCACTCTCCGCGTCCATACATGTGCGAGCAGTTGTCGCACGCCTCCCGATGGTGACGGAGAGTAGAGAAGCTATGTCGCTGAGTGACGAAAGTGGTGTATCGTCCGGAACAAGGGGCTGCGCCACGTACGTCTGGCGCTGGGGTGAACGGACACTTTGGGGGGCGACGGGCGATGCACGGCCAATGGACGAAGGATCCGATGCGGCAGAGCCGCCGCAAGCGACGCGGCCGAGACTGGGCTGCGCCGGAACCAGCAGGCGAGGGGGACCGGTGAGCGCCCCGGGGGCGGTGCTCCTGACCCGGCCGCCGGCCAGCGGGGGCGGGGGCAAGGGCGTGGGAGGGCAGCTCCTCCTCGCGGTGGTCAGCGGCGGCTACGCCGTCGGGGCCGCCCTCGGCTGGGGCTCGGACGAACTCGCCAAGGTCATGGGCGACTTCGGCCTCAGCACCGCCGGGTTACTGGCCGCCGTCTCCTGCTACCACTACGCCCGCGCGATCGGCCGCCGTGAGCGCCCCGCCTGGCTGATGTTCGCGTTCTCCTCGCTCATGGGAGCCCTGGGGAACGGCATCTGGGGCTGGTACGAGGTCGTCCTCCACCGGAAGGTGCCCGAGCCCTCGCTCGCGGACTTCGCCTTCCTCTGCTTCGCCCCGCCCGCCATCGTGGGCCTGCTCGTCCTCGCCAAACGCCCGGTCACCCGCGCCGGATGGGTCTGCCTCTCGCTCGACTCCTGGCTCATCGGCGGCTCCCTGCTGACCCTCTCCTGGAGCCTGGCCCTCGCCAACGCCGCCCGCACCGCCCAGTCGGGGGCGCCCGGCAGCGTTCCGCGCGCCGCGCTCTCCCTCGCCTACCCGCTCCTCGACATCGCGCTGGTCTCGATGGTCCTGGTGCTGCACTTCCGGCGCTCGGCCAACAACCGCTCCGCGGTCAACACGGCCATCGCGGCCCTCGCCCTGACCGTCCTGAGCGACGCGTTGTTCACCTCGCCGCTCCTGAACACCACCTACCGCTCGGGGGAGATCCTCGACGCCGGCTGGTTCGCGGGCTCCCTGCTCCTCGCCTACGCCCCCTGGGCCGCGGGCGGCCGCCCGGAACCGGCCCCGCGCCCGGCGCTCCCGCGCGCCGAGAGGCCGCACAGCCGCCCCATCACCGGCTCCCTCCCCGCCCTCACCCCGTACCTGGCCGCCGCGGTGTGCACCCTCGGCATCCTCTACAACGTGGTGGACGGCAGGAAGGTCGACCGGATGGTGGTCTTCACCGGCTGCACCGTCGTGCTCGCCCTCGTCGTCCGCCAGGGCATCATGCTCCTCGACAACATCGCGCTCACCCAGGAACTGGCCCAGAAGGAGAACCACTTCCGCTCCCTGGTCCAGGGCTCCAGCGACGTCATCATGATCGCCGCCCCCACCGGGACCCTGCGCTACGTCAGCCCCGCCGCCGCCGGCGTCTACGGCCGCGAGGCGGAGGAGCTGGTCGGCACCGAGCTCGCCGCCCTCATCCACCCCGAGGACCTCGGCCGCGTCGTCCACGAAGTACGCCGCTTCCTGGCCGCCCCGCCCGCCGAAGAACCCACCACCCGCATCGAATGCCGGTTCAAATCGGGCGGCGGGGAATGGCTCAACGTGGAGTCCACCGTCAACCGGCATCAGGGCGGACTCATCCTCAACAGCCGGGACGTCACCGAGCGGGTCCGTCTCCAGGCCCAGCTCCAGCACAGCGCCGAGCACGACCCGCTCACCGACCTGCCCAACCGGGCCCTGTTCACCCGCCGCGTCCGCCAGGCCCTCACCGGCCGCCGCGCGGGCGACCACAGCACCGCCGTGCTCTTCATCGACCTCGACGGATTCAAGGCGGTCAACGACACCATCGGCCACCAGGCGGGCGACGAACTGCTCGTCGAGGCCGCCCGCCGCCTCCAGGAAGCCGTCCGTGCCGGGGACACCGCCGCCCGCCTCGGCGGCGACGAGTTCGCCGCCCTCATCCTGGGCGACGGCAGCCGCGACCGCGGCGCCCGCGCCTACCAGGTCCACGAGATCGCCGACCGGCTGCGCGCCACCCTCTCGCAGCCCTACCGCATCGCCGGCAGCGAGGTCCGGGTGGCCGCCAGCATCGGCGTGGCCTTCGCCGACCCCGGCATCACCCCCTCGGACCTGATGCGCAACGCCGACCTCGCGATGTACCGGGCCAAGGCGGGCGGCAAGGACCGCGTCGAGCTGTACGCCCCGCAGATGCAGGCCGAGGTCGTCCGCAAGGCCGAGCTGGCCGGGAAGCTGCGCAGCGCGCTGCACGAGGGCGAGTTCGCCCTGCTGCACCAGCCCGTGGTCTCCCTGGCCGGCGGCGAGGTCACCGCGGTCGCCGCGCAGGCCCGCTGGCGCTCCGCCCAGGGGATCCTCTTCACCCCGTCCGAGTTCCTCCGCGTGGCCGAACGCGGCGAGGGCGGCCCGGGGGGCGGGCTGGACGCCTCGCGGGCCGCGGAACTGAGCCGGTGGCTCCTCGAAGAGGCGGTGGCCGAGGCCGCCGAGCGTCATCTCGCGGGCCATGACGTACCAGTGGTCGTACGGATGACCGCCCAGCGGCTGCTCGACCGCTCGCTGCCCGGGGGCTCCGTGGAGGCCCTGCTCGCCCGGCACGGGCTGCCCTCGGGGGCCCTCGTCCTCGAACTGGCCGCCTCCGACCCCAGAGTCCCCTTCGACGAGCTGGAGCGCCGCCTGACGGTCCTGCACCGGCTCGGCGTCCGGATCGCCCTCGACGGCTTCGGCAGCGGCTACGCGGCCATCAGCGCCCTGCGCCGCCTCCCGGTGGACCTGCTCAAGCTGGACCGGGGCCTGGTCGAAGGCGTGGTCGAATCCGCCCGCCTGCACAAGATCACCGCGGGATTGTTGCGCATCGCAAACGATCTGGGGATGCAGTCCGTGGCCGACGGGGTCGACCTGCCCGAGCAGGTGGAGGCCCTGCGCGCCATGGGGTGCACCCATGGACAGGGAATGGCGTTTTCCGGACCGCTCGACGAATACAGGCTGCGGCGCGCGCTCGCGAGAGGTACGTTCCCAGTACCGGGCGGTGCGGCCCAGCCCGCCTTGGCCGGCGGCTCGTCCGGTGGCTCGATGGCTCTCCATAGAGGCTCACATAATGAGACGCCCGTCCCACCCGCTTGACATCGACCTCCCGCCGGAGGGAGGGTCAATGCCATGCGCACCCGAATTCTCGTACTTGGAAAGCGCGTCGGCTGAAGCCGGGACCTGCATGTCCCCGCTCCACACCGCCGACGCGCTCCCCTCGCTTGCCACCTGGCACGAGGGGTTTTTTGTTGCACTGGCACACGCACCCGGACGAGAACCGGGGCATCCCCCGCTCCTCGTAAAACCCTCAGCTTCGAGAAGAGAATGCCGATGACCGAGCAGGCCACCGGGGCCCACCATCCGCAGCCGCGGCCCCGTACGGGTGGACACCAGCCCACCGCAGTTGAGCACGTCACGGGCGCGCAGTCCCTCATCCGCTCTCTCGAAGAGGTGGGGTGCGACACCGTCTTCGGCATCCCGGGCGGCTGCATCCTCCCGGCGTACGACCCGATGATGGACAGCAAGAAGGTCCGTCACATCCTCGTCCGGCACGAGCAGGGCGCTGGCCACGCCGCCACCGGATACGCCCAGGCCACCGGCAAGGTCGGCGTCTGTATGGCCACCTCCGGCCCGGGCGCCACCAACCTGGTCACCCCGATCGCCGACGCCCACATGGACTCCGTCCCGCTCGTCGCGATCACCGGCCAGGTCTCCTCCAAGGCGATCGGCACCGACGCCTTCCAGGAGGCGGACATCGTCGGCATCACGATGCCGATCACCAAGCACAACTTCCTGGTCACCAAGGCCGAGGACATCGCCAAGACCATCGCCGAGGCGTTCCACATCGCCTCCACCGGCCGCCCCGGACCGGTCCTGGTGGACATCGCCAAGGACGCCCTCCAGGCGAAGACCTCCTTCTCCTGGCCGCCGGCCCTGGACCTGCCCGGCTACCGCCCGGTCACCAAGCCGCACGCCAAGCAGATCCGCGAGGCCGCCAAGCTCATCGTCCAGGCCAAGCGCCCGGTCCTGTACGTCGGCGGCGGCGTCATGAAGTCCGGCGCCACCGCCGAGCTGAAGGTCCTCGCCGAGCTGACCGGCGTCCCGGTCTGCACCACGCTGATGGCCCTCGGCTCCTTCCCCGACAGCCACCCGCTCCACGTCGGCATGCCCGGTATGCACGGCTCCGTCACCGGTGTCACCGCGCTCCAGAAGTCGGACCTGCTGATCGCGCTCGGCACCCGCTTCGACGACCGCGTCACCGGCAAGCTCGACAGCTTCGCCCCCTTCGCCAAGGTCATCCACGCGGACATCGACCCGGCCGAGATCGGCAAGAACCGCGAGGTCGACGTCCCGATCGTGGGCGACGCCCGCGAGGTCATCGCCGACCTCGTCCAGGCGATCCAGGCCGAGCACAACGAGGGCCACACCGGCGACTACAGCGCCTGGTGGAAGGACCTCAACCGCTGGCGCGAGACCTACCCCCTGGGCTACGACCTCCCCGAGGACGGCTCGCTCTCCCCGCAGCAGGTCATCGAGCGGATCGGCGCCCTCGCGCCGAAGGGCACGATCTTCACGGCCGGCGTCGGCCAGCACCAGATGTGGGCCTCCCACTTCGTCAAGTACGAGGAGCCCCGCACCTGGCTGAACTCCGGCGGCGCCGGAACCATGGGCTACGCGGTCCCCGCCGCGATGGGCGCCAAGGTCGGCATGCCGGACCGCGCGGTCTGGGCGATCGACGGCGACGGCTGCTTCCAGATGACCAATCAGGAACTGGCCACCTGCGCGCTGAACAACATCCCGATCAAGGTCGCCATCATCAACAACGGCGCCCTCGGCATGGTCCGCCAGTGGCAGACGCTCTTCTACAACCAGCGCTACTCCAACACCGTCCTGCACGCCGACGAGACCGGCCACGACACGGTCGGCTCCCAGCTCGGCGAGTCCTCCGCGCCCCGCCAGGGCACCCGCGTCCCGGACTTCGTCAAGCTGTCCGAGGCCATGGGCTGTGTCGCGCTGCGCTGCGAGGACCCGGCGGACCTGGACAAGGTCATCGCCGAGGCCAACGCGATCAACGACCGCCCGGTCGTGATCGACTTCATCGTCCACGAGGACGCCATGGTGTGGCCGATGGTCGCCGCCGGCACCTCCAACGACGAGGTCATGGCAGCCCGGGGCGTCCGCCCCGACTTCGGCGACAACGAAGACGACTGAGCCGAGAGCCTGAGAGAGAGAACGACTCACATGTCCAAGCACACGCTCTCGGTCCTGGTCGAGAACACCCCCGGCATCCTCGCCCGGATCGCCGCGCTGTTCTCCCGCCGCGGGTTCAACATCGACTCCCTCGCCGTCGGTGTCACCGAGCACCCCGACATCTCCCGCATCACCATCGTCGTGAACGTGGAGGACCTCCCGCTGGAGCAGGTGACCAAGCAGCTCAACAAGCTGGTCAACGTGCTCAAGATCGTCGAGCTGGAGCCGTCGAACGCCATCGAACGCGAACTCGTTCTGGTGAAGGTCCGCGCCGACAACGAGACGCGCTCGACGATCGTCGAGATCGTCCAGCTGTTCCGCGCCAAGACCGTCGACGTCTCCCCGGACGCCGTCACCATCGAGGCCACCGGCGGCAGCGACAAGCTCAGCGCCATGCTCAAGATGCTGGAGCCCTTCGGCATCAAGGAGCTGGTGCAGTCCGGCACCATCGCCATAGGGCGCGGCGGCCGGTCCATCACGGACCGCAGCCTGCGCTCCCTCGAGCGCAGCGCCTGACCCACGCCTGACGCCACGCCTGGACCGGGCGGGACACGCCCGGTTCGCATGGCGAGACCGACAAACTCTTCATCCGTTCCCCGCCGTACGGTGGGTGCAACATCAGCGCACCAAGGAGATACCCCAGTGGCCGAGCTGTTCTACGAGAACGACGCCGACCTGTCCATCATCCAGGGCCGCAAGGTCGCGGTCATCGGTTACGGCAGCCAGGGCCACGCCCACGCGCTGTCGCTCCGTGACTCCGGCGTCGACGTCGTCGTCGGCCTCAAGGAGGGCTCCAGCTCCAAGGCCAAGGCCGAGGAGCAGGGCCTGAAGGTCCTCTCCGTGGCGGAGGCGGCCGAGTGGGCGAACGTCATCATGATCCTGACCCCGGACCCGCTCCAGGCCGAGATCTACGAGGCGTCCATCAAGGACCACCTGCAGGAGGGCGACGCGCTCTTCTTCGGGCACGGCTTCAACGTCCGCTACGGCTTCATCAAGCCCCCGGCCAACGTGGACGTCGCCCTGGTCGCCCCGAAGGGCCCGGGCCACCTGGTCCGCCGCCAGTACGAGGAGGGCCGCGGCGTTCCGTGCATCGCCGCCGTCGAGCAGGACTTCTCGGGCAACGCCTTCGCCCTGGCCCTGTCGTACGCGGCCGGTATCGGCGGCACCCGTGCCGGCGTCATCAAGACCACCTTCACCGAGGAGACCGAGACCGACCTGTTCGGTGAGCAGGCCGTTCTCTGCGGTGGTGCTTCCGCCCTGGTGAAGGCCGGTTTCGAGACCCTGACCGAGGCCGGTTACCAGCCGGAGATCGCGTACTTCGAGTGCCTGCACGAGCTGAAGCTCATCGTGGACCTCATGTACGAGGGCGGCCTGGAGAAGATGCGCTGGTCGGTCTCCGAGACCGCCGAGTGGGGCGACTACATCACCGGCCCGCGCGTCATCACCGACGCCACCAAGGCCGAGATGAAGAAGGTCCTCGCCGAGATCCAGAGCGGCAAGTTCGCCGAGGAGTGGATGGCCGAGTACAAGGCCGGTCTGCCGAAGTACAACGAGTACAAGAAGGCCGACTCCGAGCACCTGCTGGAGACCACCGGCAAGAAGCTGCGCAAGCTGATGAGCTGGGTCGACAGCGACGAGAGCTGATCTCGCGCACGGCGGGGCCGGGACACACCGTCCCGGCCCCGCCGCGCATCCCCCGGCTGGACGCCGCGTCGCGGACCGGTCGAAAATCGACGGAGTGGAGAGCTCGCATCATGCGGATTGTCCACCCCGGCCAATCACGGACGGGTGATCCTTCCGTACAGGCGGAGTTCGGCGCCGCAACCGCCACTACACTGCTCAACACAACGCGTCAGGCCCACAGTGTCGTGCGTCTTCCACGCGGCTACCCCCTCCACCGCCTGCGGCCGTCGGGACGGCCGTCCGCACTGGACTTGTGAGGACCCACGTGAGCTCGAAACCTGTCGTACTCATCGCCGAAGAGCTGTCGCCCGCCACGGTGGACGCGCTCGGCCCGGACTTCGAGATCCGGCACGTCAACGGCGCCGACCGGGCGGAGCTGCTGCCCGCGATCGCCGATGTCGACGCCATCCTCGTCCGCTCCGCCACCAAGGTGGACGCCGAGGCCATCGCCGCGGCCAAGAAGCTGAAGGTCGTCGCCCGCGCCGGTGTGGGCCTGGACAACGTCGACGTCTCCGCCGCCACCAAGGCCGGCGTGATGGTCGTCAACGCCCCGACCTCCAACATCGTCACCGCCGCCGAGCTCGCCTGCGGCCTGCTCGTCGCCACCGCCCGCAACATCGCGCAGGCCAACACCGCGCTGAAGAACGGCGAGTGGAAGCGCAACAAGTACACCGGTGTCGAACTCAGCGAGAAGACCCTCGGCGTCGTCGGTCTCGGCCGCATCGGCGTCCTGGTCGCCCAGCGCATGTCCGCCTTCGGGATGAAGGTCGTCGCGTACGACCCCTACGTGCAGCCCGCGCGTGCCGCGCAGATGGGCGTCAAGATGCTGACGCTCGACGAGCTGCTGGAAGCCGCCGACTTCATCACCGTGCACCTGCCCAAGACCCCCGAGACCGTCGGTCTCATCGGGGACGAGGCCCTGCACAAGGTCAAGCCGTCCGTCCGCATCGTCAACGCCGCCCGCGGCGGGATCGTGGACGAGGCCGCGCTGTACTCGGCCATCAAGGAGGGCCGCGTCGCCGGCGCCGGCCTCGACGTGTACGCCAAGGAGCCCTGCACGGACTCCCCGCTGTTCGAGCTCGACCAGGTCGTCTGCACCCCGCACCTCGGCGCGTCCACGGACGAGGCCCAGGAGAAGGCCGGTATCTCGGTGGCCACGTCGGTGCGCCTCGCGCTGGCCGGCGAGCTCGTACCGGACGCGGTCAACGTCCAGGGCGGCGTCATCGCCGAGGACGTGCGCCCCGGTCTGCCGCTCGCCGAGAAGCTCGGCCGGATCTTCACCGCCCTCGCGGGCGAGGTCGCGGTCCGCCTCGACGTGGAGGTCTACGGCGAGATCACCCAGCACGACGTCAAGGTGCTGGAACTCTCCGCCCTCAAGGGTGTCTTCGAGGACGTCGTCGACGAGACGGTCTCCTACGTCAACGCCCCGCTGTTCGCGCAGGAGCGCGGTGTCGAGGTGCGCCTGACGACCAGTTCGGAGTCCCCGGACCACCGCAACGTGGTGACCGTCCGCGGCACGCTGGCCGACGGCCAGGAGGTGTCGGTCTCCGGCACCCTCGCGGGTCCGAAGCACCTGCAGAAGATCGTGGGCGTCGGCGAGTACGACGTGGACCTGGCCCTGGCCGACCACATGATCGTGCTCCGCTACACCGACCGTCCGGGCGTGGTCGGCAAGGTCGGCCAGCTGCTCGGCGAGGCCGGGCTGAACATCGCGGGCATGCAGGTCGCCCGCGCCGAGGAGGGCGGCGAGGCGCTCGTCGTCCTCACGGTGGACGCGAAGGTCCCGGCGGACGTCCTCGCGGCCATCTCGGCGGAGATCGGCGCCGCGTCGGCCCGTACGGTCAACCTGGGCTGACCGCCTCACGCGGACGAGGGAAGGGCCCCGGGGTGCGTACCCCGGGGCCCTGTTGTTTTATACGGTCGTATAGTACGTACGTGTGGGACGTTTGTCTTGATACCGTTGCGGCATGGGACACCGTGAAGATCTGCTCGAAGGCGCCAAGAAGTGCCTGGCCGAGAAGGGGTTCGTGCGGACGACCGCGCGCGACATCGTCAGCGCCTCCGGCACCAACCTGGCGTCCATCGGCTACCACTACGGCTCGAAGGACGCCCTGCTCACCCAGGCGTTCATCGCGCTGATCGAGGAATGGGGCGCGGGCTGGGGGGCGGAGTCCGCCGGGGCGGACGGCTCCCTGGAGCGGCTGCGCGCGCTGTGGGACGGCGTGGTCGCCCAGCAGGGTGCGGCCGCTCCTGTGTGGGCGGCCAGCCTGGAGGTGGCGCTGAGCCGGGACGAGAAGCCGGAGCTGAAGGCGATGATGGCCGCCTCGCAGGTGCAGGGGCGCCGGGGGCTGGTCTCGCTGCTGACCGGAGCCCCCGAGGACCAGCTGACCGAACGGGACGAGCGCACGCTCGGAGCCGTCTACCAGGCGCTGCTCAACGGCCTGATGGTCCAGTGGCTGTTCGATCCCGCGACCGCTCCCGACGGGGAGGAGTTCGCGGAGGGGCTGCGCCGGCTCGCGGAGGGCATTACGAAGGCCGGCGGGTAGCCCCGGGCGGGGGGGCCTCGGGTCAGTCGTTCAGGCGGGACGCCTTGAGGGCCATGTGGAGCAGCAGCCGGTCCTCGCCCGCGTCCAGGTCGAGCCCGGTCAGCTGCTCCACCCGGCCCAGCCGGTAGTAGAGGGTCTGGCGGTGTACGCCCAGCGCCGCCGCCGCGCGGCCGGCCTGTCCGGCGCAGTCGAGGAACACCTCCGCGGTGCGGGCCAGTTCCCGGTGGGCCGGGCTCAGCAGCGCCCGTGTCGCGGGGTCGTCCACGGGCCCTGGGGTCAGCGCGCCCAGCATCCGGTACGGCCCGATCTCCGCCCAGCGGGCCACGGGGCCCAGCTGCGGCTCGGCGGCGGCCGCCCGCGCGGCGGCGACGGCCTGCCCCCAGGCCCCGGGCACCTCAGCGAGCCCCTGCACGGGCTCGGACACCCCGGCGGTCACGGCCTGCACGCCGCCGACCCCTGGCGCGCTGCCGGCCCCTGGTGCTCCTCCGGCCCCTCGTGCCCCGCCCGCCCCTCCGGCCGCGCTGGTCCGCCCGGCACCTCCGGCTCCTCCGGTCCGCCCGGCCCCTCCGGCCCCCGCCCGTCCGGCACCTCCGGCCGCGCTGGTCCGTCCGGCCCCACCCGTCCCGGCTGCCTCACCGGCCGGGGCCGCCGCGCCGGCTCCCGGCCGGCCGGCGGGGCGGGCGGCTCCCGGGCCCCCCGCCGGGGTCGCCGCACGGGGCAGGAGGCGGCCCAGGGCCGTCAGGGAGGGGGTCAGGGCGTCGGGGGAGCGCAGGCGCAGCAGGACGGCCAGACGGGCCCGGCCCGCCGGGGCCGGCGCGCCCGGCAGGACGCCGTGGACGGCCGCGTCGGCCGGTACGACGCACACCGCCGCCGCCCCCGGCACCGACGCGGGCGCCTCCCCGGCCCACGGCGTCACGCACACCGCCGCGTGGAGCCCCTCGGCCCCTCCCCCCAGGGCCAGACGCAGCGCGGCCACCGCCATGTCCTGCTGCCAGCCCCGCCCGGCGGTGAGCACCGCGAGGAACTCCCGGGACAGGTCGGCGCCCGCCTTGGCCTCCTCGGCCAGCAGCACCCCGATCCGCTGCGCCACGTCCATCGCCGCCTCCAGGGCCTCCGGCCCCGGCCCCGGATCCCGGTCGAGGAGCCACACGTAGCCCTGGACGATGCCCCGGTACCGCACCGGCAGGCAGATCCGCCCCCGGAACACCCCCGCGTCCGGGGCGGCCGGGATCCGGACGGGGCCGGTGGCGCGGGCGATGCCGAACGCCTCGAACCAGGCGCGCACGGCCGCCGTGGACTGACGGGTCAGGATCGAGCGGGTGCGCACCGGGTCCATCGCGAGGTCGTCCTCGCTGTCGTGCGCGCCGAAGGCGATCAGGCGGAAGTCCCGGTTCTCCAGCGTCGCCGGGGCGCCGAGCAGCGCCGAGATCTCGTCCACCAGGTCCTGGTAATCGCCCTTCACGGGCACATTCTCCCACCCCCGCCCGCTCTCTTCAGACACATGTATGAGATCGCGGACACGGATGCGTGACAGCTGTCGATGGCAGAGGATCGTGGGGATCCATAGGTTTCACGGTGGTTCTCCTTGCGTTTTCCCTACGGCCGCAGCACACCCCCGCGGCGCCCGTACATCCGCTTCTGCCACCCGTTGGAGGTGCCCCGTGCTGGGTCCCGCGATCCTCGCCGCTTCGCGCAGCGACAAGATGCGCCGAATCGTCTCTGCCGCCCCGGTGACCAAGCCGGTGGTCAACCGCTTCATCCCCGGTGAGACGGTCGGCCAGGTCATCCCCATCGTCGAGGAGCTCACCCGCAAGGGCCTGGAGGTCACCCTCGACGTGGTGGGCGAGGACATCACCGCCGTGGAGCAGTCGTACGCCGCCCGGGACGCCTACCTGGAGCTCATCGAGCGCCTCAAGGAGCTGGGGCTGGGCGAGGCGGTCGAGATGTCCGTCAAGCTGTCGATGTTCGGCCAGGCGCTGGAGGGCGGCCACGAGCTCGCCCTCGCCAACGTGCGCCCCGTCGTCGAGGCCGCCGCCGCCATCGGCACCACCGTGACCCTCGACGCCGAGGACCACACCACCCTCGACTCCATGTTCGCCATCCACGAGGAGCTGCGCCGGGACTTCCCGCAGACCGGCTGCGTGATCCAGGCGTACCTCTTCCGCACCGAGGCCGACGCCCGCCGCCTGGCCGCCGCCGGCAGCCGCGTCCGGATCGTGAAGGGCGCCTACAAGGAGCCCGCCGAGGTCGCGTACCAGGACAAGGCCGAGATCGACAAGGCGTACGTCCGGATCATGCGGATCCTCATGGAGGGCGAGGGCTACCCGATGATCGGGTCGCACGACCCGCGTCTGATCTCCATCGCGCAGGAGCTCGCGCGGCAGGCCGGGCGCAAGCTGGACGAGTACGAGTTCCAGATGCTCTACGGCATCCGCAGCGAGGAGCACCTCCGGCTCGCCTCCGAGGGTCATCGAATGCGGGTCTACACGGCCTATGGCACGGACTGGTACGGCTACTTCATGCGCCGCCTCGCGGAGAAGCCGGCCAACCTGCTGTTCTTCCTCCGCTCGATGATCACCAAGAACTAGCCAAGAACCAGGTCAAGGAGTTATCGCCCCATGGATGCTGTGACCCAGGTCCCCGCGCCGGTCAACGAGCCGGTCCACTCGTACGCCCCGGGCAGCCCGGAGCGCGCGCGCCTCGAATTCCAGCTCAAGCAGCTGTCCGAGAACCCGATCGACCTCCCGATGACGATCAACGGCGTCAAGCGGATGGGTGGCGGCGAGCGTTTCGACGTCGTCCAGCCGCACGACCACAAGTCGGTCATCGGTACGTACGCCAACGCCACCGAGGCCGACGCCCAGGAGGCCGTCGACGCCGCCCTGGCCGCCGCCCCGGCCTGGCGCGCCATGTCCTTCGACGACCGCGCCGCGATCATCCTGCGCGCCGCCGAGCTGCTGGCCGGCCCCTGGCGCGAGAAGCT
Organism: Streptomyces sp. NPDC006687; assembly: GCF_040636215.1. Taxonomy (NCBI): domain Bacteria; kingdom Bacillati; phylum Actinomycetota; class Actinomycetes; order Kitasatosporales; family Streptomycetaceae; genus Streptomyces; species Streptomyces sp. NPDC006687. Next base: position 193,646 of record NZ_JBEYJJ010000001.1, on the reverse strand, counting down.
GGCCGCCTCCACCATGCTGGGCCAGTCGAAGACCGCGCAGCAGGCCGAGATCGACACCCCGTGTGAGCTCGTCGACTTCTGGCGCTTCAACGTCCACTTCGCCCGCCAGATCCTGGCCGAGCAGCCGTCCGCGAACTCCGCCGGCGTGTGGAACCGCAGCGACCACCGTCCGCTCGAGGGCTTCGTCTACGCGATCACCCCGTTCAACTTCACGGCCATCGCCGGCAACCTGCCGACCGCCCCGGCCCTGATGGGCAACGTGGTCGTGTGGAAGCCGTCCCCCACGCAGACCCACTCCGCGGTCCTCCTGATGGAGCTCCTGGAGGCGGCCGGCCTGCCCAAGGGCGTCATCAACCTCGTCACCGGTGACGGCATCGCCGTCTCCGAGGTGGCCCTGAACCACCCCGAGCTGGCCGGTATCCACTTCACCGGCTCGACCAAGACCTTCCAGTACCTGTGGAAGACGGTCGGCAACAACATCGAGAAGTACCGCTCCTACCCGCGCCTGGTCGGCGAGACGGGCGGCAAGGACTTCGTCGTCGCGCACCCGTCCGCGGACCGCGCGATCCTCAAGACCGCCCTGACCCGCGGCTCCTTCGAGTTCCAGGGCCAGAAGTGCTCCGCCTCCTCGCGCGCCTACGTTCCGGCCTCCATCTGGAACGACGGCTTCAAGGAGCAGTTCGCGGCCGAGGTCGACGGCATCACCATGGGTGACGTCCGCGACCTGACGAACTTCATCGGCGCGGTCATCGACGAGCGCTCCTTCGCGAAGAACAAGGCGGCCATCGACCGCGCGAAGGCCGACCCGACCTGCACGATCGTCGCGGGCGGCACGTACGACGACTCCGAGGGCTACTTCGTCCGCCCGACCGTCATCGAGTGCACCGACCCGGAGAACGAGGTCTTCACGACCGAGTACTTCGGCCCGATCCTCGCCGTCTACGTGTACGACGACGCCGACTACGACGCGATGCTGGCCCAGATGGAGAACGTCTCGGCGTACGCCCTGACCGGCTCCGTCATCGCCCAGGACCGCTACGCGGCGGCCGAGACGATGGAGAAGCTCCGCTTCGCGGCGGGCAACTTCTACATCAACGACAAGTCGACCGGCGCCGTCGTCGGCCAGCAGCCCTTCGGCGGCGGCCGCGCCTCGGGCACCAACGACAAGGCGGGCGCGGCGTCCAACCTGCTCCGCTGGACCTCGACCCGCTCCATCAAGGAGACCCTGGTCCCGCCGACCGAGTACGGCTACCCCCACATGGGCTGATCCCCGCCCACCCCTGAATCCCGCCCCCGCTCCGGTACCCCCAAGTCCGGAGCGGGGGCGGTCCCAGTTGCGGGGGCGGCCGGGTCAGACCTCCACCAGGACCTGGTCCAGGGACTTGCGGACCAGGTCCGGGACCTCGCAGTCGTCCGACGGGTAGCCGACCGGGATGACCGCGAAGGCTTTCTCGTTCGCCGGGCGGTGCAGTACGTGGCTCAGGAAGCGCATGGGGCTGGGGGTGTGGATGAGGGCGGACAGGCCCGAGAGGTGGAGGGCCGAGAGGAGCATGCCGACGGCGATGCCGACCGACTCGTCCACGTAGTAGTGCTTGCGCTTCTCGCCGTCCGGGCCGAGCCAGTAGCGCTGCTGGAAGACCACGATCAGGGCCGGGGCGTCCGTGAGGTGGGTCTTCACCGCGTCCGTGCCGATGGGGCGGAGGGCCGCCAGCCATTCGTCGCCGAGGCGGCCCTCGTAGGAGATCTGCTCCTCCTGTTCGGCGGCGGCGCGGATCTGCCGGCGGATCGCCGGGTCCTTGACCAGGACGAAGGTCCACGGCTGCTGGTGCGCCCCCGAGGGGGCGGTGGCGGCGCAGGCGATGGCGTCGCGGACGGCCTGCTCGGGCACGGGGTCGGGGGAGAAGTGGCGCACGGTGCGCCGCTCGTCCATCCGGGCCCGCAGCTCCGCCGCGCGGGCGAGGGTCTCGGGGGCGGGCATGCGCGCCGGACGGTAGGCGACGGGCCGGTAGGGCAGGCCATGGGTGGGGGTCCACTGCTGGGTCTCTGGCGACATGCGCAGATCTTCACGCGGGGGAGTGCGACAGGCCAGGGCCGGGGGCGGGAGGTGTGTCCGGTGTGTGGGGAGAAGGGGGGTTACGGCCCTGGCGGGCGTCGGTCGATTCGGGGGGCCGGCGGGCTGCCGCGGTGGTCGCCGGAAGGGGCGTGGCCTGGTGCCCCGGGCCACGGCCCCGTGCGTTTCCGGCCTTTCCGGCGGGGTCAGCTGCCCGTCACGCTCGCGGTGCCCGTTTCGATGTGGCCCGTGTAGCGGCGGGACCAGGTGCCGTCGGAGTCCGCCAGGACGGTGAAGTCGTACCAGCCCTTGTTGTACGCCACCGCGTTGAAGAAGTCCTCGCGCGAGGAGTTCGCCGGGACCGTGTACGTCCAGGGGCCGTCGGAGCGGTAGGCGTTCGAGCGGATCGTGAAGGTGACGGCGGAGGCGGAGGCGTTGGTCATCTTGAACCAGATCGCCATCTTCCCGGTGCCGGGCTCCACCGCGTACCGCGCCGCGACCTCCAGGGACCTGCCCGGCTTGGTCGCGTCGCCGATGAAACGGCGCAGGAAGCGGTTGGGGCCGTACATCGAGATGTCGTACTTGCCCGAGCCGGCGCCCAGGCCGATGGAGAACCAGTCGGTGGAGGTGGCTCCGGGGTCCACCGTGTACTGCCAGGCGGCCGTGTCCCGGTACTGGTGCGGGTGGATCGAGAAGTGCGCCGCCTGCCTGGCCTGCGGCCCCTGGTTGGACATCGAGAACCAGGCCAGGATCTTGCCGGCCGCCCCGAACTCGAAGCGGTCCAGGTTCCCGTTCACCTGGTAGGGCAGGGCGCGGGCCGGGCGGGTTCCGGGCTCCTGCGCCGGCAGGGCGTTGTCCTGCGGCGCCGGGTTGGGCAGGGGGCCGCAGGTGGACTGGCCGATGACCTTCGCCGTGGAGGGCAGCCCGGACGGGACCCCGTACACGGGGTGCGCGAAGTCGAAGACGCCCGTCAGATCGCCGGTCACCTTCCGCCGCCAGGCGCTGATGTTCGGGCACAGGGCCGGGGTGCCCAGGGCCGTCGTCCACGTCTCCATGAAGCGCAGGACGGAGGTGTGGTCGAAGACCTCCGAGCTGACCCAGCCGCCGCGCGTCCACGGGGACATCACCAGCATCGGGACCCGGAAGCCCAGGCCGACGGGGACGCCGTCGATGTACTCGTCCGGGGTGCCGGGCGGGGCGACCGGCGGGGCGACGTGGTCGAAGAAGCCGTCGTTCTCGTCGTAGTTGAGGAAGAGGACCGTGGAGTCGAAGACCTCCGGGTTCGCGGCCAGCGCCCGGTAGACCAGGTCCACGAAGTGCGCGCCGTCACCGGGCGGGGCGTACGGGTGCTCCGAGAACGCCTCGCTCGCCACCACCCAGGACACCTGCGGCAGGGTCCCGGCGACCACGTCGGCGCGGATCGCGGCGGCGATGTCATCGGGGGTCGAGCCGGTGACCCGGGGGACGGAGGCCATGCCCCGGTCCCACAGCGGGTCGCCGGGCCGTGCGTCGGTGAACTTCCTGAAGTAGGCCAGGCCGTTGTCCCCGTAGTTGTCCTGGGCGTTCTGGTAGACCTTCCAGGTCATCCCGGCCCGCTGGAGGCCCTCCGCGTACGTCTCCCAGGTCAGCCCCGACTCCTCGCCGCCGTCCTTGCTGGCCGCGTCCACCTTGCCGCTCCACAGGAAGGTGCGGTTGGGGCCGGTGGCGCTGAGGGTGGAGCAGAAGTAGGCGTCGCAGAGGGTGTAGTGGTCGGCGAGCCCGTAGTGGAACGGGATGTCGGCCCGTCCCAGGTGGCCGAGGGTGTGGGTCTTGCCGACGCCGGCGACCCAGTTGTCCATCCGGCCGTTGTTCCAGGCGGCGTGCTGGGAGGTCCAGCTGTGCGGGAGGTCACCGGTGCACTGGGCCAGGGTCTCGCTGTCGGCCCCGCCCGCCGCCGGGGTGGCGGACAGCTTCCACGGGTACTGGCGGCCGCCCCAGTTCGGCTGGTTGAACGTGCCCCAGCCGCCCGGGATGTTGCCGCAGGCGCGGTCGCCGAAGCCGCGGACGCCCTTCAGCGTGCCGAAGTAGTGGTCGAAACTGCGGTTCTCCTGCATCAGGATCACCACGTGCTTCACATCGGTGATCGTGCCCGTCGCGGCGGCCGCGGCCGCCGTCGTGGGCAGGGCGGCCGGCAGGGCCGCGCCCGCCACGAGTCCCGCGCCGATCCCCACGAAACCCCTGCGGCTGATGGGTGTCACTGGCTGCTCGCCTCCCGCTCCGGTGCCCCGCTGGCACGTTGCGCGCAAGCGTGGCGGCGGGGGCCGTAAAGGTCTACATCCGTGCGGTAAGAACTCGGTGAACTTCGGGGTAGCGGTGCTCAACCGGCCGTGCGGACCAGCATCTTGCCCAGGTTCTCCCCGCGCAGCATGCCTAGGAACGCCTCTACCGTGCGGTCGAATCCCTGCACCACAGTGGTGTCCGTGCCTATCCGGCCGCTGCGCAGGTGCGGGACGAGGAAATCCTCCAGCTCGTCCTGGAGATTGGTGTGGTGCGAGACCAATACCCCCTCCAGGCGAAGCGACTTGTGCACCACCTCGAAGAGGTTGCGGGGCGCGGCCGGGGAGCGGTCGCCGTTGTACATCGAGATCGCCCCGACCCAGGCGATCCGCCCGAACTCGCGCAGGGAGTCGATCGCGCCCTCCAGGTGGTCCCCGCCCACGTTGTCCACGTAGACGTCGATCCCCTCCGGGGCGGCCTGCGCCAGCTGCTCGCCGACCGGCCCGTCGTGGTAGTCGAAGGCGGCGTCGAAGCCGAGGGTCCCGGTGAGGTGGGCCACCTTCGCCGCCGAGCCCGCGCTCCCGATGATCCGGCGGGCGCCGAGCAGCCGGGCGATGTGCCCGGTGGCGGTGCCGACACCGCCGGCGGCGGCGGAGACGAACAGGTCCTCGCCCTCGCGCAGGGCCGCCGTCCGGGTGAGGGCGGCGTACGCGGTGAGGCCCGTTCCGCCCAGGATCGACAGGTACGCCTCCAGCGGGACCCCCTCATGGCCGCGGAGCCTGCGCGTGCCGTCCACGCCCCGGGTGACCAGGGCGTGGGTGCGCCAGCCCGCCCGGTGGAAGACCAGGTCCCCCTCCGCCAGGCCCGGGTCGCGGGAGGCGAGCACCCGGCCCACCGCCCGGCCCTCCAGCGGGGCGTTCAGCTCGAAGCCGCCCTCGCCCCCGTCCATCCGCCCCCGGTGGTAGGGGTCCACCGACAGCAGCAGGTTCTCCACCAGCGCGGTGCCGGGGGCGGGTTCGGGGACGGGCGAGGAGACGTAGGCGAAGTCGGAGGCGACGGGGAAACCGGTCGGGCGGGCGATCTGGTGCACGGCGTCAGCGGTGTGGGCGTTCATGGCCACGACCGTAGGAAGGAATCCCCGGGCCGGGCAGGGGGTTGCCCTCATGGAAGCCGCGCGCCCATGAACGCGGCTCATACACCGAGGTGGGAGCCCCCGTGACCGAACTCGCCCCGCAGGAACTCCGGGTGCTGGTCGCCGTCGCCGAGACGGGCGGCTTCTCCGCCGCGGCGGGCGTCCTCGGCGTCAGCCAGTCGGCCGTCTCCCACTCGGTGCGCGGCAGCGAGGGCAAGGTCGGCGCGGTGCTCTTCGAGCGCGGCCGCTCCGGCGCCCGCCCCACCCCGGCGGGGGAGCGGGCCGTGGCCCTGGGCCGGCGCATCCTGCGGCTGTACGAGGTCCTCGGCGCGGAGGCCCGCGCCGCAGGCCGGGCCGCCTCCGGCGCGGGCCCGGCGGACGGCGCCCTGGAAGGCACCCTGCGCATCGCGGCCTTCCGCAGCGCGGCCCTGCACCTGCTGCCGCCCGCCCTGGAGCGCCTCGCCGCCCTGCACCCCGGGATCCGGCCCGAGGTGCGGGTGGTGCGCGAGCTCGGGGCCGGGACGGCCGGGGAGGTGGCCGCCGGGCGGGCGGACCTGGGCATCGCCACACTGGGCGCGCCCGGCGACGTACCGCCCGGGCTGCTGACCGGGGTGCTCGCCCGGGAGGCGTACGCCCTGGTGCACCCGGCGGGGCACCCGGACCCGAAGGCGCTTCCCCTGCTGGACTGGGACGAGAACTGCGGCTCCTACACCCGCCGCTGGTGGGCCGCCCAGGACTGGATCCCGGCGGCCACGGTCAAGGCGGAGGACGACGCGATGGTGCTGACGATGGTCGGCCGGGGCCTGGGGATGGCGATCATGCCCGAGCTGTCCCTGCGCGAGGCCACGGATGCCGTCGAGATCGCCGCCCTGGGGCCCGAGGGGCCGGTGAGGCGCGTGGGGTACGTCACCACAGCGGAAGCGGCGTCCACCCTGGCGGTCAGGGCTCTGATCAGGGAACTCAGGGCGGAATCGGCCTGAAAGCGGAAGCCCTTGAAGGGCCTTTCGAGGGGTGTCCCGTCTCAGATACTAGGAAGTCCGAGTAATTGCGGAGACAGACAGCCGCGCCTGCCCTAGCTTTGTAGGAGCCGAACGTCTCGCACATCCAGCGAATGGCGGTCGTGAGCGCGCGCCCCTGGCAGGTAACCCCTGCGGCGCACGGCTCCCCGCCTCTTCCGGCGCCTTGAAGGAACCCCTCATCCGTGGCCCCGCCACGCCGTGATCTCAAGGAGTCGATCACCATGACCCCCACCACCGCCGCCTCCCGCCGCGTCCGCCACACCTCCCCCGCCGACGACGAGCGCAAGAACGCCGCCGCCGCCCTGCAGCGCGCCCTGGACCGCCGTGACAACGGCGGCTCGACCGGCCACTGACAAGCTGACAAGCCCTGTCCCCTCGGCTCCGCAGGCATGGCGCGTCCATATGGTGGACTCCATATGTCTGCGGGCTGGGACACGGAGTACGGTTCCGACATGTCGACCAGCATCAATCTCGCAGTGATCCCCGGTGATGGCATCGGCCAGGAAGTCGTGGCTCAGGGCCTGAAGGTCCTTACCGCGGTCCTGCCGCAGGATGTGAAGCTGGAGACCAAGGAATACGACCTCGGCGCCCAGCGCTGGCACCGCACCGGCGAGACCCTCCCGGACGCCGAGCTCGAAGCGCTGCGCCACCACGACGCGATCCTCCTCGGCGCCATCGGCGACCCGTCGGTCCCCTCGGGGGTCCTGGAGCGCGGTCTGCTGCTGAAGCTCCGCTTCGCCTTCGACCACTTCATCAACCTGCGTCCCTCGAAGCTCTTCCCGAACACGGCCACCCCGCTGGCGGGCCGTCCGGACATCGACTTCGTCGTCGTCCGCGAGGGCACCGAGGGCCCGTACACCGGAAACGGCGGCAGCCTGCGCACCGGTACCCCGGCCGAGGTCGCCACCGAGGTCAGCGTCAACACCGCGTACGGTGTCGAGCGCGTGGTGCGGGACGCGTACGAGCGGGCCAACTCCCGCCCGCGCAAGAAGCTGACGCTCGTCCACAAGAACAACGTCCTCGTGTACGCGGGCCACCTGTGGAAGAACATCTTCGACAAGGTCGGCCGGGAGTACCCCGAGGTCACCACCGACTACCTGCACGTCGACGCCGCGACGATCTTCTTCGTCACCCAGCCCGAGCGCTTCGACGTCATCGTCACGGACAACCTCTTCGGTGACATCCTCACCGACCTGGCCGCCGCCGTCACCGGCGGGATCGGCCTGGCCGCCTCCGGGAACATCAACCCGACCGGCGCCTTCCCGTCGATGTTCGAGCCCGTCCACGGCTCGGCCCCGGACATCGCCGGCACCGGCAAGGCCGACCCGACCGCGACGATCCTCTCCGTCGCCCTCCTGCTGCGCCACCTCGGCTACGAGGCCCAGGCCGCGCGCATCGAGGACGCCGTCTCGGCCGACCTCGCCGAGCGTGACGGAACTTTCCGCTCCACCGACGCGATCGGCGACGCCCTCGCCGCGCGAGTAGCCGGCTGACCCGGCAGCTCCACCGAGGAAGCCGCCGGGTACGCACCATCACCCGGCGGCTTCTCCTGCACGGCCCCGGGTGCCACCATCTCCCGTGGGCCGCATCACCCCGTTTCACCGAAGACCCCGCGCGCGCGATAATCGAACGCGAGGCCGCGGTATACGGGGAAGCTCGGACGTCCTAGTACGCATGAGCGCGGTCCGCCATACACAACGGTGAAGGACAAGCACTCATGACGACGCCCACGATCGAGCTCAAGCCCTCCTCGAACCCGCTGTCCGACGCGGAGCGAGAGGCGATCCTGGCCAGCCCCGGCTTCGGCCGCCACTTCACCGATCACATGGTGACGATCAAGTGGACCGAGGGCCGCGGCTGGCACGACGCCGAGCTGGTCCCGTACGCGCCGCTGTCGATCGACCCGGCCAACATGACGCTGCACTACGCGCAGACGATCTTCGAGGGGCTCAAGGCGTACCGCCAGCCCGACGGCACCGTCGCCACCTTCCGCCCCGAGGCCAACGCCGAGCGCTTCCAGGCGTCCGCCCGCCGGATGGCCATGCCGGAGCTGCCGAGCGAGCTGTTCATCGAGGCGTGCGACGCCCTGATCAAGCAGGACAGCGCCTGGGTGCCGAACTCCGGCGAGGCGTCCCTGTACCTGCGGCCGTTCATGTTCGCCTCCGAGGTCGGCCTGGGTGTCCGCCCGGCCAACGAGTTCCTGTTCATGGTCATCGCCTCGCCCGCCGGCGCCTACTTCCCCGGTGGCGTCAAGCCCGTCTCCGTCTGGCTGTCGGAGGAGTACGTCCGCGCCGTCAAGGGCGGCACCGGCGCCGCCAAGACCGGCGGCAACTACGCCGCCTCCCTCGTCGCCCAGGCCCAGGCGGCCTCGCACGGCTGCGACCAGGTCGTCTGGCTGGACGCCGTCGAGCACCGCTGGATCGAGGAGATGGGCGGCATGAACCTGTACTTCGTGTACGGCGACCGCATCGTCACCCCGGAGCTGACCGGCTCGCTCCTTCCCGGCATCACCCGCGACTCCCTCCTCACCATCGCCCGCGACCTCGGCTACACCGCCGAGGAGGGGCGCATCTCCACCGAGGACTGGAAGCGCGACAACGAGAACGGCACCCTGACGGAGGTCTTCGCCTGCGGTACGGCCGCCGTCATCACCCCCGTCGGCTCCGTCAAGTCCGAGCGCGCGAGCTGGACCCAGGGCGACGGCGAGCCCGGCGAGGTCACCATGAAGCTGCGCAAGGCGCTGCTGGACCTCCAGACCGGCCACCGCGCCGACACCCACGGCTGGATGCACCCGCTCGGCTAGCCGACAGCGGATCGGCCCGCGAAACGGGGTCCCGGCCTTCCGGCCGGGACCCCGTTTCGCATGTCCGGCCCCGGCGGGGAGGCGGAGACGGTCCTACCCGTACGGGCGCCGCGGACGTGCGGGAGGTCCACCGGCGTGGGACGTTGACGGTGCCCACCGATCCGGCGCCGGCACCGGCCCGGGTGGTGCGGCGCACCCCTCCGGGGGTGGTTCTCTCGTGCGCCGGCCGCTGTGGCCGGCGGAAAGGCGGATCCCCATGAAGCGGTTCGTTGCCTCCGGCCTGCTCTGCGCGGCCGTCGTGCTCGGGGCCTCGGCGTGCTCCAGTAACGACACGACTCCCCAGGAGGAGGCCTCGACGGCCGCCGCCGAGCTGTGCACCAACCTGGTCCAGCTGAAGTCGGACAACGCCGCGCTCAAGGCGCTGAACCCGGCGACGGCCACGAAGGACCAGATCCACAACGCGGTCGAGGCCGTCCGGACCGACTGGAAGAACGTCAAGGAGAGCAAGCAGACGATGAAGTCGGCCGAGCGGGAAGCCGTCCAGGAGGCCACGGACAACCTCAAGAAGGGGTACGACGACCTGCCCGGCGACACCACGGGCAAGGACGCGCTGACCCAGCTCCAGCCGCAGATCCAGGCGGTCGACACGGCGGTCCAGCAGTCGGCGGCCTCGCTGAAGTGCCGCTGACGCGACGGCCCCTGGAAACCGCCGTGGCGCCCCGGGGGCCGTGGTCGTGCGCCGCCGTCAGTCGGCGGCCACCATGAGCGCGTCGGCCGTCGGCGCGGCCGTCTGCGCGGTCCCGGTCGCGGTCGTGGTCCGGAACGTCAGCGCCCCGTAGACCAGGCCGCCGACCAGCCCCGACAGGATGAAACTACAGTCCACCCCGCCGGTGAGGGCCAGCAGCGGGCCCTCGTAGACCGGGGTCGACACGGCGGTCAGTCCCACGACCGCGCCGGCCGCCCAGGCGGCGGTGGCGCGCAGGTTCCAGCCGCCCCTGTACCAGTAGACGCCGCCGCGGGCCCGGCGGTTGAACACCTGGAGCGCATCGGCGTCGTACTGCCCGCGGCAGCGCACGTAACCGATCAGCGTGATGACGGCCCACGGGGTGCCGATCGCGGTCAGCAGCAGGACGAACGAGGTCATCGCCGACTGGACGTTCCACTCGAAGGAGCCGAAGAAGACGAAGGTGGTGGCGACGGCCGCGGCGATCACGGTGGCCTTGGTACGGGTGGCCTTGGGCACGATGGCGTCCAGGTCGAGGCCCATGGAGTAGAGCATCAGCCCGGCGTTGCCCACCGAGCCCGCGGCGGCCGCGAAGAGCAGCGGCACCAGATACCAGAAGGGCGCGGCGGCCACGAGCGGGCCGGCGTAGTCGGCCCCGGCGCGGGCGGCCAGCGCGGTGTAGGTACCGAAGAGCTGGGGCACCAGCAGGCCGAGCAGCAGGCCCAGACAGGTGGCCCAGTAGACCTTGCGGGAGCTGTGCCGGCTGGGGGAGATGTAACGGGTGTAGTCGCCGAGCAGGGTGATGAAGGCGACGGGACCGCTCAGCCCGGCGGCGACGGCGGCCAGGATCCAGGTCGGCCAGAAGGAGCCGAGCAGGTACGCGGTGTCCGCCGGGGCGGCGGTGGTGAAGCCGGGGGCGTAGGCGTACACGCCGACGGCCAGCAGGATCACCATGGCGATCGAGAGCGCCTTGCTCATGCGCAGCAGCAGCCGGTACCCGAACACGGCCCCGACCACGGTGAAGGCGGCCAGCACCCCGTACATCACCGAGTGGGTGAGGCCGGTGTCCGGCAGGCCGGTGAGGCGGGCGAGGGTGCCGACCATCACGTCGCCCCCGATCCAGAGGGTCAGCGCGGTGTACCCGAGCGCGAGCAGCAGTCCGACCACCGAGCCCACGAGCCGGCCCCGTACGCCGAACTGTGCCCCGCTGGAGGTGGACAGGTTCGTCGCGGTGCGCAGGGAGACCAGCGCGAGCGGCGCGGTGAAGGCGATACCGGCCAGGGTGCCGGTCACGATGGCGGTGAGCGAGGGGACCAGACCCAGTCCGAAGGACGGGGGCAGCCAGCCGAAGACGATCACGCCGAGGCAGAGGTTGGAGCCGAGCAGGATCGACATCAGGTCACGGGGACCGCTCGTCCGCTCCTCTTCGGGGATGGTGTCGACTCCGCGCTGTTCGATGGGCATGGGGGGACTCCCTTGGCACGGGGGGTGGGGAAGTATTCGTTTGAGCGACACTCAATGTGACCCCAGCCCTGCTGTGAGGTCAATGATTCCCAGCGAGGAAATGAAGAGTTAGAGTGATGCTCTAACCCATTGACTCAAAAGGTGGTGGATCGGCGTGCGGCTGACCCCTACGGAGCGTGACCGGCTGCTGCTGCGCAGCGCCGCGGAACTGGCCAGGGCCCGGCGGGCCCGGGGCCTGCGGCTCAACGTCCCCGAGGCCACGGCCCTGATCGCCGACACCGTCTGCGAGGCCGCGCGGGACGGCAAGCGCCTGGCGGAGGCCATCGAGGAGGCCCGCGGCGTCCTCGGCCCCGGGGACGTACTGCCCGGCGTGGCCGATGTCGTCACCGAGGTGCATGTGGAGGCCGTCTTCGACGACGGCTCCCGCCTCGCGGTGGTCTCGTCCCCGATCCGGGGCGCGGCCCCGCTCGGCGACGAGGCCCCGGGTGCGGTCGTACCGGGTCCGGGAGCCCCCCAGCCCGAGCCGGTGGTCCACCTGCGGGTGCGCAACACCGCCTCGGTGCCGGTGAGCGTCACCTCGCACTTCCACTTCTTCGAGGCCAACCCGCGCCTGGACTTCGACCGCGCCGCGGCCTACGGCATGAGGCTGTGCGTCCCGGCCGGCTCCTCGGTGCGCTTCGACCCGCACGGCGAGGGCGAGGTCGGTCTGGTCCCGATCGGCGGCGACCGGATCGCCATCGGCTTCGCGGGGCTGGTCGACGGTCCGCTCGACGCCCCCGGCGCCAAGGCCGAGGCCCTGGCCCGCGCCGCCGCCTGCGGCTACCTGGGCGCGGCCGAGCCCGCCACGGACGCCCCGGAAGGAGGCCCGGCGTGAGCCGTCAGACCCCCCACACCGACCACAGCGCGCACTGCGCCCCCGGCAGCCGGCACATCGACCCGCACGAGTACGCCTCCGTCTTCGGCCCCCGCGCCGGCGACCGGGTCCGGCTCGGCGACTCCGGGCTGACCGTCCGCGTCGAGCACGACGCCCAGAAGCCGGGCGACGAGTTCCTCGCCGGCTTCGGCAAGACCGCCCGCGACGGCCTCCACCTCAAGGGCGCCGCCGTCCGCGACACCTGTGACGTGGTCATCAGCAACGTCCTGGTCATCGATGCCGTCCTCGGCATCAAGAAGGTCTCCATCGGCATCCGCGAGGGCCGCATCCACGCCATCGGCCGGGCCGGCAACCCCGACACCCTCGACGGGGTGGACGTGGTCGTCGGCACCGGCACCAGCATCGTCTCCGGCGAGGGCCTGATCGCCACCGCCGGGGCCGTGGACACCCACGTCCACCTGCTCTCCCCCCGGATCATGGAGGCTTCGCTCGCCGCGGGCGTCACCACGGTCATCGGCCAGGAGTTCGGCCCCGTCTGGGGCGTCGGCGTCAACTCCCCGTGGGCCCTGAAGCACGCCTTCAACGCCTTCGACGCCTGGCCCGTCAACATCGGCTTCCTCGCCCGCGGCTCCTCCTCGGACCCCGCGCCCCTGGTCGAGGCCCTGGCCGAGGGCGGCGCCTCGGGCTTCAAGGTCCACGAGGACATGGGCGCCCACACCCGTGCCCTGGACACCGCACTGCGCGTGGCCGAGGAACACGACGTCCAGGTGGCCCTGCACAGCGACGGCCTCAACGAATGCCTCTCCGTCGAGGACACCCTGCGGGTGCTGGAGGGCCGGACCATCCACGCCTTCCACATCGAGGGCTGCGGCGGCGGGCACGTCCCCAACGTCCTGAAGATGGCGGGAGTGCCGAACGTCATCGGCTCGTCCACCAACCCCACCCTGCCCTTCGGCCGGGACGCGGTCGCCGAGCACTACGGCATGATCGTCTCCGTCCACGACCTCAAGCCGGACCTCCCCGGCGACGCGGCCATGGCCCGCGACCGGATCCGCGCGGGCACCATGGGCGCGGAGGACGTCCTGCACGACCTCGGCGCCATCGGCATCACCTCCTCCGACGCCCAGGGCATGGGCCGGGCCGGCGAGACGATCCGCCGCACCTTCGCCATGGCCGCCAAGATGAAGGGCGAGCTCGGACCCCTGGAGGGCGACGGCGAGGGCGACGACAACGCCCGCGTCCTGCGCTACATGGCCAAGCTCACCATCAACCCGGCCATCGCCCACGGCCTGGCCCACGAGATCGGCTCCATCGAGGTGGGCAAGCTCGCCGACATCGTGCTGTGGCGCCCGGCCTTCTTCGGCGCCAAGCCGCAGCTCGTCCTCAAGTCCGGCTTCCCCGCCTACGGCGTCACCGGCGACCCCAACGCCGCCACCGACACCTGCGAACCGCTGGTCCTCGGACCGCAGTTCGGCTCCTACGGGGCCACCGCCGCCGACATCTCCGTCGCCTTCGTCTCGGCGGCCGCCGCGGCCCTCGGCTCCGACGCCATGCCGACCCGCCGCCGCCGCGTCGCCGTACGCGGCACCCGCGGCATCGGCCCCGCGGACATGCTCCTCAACTCCCGGGTGGGCGAGGTCGATGTGGACCCGCGCAGCGGACTGGTCTCCCTCGACGGGGAACCGCTGCGCTCCGAAGCGGCCGAATCGGTCTCCCTCAACCGCCTGTACTTCCTGTAGAGCTCGTTAGGACCTCCGCCATGACTGCACAGCCCGCGCACCCCGCCACGCCCGTGGACCACGGTTTCCGGATGCCCGCCGAGTGGACCCCCCACGAGCGCACCTGGATGGCCTGGCCCAGCCCCAACCCGACCTTCACCAACGAGGAGGAGCTCGCCGAGGCCCGCCGGGCGTGGGGCGCCGTCGCCCGCGCGGTGCGCGCGTACGAGCCCGTGACCCTCGTCGTCTCCCCGGGCGACGCCGAGAGCGCCCGCGCCGTCGTCGGCGAGGACGTCGAGCTGGTCGAGCGCGACCTCGACGACGCCTGGATGCGTGACATCGGCCCGACCTTCGTCACCAACGACGCCGGTGAGCTGGCCGCCGTCGACTGGACCTTCAACGGCTGGGGCGCCCAGGAATGGGCCCGCTGGGAGCACGACTCCAAGATCGCCCGGCACGTCTCCGACCTCGTCGGCACCCGCACCTTCAGCACCCCGCTGGTCAACGAGGGCGGCGCCATCCACGTGGACGGCGAGGGCACCGTGCTCCTCACCGACACCGTGCAGCTGGGCAAGGGCCGCAACCCCGACTGGACCCGCGAGCAGGTCGAGCGCGAGATCCACGCCCACCTCGGCACCACCAAGGCCATCTGGCTGCCCTACGGCTTGGCCGGCGACTACGGCACCTACGGCACCCAGGGCCACGTGGACATCGTCGCCGCCTTCGCCCGCCCCGGCGTGGTCATGGTCCACACCCAGCCCGACCCGGCCCACCCGGACCACGAGCGCTGCAAGACCATCGCCGCCATCCTGCGCGCCTCCACCGACGCCCAGGGCCGCCGGCTGGAGGTCGTGGAGATCCCGGCGCCGACCGTGCTGGAGGAGGACGGCGAATGGGTGGACTACTCGTACATCAACCACTACCTCTGCAACGGGGGCGTGGTGCTGTGCGCCTTCGACGACCCGCGCGACGAGGAGGCGGCAGAGATCTTCCGCGGACTGTTCCCCGAGCGGACCGTGACCCTCGTTGACGCACGTACGATTTTCGCCGGGGGTGGCGGTATCCACTGCATCACCCAGCAGCAGCCGAAGGTCTGACCCGAGGCGGCCTCGTGACCTGACGAAGGAGTGACCCATGGCGGCGGGCGGAGTACCGGTACGGGCGGCGCGCAAGAACGCGCCCCCGCGCGAGGCCGTACTCGCCGCCGCCATGGCCACGATCGCCGAGCGCGGACTCGACGGCCTCACGATGGCCGGCCTCGGCCGGCAGGTCGGCATGAGCAGCGGCCACCTCCTCTACTACTTCCGCAGCAAGGACGAGCTCCTGCTGCAGACCCTGGAGTGGAGCGAGGCGGCCCTGGGCGCCGAGCGCCGCTCCCTGCTCTCGCGGCGCGGACCGGCGGGCGAGCGGCTGCGCGCGTACGTGGACCTCTACGTGCCCGACGGTCCGCGCGACCCGCACTGGACCCTGTGGCTGGAGGTGTGGAACCGCTCCCAGAACGCGGGCCCCGGCGAACGCGACCGACAGGCCGCGATCGAGGGCGCCTGGCACCGCGACCTGGTCGCCCTGCTCGCCGAGGGCATCTCGCGCGGGGAGTTCCGCGCGGTGGATCCCGACCGCTTCGCGGCCCGGCTGCGGGCGCTGCTCGACGGGTTCAGCATCCAGGTGGCCGTCGGCCTGCCCGGCATAGGGCGCGAGGACATCCTGGAACACGTACGGGAGTTCCTGGCCCAGTCCCTGGCCGCCTAGGGATCCGGTGCCCGGTGCCGCCTGCCGGACGGAGGGTGCCCGCATGGTGAGACCGGCGTCCAGGAACGGTGGAGCGTGTGACACACTGCGAGCGTGTCTGCTCGGCTCATGATTATGGACAGCAGCGCGCCGGTCCTCTGTGACCGCTGAACCGTGGACGACCTCCGCGGCAGCGGCCACCGTGCCCCAGACCCGCGCGCAGACCTCTCGCACCCGCGAGAGGTTTTTTCGTTTCCCGGCCCGAAATCATGCCGGAAACGGGCAGCGCGCGATGATGGGGGCAGTGGAGCCCGGGCTTCCGGAACCACTCATCCGACAGGAGTCAGATCAGCATGACGACGACAGAGGCGACTGCGCCGGCAGAGGCACTCGACGACAGCTTCCACGTCTTCGACACCACCCTGCGCGACGGTGCCCAGCGTGAGGGCATCAACCTCACGGTCGCGGACAAGCTGACCATCGCCCGGCACCTGGACGCGTTCGGAGTCGGCTTCATCGAGGGCGGCTGGCCCGGCGCCAACCCCCGGGACACCGAGTTCTTCGCCCGCGCCCGCGCCGAGATCGACTTCCGCCACGCCCAGCTGGTCGCCTTCGGCGCCACCCGACGCGCCGGGGGCTCCGCCGCCGCCGACCCGCAGGTGCGCGCCCTCCTGGAATCCGGCGCCCCGGTGATCACCCTCGTCGCCAAGTCCCACGACCGGCACGTCGAGCTCGCCCTGCGCACCACCCTGGACGAGAACCTGGAGATGGTCCGCGACACCGTCTCCCACCTGGTCGCCCAGGGCCGCCGCGTCTTCGTCGACTGCGAGCACTTCTTCGACGGCTACCGCGCCAACCCCGAGTACGCCAAGTCCGTCGTGCGCACCGCCCACGAGGCCGGCGCCGACGTGGTCGTCCTGTGCGACACCAACGGCGGCATGCTCCCCGCGCAGATCACCGCGGTCGTCTCCACCGTCCTCGCCGACACCGGCGCCCGCCTCGGCATCCACGCCCAGGACGACACCGGCTGCGCGGTCGCCAACACCCTCGCCGCCGTGGACGCGGGCGCCACGCACGTGCAGTGCACCGCGAACGGCTACGGCGAGCGCGTCGGCAACGCCAACCTCTTCCCCGTCGTCGCCGCACTGGAGATCAAGTACGGCCGCACGGTCCTCCCCGAGGGCGCGCTCGCCGAGATGACGCGGATCTCGCACGCCATCGCCGAGGTCGTCAACCTCACCCCCTCCACCCACCAGCCGTACGTCGGCGTCTCCGCCTTCGCGCACAAGGCGGGCCTGCACGCCTCGGCCATCAAGGTGGACCCGGACCTGTACCAGCACATCGACCCCGAGCGGGTCGGCAACACCATGCGGATGCTGGTCTCCGACATGGCCGGCCGCGCCTCCATCGAGCTCAAGGGCAGGGAGCTCGGCGTCGACCTCGGCGGGGACCGCGCGCTGATCTCCCGCGTGGTCGAGCGCGTCAAGGAGCGGGAGCTCGCGGGCTACACGTACGAGGCCGCCGACGCCTCCTTCGAGCTGCTGCTGCGCGCCGAGGCCGAGGGCCGGGCCCGCAAGTACTTCCGCGTGGAGTCCTGGCGCGCGATCGTCGAGGACCGCCCGGACGGCACCCACGCCAACGAGGCCACGGTCAAGCTGTGGGCCAAGGGCGAGCGCATCGTCGCCACGGCCGAGGGCAACGGCCCGGTCAACGCCCTGGACCGGGCGCTGCGCGTGGCCCTGGAGCGCTTCTACCCCCAGCTGGCCAAGTTCGAGCTGGTCGACTACAAGGTCCGCATCCTGGAGGGCAAGCACGGCACGGAGTCCACGACCCGCGTCCTGATCGCCACGACCGACGGCACCCGCGACTGGAACACGGTGGGCGTCGCCCCGAACGTCATCGCCGCCTCCTGGCAGGCCCTGGAGGACGCCTACACCTACGGCCTCCTCCACGCGGGCGTGGAACCGGCGGAGTAGCCCCGCGGCCGGACCGCTTATGTCCGGCTCACCCGGGGAAGTCCGGGTTCGGGTAGCGTCGTCATCATGAGGACGTGGCTCACATCCCGACGCGTGGGACCGGCGCTGGCCGGTCTGCTGCTGGCCCTGTCCCTGGGGGCGCTCGCCGGCGCCCCGCAGGCGGGCGCGGCCGGGGGCGGCCCCGCCGCCGTGGCCGAGGGGCTCAAGAAGGGCCCCGTCTACGTGGACCCCGGGGCCGCCGCCCAGCTGTCGCAGGGCCAGGCGGACGCCCTGGCCGCCAAGATCAAGGCGGCCGGCAAACCGCTCTTCGTCGCCGTGCTGCCCGCGACCCCCGCCTTCCCCGCCGACAGCGTGCTGCGCACGGTCCGCACCGAGACGGGCATCACCGGGCTCTACGCCATCCGGCTCGGCGACGGCTTCAACGCCGGGGCCGACCGGACCGTCATGCCCGGCAACGCCGTCCGCAACCTCACCGACGCGGTGAAGGCGGGCGGCCCGGTGGACGCGGCGACCCAGCTGAACAACTTCGTCGACCAGGCCCTCCCGCAGATGAAGGGACACGCCCCGGCCTCCTGGAGCGGCGGCGCCTCAGGCGGCGGCTCCTCCGCCGGAACCCTGATCACCCTCGGGGCGCTGGCCCTGGTGGGCGGCGGGGGCGGGTACCTGCTGGTCAAGCGGAACCGCAAGAGGCGGGAAGAGGCCCGGCGAGAGGCCATCGCCCGGCTGAGCGTGGTCGTCGACGAGGACATCACCGCCTTCGGCGAGGAACTCGACCGGCTGGACTTCCACCCCGGCGAGCCCGGCGCCGACGACGCCATGCGCCAGGACTACGCACGCGGGCTCGACTCCTACGAGCGGGCCAAACAGATCATGGCCTCGGTGCAGCGCCCCGAGGAGGTCCAGGGCGTGACCCAGGCGCTGGAGGACGGCCGGTACGCCCTGGCGTGCCTGGACGCGCGGCGGCGGGGCGAGCCCCTGCCCGAGCGGCGCGCGCCCTGCTTCTTCGACCCGCGCCACGGGCCGAGCACCGAGGACGCGCAGTGGGCCCCGCCCGGCGGGGCGCCGCGTACGGTGCCGGTCTGCGCGGCGGACGCGGTCCGGCTGCGGGACGGCCTGGACCCGGCGGTGCGCACCGTGGACACCCGGGAGGGTCCGCGCCCCTACTACGACGCCGGTCCGGCGTACGGTCCCTGGGCGGGCGGCTACTTCGGCGGCGGGATGCTGCCCGGGCTGCTGGTGGGGACCATGCTCGGGTCGATGATGTCCGGCCCTGCGTACGCCTCGGACTTCGGGGGTGGGATGGACGGGGGAGGGTTCGAGGGCGGAGACGTCTCGGGGGCCGATTTCAACCCGTCCGACTTCGGCGGCGGGGACTTCGGCGGCGGTGGCGGCTTCGACGGCGGGGGCGGCTTCTAGCCGCCCCCGGGGGCGCCGGTCAGCCCTGCTTGATCGCCGAGATGTCGAAGGTCAGCTTCACCTTGTCGCTGACCATCACGCCGCCGGCCTCCAGCGCGGCGTTCCAGGTCAGGCCCCAGTCGGAGCGCAGGATGTCCGCCGAGCCCTCGAAGCCGACGCGCTCGTTGCCGTACACGTCGGTGGCCGAGCCGGCGAACTCCAGGTCGATGGAGAGCGGGCGCGTGACGTCCTTGATGGTCAGGTCACCGGTGATGCGGTACGTGTCACCGCCCAGCGCGGCCGCCGAGGTAGAGCGGAAGGTCATCTTCGGGAAGGCGTCGGCGTCGAAGAAGTCGGAGCCGCGCAGGTGTGCGTCGCGGTCGGCGATGCCGGTGTCGACCGAGGCGATCTCCGCGTCGATGGCGGCCGTGGAGCGCGAGGGGTCGCTGCCGTCCAGGTGGAGGGTGCCCTCGTGACGGGTGAAGGAGCCGCGGACGTTGGTCACCATCGCGTGGCGCACGGTGAAGCCGATGCTGCTGTGGGCCGGGTCGATGACGTAGTCACCGGTGAGCGCGGCGAGCGCCGGGTCCACGGTGAGCGTGCCGGCCGTGCCCTCGACGGGGGCGGCGGCGGTGCGGGTGCGGCGGGAAGAGAAGAGAGCCATGACGTCCTCCTGGGAAGTCCCAAAGTGGTTCAACGTTCAACAAGAGATACGCTAGAGCCATTCCGTTCAAATTTCAACTACATCACCCGTTCGGACGTGGTTTTGTAGGACCCGCACAAAGGCTGGGTGTCCCCGCTGGGGGAGTCCCTGCATGGTCCGGCGGTTCTGTCCGGCCCGCACAGCCGAATGGGTCCGAGACTGTGCGGAACCAACGGAGGGTTTTCGCGGTCCGGCTTCGTAAGGTCAGTACATGACCGTTGTGGACCAGACTCCGAGCGAGCCGACGGACGCCCGCGGGCGCGTGGCCGAGCTGCACTCCCTCCGCGAGG
Source organism: Streptomyces sp. NPDC006687 (assembly GCF_040636215.1). Taxonomy (NCBI): domain Bacteria; kingdom Bacillati; phylum Actinomycetota; class Actinomycetes; order Kitasatosporales; family Streptomycetaceae; genus Streptomyces; species Streptomyces sp. NPDC006687. The sequence continues at coordinate 173,514 of NZ_JBEYJJ010000001.1, read as the reverse complement.
AAGCCCGGCGCGGCCCGAGCGACCGCGCGACCGAGGCGCAGCACGCCAAGGGCAAGCTGACCGCCCGCGAGCGCATCGCGCTCCTGCTCGACGAAGGGTCCTTCCGGGAGGTCGAGCAGCTGCGCCGGCACCGGGCGACCGGCTTCGGCCTGGAGGCCAAGAAGCCCTACACCGACGGTGTCATCACCGGCTGGGGCACCGTCGAGGGCCGTACGGTCTTCGTCTACGCGCACGACTTCCGGATCTTCGGCGGCGCCCTGGGCGAGGCCCACGCCACCAAGATCCACAAGATCATGGACATGGCCATCGCGGCCGGTGCCCCGCTGGTCTCCCTCAACGACGGCGCCGGCGCCCGTATCCAGGAGGGCGTCTCCGCCCTCGCCGGCTACGGCGGCATCTTCCAGCGCAACACCAAGGCGTCGGGTGTCATCCCGCAGATCTCGGTCATGCTGGGCCCCTGCGCGGGCGGCGCCGCCTACTCCCCGGCGCTGACGGACTTCGTGTTCATGGTCCGCGACACCTCGCAGATGTTCATCACCGGCCCCGACGTCGTCCGCGCCGTCACCGGTGAGGAGATCACCCAGAACGGCCTCGGCGGCGCCGACGTGCACGCCGAGACCTCCGGCGTCGCGCACTTCGCGTACGACGACGAGGAGACCTGCATCGCCGAGGTCCGCTACCTCATCACGATGCTCCCCTCCAACAACCGCGAGAACCCCCCGGTCCACGAGAACACCGACCCGGTCGACCGGCGCTCGGACGTGCTGCTGGACCTGGTCCCCGCCGACGGCAACCGCCCGTACGACATGCTCAAGGTCATCGAGGAGCTCGTCGACGACGGCGACGTCCTGGAGGTCCACGAGCGCTGGGCCCGCAACATCATCTGCGCCCTGGCCCGCCTCGACGGCCAGGTCGTCGGCATCATCGCCAACCAGCCCGGCCACCTCGCCGGTGTCCTGGACATCCACGCCTCCGAGAAGGCCGCGCGCTTCGTCCAGATGTGCGACGCCTTCAACATCCCGATCGTCACCCTCCTGGACGTCCCCGGCTTCCTGCCCGGCGTCGACCAGGAGCACGGTGGCATCATCCGCCACGGCGCCAAGCTGCTGTACGCGTACTGCAACGCCACCGTCCCGCGGATCTCCCTGATCCTGCGCAAGGCGTACGGCGGCGCGTACATCGTCATGGACTCCCAGTCCATCGGCGCCGACCTCACCTACGCCTGGCCCACCAACGAGATCGCCGTCATGGGCGCGGAGGGCGCGGCCAACGTGATCTTCCGCAAGCAGATCGCCGACGCCGAGGACCCCGAGGCCATGCGCGCCCGGATGGTCAAGGAGTACAAGGCCGAGCTGATGCACCCCTACTACGCGGCCGAGCGCGGCCTCGTGGACGACGTCATCGACCCCGCCGAGACCCGCGGGGTGCTCGTCAGCGCCCTGGCGATGCTCCGCACCAAGCACGCCGACCTGCCGTCCCGCAAGCACGGCAACCCGCCGCAGTAACAAGCTGAGGAGACCTGCCGACGATGACCACCGACACCCTGCTGAAGGTCGAGAAGGGCAACGCCGCGCCCGAGGAGCTGGCCGCGATCACCGCGATCCTGCTCGCCCGCGCTGCGGCCACGCCCGCGGAGGCCGCCCCCACCCGCCGCTCCACCGCCGGCTGGCGCCGGCTGGAGCGCAGCCGGGGCTTCCAGGCCCCGCACAGCTGGCAGGGCTGAGCAGCAGCGCACGTCCGAAGGCCCCGCACCGTCCCCGACGGTGCGGGGCCTTCGCCGTGCCGCGCGCCACCGCGCCCGGCGGGTGAGCCGGCCGTCCGGGGTACGGCGAAGGCCCCCGTGCCAGGGCACGGGGGCCTTTCGGGGTTCCGCTGCGCTTACCGGAGCCGTGCCATGAGGGCGTGTTCGACGAGGGTGATGAGTGCGCTCTTGGCGTCCGCGCGGTGGCGGGCGTCGGTGGTGATGATGGGGGCGTCGGGGCCGATCTGGAGGGCCTCGCGGACTTCTTCGGGGGTGTAGGGCTGGTGTCCGTCGAAGCCGTTGAGGGCGATGACGAAGGGCAGGCCGCTGTTCTCGAAGTAGTCGACGGCGGGGAAGCAGTCGGCGAGGCGGCGGGTGTCGACGAGGACGACGGCGCCGATGGCGCCGCGGACGAGGTCGTCCCACATGAACCAGAAGCGGTCCTGTCCGGGGGTGCCGAACAGGTACAGGATGAGGTCCTGGTCCAGGGTGATGCGGCCGAAGTCCATGGCGACCGTGGTGGTCGTCTTGTCACCGGTGTGGGTGAGGTCGTCGATGCCGGCCGAGGCGCTGGTCATGACGGCTTCGGTGCGCAGGGGGTTGATCTCGGAGACCGCGCCGACGAACGTGGTCTTGCCCACGCCGAAGCCGCCCGCCACCACGATCTTCGCGGAGGTGGTGGAGCGAGCCGCTCCGCCGTTAGAGCTTGCGAAGTCCACTGAGCACCCTTTCGAGCAGTGTCACATCTGGCTGGCCGCCGGCAGACTCGTCGCCGCCGGGCTGGTGAATGGCGACAAGGCCCGCCTCCGCCAGGTCGGCGACGAGGATGCGGGCGACACCAAGAGGAATGGAGAGAAGTGCCGAGATCTCCGCTACGGATTTGATCTCCTGGCACAGGCGGCAGATGCGCTGGTGCTCGGGCAACTGCCCTTGCAGCCGCGCGGGATCCGCCGTGGTACTGACCAGCGCCTCGATGGCGAGCTGGTAGCGCGGCCGGGTCCGGCCGCCGGTCATCGCGTACGGGCGCACCAGCGGGTTGTGCGCCTTCGGAGCCTGCGGCTGCGAAGCCCCGGGGGGCTGCTGCGGAAGCCGGTGGGGCGCCTGGGGCTGGGGCTGCTGGGGCTGGCCGTACGGCTGTTGCGCGTAGGGGTTGTGCTCCGGCATGGGCCGGCTGGGAGCGGAGGGGAAGTTGAATCGGTTCTGGTCGTGCCCACCCTGCGGCTGCTGGCCGCCATAAGGATGTCCTCCGGGTGTTGTCACGTTTCCTCCTCCGACTCCGAGAACGCAGTACTCCCTGTGGAACCGCGCCACCGCACCCTACGGTGCGATGACGCGAAACGCACTGCTTGTTTGCTAGTTGAGAAGGCTGCCTTGCAGCTCCGCGCGCAGGTCCGGGGTGAGGACGTTGCCGGCGCGGTCCACCAGGAGAGCCATCTCGTAACCGACGAGACCGATGTCGCACTCGGGGTGCGCGAGCACCGCGAGCGAGGATCCGTCGGACACCGACATGAGGAAGAGGAAACCACGGTCCATCTCCACCACGGTCTGGTTGACGGCGCCGCCCTCGAAGATGCGGGAGGCTCCGGCGGTCAGCGAGGTCAGACCGGAGGCCACGGCCGCCAGCTGATCGGCGCGGTCGCGCGGGAATCCGTCGGACATCGCCAGCAGAAGGCCGTCGGCGGAGACCACCACCGTGTGGGACACCCCAGGGGTGTTGTCCACGAAGTTGGTGATCAACCAGTTCAGGTTCTGCGCCGCCTGGCTCATCGCGCTCACACTAACGCTCCTGGTCATAGCTGTTACTTGACTGCTCGGAACCCGCGCTGCGTCCCTGCTGGACACCGCGGCGCAGGTTGCTCAACCTGCCGCGTACGTCCTCCGGGGCGCGGGAGACCTGGGGGCCGCCCTGCGGGGTCGTCTCCGCAGCACCCTCGACCAGGTTGGCCTTGGGCACCCGCCGAGGGAGACCGGACGAGGTGACCCCGCCCGCCTTCGGCTCACGGAGCTTGCCGGCCTGCTGCCAGCGCTCGTCGTTCGTCGAACGCCAGCCCGAGCCGGCCGGCTCGTCCGCCGGGGCCCCCTCCGGCTCGGCGGGCTGCTGCTGTCGCTGCGGCCGCTCGTCGAAGAGGGAACCGGTGGGCTCCGTTTCCTTCCGGTCCGAACCCCACTGCTGCTGGCTGCCACGTCGCGGCAGGCCCGCTCCGGTCAACGCGTGACCGTTGTCGGCAGCGGCGCCCGGACGGTCGAAGCCTACGCGGTCCAGGGCCGGTTCGGGAGCGGCCGGGGGTTCCGATTCGGTCCCGTAGCCCTCCTGGTAGGACTCCGCATAGGTGTTCTGCTCGGGCCACCCGGCCTGCGGGGACTGCTCAGCGTAACCGCCGTCGTACGCCTGTGCGGCCTGCTGCTGGTCCTGATACCCGGCTTCCGGATAGGCGTAACCCTGCTCCGGGTACGCCTCGTAGGACTGCTGCTGGGCCTGCTCCTCGTAGGGAGCCTCGTAACCCTGTACGGACTGCGTGGACGGCTGTTCGTACTCCTGGTACGGCTGGTACGCGTGCTCCGGCTGGGGCTCCGGATAGCCGTCGGGGGAGTACTGCTGCTCGGGCTGCTGCCCCTGGTCCTGCCCGAAGTTGAGCTGCGCCTCCAGGGCGGCCCGGCGCTCCTCGCGGCCCAGGGACCGCACGACCGGGTCCAGCGGCTTCTCCTCGCCGCCCTGGGCCTCGTAGCGGGAGTCGTCGAAGCCGAGCTCGGCCGCGGTGCGCAGCGGGGCGGCCTGCTGGGCCTGCTGCTCGGGGATGATCGAGGAGACGGTGAAGTCGTCGTCCGGGATGCCCTCGCCGCCACCACCATGGGTGATCGCGTCCGGGAGCATGACCAGCGAGGTCGTGCCCGCCTGCTCGCCCGAGGGGCGCAGCTGCACACGGATGCTGTGGCGGTCCGCCAGCCGGCCGACCACGAACAGGCCCATGCGCTGGGAGATCGCGGCGTCCACGGTCGGCGGGTTGGCCAGCTTGTGGTTGATGTCCGCGAAGTCCTCGGCGGTGAGACCGATGCCCTTGTCGTGGATCTCGATCATCACGCGGCCGTCGGGCAGACGCGTGGCGTTGACCCGGACCTTGGTCTGGGGGGAGGAGAACGTGGTGGCGTTCTCCAGCAGCTCGGCGAGCAGGTGCACGAGGTCGGTCACGGCCTGGCCGTGGATCTCGGCCTCGGAGACGCCCGAGAGCTCGATGCGTTCGTACTGCTCCACCTCGGAGGAGGCGGCGCGCAGCACGTCGACGAGGGGCACCGGCTGGTCCCAGCGGCGGCCCGGGTTCTCACCCGCGAGGATGAGGAGGTTCTCACCGTTGCGACGCATACGGGTGGCCAGGTGGTCCAGGCGGAAGAGGTTCTCCAGCTGGTCCGGGTCGGCCTCGTTGTTCTCCAGGTCGGTGATGAGGGTCAGCTGGCCCTCGATCAGCGACTGGTTGCGCATGGAGAGGTTGGTGAAGATCGCGTTGACGTTGCCCCGCAGGAGCGCCTGCTCGGCGGCGAGCCGGACCGCTTCCCGGTGGACCTGGTCGAAGGCGCGGGCGACCTCGCCGATCTCGTCCTGGGAGTTGATCGGGATCGGCTCGACGCGGGTGTCGACCTTGCCCGGGTCGGTGCGCGAGAGCTGGTCGACGAGCATCGGCAGGCGCTGCTCGGCGACCTCGAAGGCGGAGGTGCGCAGGCGCAGCATCGCGCGGCTCATCTGGCGGGCCATCAGCGCGGCCAGGATGAAGGCGGCGAGGAGGGCCACGACCACGATGGCGCCGGTCAGGATGGCGTCGCGCTGGGCCTCGTCGGAGACCGTGACGGTGTCCTGGACGGCCTTCTCCAGGAGCTCCTTCTCGACCTCGGCGTAGCCGTCGAACTTGGCGGTGGCGGCCTGCTGCCACGCCTGGGGGGTGACACCGTTGAGCGCGAGCTTGGCGGGCTTGTCGCCGCCGGCTATCTGCTCGGTCATGGCGGTCAGGATGGAGCCGTTGACCGGGGCCGGGACCTTGAAGGGCGTTCCGGCCTGCTCTGCGGCCTGCTTGGCCTGCGCGAGCTTGGCGGCGCCCTCCTGGGACTTCTTGGCCATGACCTCCTGGAGGCGCTTGGTGTCCTCCTCGGTACCGGCGGCGACGTACTCGCCGGCCGCGATCTCCTCCAGGTAGGCGTAGGAGGAGAAGGCGACGAGCTGGCCCTTGCGGACGCTCTCGTCCTCGTTCGGACGGACCAGCAGGTGCGTGCCGATGGAGCGCTGGAGGGAGTTGGCCGCCTTGGCCAGCTCGATCGCGTAGACCATGCGGCCGTAGCTGGTGACGTTTCCGGTGCCCAGGCCCAGTTCGTTGGAGAACTGCATCAGGTAGTGCTGGACCAGTACGTAGCCCTCCTCCGTCGGCACGGGGCCGCCCGAGGGGGGGTTCTGGCTCTTCTTCGCGGTCTCCGGGACGGCGTAGGCCGTCTTGCGGACCTGCTCCAGCTTGGGCTCCTCCTGGCGGAAGAGCTCCAGACGCCGCTCCAGGCCCTGCTTCTTGGGCATGTCCTTCACGGCCGCGGCGAACTTGTTCTTAGCCGCGTCGGTGGCCGCGTACGCCTTGGTGACGGCCTCGTTGGAGCGGTCGCCCTTCAGGAGGGGCTCGGCGCTGAGGTCACGCTCGTTGAGGAGGGCCTGGCCGTATTCGGCCGCCGCCTGGACGATACGGACGGTCTTCTCGGCGTCCTTCGCCTCGTTCCAGGTGTCGATCGAGCCCTTCACCTGGAACCCGCCCATGACCAGTCCGACGAGGACGGGCACGAGCAGGATGGCGTTCAGACGCGTCGGCACACGCCAGTTGCGGGGGGACAGCTTGCTGGTGCTGCCGCCGCCCGCCGGTGGTTCCAGGGGCACGTCGACGGGCGACGCCGCCGCGCGCGGCGGCGGGGTGAAGTTGCCGCGCGCGGGTTCATCCGCGGTACTCGACGAGTTGCTTCGCCTCACTCGACCAACAACCTCTCGGCGGTGCTACTAGCTAGTTCGTTGAATTCCAGCACGATGAAGCGTCGTGTTCCAAACAGTTGAAATTGGCCATTCCAAGAGACTTACGTCCCACATAAACCGGACATAAAGAGCGAGCTGCGGCAAAAACGGAGCCAATTGTTCGCACAGCGGCACCGGGTGACCGCGCGCCGTGTCCAGCCGGGGGTCAATTCTCTGTCGAAACGTTATGAACGCCGGAGGCGGGCCGTGTTCTACGACACAGCCCGCCTCCGCCCGTCACCCGGGGAACAGCTGTTACTTCAGCCGTGCCATGAGGGCGTGTTCGACGAGGGTGATGAGTGCGCTCTTGGCGTCCCCGCGATGACGGGCATCGGTGGTGATGATGGGGGCGTCGGGGCCGATCTGGAGGGCCTCGCGGACTTCTTCGGGGGTGTAGGGCTGGTGTCCGTCGAAGCCGTTGAGGGCGATGACGAAGGGCAGGCCGCTGTTCTCGAAGTAGTCGACGGCGGGGAAGCAGTCGGCGAGGCGGCGGGTGTCGACGAGGACGACGGCGCCGATGGCGCCGCGGACGAGGTCGTCCCACATGAACCAGAAGCGGTCCTGTCCGGGGGTGCCGAACAGGTACAGGATGAGGTCCTGGTCCAGGGTGATGCGGCCGAAGTCCATGGCGACCGTGGTGGTCGTCTTGTCACCGGTGTGGGTGAGGTCGTCGATGCCGGCCGAGGCGCTGGTCATGACGGCTTCGGTGCGCAGGGGGTTGATCTCGGAGACCGCGCCGACGAACGTGGTCTTGCCCACGCCGAAGCCGCCCGCCACCACGATCTTCGCGGAGGTGGTGGAGCGAGCGGCACCGCCGTTAGAGCTTGCGAAGTCCACTGAGCACCCTTTCGAGCAGCGTTACGTCCGGCGTTCCGCCGGCCTCTCCATTGCCCGGCTGGTGGATCGCCACCATGCCGGCCTCCGCCAGGTCGGCGACGAGGATGCGGGCCACACCGAGCGGCATGGACAGCAGGGCGGAGACCTCCGCGACCGACTTCACCTCGCGGCACAGGGTGCAGATGCGCTGGTGCTCCGGCAGCAGGCCGGACAGGTGCATCGGATCGGCCGTGGTGCTGACCAGCGCCTCGATGGCGAGCTGGTAGCGCGGCCGGGTCCGGCCGCCGGTCATCGCGTACGGACGTACCAGCGGCTGGTCGCCTTCCGAGTACGGGTCTCCGTACGCATCGGGGTAGGCGGGGGGCGGGGTCATTGATCCTCCGGGCTGGACAGCAGTGGTCAGCGTGCCGTCTGACGGGGCGGCCGGTGGGGGGGGACATGATGACGGCCTTCGGGGGTACTGGGGTTCCGGGACGGCGGTCCCGGTCCTCCCGGCCGGAAGTACCGTCCGGCTGGGAGGAGGGGGTTGTCAGGTGAGCAGGCTTCCCTGGAGTTCCGCGCGCAGGTCCGGGGTGAGGACGTTGCCGGCGCGGTCCACCAGGAGGGCCATCTCGTAGCCGACGAGGCCGATGTCGCACTCGGGGTGCGCCAGGACGGCCAGCGAGGACCCGTCGGAGACGGACATGAGGAAGAGGAACCCCCGGTCCATCTCCACCACGGTCTGGTTGACGGCGCCGCCCTCGAAGATCCGGGAGGCCCCGGCGGTCAGCGAGGTCAGACCGGAGGCCACGGCCGCCAGCTGATCGGCGCGGTCACGGGGGAACCCTTCGGACATGGCCAGAAGGAGTCCGTCGGCGGAGACCACCACGGTGTGGGACACCCCAGGGGTGTTGTCCACGAAGTTGGTGATCAACCAGTTCAGGTTCTGTGCCGCCTGGCTCATCGAGCTCAACTATCGCTCCTGCTGGTAAGTGGGGTCGATGGGGTAGCTGCCGGTCGCCGGGCCGGAACCGCCGGCCTGCCGTCCCTGCTGGATACCGCGTCGGAGGTTGGTGAGACGGCCGCGCACGTCGTCCGGGGCGCGCGAGACCTGCGGCCCGGCCGGGGCCTCGGCCTGCTGCTGGGCGGCGGTACCGGCGACGAGGTTGGCCTTCGGTACCCGCCGGGGGAGCCCCGAGGTGGTGATCCCGCCGGCGGCGGGCTGGCGCACGCGCTCGGCCTGGCGCATCAGCTCGTCGTTGGGGGAGGGCCGCCAGCTGACCGTCGGCGTGCTGCCGGTGACCGCGGTGGCGGGCTCGGCGGCGAACTCCTGTCCCCGCTGCTGCTGGGGGGCCGGCGTCTGCTGGGGCTGCTGCGGAACGCCCGGCGCCTGCCCGGCGGACCGGCCGCCGTGCTGGCCGGACCAGTTCGACTCCAGCGTATCGAAGATCGGACTGCGCGCCTCACCACCGGACTGCGCCGGGGCCGGCGGCAGCGCCTCCGGCTGGTACGCCTGCGGCAGCTGCGGGGCTTCCGGACGCGCCGCCGGCACGGGTGCGGGGGCGTAGCCGCCGGACTGCCGGTCGGTGTAGCCGCCGGCGCCCGGGCCGCCCGGGCGGGCGAACTGGCCCGTCGAGGACGGGTCGAGGGGGCCGCCCAGCTGCGGGCGCTCGAACTGCCCGGTGGCGGACGGGTCCTGGGGACCGCGCAGGTCGGGGCGCTCGAACTGGCCGGTCGTGGAGTGCGCCGGGTGGCCGCCCTGCGGCGGCGGCGCGTTGAAGTCCGGGCGGGCGAACTCCGCCGTCGAACCGGGGCCCGACAGCTCGTCGTGGCCGCGCGGGGCCTCCTGCCCGGCCTGCCCGGCGCCCCAGCTGGTGCCCTGCGGCATCGCGGCCGGACCGCCCGCGCCCGGAAGCTCCGGACGGCCGGTGGCGCCGCCCTGCGGCGGAAGCTGCGGACGCCGCCGCTTGACCGGGGTTCCGGGAGCCGCCTGCTGCTGCGGACCGGATCCCTGCCCGGGCTGCTGCGGGACGGAGCCGGGCCCACCCTGGGGCTGCGGACGCTCGAAGCCGCTGCCCTGGGGCGGGAACACACCCGGGCCGGTGGCCTGGGGCACGCCCGCGGGACGGGCGTGCGGGCCGCTGAAGAGGTTGTTGTCCTGGCGGCCCGGAACACCGGCGGGGCCGCCCTGGCCGCGGCCGGACTGCGGAGCACCGCCGCCGAAGCCGCCCTGGCCCTGCGCCTGGCCCGTCGCACCGGCGGGACCGCCCTGCGGACGGGGACCCTGGCCCTGCGGACGCTGCTGCGGAGCCCCGGCGGGGCCGCCGCCCTGGCCCGGGAGGGCGGGACGCTGGGCGCCGCCGCCGACCTGGCCGCGCTGCTGGCCCGCGCCCACGGGGGGACGCGCGCCGGCGCCGGGCACCGCGCCCTGGCCGCCGGGAGCACCCTGGCCGCCCGGGGCACCGGCCTGGCCGCCCTGGCCCGCCGCCGGACCCGGCTTCTTGCCGCCCTGGGCGACATCCACCGGAAGCATGACGAGCGCGGTCGTACCGCCCGAGTCGGACGGGCGCAGCTGGATGCGGATGCCGTGTCGCAGGGACAGGCGGCCGACCACGAACAGACCCATGCGGCGGGAGACGGAGACGTCCACGGTGGGCGGCGACGCGAGCCGCTCGTTGATCGCGGCGAGGTCCTCGGGGGACAGGCCGATACCGGTGTCGTGGATCTCGACCAGCACCCGGCCGTCGGGCAGCGCGTGGCCGGTGACCTTGACCTTCGTCTGCGGGGAGGAGAACGAGGTGGCGTTCTCCAGCAGCTCGGCGAGCAGGTGCACGAGGTCGTTGACGACGCGGCCGGCGACATCGGTGCCGGGCACCGCCGCCAGCTCGATGCGCTCGTACTGCTCCACCTCGGACGCGGCGGCGCGGAGCACGTCGACGAGCGGGACGGGGCGGGTCCACCGGCGGCCCGGCTCCTCACCCGCGAGGACGAGGAGGTTCTCACCGTTACGCCGCATGCGGGTGGCGAGGTGGTCGAGCTTGAAGAGCGAGGAGAGCTGGTCCGGGTCGGCCTCGCGCGACTCCAGTTCGGAGATGAGCGAGAGCTGACGCTGGATGAGGCCCTGGGAGCGGCGCGAGAGGTTGGTGAACATCGCGTTGACGTTGCCTCGCAGGAGGGCCTGCTCGGCGGCGAGGCGGACGGCCTCGCGGTGCACGTCGTCGAAGGCCGCGGCCACCTGGCCGATCTCGTCGCGGGTGTGCAGGCCGACGGACTCCACGGAGGTGTCCACGTCGTGCGGGTCCGACTCCGAGAGCTGCTTGACGATCTCGGGCAGGCGGTCCTGGGCGACGCGCGTCGCGGTGTCCTGGAGGCGGCGCAGCGAGCGGATCATGGACCGGGCCATGACGAAGGCGCCGACGAGGGAGACGCCGAGGACGAGGAGGATCAGGGCACCGTTGATGATGGCGTCCTGCTGCGACTCGTTCTTGAGCTCGCGGGCCTTCTGCTCCATGTCCTCGAGCAGGGTCAGCTCGATGACCTTCATGGCCTGGAGCTTGGTGTCGTCGGCGTCGTACCAGTCCATCCAGGACCGGTTCTTCTCCTTGAGGAACTGTCCCTGGGTGCTCAGGACGCGGCGGGCGTAGTGGTCGGCGGCGCCGATCTCGGTGTTGCCGTCGCCGAGCGCCGCGAGGAGCTCCTCGGGCTTGCCCTGGTAGACGAGTTCGAAGGTCTTCTTCGCCTGGCTCTCACCGCGGAGCGCGGAGAGGCCGTAGAGGCGGTCGTTCTCGTCCAGCTTGCCCGGCTTGTCGTTGCTCTCCAGGAGCGAGGCGGCGATGACGGCGCGCTGGATGGAGGCGTACTCCTTGGCGGAGGAGAACGCGGCCAGGGCGCGGGTGCGCTTGATCATCTCCGGGTTGGAGGTGGCCTGGGCCATGTCCTGCGACAGCGAGAGCAGCGAGACGATCAGCGCGTTGTACTCGGTGACCGTCTGCTGGGCGCCGTTCATGTACGCCTTTTTGCGGATGTCGTCGATGCCCGTGAGCTGGCGGCCGATCTGCAGGATGTTGTTGCGGATCGACTTGAGCGTCTCGTCCTTGTCCTCCGCGCTGTCGACCTTGTCGGTCGCGGCGTTGAAGGCCTTGGCGGCGGCGTCGGTCTGGTCGCGGACACCCTGGACGAGGCTGTTGGCCTTGCCGTCCTTGGTGATCGACATCGGACCGGCCGACTTGTCCCGCTCCTCCTGGAGCATGGCGGCCAGGTTGGTGGCCTGCCGGGTCATCGTCGTCAGCAGCTGCATGTGCTCCAGCTGGGCGATGTCGTTGAGCGAGTCGTTGATGCGGAAGCCACCGAGGGTGGTGGCCGCGACGACGGGAAGGGTCAGCAGCGACACCAGTCGCGTGCTGATGCGCCAGTTCTGCATCGCGAGACGCGAACCCGCGCTGGGGGCCTTGGGTATCGCCTCGTCCTGCTCGACGGTCTCGGCCGGAGCCTTGCCCTTGGAGCGGCCGCCGCCCTTGGGCGCCTTGCCGGACTTCCCGCGGCCCTTGGCCTTGCCCGCGGGGGCCGGGCCGGAGCCCGCCCCTTCGGGTGCCGGGCCGCGGCCCGGGGCGTGCTGGGGCGGGGCGCCACGGTCGGTCCCGCCGAGCGGCTCCTGCTCCGCCGCAGCGTCCCCTCGGCCCTGAAGGGCCTGGGGAGACCCCTTGCCATCCCTCTTGAATCGTCCCTGCACTAGCGTCGCAACCTCTGGACCAGGCGCTCCGCCGGATGAGCGGCGGAACGGTGTCGAGTCGTGGGGCACTGACGGCCCCATGGTGGTCGTCGGTGACCGGCGCGTCTCCCTGTCGATGCCACCGCGCTCGGCGCTCTCTTGCGCCACCTGCGCGCCGGCTGATACCCGCGGCGGTCCCGCGAATTCCAGCACAGTGGGGGATCTCCAACAAGGTGCGCGTGCCGCCCCGGCGAGCCGGTCACTTCCGGTGACAGTCGGGCTACGCGACGTGGAAGTCCAATGCGGAGGAATCGGACTTACGCCAATCAAAGCTCGCGCCTGGCAAGGTGTCCCAGTCGAGATGATCAGGAGCGGAATGGCGCATTCAGTGGCGCAATGTCCGTTTCTGGGGCCTCAATTGACTGCCAGTTATGTCCGTATTGCCTGCTCGCTCGTGAGCAAACTCACATGCTCGGGGCGATAGTCGGGCGGTTCAGCCGGGGATTCGGATGTTTAGCCTTGCCTGTTCAAGGGTTGGCGCCACACCCGGCGCAGCAGACGACCCCCACCCCACCAGCGAGCCGAGGGCCCGAAACTCCGATGAAGACGACGTCGATGATCCGCAACATAGCCAACCCCCGCCGCACCACCCTCGCGCACCTCAAGGACGCCGAGGAGCTGCAGGCGGCGCCGGCCACCCCGGAGCACCGCGTCGAGCTGCCCACCCAGACCGCGAACCCGCGCCGCACCGTCCTCATGGACGCCCCGGTCGCCGCCGCGCAGTAATAAGGAGCGCGAAGCGTCCGCCCCCGTCGCGTTAGCCTGGAGTCCGCAGACTCCAGCCAGCGGAAACACAAAGAGGGGCAGACGCAGCAGGTGCGCATCGCCAGGTTCTCGATCGACGGCAACGTCGCGTTCGGCGCGGTCGAGGGCAACAGTGCCCCCGGCGCCGAAGGCGAGCTCGTCCTCGACATCATCAAGGGCATCCCGTTCGCGGACTTCGAGCTCTCCGGCACGAAGGTCCCGCTGAGCAAGGTCCGGCTGCTGCCGCCCGTGCTCCCGAACAAGGTCGTGGCCGTCGGCCGCAACTACGCGGAGCACGCGGCGGAGCTCGGCAACGCCATCGTCGACGATCAGGGCCGCCCCGCGGCCCCCCTCACCTTCTTCAAGCCCTCCACCTCGGTGGTCGGCTCCGGCGACCCGATCGTCTACCCCTCCTTCTCCCAGGACCTCCACCACGAGGCGGAGCTCGCCGTGGTCATCGGCCGCATGTGCCGCGAGGTCCCCAAGGAGCGCGTCAAGGACGTCATCCTCGGCTACACCTGCGCCAACGACGTCACCGCCCGCGACGTCCAGCAGCGCGAGAAGCAGTGGGCCCGCGCCAAGGGCTTCGACAGCGCCTGCCCCCTCGGCCCCTGGATCGAGACCGACCTCGACCCGTCCGACCTGGCGATCCAGTGCACCGTCAACGGCGAACAGCGCCAGCTCGGCCGCACCAGCGACATGGTCCGCTCCATCGAGGACCTGGTCGTGCACATCAGCGAGGCCATGACGCTGCTCCCGGGCGACGTCATCCTCACGGGGACCCCGGCCGGAGTCGGCCCCCTCAACGTCGGCGACGAGGTCGCCGTCACCATCGAAGGCATCGGCACTCTCACCAACAGGGTGATCAAGCGTGGCTAACGCGAACGTCCGCGTACGTTTCTGTCCCTCCCCGACCGGCAACCCCCACGTGGGCCTGGTCCGCACCGCCCTCTTCAACTGGGCGTTCGCCCGCCACCACGGCGGTACGTTCGTCTTCCGCATCGAGGACACGGACGCGGCCCGCGACTCCGAGGAGTCCTACCTCCAGCTCCTCGACTCGCTGCGCTGGCTCGGCTTCACCTGGGACGAGGGCCCCGAGGTCGGCGGCCCGCACGCCCCCTACCGGCAGTCCGAGCGCATGGACATCTACAAGGACGTCGCGCGGAAGCTCCAGGACGGCGGCTACGCCTACCCGTGCTACTGCACCACCGAGGAGCTCGACACCCGCCGCGACGCCGCCCGCGCCGCCGGCCGGCCCTCCGGCTACGACGGCCACTGCCGCGAGCTGACCGCCGAGCAGGTCGCCGCGTACGAGGCCGAGGGCCGGACCTCCATCGTCCGCTTCCGGATGCCCGACGAGACCATCACCTTCACGGACCTGGTCCGCGGCGAGCTCTCCTTCACCCCGGAGAACGTGCCGGACTTCGGCATCGTCCGCGCGAACGGCGCCCCGCTGTACACGCTGGTCAACCCGGTCGACGACGCGCTGATGGAGATCACCCACGTCCTGCGCGGCGAGGACCTGCTCTCCTCCACCCCCCGCCAGATCGCGCTCTACAAGGCGCTGATCGAGCTGGGCGTCGCCAAGGGCACCCCCCAGTTCGGCCACCTGCCGTACGTGATGGGCGAGGGCAACAAGAAGCTCTCCAAGCGCGACCCCGAGTCCTCGCTCAACCTCTACCGCGAGCGCGGCTTCCTCCCCGAGGGCCTGCTGAACTACCTCTCGCTCCTCGGCTGGTCCTTCTCCAAGGACCAGGACATCTTCTCGATCGAGGAGATGGTGGCGAAGTTCGACATCGACGGCGTCAACGCCAACCCGGCCCGCTTCGACCTCAAGAAGGCCGAGGCGATCAACGCCGACCACATCCGCCGGCTGACCCCGAAGGCGTTCGCGGACGCCTGCGCCCCCTGGCTGGAGGCCCCGCACGCCAACTGGGCGCCCGAGGACTTCGACGCCGACGCCTGGGAGCGGATCGCCCCGTACGCCCAGACCCGGGTGACCGTCCTCTCGGACATCACCGCGAACGTGGACTTCCTCTTCCGGAAGGAGCCCGTCGAGGACCAGGCGTCCTGGGACAAGGCCATGAAGGGCGAGCCCGCGGCCCTGCTGACCACCGCCCGCGAGAACCTCCTCACCGCCGACTGGTCGGACCCGGAGTCCCTCAAGCAGGCCGTCCTGACCGCCGGCGAGGCTCACGGCCTCAAGCTCGGCAAGGCCCAGGCGCCGGTCCGCGTGGCCGTCACCGGGCGCACCGTCGGCCTGCCGCTCTTCGAGTCCCTGGAGATCCTGGGCAAGGAGCGCTCGATCGCACGCATCGACGCGGCCCTGGCGAAGCTCGCCGCCTGACCCGCGCCCTCGCCGGAGGGGCGGCAGCCGATCCGGCTGCCGCCCCTCCGGCGTTCCCGGCGCGGCCGCCGGCACGTAGGCTCGCCGGTATGCCGATCCGCGCCGTGCTGTGGGACATCGACGACACCCTCTTCGACTACACGGGGGCCGACACCGCCGGACTGGCGCGCCACCTGTGCGAGGAGGGGCTCGGCGAGCGCTACGGGAGCCCGGCCGAGGCCCTGGCCCTGTGGCGGCGGTACACGCAGCGGCACTGGGACCGCTTCTCCGCCGGCGAGGTCACCTTCCAGGGGCAGCGCCAGGACCGGGTGCGCGACTTCCTCGGGCGGCCCGCCCTGAGCGCCGACGAGGCCGACGCCTGGTTCGAGCGGTACGTCGCCCACTACCGGGCCGCCTGGGCCCTCTTCCCGGACGTCCTGCCCGTCCTCGACGCCCTGGCCGGCCGCTACCGCCACGGCGTGCTGTCCAACTCCTCCGTCGCCAGCCAGGACCCCAAGCTGCGCCACCTCGGCCTGCGCGACCGCTTCGAGGTACTGGTGTGCGCCGCCGAGCTGGGGGTCAGCAAGCCCGAGACCGCCGCCTTCCTCGCCGCGTGCGCGCAGCTCGGGCTGCCTCCGCGCGAGGTGGCGTACGTAGGTGACCAGCCGGAGATCGACGCGCGGGGCGCGCGCGACGCGGGGCTGACCGCCGTCTGGCTCGACCGGGACGGGGGCCGGGGGCCGGGCCCCGGGGGCGTACACCGGATCGAGGGACTCGAACACCTCCCGGCGCTGCTGGCCGGTGATACCCGTTTTGGAGCACGGTCAGGCATCCGGTAATGTTCTTTCTGCGCCGCCGGGGCGGGCCGAGAGGCCGGAAACCGAGGCGCAGACCAAACGGAAGGGCCCCAGGGTCTTGAAGTTCGGTGGGCTATAGTGTAATTGGCAACACGAGGGTTTCTGGTTCCCTTATTCTAGGTTCGAGTCCTGGTAGCCCAGCGCAGTGCAGCAGTAACGCAGTGCTAATGCCCCCGTTGTGTAGCGGCCTAGCACGCCGCCCTCTCAAGGCGGTAGCGCCGGTTCGAATCCGGTCGGGGGTACAGATCCTTCCCGCGGGATCTCCAGGGTCGCTCCCGGAGGTCTTGATGCAGGATCGCTAGGGCCCCCGTTGTGTAGCGGCCTAGCACGCCGCCCTCTCAAGGCGGTAGCGCCGGTTCGAATCCGGTCGGGGGTACCAGGTCTGGCTGGTCTAGACCATTGGGCTATAGTGTAATTGGCAACACGAGGGTTTCTGGTTCCCTTATTCTAGGTTCGAGTCCTGGTAGCCCAGCGCAGTACCGCAGTAAAGCTAGCCCCCGTTGTGTAGCGGCCTAGCACGCCGCCCTCTCAAGGCGGTAGCGCCGGTTCGAATCCGGTCGGGGGTACATCAGGAGAGGCCCTCCGCGATCATCGCGGAGGGCCTCTTCGCCGTTCCCGGCCCGTTGCCTCCCGGGCACAAATACGGGCCCGGGGGCGCGAGTTCGGACGTGTGCGGCGTCGTACGCGCCCCCGGGCCCGGGGGAGTGGGTGGAGCGGGGCGGGGTCAGCCGGAGCGGCGCAGGGCCTCCGAGAGGCGGGCGGCCGCGTCGATCACCGCCTGGGCGTGCATCCGCCCCGGGTGCCGGGTCAGGCGCTCGATCGGGCCGGAGACCGACACGGCGGCCACCACGCGGTTCGAGGGGCCGCGCACGGGCGCCGAGACCGACGCCACGCCGGGCTCCCGCTCGCCGATCGACTGCGACCAGCCGCGGCGCCGTACGCCGGACAGGGCCGTCGCCGTGAAGCGCGCCCCCTGCAGACCCCGGTGGAGCCGCTCGGGCTCCTCCCAGGCCATCAGGATCTGCGCCGCCGACCCGGCCTTCATCGGGAGCGTGGAGCCCACCGGGACGGTGTCCCGCAGGCCCGACAGCCGCTCGGCGGCCGCCACGCAGATACGCATGTCGCCCTGACGCCGGTAGAGCTGCGCGCTCTCGCCCGTCACGTCACGGAGGTGGGTGAGCACCGGTCCGGCCGTGGCCAGCAGGCGGTCCTCGCCGGCCGCGGCGGCGAGCTCCGCCAGCCGCGGGCCGAGGATGAACCGGCCCTGCATGTCCCTCGCCACCATCCGGTGGTGTTCCAGTGCCACGGCGAGGCGATGTGCCGTGGGTCGTGCGAGCCCTGTCGCCGCGACCAGCCCGGCGAGGGTGGCCGGACCGGACTCCAGTGCGCTCAGTACCAGAGCTGCCTTGTCGAGAACGCCGACGCCGCTAGAGTTGTCCATGAAACGATATTCACGTCTCACACTGTGAAACGCAAGTTCAATTTTTCCAAGAACCAGCGAGTCTGTATGTACGGGTCCACGAACCACTGGGTCCGGAACGGTGAGCCGGAGGGAAGAGCGATGGGTAGGACACTCGCGGAGAAGGTCTGGGACGACCATGTCGTCCGGCGCGCCGAGGGCGAGCCCGATCTCCTCTTCATTGATCTCCACCTGCTGCACGAGGTGACCAGCCCGCAGGCGTTCGAGGGGCTGCGCCAGGCCGGCCGCAAGGTCCGCCGCCTGGACCTCACCATCGCCACCGAGGACCACAACACCCCCACGCTCGACATCGACAAGCCGATCGCCGACCCGGTCTCCCGGGCCCAGCTGGAGACGCTGCGCAAGAACTGCGCCGAGTTCGGTGTCCGCCTGCACTCGCTGGGCGACGTCGAGCAGGGCGTCGTGCACGTCGTGGGTCCGCAGCTGGGCCTGACCCAGCCGGGCACCACCGTGGTCTGCGGTGACTCCCACACCTCCACGCACGGCGCCTTCGGCGCGCTGGCCTTCGGCATCGGCACCAGCCAGGTCGAGCACGTGCTGGCCACCCAGACGCTGCCGCTGGCCCGCCCGAAGACGATGGCGATCACCGTCACCGGCGAGCTGCCCGAGGGCGTCACCGCCAAGGACCTGATCCTGGCGATCATCGCCCGGATCGGCACCGGCGGCGGCCAGGGCTACATCCTGGAATACCGCGGCGAGGCCATCGAGAAGCTGTCGATGGAAGCCCGGATGACCATCTGCAACATGTCGATCGAGGCCGGCGCCCGCGCGGGCATGATCGCCCCCGACCAGACCACCTTCGACTACCTCCAGGGCCGTGACCACGCCCCGACGGGCGAGGACTGGGACGCCGCGGTCGCCTACTGGAAGACCCTGCGCACCGACGACGACGCCGTCTTCGACGCCGAGGTGGTCATCGACGGCGCCGCGCTCTCCCCGTTCGTCACCTGGGGCACCAACCCCGGCCAGGGCGCCCCGCTGTCCGCCAGCGTCCCCGACCCGGCTTCGTACGAGGACGCTTCGGAGCGCCTGGCCGCGGAAAAGGCCCTGGAGTACATGGGGTTGACCGCGGGACAGCCGCTGCGCGAGGTCAAGGTCGATACCGTCTTCGTAGGTTCCTGCACCAACGGCCGCATCGAGGACCTGCGCGCCGTCGCCGGCATCATCGGCGGCCGCAAAGTCGCCGACGGCGTACGGATGCTGGTCGTGCCGGGTTCCGTCCGGGTCGCGCTCCAGGCCGTCGAGGAGGGGCTGGACAAGGTCTTCAAGGACGCCGGCGCCGAATGGCGGCACGCGGGCTGCTCCATGTGCCTGGGCATGAACCCCGACCAACTGGCCCCCGGTGAGCGTTCCGCGTCCACCTCCAACCGCAACTTCGAGGGCCGTCAGGGCAAGGGCGGCCGGACCCACCTGGTCTCCCCGCAGGTGGCCGCCGCCACCGCGGTGCTGGGCCATCTGGCCTCTCCCGCCGACCTGTCCGACGTCAACGCCACCGCCGGAGTCTGAACCATGGAAGCCTTCACCACCCACACCGGCCGCGCCGTCCCGCTGCGCCGCAGCAACGTCGACACGGACCAGATCATCCCCGCCCACTGGCTGAAGAAGATCACCCGCGACGGGTTCGAGGACGGGCTCTTCGAGGCGTGGCGCAAGGACCCGGAGTTCGTCACCAACCGCCCCGAGCGCGCCGGTGCGACCGTGCTGGTGGCCGGCCCCGACTTCGGTACCGGCTCCTCGCGCGAGCACGCCGTCTGGGCCCTGCAGAACTTCGGGTTCAAGACCGTCATCTCCTCGCGCTTCGCCGACATCTTCCGCGGCAACTCGCTGAAGAACGGTCTGCTGACCGTCGTCCTGCCGCAGGAGACCGTCGACCGCCTGTGGGAACTCACCGAGGCCGACCCGGCCGCCGAGATCACCGTCGACCTGGTCGACCGCAAGGTCCGAGCCGAAGGAATCGAGGCCGAGTTCGAACTCGACGACAACGCGCGCTGGCGTCTGCTGGAAGGACTGGACGACATCTCGCTCACCCTTCAGAACGAAGCCGACATCGACGCGTACGAAAGCACCCGCCCGGCCTTCAAGCCGCGGACGATTCGCCTCTGATTCCTACCTGATCAGCGCTTATTCGCCTTCGGGTGATCAGATGGGCAACACTGTGCCCCCCGCCTTCCGGCGGGGGGCACAGCCGTATGTTGAGGCCCCGT
This sequence comes from Streptomyces sp. NPDC006687, assembly GCF_040636215.1. NCBI lineage: Bacteria > Bacillati > Actinomycetota > Actinomycetes > Kitasatosporales > Streptomycetaceae > Streptomyces > Streptomyces sp. NPDC006687. The sequence continues at coordinate 153,552 of NZ_JBEYJJ010000001.1, read as the reverse complement.
GAGGCGACAACTCGCCCCAGATGGCACAATCTGTGCATGGACCGCGACAGTCAACTCAAGCTCTACGAACTCGTCGCGGACCGGTTGAAAGAAGCACACGCAAGGGTGCGCGCACTGCAAGTCCCGGAGGGCGTAAGGATGGCGCTGTCCCGGAAGCTGTTGGTCGTCACTGCCGCGTCGAAGCACGATCTCGCCGACGCGGCAAGGCGCCTGGACAGGTTGATGAAGGACCTCGACGAGGGTCGATTCCCTGAAGGCGACTGATGCGAAGGAACTCCGTAACGGCTCACATCGTTGCGGCACTAGGGTGATTAGCCCGTTTCGTGTTTGATTTGCGGTATATATCCGCCTAACGTGCGAAATAAGCTTGAACACATTCGTTCTGGCGAGGTCTCCGAAGGGGAAGACGTGAACAAGGCGCAGCTCGTAGAAGCGATTGCCGACAAGCTCGGCGGCCGTCAGCAGGCCGCCGACGCGGTCGACGCGGTACTGGACGCGATGGTCCGCGCGGTCGTCGCGGGAGACCGGGTCTCGGTCACGGGCTTCGGCTCGTTCGAGAAGGTCGACCGTCCGGCCCGCTACGCCCGCAACCCGCAGACGGGTGAGCGCGTCCGGGTCAAGAAGACCTCCGTCCCCCGCTTCCGCGCGGGTCAGGGCTTCAAGGACCTGGTCAGCGGCACCAAGAAGCTCCCCAAGGGTGGAGAGGTCGCCGTCAAGAAGGCGCCGAAGGGCAGCCTTTCGGGCGCCCCGGCCACCATCGCCAAGGCCACCACAGCCAAGAAGACCACCGCCAAGAAGACCACCGGCGCCGCGAAGAAGACGGCGGCGAAGTCGGCCTCCGCGCGCAAGACGACCACCGCGGCCACCACCAAGAAGGCCGTCAGCAAGTCGACGGCCGCCGCCAAGAAGACCACCGCCGCGAAGAAGACGGCGTCCGGCTCCTCCGCCGCCCCCGCCGCGAAGAAGACCACCGCCAAGAAGACCACGACGGCCAAGAACACGGCTCCCGCGGCCAAGAAGACCACCGCGAAGACCACCGCGCCCGCCAAGAAGACCACGGCGCGCAAGACCACCGCGAAGAAGACCACCGCCCGCAAGAAGTAAGGGCACGAGTCACACACGCCGGGCCGGCTTCCCCGAGGGGAAGCCGGCCCGCGGTGCGTTCTTCGCAGGTGGGAGGGGGTGGGGTAGGGCCGGGGGCCCAGGGCCTAGAAGGTCTGAAGGGTGACCAGGGTGATCCGCAGGCCGGCGCCCTCGCCCTCGGTCTCCACGCGCACCCGCTGCCCGGGCCGCAGCATCAGCAGGCCCCCCGCGTCGAAGGCGTCGGCCCCGAAGGGCACCGGGGTGCCGTCGTCCAGCAGCACGCTGCCGCTGCGGGTCTGGGAGTCGTACGTGTACGCGGTCGCCTGCATACGCGCACTGTATCGGGCCGTGTGCCGGCCCACGCCGAGGGCAAGGGCCCTGCGCAGGTCCGGCCCCGTGTCCACGTCCCGCCGTACGCTCTCCACGTCCGCGAGGGATATTTCCACCGCCCCCGACGCGGAATGCCGGGCCCGGGACGGGCCGCCGAACGCGGGTGCCAATTCCGCGTCCGGGCCGGCGGAAAGAAGAGTCGTCCCGATTCCCGCCGCATCGGCCAGAAATGCCCGGGGAAATGCGGACGCGATATCGAGCACACGTAGCAATTCGGGCGGGCGCAGTGCCGGAAGATCCGCGTTCATCGCCGCCAGCGGCGCCCGCGGCCGCCGGGCGCGCACGGCCCGCGCCCCGTGATCCAGCGCGGCGTTGAGCCCCGCCCCCGGGGCGTCGGGCAGGATCCGCGCGCCCAGCCGGGCCAGCTCCGCCCCGGCCACGGCGTCGTCCGTGACGACCACCACATCCGCCACCGAAGCGCAGGCCAGGGCCCCTGCCACCGTGTCCTGCGCGAAGGCCAGCGCCAGCCCCGGACGGGCCGCGCCGACGGCGGCCGCCAGCCGGCTCTTCGCCAACGCCAGGGGCTTGAGCGGGACCACCAGGCTCCAGACGGCGTTCGTGGCGGACTCCTTCGCTCCGGGCAGCGGCCGCACCCGCCCCGGCCACGGGCGGGCGAGGCCCGGTCATCAGTCGGCCCATTGTCGCCTCAGACCGGCCGCAGGGGGTCCGCCGGTCCGGGCGGGGCGTACGGTGTTCTCGACAGAGACCGGACCCGGGGCGAGACTTGTCCGGCCCACGAGGTGCCGAGCCCACCCCAGCCACCGCTGGAGGCCCCGCACGCCCCGGTCCTAGAGGAAGGTGCTTCGAGTGTCCCGCCGCAGAATCGGCTTCTGGTACCGCCTGGCGGCGGTCATCGCAAAACCGCCGCTGGTAGTGCTCTTCAAGCGGGACTGGCGGGGAATGGAGCACATTCCGGCCGACGGCGGGTTTATCACCGCCGTCAATCACAACTCGTATCTGGACCCGCTGTCCTACGCGCACTTCCAGTACAACACCGGCCGGGTGCCCCGCCTACTCGCCAAGGCCGGGCTGTTCAAGGTGCCTTTCGTCGGCGCGATCCTGCGCGGCTCGGGGCAGATCCCCGTCTACCGCGAGACCACCAACGCCCTGGACGCGTTCCGGGCCGCCGTGGCCGCCGTCGAGCGCGGTGAATGCGTCGCCTTCTACCCCGAGGGCACCCTCACCCGGGACCCGCAGATGTGGCCGATGGCGGGCAAGACGGGCGTCGCGCGGGTGGCGCTGATCACCCGGGCCCCCGTCATTCCGGTGGCCCAGTGGGGCGCCAACCTCGTGATGCCGCCGTACGCCAAGGAGAAGAAGGTCCGCCTGTTCCCGCGCAAGACCCTCCAGGTGCTCGCCGGGCCGCCCGTGGACCTCTCCGCCTTCTACGGCAAGGAGCCCACGCCGGAGGTCCTCAAGGGGGCCACCGAGGCGATCATGGCCGACATCACCCGGCTCCTGGAGGAGCTGCGGGGCGAGAAGGCCCCGGAGGAGCCCTACGACCACCGCAGGGCCAGGGCACAGCAGCGGCGCAAGGCCGCGGGGGAGGGTTCCAAGTGACGCGTCCCGTCAAGGCGGCCGTGTTCTCGGCGGGCTCCTGGGGCACCGCCTTCGGCATGGTGCTCGCCGACGCAGGCTGCGAGGTCACCCTGTGGGCCCGCCGCCCCGAGGTGGCCGAGGCCATCAACACCTCCCGCACCAACCCGGACTACTTCCCCGGCGCCGAGCTCCCGGCGAACCTGCGCGCCACCACCGACCCGGCCGAGGCCGCCCGCGGGGCCGACTTCACGGTCCTGTCCATCCCCTCCCAGACCCTGCGCGGCAACCTCGCCGAGTGGGCCCCGCTGCTGGCCCCCGACACCGTCCTCGTCTCCCTGATGAAGGGCATCGAACTGGGCACCGCCAAGCGGATGAGCGAGGTCATCGAGGAGGTGGCCAAGGTCCCCGCCGAGCGCGTCGCCGTCGTCACCGGCCCCAACCTGGCCCGCGAGATCGTCGCCCGCCAGCCCGCCGCCTCCGTCGTCGCCTGTGCGGACGAGGCCGTGGCCCGGCGCCTCCAGGCCGCCTGCCACACCCCGTACTTCCGCCCGTACACCAGCACCGACGTCATCGGCTGCGAGCTCGGCGGCGCCGTGAAGAACGTCATCGGGCTCGCCGTCGGCATCGCCGACGGCATGGGGCTGGGCGACAACACCAAGGGCTCCCTCATCACGCGGGGCCTGGCCGAAGCCACCCGCCTGGGGCTGGCGATGGGCGCCGACCCGCTCACCTTCTCCGGCCTCGCGGGCCTCGGCGACCTCGTCGCCACCTGCTCCTCACCGCTCTCCCGCAACCACACCTTCGGCACCAACCTGGGCCGCGGGATGACCCTGGAGGAGACCATCGCGGTCACCCGGCAGACCGCCGAGGGGGTCAAGTCCTGCCAGTCCGTGGCCGATCTGGCCCGCCGGTACGGGGTGGACATGCCGATCACCGAGACGGTCGTGGACATCGTCCACCACGGCAAGCCCACCCTGGTCGCGCTGAAGGAACTCATGAGCCGCAGCGCCAAACCGGAACGCCACTGACACCTTTCCGGACGTCCGAGCGGGTACCCTCGTGGCGATATGAGCAGCGAGAACCTCCCCCAGACCCCTGAGCAGCAGGGCCGCAAGCCCCGCGTGGCCGTCGTGTTCGGCGGCCGCAGCTCGGAACACGCCATCTCGGTCGTCACCGCGGGCGCCGTGCTGCGCTCCATCGACCGTTCCAAGTACGAGGTGCTGCCCATCGGCATCACCACGGACGGCCGGTGGGCGCTGACCGCCGACGCACCCGAGCGCATGGCCATCGCCGACCGCCGGCTCCCCGACGTGGAGTCGCTCGCTGAGTCCCCGGACGGCACCGTCGTGCTGCCCGTCGACCCCGCCAGCCGCGAGGTCGTCTACACCGAGCCGGGTTCCGTCCCCAAGGCGCTGGGCGAGGTCGACGTCGTCTTCCCCGTGCTGCACGGCCCCTACGGCGAGGACGGCACCCTCCAGGGCCTCCTGGAGCTCTCCGGGATCCCCTACGTCGGCTGCGGCGTCCTCGCCTCGGCCGTCGGCCAGGACAAGGACTACATGAAGCGGGTGTTCACCTCCTACGGGCTGCAGGTCGGCCCGTACGTGACCATCCGCCCCCGCGAGTGGGACGCCGACCAGGACGCCGCCCGCGCCAAGGTGCTGGACTTCGCCGCCGAACACGGCTGGCCGCTGTTCGTCAAGCCCGCCCGCGCCGGCTCCTCCATCGGCATCACCAAGGTCGATGACGCCTCCGGGCTGGACGAGGCCCTGCGCGAGGCCCGCCGGCACGACCCGAAGGTCATCGTGGAGGCGCTGCTGCGCGGCCGCGAGATCGAGTGCGGCGTCCTGGAGTTCGAGGACGGGCCGCGCGCCAGCGTGCCCGCGGAGATCCCGCCGGTCTCCAGCCACGACTTCTACGACTTCGAGGCGAAGTACATCGACTCCGCCGCCGGGCTGGTGCCCGCCCCGCTCACCCCGGAGCAGACCGCCGAGGTGCAGCGGCTCGCGATCGAGGCGTTCGAGGCCGCGTCCTGCGAGGGCCTGGTCCGCGCCGACTTCTTCCTCACCGAGGACGGCACCTTCGTCATCAACGAGATCAACACCCTGCCCGGGTTCACCCCGATCTCGATGTACCCGCGCATGTGGCAGGAGTCGGGCATCTCCTACCCGGAGCTGGTGGACCGCCTGATCCAGGCCGCCCTGCGCCGCTCCACCGGCCTGCGCTAGCCCCTCCGGGGGCGCTCGGGGCCCCGTACAGCCGACCGCCCGCCGGGACGATTCCTGGCGGGCGGCGGTGTGCGCGGGGGCGGGGGCGGATCAGTAGGAGGAGATCCCGACCGGCACGGTCTTGGCCACGGCGGCGGACAGGCCCACGAGCATGCCCGCGTCCGTGGCATGCTCCTTGTCGATCCAGACCTCCGTGTAGGCGAGCCGCGAACCGGTGGTGAACCGCAGACCGCCGTCGGCCGGCCGTTCCACCAGCCAGCCGACGCCGTTCACCTCCACTCCGTCCGTCTTCGGATCGGCCATCTTCGCGGGCCTGGGGATGCCGCACCGCAGTACGATCGCCGAGCCGCCCCACGCGGCGGTCAGGTCCGTCTCCGGTTCGGTGGCGGTCCGGTGCAGCCCGGACACCGTCTCCGGGAGCTCCTTGTGCAGCGCGGCACAGAGCCCGGCGACGTCGGCGGGCGGCGGGGGCGGCGGGGTCACCCGGGCCGAGGAGGGCCCGGTGGCGCAACCCGCCAGGGCCAGGCCCGCCACCAGGGCGGGCAGGGCCAGGACACGCAGGGGCCGACGGTGCGAAGACATCACCGGCCAAGAGTAGACGGGGGCTACAGATGGACCACGGGGCAGGTCAGGGTGCGGGTGATCCCCTCCACCTGCTGCACCTTGGCGACCACCATGCGGCCGAGATCGTCGACGGTGTCGGCCTGGGCGCGCACGATGACGTCGTACGGCCCCGTCACGTCCTCGGCCTGGATCACCCCCGCGATGTTCGCGATGGACTCGGCGACGACCGACGCCTTGCCCACCTCGGTCTGGATGAGGATGTACGCCTGTACCACGGAACCTCCAGGGCGGCCACGAGGATCATTTCCCCTAACCTTCGGGTGGGCCCGACGAAATCGGAAGGGCCGGGGGAAGAAGGGACGCCACGGTACCGCGTCGCCGGGGGCCACGGGGAGACCCGCAGACCAGGCGCCACGTACAGCGGGGCGTACGCAGACCAGAAGTTGACGTATCTGTTGACGGTACCCAGAGCTGTGACGGCTCGCGACCGCAAGCGGACTGGCCAAGAAGGGGCACAGCGATGAAGGGCACTGTGGGCGAGCTGGGGGAATTCGGGCTCATCAGGGAGCTCACCTCACGGCTCACCACCACCCCGGCGGTCCGGCTCGGACCGGGCGACGACGCCGCGGTCGTGTCGGCCCCCGACCGGCGGGTCGTGGCGAGCACGGACATCCTGCTGGAGGGCCGGCACTTCCGGCGCGACTGGTCCACCGCCTACGACGTCGGCCGCAAGGCCGCCGCGCAGAACCTGGCCGACATCGCCGCCATGGGCGCGGTGCCGACCGCCCTGCTCCTGGGCCTGGTGGTGCCGGCGGAACTGCCGGTCACCTGGCCCACCGAGCTGATGGACGGCATCCGCGACGAGTGCCAGGTCGCGGGCGCGGCCGTCGTCGGCGGGGACGTGGTCCGCGGCGACACCATCACCGTCTCCATCACCGCCCTGGGCGACCTGCGCAACCACGAGCCCGTCCTGCGCTCCGGAGCCCAGCCCGGCGACGTCGTGGCCGTCACCGGCTGGCTCGGCTGGTCCGCGGCCGGCTACGCGGTCCTCTCGCGCGGCTTCCGCTCCCCGAGGGCCTTCGTCGAGGCCCACCGGCGCCCCGAGCCGCCCTACCACGCGGGCCCGGCGGCCGCCGGGCTCGGCGCCACCGCCATGACCGACGTCAGCGACGGACTGATCGCCGACCTCGGGCACATCGCCGAGGCCAGCCACGTACGGATCGACCTGCGCTCGGGGGCCGTGGACATCCCGACCCAGATGCACGACATCGGCCAGGCCGTCGGCGTGGACCCGCTCCAGTGGGTGCTCACCGGGGGAGAGGACCACGCCATCGTGGCCACCTTCCCGCCCGACGTGAAGCTCCCGGCCCGCTGGAAGGTCATCGGGGAGGTGCAGCACCGCTCCGCCCTGCCCCAGGTGACCGTGGACGGCGCCCCCTGGACCAGCACCGGCGGCTGGGACCACTTCGGGGCCGACCCCGCCGAGGGCGAGACCCCGTGAGCCGGGCCGGCGGACCCCCGCCGCTGTGCCTGACCGTCGCCGGATCCGACTCCGGCGGCGGCGCGGGCGTCCAGGCCGACCTCAAGACCATGCTGGCCCTCGGGGTGCACGGGATGAGCGTGGTCACCGCCGTGACCGCGCAGAACTCCCTGGGGGTGAAGGGGGCCTGGGAACTGCCGCCCGAGGCCGTCACCGCCCAGTACCGGGCCGTCGTGGACGACATCGGGGTGCAGGCCGTCAAGACGGGGATGCTCTCCTCCGCCGTCCTCGTGGAGACCGTCGCGGACCTGCTGGCCTCCACCGGCGCCCCGGTGGTGGTGGACCCCGTAGGAGTCTCCAAGCACGGGGACGCGCTCCTCGCCGCCTCCGCGCTGGACGCCGTCCGTACGCGGTTGCTGCCCCGGGCCACGGTGGCGACACCGAACCTGGACGAGGTGGCACAGCTGACCGGGGTGGCCGTCGAGGACGAGGACGGTATGCGACGGGCCGCCGACGCGGTCCTGGGCTACGGACCGCGCTGGGCGCTGATCAAGGGCGGCCACCTCGCCGCCCACGGGGGCGAGGCGGTGGACCTGCTGTCCGACGGCTCCCAGGAGCTGTGGCTTCGGGCGCCCCGCCACGACAACCGGCACACCCACGGCACCGGCTGCACCCTGGCCAGCGCGGTCGCGGCGGGCCTGGCCAAGGGCCTGCCCGTCCCGGAGGCCGTCACGGCGGCCAAGGAGTACGTCACCGGGGCCATCGCCGCCGGCTACGCGCTGGGCGGCGGCATCGGACCGGTGGACCACGCCTGGCAGTGGCGCTGAACCCGTCCGGACAAGGCAAAAGGCCGGCCCACCAGAGGTGGACCGGCCTTCTTGGCAACCGGAAGGGGCTGCGCTACGACGACGGGAGGCGTCAGCGCGAGACCTTGCCGGCCTTGATGCACGAGGTGCAGGCGTTGAGGCGCTTCGGCGTCCCATTGACCACGGCACGGACGCGCTGGATGTTCGGGTTCCAGCGACGCGAGGTGCGGCGGTGCGAGTGGGAGATGTTGTTGCCGAAGCTCGGCCCCTTGGCGCAAACGTCGCAGTTGGCAGCCACAGGTCACTCCAAGACTTCAGATGCAATTACGGTGGAATCCGGCGCACCGGAATCAGAGATCTGAAGTGGCTTGCCGGACGAATGACCCGACTCTCGACGGGCAACCTGAGCAGCATACAACGACTGCTTGGGTCCGAGAAAACTACCATGGCGGGGCCGGGCTCCGCCCCGGCGTCCCGGACCGCCGGCCGTCCTTGGTTACCCTGCGGTGAACCCTGGCCCGCACAAGGAGGAACGCCCGGTGGCGCACGAGCCCGAGCCGCACGCCCTCGACGCCGAAGCGGTGCGCACCTGGAGCTCCCTGGCCGTGGCAGCCCTGGGCCGGGCCCGCACGGACATCGACGCCATCAACGTCTACCCCGTCGCCGACGCCGACACCGGCACCAACCTCTACCTCACGGCCGAATCCGCCGACCGCGCCCTCACCGAGGCGCTCGCCGCGGCCGCCCCCGGCGTGACCGACGGCACAGCCCCCGCGGCCTCCCTGCCCGAAGCCGTACGGGCCTACGCGCACGGCGCGCTCATAGGCGCCCGGGGCAACTCCGGGACGATCCTCGCCCAGCTGCTGCGCGGAGTGGCCGACGTCCTCGGCGCCGACCCGGCCGGCCGGGCCCCCGGGCCGCTGCTGGCGCAGGCCCTGGCCCGGGCCGCCGAGGAGGCGTACCAGGCCGTGGCCCACCCCGTCGAAGGGACGATGCTCACCGTCGCCGGAGCCGCCGCCCGCGCCGCGCAGTCCGCCGCAGGCACCGCTGCCGAGGTGGCCCGCGCCGCCTACGACGGGGCCCGCGCCGCCCTGGCCGAGACCCCGCAGCAGCTGGCCGCCCTCGGCCGGGCCGGGGTCGTGGACGCGGGGGGCTGCGGGCTGGTCGCCGTCCTCGGCGCGCTCTGGCAGGCCCTGTCCGGCGAGGAGCCCCGGCCGGACCCGGTACGGGGGCCGGCCGTGCCCCTGGAGCGGGAGCCGGAACCCTGCGCCCAGCAGGAGGGCGGGCCCGGCTACGAGGTGATCTACCTGCTGGAGGCGTCCGAGGAGGCCGTGGCCCAGCTGCGCGCCACCCTCGACGGGCTCGGCGACTCCCTGGTGGTGGTCGGCGGCGAGGGGCTGTGGAACGTCCACGTGCACGTGGACGACCCCGGCGCGGCCGTCGAGGCAGGAGTGGAGGCCGGCCGGCCGTACCGCATCCGCATCACCCATTTCGGTGACGAACGCCGCCGCGCGAGCGCCCCGCGCGTCCAGCGGGCCGTGGTGGCCGTGATCCAGGGGGAGGGGCTGGCGGCCCTGTGCGGGGAGGCGGGCGCCACCACCGTGCCGGCCCGCCCCGGCGAGCCGCCCGCCGTCGCCGAGCTGGTCGACGCCGTCCGCCGGGCCCACGCCCGCGAGGTGATCCTGCTGGCGGGCGGCGCCGAACTGCGCGCGGCCGCCGTCGCCGCCGCCGAGCAGGCCCGCGCCGACGGCGTACGGGTGGCGGTCATCCCGACCCGGTCCGGCGTCCAGGGCCTGGCCGCGCTCGCCGTCCACGACCCGCAGGCCGGCTTCGACGAGGACGTCGTCACCATGACCGCCGCCGCCGGAGCCACCCGCTACGGGGAACTCGCCGTCGCCGAACGGCAGTCGTTCACCTCCGCCGGCATCTGCCAGGCCGGCGACGTCCTCGGGCTCATCGACGGCGACGTCGCCGTCATCGGCGCGGGCCTGCCCGAGACGGCCGAGGCGGTGCTGAAGCGGATGCTCGGCTCCGGCGGCGAACTGGTCACCCTCGTCCTGGGCCCCGAGGTCCCCGAGGCCCTCGCCGCGCGCCTGGAGGCGTACGTCCAGCAGTCCCACCTGGCCGTGGACACCGTCACGTACCACGGCGGACGCCACTCGGCGCCGCTGCTCATCGGAGTCGAATAGCGGCCCTGTCAGCGCCATGGTGTGCAATGGAACACGTGCCCGCGCTCGACGAAGACCTCAAGAAGACCCTCGGCCCCGCCACCGCGAAGGTGCTCGCCGAGCAGCTCGGCCTGCACACGGCCCTGGACCTGCTCCACCACTATCCGCGCCGCTACGCCGAGCGCGGCGAGCTGACCTCGCTCGCCGACCTCGCCGACCAGATCGACGAGCACGTCACCGTCGTCGCCCAGGTCGCCGACGCCCGCGTCCTGGCCTTCAACGGGGGCCGCGGCAAACGGCTGGAGGTCACCATCACCGACGGCAGCGGCCGCCTCCAGCTGGTCTTCTTCGGCGCGGGCGTCCACAAGCCGCACAAGGAACTCCTGCCGGGCAGCCGCGCGATGTTCGCCGGCAAGGTCTCCCGCTTCAACCACAAGCTCCAGCTCGCCCACCCCGCGTACGAGCCCCTCGGCGCCGACGCCTCCGACCGGGACGCCGCCACCGCCTTCGCCAATCAGCTCATCCCGATCTACCCGGCCTGCGCCAAGCTGGAGTCCTGGAAGATCGCCAAATGCGTGGACGCCGTCCTGCCCCGGGCCCAGGAGGTCCTCGACCCCCTCCCGCCCGCCCTGCGCGACGGCCGCGGACTGGTCCCGCTCACCGAGGCCCTCCTCAAGATCCACCGCCCGGCCACCAAGGCCGACATCGAGGACGCCCGGCGACGCCTGAAGTGGGACGAGGCATTCGTCCTCCAGGTCGCCCTCGCCCGCCGCCGGCACGCCGACTCCCAGCTCCCGGCCGTCCCCCGCCGCGCCACCCCCGGCGGTCTCCTCGACGCCTTCGACGCCAAGCTGCCCTTCACCCTCACCGAAGGCCAGGACAAGGTCTCCCAGGAGATCTTCGACGACCTGGCCACCAGCCACCCCATGCACCGACTCCTCCAGGGCGAGGTCGGCTCCGGCAAGACCATGGTCGCCCTGCGGGCCATGCTCGCCGTCGTCGACTCCGGCGGCCAGGCCGCGATGCTCGCCCCCACCGAGGTCCTCGCCCAGCAGCACCACCGCTCCATCACCGAGATGATGGGCGAGCTCGCCGAAGGCGGCATGCTCGGCGGCTCCGACCAGGGCACCAAGGTGGTCCTGCTCACCGGCTCCATGGGCACCGCCGCCCGCCGCCAGGCCCTGCTCGACCTGGTCACCGGCGAGGCCGGGATCGTCATCGGCACCCACGCCCTGATCGAGGACAAGGTCCAGTTCCACGACCTCGGCCTGGTCGTCGTCGACGAACAGCACCGCTTCGGCGTCGAACAGCGCGACGCCCTGCGCTCCAAGGGAAAGCAGCCGCCGCACCTGCTGGTCATGACCGCCACCCCCATCCCGCGCACCGTCGCCATGACCGTCTTCGGCGACCTGGAGACCTCCGTCCTCGACCAGCTGCCCGCCGGCCGTTCCCCGATCGCCACCCACGTGGTGCCCGCCAAGGACAAACCGCACTTCCTCGCGCGCGCCTGGGAGCGGGTCCGCGAAGAGGTCGAGGGCGGCCACCAGGCGTACGTGGTCTGCCCCCGGATCGGAGACGGCGAGGACGACCCGAAGAAGGACGCGAAGAAGAAGGGCTCCCCGGAGGACGAGGCCGAGAAGCGGCCGCCCCTGGCCGTCCTGGACATCGCCGAGCAGCTGCGCCGCGGACCCCTCGCCGGACTCTCCGTCGAGGTCCTGCACGGCCGGATGGACCCCGCCGACAAGGACGACGTCATGCGCCGGTTCGCCGCCGGCGAGGTCAAGGTGCTGGTCGCCACCACCGTCATCGAGGTCGGGGTGAACGTCCCCAACTCCACCGTCATGGTGATCATGGACGCCGACCGCTTCGGCGTCTCCCAGCTCCACCAGCTGCGCGGCCGCGTCGGCCGCGGCTCCGCCCCCGGACTGTGCCTGCTGGTCAGCGAGATGCACGAGGCCAGCCCCGCCCGCGCCCGCCTCGCCGCCGTCGCCGCCACCCTCGACGGCTTCGAACTCTCCCGGATCGACCTCGAACAGCGCCGCGAGGGCGACGTCCTGGGCCAGGCCCAGTCCGGCGTCCGCTCCTCGCTGCGGATGCTCGCCGTCATCGAGGACGAGGAGGTCATCGCCGAGGCCCGCGAGGAGGCCGCCCGGGTCGTCGCCGCCGACCCCGCACTGGAGCAGCTGCCCGGGCTGCGCACCGCCCTCGACGCCCTGCTGGACACCGAGCGCGAGCAGTACCTGGAGAAGGGCTGAGCGCCACGACCTATGGTGGGAGGCCAGAACGGAAGGCCCGGCCTTCCCCCACCGCCGCAGAGAAGGACCCCAGATGACCCGCGTGATCGCCGGCACCGCCGGCGGCCGGCGGCTGACCGTGCCGCCCGGCACCGGCACCCGCCCGACCTCCGACCGGATGCGCGAAGGGCTCTTCTCCACCTGGGAGTCCCTCCACGGCGTGCCGGACTCCCGGGTCCTCGACCTCTACGGCGGCTCCGGCGCCGTCGGCCTGGAGGCCCTCTCCCGGGGCGCCGCCCACACCCTGCTGGTCGAGGCCGACACCAAGGCCGCCCAGGCCATCCGGGAGAACATCAAGACCCTGGGCCTGCCCGGCGCCGAGTTCCGGGCTGGCAAGGCCGAGCAGATCGTGGCGTCCCCCGCGCCCGGGGACCCGTACGACATCGTCTTCCTGGACCCCCCGTACGCCGTCGGACACGAGGAGCTCGGCGAGATCCTCCTCACACTCCGCGCCAATGGCTGGCTCACCGACGACGCCCTCGTCACCGTGGAGCGCAGCACCAGGAGCGGACCGTTCCCGTGGCCCGAGGGGTTCGAGCCGCTGCGCTCGCGCAAGTACGGCGAGGGCACCCTTTGGTACGGTCGCGCCGCTTCCACCAGCGAAGACTCATGAACGAGGGAGTTCAGTTGCGCCGCGCGGTCTGTCCGGGGTCCTTCGATCCCATCCACAACGGACACCTGGACGTCATCGGACGCGCCTCCAGGCTGTACGACGTCGTGCACGTCGCCGTGATGATCAACCGGTCGAAGCAGGGCCTGTTCACCGTCGAGGAACGGATCGAGATGATCCGCGAGGCGACCGCCGGCTACGGCAACGTCGAGGTCGAGTCCTTCCACGGCCTGCTCGTCGACTTCTGCAAGGAGCGGGACATCCCGGCCATCGTCAAGGGCCTGCGCGCGGTCAGCGACTTCGACTACGAGCTCCAGATGGCCCAGATGAACATGGGCCTGTCCGGCGTCGAGACCCTGTTCGTCCCCACCATCCCGACGTACAGCTTCCTGTCCTCCTCGCTGGTCAAGGAGGTCGCCGCCTGGGGCGGCGACGTCGCCCACCTCCTGCCCGAGCACGTCCACGCGGCGCTGATCGAACGGCTGCGCGCCAAGTGAGCCGGCGCCGGGGCTGAGGTTGCCCCGACCCGTCCCGCGCGTCCCCCCGGTGGCTCTACAGTCGTCCCGTCAGTCCGAGGCGAAGAGAGCGCGAGCCCCCATGGACGTACAGAAGAAGCTGGACGAGATCGTCGCGGCCGTCAGCGGCGCCCGGTCGATGCCCATGTCGGCCTCCTGCGTGGTCAACCGCGCGGAGCTCCTCGCCCGGCTCGAAGAGGTACGCCAGGCCCTCCCGGGCTCGCTCGCGCAGGCCCGGGACCTGATCGGCGGCCGCGACCAGATGGTCGAGGAGGCCCGCCGGGAGGCGGACCGCATCATCGAGTCCGCGCACGCCCAGCGCGGCTCCCTGATCTCCGACACCGAGATCGCGCGCCGCTCCCAGGAGGAGGCGGACCGGATCCTGGCCGACGCCCGCCGGGAGGCCGCCGAGATCCGGGCCGAGGCCGACGACTACGTGGACAGCAAGCTCGCCAACTTCGAGGTGGTCCTCAGCAAGACCATCGGCGCCGTGGACCGCGGCCGCGAGAAGCTGCTGGGCCGCGGCCCGGGCCTGGACGACCGGGGCTTCGACGACAGCGGCGCCCCGGAGCCCAGCCCCGACCCGCAGGCCCGGCGCGAGCAGGCGGACGCCTACGTGGACACCAAGCTGGCCACCGTCGAGGCGGTGCTCGCCAAGACCCTGGAGGCCGTCGGCCGGGGCCGCCAGAAGCTCTTGGGCCGGGTGCCCACCGATGACCTCGGGGCGCACATGGCCGCCCAGGACGCCGCCGGCGACCGCTCCACCCGGCCGTCGAGCGACGCGGAGTTCCTGGCCGGACTGGCCGAGCCGGAGCCGCCGTCGATCCCCGCCCAGGCCGCCCCGGTCTACGACGGCTACGCCGCCGCGGCCTACGCCGCCCCCTACCCGCAGCAGCAGGACGGCTACGCCTACCAGGACCCCTACGCGGGCTACCCGCAGCAGCAGCTGGACCCCTACGGCGGCGGCTACGCCCAGCAGACCGACCCGTACGCGGCCTACCAGCAGCCGGGGCAGTCCCAGCAGTCCCAGCACACGCAGCAGCCCCAGCCCGCCCAGCACCCGCAGCAGCCCGCACTCGACGAGACCAGCTTCTTCGACACGAGCATGATCAACCTGGAGCAGCTGCGCCAGTACGAGCAGGGGCGCTAGCCCGGATTGGGCTCTGAGCGAAGCGGCGGGTATCCTGGCTCTTCGGTCGCGCGTATGCACCGCGATCCATGCTGCCCGTGAGCAGCGGAATGTGTTGATCTTCAGCGATCTGTGAAAGCAGGAACGGCCCTGAACACCCGCCTCGACCACCGCAACCCCCTCGTGTTCGACACGCACGAGCTGGGTCGGCGTCCTGGTGCCATGCAGCGGCTGTCCCGTGAGATCGAGGCGCCGGCGGACTTCGGTCTCGTCGACGTCATCGGGGTACCGGAAGGCGCCCCGGTGAAGATCCAGCTCCGCCTGGAGTCGGTCATGGAAGGGGTGCTTGTCACAGGCACCGTCCGTGCGCAGGCCGTGGGGGAGTGCGTAAGGTGTCTGGAGACCGTCGAGCGCGAGCTCAAGACGGACTTCCAGGAGATGTTCTCGTACCCTGACGCCGACGACCGGGGCCGCAGCAAGGCGGAGCCGGCCGACGACGCCGAGGACGACGAGGACATGCTCTTTCTCGAGGACGGCTTGTTCGACCTCGAACCCGTGCTGCGTGACGCGGTGGTGCTCGCACTGCCGATGCAGCCGGTGTGCCGGGAGGACTGTCTCGGACTGTGCCCCGAATGCGGGGTCAGCCTGAACGACGACCCGGACCACCACCACGACGCCGTCGACATCCGTTGGGCGGCATTGCAGGAACTCGTCGTGACCGATCAGGACGACGAGAAGGACAACATGAGCGGCACTGCATCTGACGGAGTTCAGAGCGCCGCCGAGAAGCAGGAGAAGTAGCCGTGGCTGTTCCGAAGCGGAAGATGTCGCGCAGCAACACGCGCCACCGCCGGTCGCAGTGGAAGGCTGCGGTCCCCACCCTGGTTTCGTGCGAGCGTTGCCAGGAGCCGAAGCTCCAGCACATCGCGTGCCCGAGCTGCGGCACCTACAACAAGCGCCAGGTCCTCGAGGTCTGAGCGGCTGGTGAGAGGCGCAATGTCTGAGCTGTCCCACGCTGAGAAGCAGGCAGACAGTAACAACGCGGCCTCGTCCCACACGCTTCTGGAAGGGCGGCTCGGGTACCAACTCGAGTCCGCCCTTCTGGTGCGTGCGCTGACCCACCGTTCGTACGCGTACGAGAACGGCGGTCTGCCCACCAACGAACGGCTGGAGTTCCTCGGGGACTCCGTGCTGGGCCTGGTGGTCACCGACACGCTGTACACCACCCACCCCGACCTGCCCGAAGGCCAGCTGGCCAAACTGCGGGCCGCGGTGGTCAACTCGCGCGCACTGGCGGAGGTCGGCCGCGGCCTCGACCTCGGTTCCTTCATCCGGCTCGGCCGGGGCGAAGAGGGCACGGGCGGCCGGGACAAGGCATCCATCCTCGCCGACACCCTGGAAGCGGTGATCGGCGCGGTCTACCTCGACAAGGGCCTCGACGCGGCCTCGGAGCTGGTCCACCGGCTCTTCGACCCGCTCATCGAGAAGTCCTCCAACCTCGGCGCCGGCCTGGACTGGAAGACCAGCCTCCAGGAGCTCACGGCGGCCGAAGGTCTCGGAGTACCCGAGTACCTGGTCACCGAGACGGGTCCGGACCACGAGAAGACCTTCACCGCTGCCGCCCGCGTCGGTGGTGTCTCGTACGGCACCGGCACCGGCCGCAGCAAGAAGGAAGCGGAACAGCAGGCGGCCGAGTCCGCGTGGCGCGGGATCCGCGCCGCCGCGGACGAGCGGAAGGCCGCGGAAGCGGCGTCCGCCGCGGCGCCGGCCGAGTCCGGCGGTGAGCCGGCTTCCGCCGGTCCGGCCGCCACGGCCTGACCGGCGCTTCCTTCGGGTACGTCCCGCCCGCCCCTGCCACCGGCAGGGGCGGGCGGTCCCGTTTCCGGGCGGGGCCGTTGCGCGGACGGGCCGCCGGGTAGGCTCGCGGCAGAGCCGGACGCCCCCGCCGCCGCGTCCCGCGAACGCCCGCTTTCCCTCCGGAGGAACACCGTGCCCGAGCTGCCCGAAGTCGAAGTGGTGCGGCGCGGCCTGGAACGCTGGGTGGCCGGGCGGACCGTCGCCGCGGTGGAGGTGCTCCACCCCAGGGCCGTCCGCCGCCACCTCGCGGGCGGGGCCGACTTCGCCGCGCGCCTGGCGGGCGCGACCATCGGGGTCCCGCACCGGCGCGGCAAGTACCTGTGGCTGCCGCTGGAGGGCCGGGACCTGTCCGTCCTCGGGCACCTCGGGATGAGCGGGCAGCTGCTGGTGCAGCCGGCCGCCGCCCCCGACGAGAAGCACCTGCGCATCCGGGTCCGCTTCGCCGACGACGCCGGGACCGAGCTGCGCTTCGTCGACCAGCGGACCTTCGGCGGGCTCTCGCTGCACGAGGTCGCCCCCGGCAGCGAGGAGGGGCTGCCGGACGTCATCGCGCACATCGCCCGCGACCCCCTGGACCCCCTCTTCGACGAGGGCGCCTACCACCTGGCCCTGCGCGCCCGGCGGACCACCCTCAAGCGGGCCCTGCTCGACCAGTCGCTGATCAGCGGGGTGGGCAACATCTACGCCGACGAGGCCCTGTGGCGCGCGCGGCTGCACTACGAACGCCCGACGGCCACCCTCACCCGGCCCCGGAGCACCGAACTCCTCACCCATGTGCGGGAGGTCATGAACGCCGCGCTCGCCGTCGGCGGGACCAGCTTCGACAGCCTCTACGTCAACGTGAACGGCGAGTCGGGCTACTTCGACCGCTCCCTGGACGCCTACGGGCGCGAGGGCGAGCCCTGCCGCCGCTGCGGTACGCCGATGCGGCGGCGGGCCTGGATGAACCGGTCCAGCTACTTCTGCCCGCGCTGTCAGAGGCCGCCGCGCGCGCTGTCGTAGGACTGCCGCGAGGCGAGGACCTCGTCCATGCTGGCCTCCACGAAGTGGATCAGCGCGAGCAGGCGGTCGGCCACCTCGCGGCCGAGGGGGGTCAGCTCGTAGTCGACGCGGGGCGGGTTGGTCGGCTGGGCCTCGCGCGTGACGATGCCGTCGCGCTCCAGGGCGTGCAGGGTCTGGGAGAGCATCTTCTCGCTCACGCCCTCGACCCGGCGGCGCAGCTCGTTGAAGCGCAGGGGCCCGTCGCGCAGGGCTCCCACGGTGAGGCTGCCCCAGCGGCCGGTGACGTGCTCCAGGGTCTCCCGGGACGGGCAGGTGCGCGCGAAGGCGTCGAACGGCAGGTCGGCCGTGGCGCCGCCGGCGCAGACGTCGTTACAGACAGGGGTCTCCATACGTCCAGCGTACCCCCGGGTAGCGCTAACCATCCGCTTGCGCTTTCTAAAAGTTAGTGCTTCTCTGGGGGTGTCGCACCGCGGCGTCCGCGGCGCACCGAACAGCCCCCTAGGAGTACAGCCATGTCTGCCACCATCCCCGCCCCCGTCGTCTCGGTCGCCTACCACTCGGGTTACGGCCACACCGCCGTCGTCGCCGAGGCCGTACGGGCCGGCGCCGCCGCGGCCGGTGCGATCGTGCACGTCGTCAAGGTGGACGAGATCACCGACGCCGAGTGGGAACTCCTCGACGCCTCCGACGCGATCGTCTTCGGCTCGCCCACCTACATGGGCACCGCCTCCGGCGCCTTCCACGTCTTCGCCGAGGCCACCTCGAAGCGCTGGTTCGGCGACGCCTGGCGGGACAAGGTGGCGGCCGGCTTCACCAACTCCGCCTCCAAGTCCGGCGACAAGCTCAACACCCTCCAGTACTTCCAGATGCTGGCCTCGCAGCACGGCATGAGCTGGGTGAACCTCGGCCTGAAGCCGGGCTGGAACTCCTCCACCGGCAGCGAGTACGACCTCAACCGCCTCGGCTTCTCCTCCGGCGCGGCCGCCCAGAGCAACGCGGACGAGGGCCCGGAGGCCGTGCACAAGGCGGACATCGCCACCGCCGAGCACCTCGGCCGGCGGGTCGCCGAGCACACCCGCGTGGTCATCGCGGGCCGGGCGGCCCTGGCGGCGGCCGCGGTCTGACCGCGCCGGGGGGCCGCGAGGACCCGGAAGGGTCCAGCGGGGTTCCGGCGGGGTCTAGAAGCCGAAGTCCTGGGTCCACCAGGGGCCGCCGGAGCCGAAGTAGACGCCCACGCCGAGGGTGCGGAATTCGCAGTTGAGGATGTTCGCGCGGTGGCCCGGGCTGTTCATCCAGGACTCCATCACCGTCTTGGCGTCACCCTGGCCGCGCGCGATGTTCTCGCCGCCCATCCCGGATATCCCGGCGTTCTGCGCCCGCTGCCAGGGGGTGTTGCCGTCCGGGTCGGTGTGGTCGAAGAAGCCCCGTACGGCCATGTCCTTGCTGAAGGCGGCGGCCAGCGCGGCCAGCGGCGGGTTCGCGCGGACCGCGACGCAGCCGGCCTGGGCGCGCTCCTGGTTGACCAGGGCCAGGACCTCCGCCTCCGCGGACGGGTTCGCCACCCCGGCCGACGGCGGCTTGGGCGCCACGGGCTTGGGCGCCGCGGGCTTGGGGGCGGGTGCGGCCGCCTTCGGGGGCTGCGGGGCGCTCGTCTTCTCCGGCTTCTCCGGCGCGCCGGAGGAGGCCGAGGCGGAGGGAGTGGGCGTCGGCGTCGGCGTGGGGGACGGCGAGGCCGACGGGCTGGGGGAGGCGGAGGGGGTGCCCGTGCCGCGACCGGGGGAGGCGTGGTCGGACAGGTTGGCCAGGCCGCCCCGCTCCAGCCCCCGCTCCGGGCTCGGGGTGTGCTGGACGCGGGCCTCGCTCCGGTCGGAGGAGCCCGTGCCGACGTACGGGAAGGAACCGCCGACCGGGACGAACCCGGTCGTGACGGCCGCCGTGCCGAGCACCACGGCCACGGACACGCCGAGCAGGCCGGTGCGCACGGCGGTGCGCCGGGCACCGCGGCGCGGCGCGGCGTGGAGTCGGTGGCGTCCCATCGGTCGCGGCCCTTCTTTGCAAGATCAAACGTTGCTCACCCGAACGGGTGAGTCATTGGTGGGGGACTGTAGCCCATGCCGCAACCGGGCCGGTGGGATCAAGGAGCCCCCGGCACCGTTAGCGTTCTTGTATGGATGAAGACGTACGCATGACCGCCTGGGTGCGCGGTCGTGTACAGGGAGTGGGCTTCCGCTGGTTCACCAGGGCCAATGCTCTGGAGATCGGAGGGCTGGCCGGCTTCGCGCTCAACCTCGACGACGGCCGGGTGCAGGTGGTGGCCGAAGGTCAACGTGAGAATTGCCACCGGCTGCTCGACTGGCTCCGCGAGGGCGACACGCCCGGCCGCGTCGACGGTGTGACGGAGATATGGGGCACACCGCGCGGCGGCTACGACGGGTTCGAAATCCGTTGATCTATCGACCGATCATGGACTGATCAGACCTCCGGACCGTCCGCACCCGGTCGGATCTGCGCATTCGCCGTCGAGCCGTTGCCGTCGGCGGCGAACCGTGGAAGGCT
The DNA here is from genome assembly GCF_040636215.1 of Streptomyces sp. NPDC006687. NCBI lineage: Bacteria > Bacillati > Actinomycetota > Actinomycetes > Kitasatosporales > Streptomycetaceae > Streptomyces > Streptomyces sp. NPDC006687. The sequence goes on along the minus strand of NZ_JBEYJJ010000001.1, from coordinate 133,334 downwards.
CGGAGACGAGGATGATCTCCACGCCCCCTCCGAGGGCCGGGCCGCCCGCCGATACGGGGCGTGATCGTGTTGACCGTCAAACTTTTTGGTGAGACGCTGGAAGCCCCGCGCACCTGAGCTGTTTGGCAGTGCTGGCAGTCAACCGGCGTGAGCAAGAGAACAAGGCGCAGTGACGGACAGTCGCTGCCGGACATCGCGGGTGCGATTCCCTCACGACCCACACCGCTTCGGTCGGTCACTCAATGTGGAGGACCATCCATCATGGCAAAGGCGCTTCTCGGTTACGTCGGCGGCTCCGACCCGCGACTCCTCGCCGAGATGCGACGGCTTCAGCAGCGCGTCCAGGACCTTGAGTCCGAACTCGGACGGATCCAGTCCGAGAACGACGCGCTGACCGCGGCCGCCGCTCAGCACGGGGACTCGCTGCTCGGTAGCAGCATGGACCTCGACGTATCCCAGGCGGAGCCTGCGCTCACCTGACCCTCGACCCACCCGTCGTACGACTCCAGCCCCGGCACGATCTGCGAGGGCCCCGCTTGATCTGCAAGGGACGCTTCGGCGTCCCTTCTTTCTTGCGGGCGCCCTGACGTCTGATCTGCCCGGCACCTTCATGGGCGAAACCGGACATGGGAGGTAGAGTCCGGCGGCGTGCACCTCAAGTCCCTGACCCTGCGTGGCTTCAAGTCCTTCGCCTCCGCCACCACCCTCCGCTTCGAGCCGGGCATCACCTGTGTCGTGGGCCCCAACGGTTCGGGCAAGTCCAACGTGGTGGACGCGCTGTCCTGGGTCATGGGGGAGCAGGGGGCCAAGTCCCTGCGCGGCGGCAAGATGGAAGACGTCATCTTCGCCGGGACGACGGGCCGGCCGCCGCTCGGCCGCGCCGAGGTCTCCCTCACGATCGACAACTCCGACGGGGCCCTCCCCATCGAGTACGCCGAGGTCACCCTCACGCGGATCATGTTCCGCGGCGGCAGCAGCGAGTACCAGATCAACGGGGACACCTGCCGGCTCCTCGACATCCAGGAACTCCTCTCCGACTCCGGCATCGGCCGCGAGATGCACGTCATCGTCGGGCAGGGGCAGCTCGACTCCGTCCTGCACGCCGACCCGATGGGCCGCCGCGCCTTCATCGAGGAGGCCGCCGGCGTCCTCAAGCACCGCAGGCGCAAGGAGAAGGCGCTGCGCAAGCTCGACGCGATGCAGGCCAACCTCGCGCGGGTGCAGGACCTGACCGACGAGCTGCGTCGGCAGCTCAAGCCCCTCGGGCGGCAGGCGGCCGTCGCCCGCCGGGCCGCCGTCATCCAGGCGGACCTGCGGGACGCGCGGCTGCGGCTGCTCGCCGACGACCTCGTCGCGCTGCGGGCCGCGCTGGACGCGGAGATCGCCGACGAGGCCGCCCTGAAGGAGCGCAAGGAGTCCGCCGAGCGGGCCCTCGCGGAGGCGCTGCGCCGCGAGGGCGAGCTGGAGGAAGCCGTACGGGGGCTCGCGCCCCGGCTCCAGCGGGCCCAGCAGACCTGGCACGAGCTCGCGCAGCTGGCCGAGCGGGTACGCGGCACCGAGTCGCTGGCGCTGGCACGGGTCAAGAGCGCGTCGGCGCCGGTGGAGGAGGAACGGCGCGGCCGGGACCCCGAGGACATGGAACGGGAGGCCGCCCGCATCCGGGAGCAGGAGGCCGAGCTGACGGCCGCCCTCGAAGCCTCCGAGCGGGCCCTGGAGGACACCGCCGCGCACCGGGCCGAGCTGGAGCGGGCCCTGGCGGAGGAGGAACGGCGGCTGCGGGACGCCGCACGGGCCGTCGCCGACCGGCGCGAGGAGCTGGCCCGGCTGACCGGGCGGCTGGGCGCGGCCCGGTCCCGGGCGGGGGCGGCCCAGTCGGAGGTCGAGCGGCTGGTGGCGGCCCTGGACGGGGCGCGGGCCCGGGCCGAGGGGGCGCGGGAGGAGTACGAGGCGCTGGCCGAGGAGGTCGGCGCTCTGGAGGAGCCCTCCGCGCAGGAGGGGGAGTACGAGGCGGCGCGGGCCGGGCTGGAGGAGGCGGAGGCCCGGCTGGGCGCCGCCCGAGAGGCGCGGACCGCGGCGGAACGCTCCCGCGCGGCCGTCTCCGCGCGGCGGGACGCGCTGGCGCTGGGGCTGCGGCGCAAGGACGGCACCGGGGCGCTGCTCGCGGTGCGGGAGCGGTTGGCGGGGGTGCTGGGGCCCGCGGCGGAGCGGGTGTCGGTGGAGCCGGGGTTCGAGGCCGCGGTGGCCGCCGCCCTGGGCTCCGCCGCGGATGCGGTGGCCGTCGCCTCGCCGGGGGCGGCGGCCACCGCCCTGCGCCACCTGCGCACCACGGACGCGGGCCGCGCCACCCTGCTGATCACCCCGCCCCACCCGACCGTCCCGGCCCCGGCCGTCCCGCTCACGGGCGCCGGGGTGCACGGGCCCGCTGGGCCGGGCTCGGCCCCCGAGGCCGGGGCGCGGGGGCCGGCGGGGCCGGACGCGCTGGGCTCCGCCACGGAGGCCGGGGCGCAGGTGGCGGTCCTCGGGGAGGCTGTCGGGCGGGAGGCTGCCCGGTTCGTGCGGGGGGATGCTGCTGTGGTGCGGGCCCTGGCCTGGGTGTTGCGGGGGTATGTGGTCGTCGGGTCTCTGGAGGAGGCCGAGGAGCTGGTGGCGGCGCGGCCCGAGGTGGTGGCCGTGACCGTCGAGGGGGACGTGCTCGGGGCGCACCTCGCGCACGGGGGGTCCGCCGGGGCGCCCAGTCTCATCGAGGTCCAGGCCGCCGTGGACGAGGCCGACGGTGAGCTGGAGCGGCTGGAGCGGGAGTGCCGGGAGCTGGCTCTGGCGGAGGAGAGCGCCCGGGACAGCCGGGCCGGCGCCGCCGCACGCGTCGAGGAGCTCGGCGAGCTGCGGCGGGCCGGGGAACAGGCGCGGGCCGGGGTGGCCCAGCAGCTCGGGCGGCTCGCCGGGCAGGCGAAGGCGGCCCTCGGCGAGGCCGAGCGCGGCGCCCTGGCCGTGGCCACCGCCGAGGAGTCGCTGGAGCGCGCGCGGGCCGACGTCGAGGAGTGCGAGGAGCGGCTCGCCGCCGTCGAGGAGCTGCCGGCCGCAGACGAGCCCGACACGTCCGTACGGGACCGCCTCTCCGCCGACGGGGCCAACGCGCGGCAGACCGAGATGGAGGCCCGCCTCCAGCTGCGCACGCACGAGGAGCGGGTCAAGGGCCTGGCCGGCCGGGCGGACGCCCTCGACCGGGCCGCCCGGGCCGAACGCGAGGCGCGGGCACGTGCCGAACGGCGCCGGCAGCGGATGCGGTACGAGGCCGGGGTCGCCCGGGCCGTCGCCGACGGGGCCCGGCAGCTGCTGGCGCACCTGGAGGTGTCCGTCGGCCGGGCGGAGCAGGAGCGTACGGCCGCCGAGGAGGCCAAGGCCCTGCGCGAGCGGGAGCTCGGCGAGGCCCGCAGCCGGGGCCGCGACCTCAAGGGCGAGCTCGACAAGCTCACCGACTCCGTCCACCGCGGCGAGGTGCTCGGCGCCGAGAAGCGGCTGCGCATCGAACAGCTGGAGACCCGCGCCCTGGAGGAGCTCGGCGTCGAGCCGGCCGCGCTCGTCGCGGAGTACGGGCCCGACCAGCCGGTGCCGCCGTCCCCGCCGGCCGACGGCGAGGTGCTCCCCGAGGACCCCGACCACCCCCGCAACCGGCCCGGTCCCTTCGACCGGGCCCGGCAGGAGAAGCGGCTGAAGGCCGCCGAGCGCGCCTACCAGCAGCTCGGCAAGGTCAACCCGCTCGCCCTGGAGGAGTTCGCGGCCCTGGAGGAGCGCCACCAGTTCCTCAGCACCCAGCTGGAGGACCTGAGGAAGACGCGCGCCGACCTGCTTCAAGTGGTGAAGGAGGTCGATCAGCGAGTCGAACAGGTCTTCACGGAGGCGTACCGGGACACCGCCCGCGAGTTCGAAGGGGTGTTCTCGCGGCTGTTCCCCGGCGGCGAGGGCCGCCTGGTCCTCACGGATCCGGACGACATGCTGGCCACCGGCGTGGACGTCGAGGCGCGCCCGCCGGGCAAGAAGGTCAAGCGGCTGTCCCTGCTCTCCGGCGGCGAGCGGTCCCTGACGGCCGTGGCCCTGCTGGTCTCCATCTTCAAGGCGAGGCCCAGCCCGTTCTACGTGATGGACGAGGTCGAGGCGGCCCTGGACGACACCAACCTCCAGCGGCTGATCCGGATCATGGAGGAGCTCCAGGAGAGCTCCCAGCTGATCGTCATCACCCATCAGAAGCGGACCATGGAGGTCGCGGACGCCCTCTACGGCGTGTCCATGCAGGGCGACGGGGTGTCCAAGGTGATCAGTCAGCGTCTCCGTTGAGATTGATCATTTAAGAAATGAAGTCAATGCCGATGACTTGAAGTTCATCTTGGCTGCAAAGGAGGTATTGACTTCAGGAAATGAACACATAAGCTCTGGGCTGTCTCCCGGCTCCGGGTGGTGCCCGATCTTGTCCTGTGCGCCACTAGGAGATACGGACAGAACCCCCCACGGAGCTCACCTTGACCAGCAGCACAGCGCAGTCTGCGGAGTCGGGCGGCAGCGGCAACGCGGCCCACCCCGACCACCTCGGCCACGTCATCTTCATCACCGCGGCCGCCGCCATGGGCGGATTCCTCTTCGGTTACGACAGCTCCGTGATCAACGGCGCCGTCGAAGCCATCCGCGACCGCTTCGACATCGGCTCCGGCGCGCTCGCCCAGGTGATCGCCGCCGCGCTGATCGGCTGCGCCATCGGCGCCGCCACCGCGGGCCGGATCGCCGACCGGATCGGCCGTATCCGCTGCATGCAGATCGCGGCCGCCCTGTTCACCGCGAGCGCCGTCGGCTCGGCCCTGCCGTTCGCCCTCTGGGACCTCGCCTTCTGGCGCGTGGTCGGCGGCTTCGGCATCGGCATGGCCTCCGTCATCGGCCCCGCCTACATCGCCGAGGTCTCCCCGCCCGCCTACCGCGGCCGGCTCGCCTCCTTCCAGCAGGCCGCGATCGTCATCGGCATCGCCGTCTCGCAGCTGGTCAACTGGGGCATCCTGAACCTCGCCGACGGCGACCAGCGCGGCAAGATCGGCGGCCTGGAAGCCTGGCAGTGGATGCTCGGCGTGATGGTCATCCCCGCCGTGCTCTACGGGCTGATGTCCTTCGTCATCCCGGAGTCCCCGCGCTTCCTGATCTCCGCCGGCCGCTCCGTCGAGGCCCGCAAGGTGCTCGCCGAGGTCGAGGGCCAGAGTGTCGACCTCGACGCCCGGGTGGCCGAGATCGAGTCGGCCATGCGCTCCGAGCACAAGTCCACCTTCAAGGACCTGCGCGGCGGCCGCTTCGGCCTGCTGCCCATCGTCTGGATCGGCATCGGCCTGTCGGTCTTCCAGCAGCTCGTCGGCATCAACGTGATCTTCTACTACAGCTCCTCGCTGTGGCAGTCCGTGGGCATCGACCCGACCAGCTCGTTCCTGTACTCGTTCACCACGTCGATCATCAACATCATCGGCACGGTGATCGCGATGATCTTCGTCGACCGCATCGGCCGCAAGCCGCTCGCGCTGATCGGCTCGGTGGGCATGGCGCTCTCGCTCGGCCTGTGCGCCTGGGCGTTCTCGTACAAGACCGACGTCGCCGGCCAGATCTCCATGCCCGAGACCCAGGGCACCGTCGCGCTGATCGCCGCCCACACCTTCGTCCTCTTCTTCGCCCTGTCCTGGGGCGTGGTGGTCTGGGTCCTGCTCGGCGAGATGTTCCCCAACCGCATCCGGGCCGCCGCACTCGGTCTGGCCGCGGCCGCCCAGTGGGTCGCCAACTGGCTCATCACCGTGACGTTCCCGACCCTGTCGGACTGGAACCTCTCCGGGGCGTACGTCATCTACACGGTCTTCGCCGTGCTCTCGATCCCCTTCATCCTCAAGTGGGTGCCGGAGACCAAGGGCAAGGCGTTGGAGGAGATGGGGTAACCAACCCCGCCACCACCCCTCCCCTCCGCGGTGCTGCCCCGGCTCAGTCCCTGAGCCGGGGCAGCACCCGTTCGCACAGCAGCCGCAGGCTGCGCCACGCCTCCTCCAGCGGCATCCCGCCGCACAGCGGGTGCAGCACGAGGTTCCCCGCGTCGCCCGCCTCCCGGGCGTGGTCCACCGCCTCCTGCGGGGAGAGGATCCGGTAGACCCCCTCCGCCCGCAGCTCCTCCACCGTGCGGGCACCGGAGCGGACCGCCGAGCGGATGTCCTTGGACTGCCACGAGGCGTACGTCTCCGCCTCGTGCAGGAAGTGCTCCCCGTACAGGGCCCACGCCCGGTCCGGGTCCTCGGCCACGTGCAGCAGCGGCGTCCGCTCCGCCGGCATCATGCAGAAGCCCTCGGTGCCGTACTCGGCGAGCCGCTCCCGGTAGTACGCCTCCAGCTCCGGCAGATGGGCGCTCGGGAAGAACGGCAGCCCCAGCCGGGCCGCCCGCCGCGCCGCCGCCTTCGAACTGCCGCCGACCAGCAGCATCGGGTGCGGCCGGCTGAAGGGCACCGGCGTCACCTTCACCGTGCGGCCCCGGAAGGGGAACGGCTCGCCGGTCCACGCCTTCAGCAGGGTCTCCAGCAGCTCGTCCTGGAGCCTGCCGCGCCGCCCCCACTCCACCCCGTGCTGCTCGTACTCCTGCGGCCGGTAGCCGATGCCCGCCACCGTGATCAGCCGGCCGCCGCCGATCAGGTCCAGCACGGCGATGTCCTCGGCCACCTTCAGCGGGTCGTGCAGCGGGCCGATGATCGCCGAGACCGTGACCGTGATCCGCCGGGTGGCGCCCAGCACCGCGCCCGCGAACGCGAAGGGGGAGGGCAGCCAGTGGTTGTCCGTCCCGTGGTGCTCCTCCGTCTGCACGGTGTCGATCCCGTGCTCGTCGGCGTAGCGGGCCATCTCCACCGCCGCCTGGTAGCGGGCGGCCAGACGCTCGGGGGTGCCGTGGGGGTCGACGAGGTTGAAGCGGGCCACGGTGATGGGCATGGAGGGGTTCCCCTTCGCCGGATGCGGTCGGGCGGGCGAAGGGGGAGGCTAGCTGACGGGGCGTCAGTTGGACAGGGCCGCGGCCGGCTCGCGCTCGCCGCCGGGCTCCCCGGCCGCCGGAGCGGGGGAGGGGTCGCGCGGCAGTACGGCGTACAGCGCGGCGGAGGTGAGGATGCCGGCCACCCAGCCCAGGCCGTTCTCGCCGATCCACGTCGTGGCGAGCGGCCCGGTGAACCAGTCCACCCGGGTGAACAGCGTGCCCACCACCAGGGCCGCCCCCCAGGCCGTCATGGCCTGCCAGGCGAAGCCGCCCCGGTACCAGTAGGCGCTGGTGCGCGTGGTGTCCAGCAGCGCGGCGCCGTCGTAGGAGGTGCGGCGCAGCATGTCCACGCCGAACACCCCGATCCACGCGGAGAAGGCCACGGCCAGCAGCGTCAGGAAGGAGATGAAGGAGCCGAAGAAGCTGGTGGCGACCACCATCAGCAGGAACCCGAAGACCAGGCTGATGACGGCGTTGACGCTGACCGCCCAGGCGCGCGGCACCCTGATGCCGAGGGTCTGCGCGGTGAAGCCCGCGGAGTACATCGACATCGAGTTGATCAGCAGCATGCCGAGAAGGGCGATCAGCAGGTACGGGACCGCGATCCAGACCGGCAGCAGCTCACCGATGAACGAGACCGGGTCCTGGGCGCTGGCCAGGTCCGGCGTGCCGACGGCCATCACCGCGCCCATCAGCACCATCGGCAGCACCACGACCCCGGCGCCGCCGATCGTCGCCCCGACCACGCCCCGGGAGGAGGCCGTACGGGGCAGGTAGCGGGTGAAGTCCGGGCCGGAGGGCACCCAGCTGATACCGCCGGCGGCGATGGTCCCGATGCCCGCGATCATCATCGCCGTGGATCCGGCCGGCTTGCCGAAGACGGCGGACCAGTCGGTGGTGAAGAGCAGATAGCCGAGGACGAGCACGCTGAAGCCGCCGAAGAGGTACGTCGACCAGGTCGAGCAGACCCGCAGCGCCTTGATCCCCAGGCCCGACACGACGAAGGTGCAGCCCACGAAGAACAGCAGGGTGACGACGATCAGCGCCGTGTTGCTCTTGATCCCGAAGAGCAGGTCGAGCACGGTCAGGGCGGCGTAGGCGCCGCTGACCGCGTTGATCGTCTCCCACCCCCAGCGCGCCACCCAGATCAGTGCCCCCGGGAAGAGGTTCCCGCGCTGGCCGAAGACGGCCCGGGAGAGCGCCATGCCGGGCGCGCCACCGCGCTTGCCCGCGAGGGATATCAGCCCGACCAGGCCGTACGAGACGACCGGCGCGGCCACCGCGACGACCAGCACCTGCCAGATGTTGAGCTTGTTGAAGATCACCAGGCCCGCGCCCATGGTGAGCAGCAGCACACTGATGTTCGCGGCCACCCAGGTGGGCACGAGCTCGCGGACCCGGCCGCCGCGTTCGCCGTCCGGCACGGGCTCCAGGCCGCGGCTCTCGACCGCGCCGGCGACGGCCTTCTCTTCAGCAGGCATGAGTACTCCGTGGAAGCGGGGGAGAGGGAGTCCGGGGCGCAGCCCTGGGGACAATCCGCCCATCATCGTAGAAGTGGCGTGAAGACCACAAATGGCGGAGTGATGTCCCCGGGGAACCCACGGGGTCCGGGGGCGACGGCGGCCCGTGGCCGATACTGGGGTGGTTATGGAAATCCTGATCCTTGCTGTAGTCATCGCCCTGGTCGCGGTCGGCGCGGTCAGCGGGCTCGTGGTCAGCAGCCGCAAGAAGAAGCAGCTGCCCCCCACGGCACCGCCGAGCACGCCGACCATCACTGCCCCGCCTGCCGAACCGCAGGTGGGGGAGGACGCCGTAGAGACGGCGGAAGAGCCGCGCCGCACCATCGAGGAGGTCGGGCTCCCGGAGGCCGAGGCTCCGGTCGAGGCGCCGGCTGTGGAGCCCGAGGCCCCGGCCGCGCCCGAGATCGAGGTGCCCGAGCCCACCGCCGGCCGCCTGGTCCGGCTGCGCGCCCGGCTCGCCCGTTCGCAGAACGCCCTCGGCAAGGGCCTGCTCACGCTGCTCTCGCGCGAGCACCTCGACGAGGAGACCTGGGAGGAGATCGAGGAGACCCTCCTGATCGCCGACGTCGGCGTCGCCCCCACCCAGGAGCTGGTGGAGCGGCTGCGCGAGCGGGTCAAGGTGCTCGGCACCCGTACCCCGGCCGAGCTGCGCGCCCTGCTGAAGGAGGAGCTGGTCGCCCTCGTCGGCACCGACTTCGACCGCGCCGTGAAGACCGAGAGCGGCGTGGACACCCCGGCCGTCGTGATGGTCGTCGGCGTCAACGGCACCGGCAAGACCACCACCACCGGCAAGCTCGCCCGGGTGCTCGTCGCCGACGGCCGCAGCGTGGTCCTCGGCGCCGCCGACACCTTCCGCGCCGCCGCCGCCGACCAGCTGCAGACCTGGGGCGAGCGCGTCGGCGCCCGTACCGTACGCGGCCCCGAGGGCGGCGACCCCGCCTCGATCGCCTACGACGCGGTCAAGGAGGGCATCGCCGAGGGCGCCGACGTCGTCCTCATCGACACCGCCGGCCGTCTGCACACCAAGACCGGCCTCATGGACGAGCTCGGCAAGGTCAAGCGCGTCGTGGAGAAGCACGGCCCGCTGGACGAGGTCCTGCTGGTCCTCGACGCCACCACCGGCCAGAACGGCCTGACCCAGGCGCGCGTGTTCGCCGAGGTCGTGGACATCACTGGCATCGTGCTCACCAAGCTCGACGGCACCGCCAAGGGCGGCATCGTCATCGCCGTCCAGCGCGAGCTGGGCGTCCCGGTCAAGCTCATCGGCCTCGGTGAGGGCGCGGACGACCTGGCCCCCTTCGAGCCGGAGGCGTTCGTGGACGCCCTGATCGGCGACTGAGCGCCCGGCAGCCGCCGACGCGGACGAGTGCCCCCGCACCCCGGAATCCCGGGACGCGGGGGCACTGCTCTGTGCGGGGACGGGCTTACGGGCCTACGGGCGCGGCGGCGTCAGCGCCGGAAGCGGTGGCAGGTGTAGGCGAGGGTGCCCAGCAGCAGCCGGGCCTGCGGGGGGCCGCCCGCACTGTCCAGCGCGGGCCGGCGCAGCCAGGCGGCCGGCCCGAGGCCCGCGTGGTCGGACGGCGGGGCGGTCAGGAAGGCCCCGTGGCCCAGGGCGCGCAGGTCGAGGTCGGCGTCGTCCCAGCCCATCCGGTACAGCAGCTCCGGCAGCTCGGCCGCCGCGCCGGGGGCCACGAAGAACTGCGCCCGGCCGTCGGGGGTGAGCGTCACCGGTCCCAGCGGCAGGCCCATCCGCTCCATACGGACCAGGGCGCGCCGCCCCGCCTCCGCGGAGACCTCGATGACGTCGAAGGAGCGGCCCACCGGAAGCAGGATCGCCGCGCCCGGATACTCGCCCCAGATCGCGGTGACCGCGTCCAGGGTGGCCCCGCCGGGGACGGTGGGAGCGAAGTCCAGCGGATGCGCCCCCGGCGTGAGGCAGTTCGTATGACCGCAGGAACAGTCGCGGGCCGGAGCCGCGGCACGGGCGCCGGGGACCGCGTCCCAGCCCCACAGGCCGGTGTACTCCGCCACCGTCGTGCACTCCGCGGTGCGGCCGCGGCGCCGGACGCCGGAACGGAATTCCTTGGTGCCGCGGCTGCCGCCGATCGTGAAGCCCATGCCCATGCCCCCTCCAACGGGTCGGACGCGCCGGTGGTTACGACGTCGGCGAGACCTCTCGGCGGCCGGGTGGAGCACGCCGTCCACCGAGTCCGCCCGGCGCACTCCCCGCCGCGCACGCCCCGGCGCGCTCCCGTCCAACCGTTCCGTTTCGCCTTCCTGTCAAGTGAATCGCGCCTGGCCGGTGGCGAGTTCATTCGAAGGGGTGGCGAATGGTGGCGATTCACCGGCCGACGTCGCCGGACGGGTGATCGTAGGATTACTTTCGGTAGCTCGAACCCCGGCGGCAGGTCATCCGTGGGTATGCCGGAGGCAATGTGTGGAGGACCTGTGAAGGTCCCCGGCGGCAGCGGCCGGACCGGCCAGGGTTTCGTAGGAGAGACGATGCGGATGGGGGCGTTCCAGTGACCGGCAGCGGTGCGAGCGCAGCGAGCGGGGAGTCAGCCGACCGCAACGAACAGCTGACCTCCTGGTTCGTCCGCAGCGGCTGGTCCAAGGGCGAGCTCGCCCGCCAGGTCAACCGCCGGGCCCGTCAGATGGGCGCCCACCACATCAGCACCGACACCTCCCGCGTACGCCGCTGGCTCGACGGCGAACAGCCCCGCGAGCCCGTACCGCGCATCCTCTCCGAGCTCTTCTCCGAACGCTTCGGCGCCGTCGTCGCCATCGAGCAGCTCGGCCTGCGCAGCGCCCACCAGACGCCCTCCGTCTCCGGTGTCGACCTGCCCTGGGCGGGTCCCCAGACCGTCGAGCTGCTCAGCGAGTTCTCCCGCAGCGACCTCATGCTGGCCCGCCGCGGCTTCCTCGGGACCTCCCTCGCCCTGTCCGCCGGCCCCGCCCTCATCGAGCCCATGCAGCGCTGGCTGGTCCCGGCTCCGGCCGCCGACCCCTCGGCGCGCGAGGCGGCGGCCCCCTCCGGCTACCGGCCGTCCCGGCTCTCCGACCCCGAGCTCGACCTCCTCGAAGCCACCACCGTGATGTTCCGCCAGTGGGACGCCCAGTGCGGCGGCGGACTGCGCCGCAAGGCCGTCGTCGGCCAGCTCCACGAGGTCACCGACCTGCTCCAGGAGAACCACCCGGCCCCCGTCATGAAGCGGCTCTTCAAGGTGGCCGCCGAACTGGCCGAACTCGCCGGCTGGATGAGCTACGACGTCGGCCTGCACCCCACCGCCCAGAAGTACTTCGTCCTCGCGCTGCACGCGGCGAAGGAGGCCGGGGACAAGCCGCTGGGCTCGTACATCCTCTCCGGCATGAGCCGTCAGATGATCCACCTCGGCCGCCCCGAGGACGCCCTGGAACTCATCCACCTCGCCCAGTACGGCAGCCGCGACTGCGCCGGACCCCGCACCCAGGCCATGCTCTACGCCATGGAGGCCCGCGCCTACGCCAACATGGGCCAGCCCAGCCGTTGCAAGCGGGCCGTGCGCATGGCCGAGGACACCTTCGGCGATGTCGGCTTCGGCGGCGACGAACCCGAACCGGACTGGATCCGCTTCTTCTCCGAGGCCGAGCTCAACGGCGAGAACTCCCACTCCTACCGGGACCTGGCCTACGTCGCCGGCCGCAGCCCCACGTACGCCTCCCTCGCCGAACCCGTCATGGAACGGGCCGTCGAGCTCTTCGCCAAGGACGGGGAGCACCAGCGCTCCTACGCCCTCAACCTCATCGGCATGGCCACCGTCCACCTGCTCCAGCGCGAACCCGAGCAGGCGGCCGTCCTCGTCGACCAGGCCCTCGACGTGGCGCGAAAGGTACGCTCCGAGCGGGTGAACACCCGGCTCCGCAAGACCGTCGACACCGCCGCCCGTGAATACGGCGACGTCGCGGAGGTGGTCCGGCTGACCGACCTCCTCGCCTCCCGCCTCCCCGAGGCCGCCGAGGCCGTCTGAGCACGCCCGGGAGGGCGGGCGCGCGCCTGACGTGCGCCCGGCCCGCACCTGACCCCCGCCTGACACGGACCGGACCCGTACCTCACCGGTTCATTCAGGCGTAACACGCCCGACCTCTTCGTCATCGGGGCGAAACACCGAGCGGCGCCGCCGGAAACCGGCCTGCGCGAACCTCAGGGCCAATGAAGGGCCGTTAACCGGCCAGCCCTGACCGCCGCCGCTCAGGTCCCCCACGGTCGCCCGCACGCGAACGTACCGACGACGAGGAGACGCCGATGGCATCAGCCATCACGACCCTCGCGGCAGACGCCCCGACCCTGTCTGCCGCGAACACCGGGTTCATGCTCATCTGCTCCGCCCTGGTCATGCTGATGACCCCGGGACTCGCCTTCTTCTACGGAGGCATGGTCCGCGTCAAGAGCAGCCTCAACATGCTGATGATGAGCTTCGTCAGCCTCGGGATCGTCACGGTCCTGTGGGTGCTCTACGGCTTCAGCCTCGCCTTCGGCGGCGACCTCGGCTCCGTCATCGGCTGGAACTCCGACTACGTCGGCCTCAGCGGCATCGGCCTCACCGAACTGTGGGACGGCTACACCATCCCCGTGTACGTCTTCGCCGTCTTCCAGCTGATGTTCGCGGTCATCACCCCCGCCCTGATCAGCGGCGCCCTCGCCGACCGCGTCAAGTTCAGCGCCTGGGTGCTCTTCACCGCCCTGTGGGTCACCGTCGTCTACTTCCCCGTCGCCCACTGGGTCTGGGGCACCGGCGGCTGGCTGTTCAAGCTCGGCGTCATCGACTTCGCCGGCGGCACCGCCGTCCACATCAACGCCGGCGCCGCCGCCTTCGGCGTCATCCTCGTCATCGGCAAGCGCGTCGGCTTCAAGAAGGACCCGATGCGCCCGCACAGCCTCCCGCTGGTCATGCTCGGCGCCGGCCTGCTCTGGTTCGGCTGGTTCGGCTTCAACGCAGGGTCCTGGCTCGGCAACGACGACGGGGTCGGCGCCGTCATGTTCATCAACACCCAGGTCGCCGCGGCCGCCGCCATGCTCGCCTGGCTCGGCTACGAGAAGCTGCGCCACGGCTCCTTCACCACCCTCGGCGCCGCCTCCGGCGCCGTCGCCGGACTCGTCGCCATCACCCCCGCCGGCGGCTCCGTCAGCCCGCTCGGCGCGATCGCCGTCGGCGCCATCGCCGGTGTGCTGTGCGCCATGGCCGTGGGCCTGAAGTACCGGTTCGGCTACGACGACTCCCTCGACGTGGTCGGCGTCCACCTCGTCGGCGGCGTCGCGGGCTCCCTCCTCGTCGGCCTCTTCGCCACCGGCGGCGTCCAGTCCGACGCCAAGGGCCTGTTCTACGGCGGCGGCTTCGACCAGCTCGGCAAGCAGGCCGTCGGCGTCTTCTCCGTCCTCGCCTACTCCCTGGTCGTATCGGCGATCCTGGCCTTCCTCATCGACAAGACCATCGGGATGCGGGTCGCCGAGGACGTCGAGGTCTCCGGCATCGACCAGGCCGAGCACGCCGAGACCGCCTACGACTTCAGCGGCGCCGGCGGCGGGATCTCGTCACGCACCACCGCCTCCCCCGCCCCCGTGGCCGCCGCGAACAAGAAGGTCGACGCATGAAGCTGATCACCGCCATCGTCAAGCCGTACAAGCTCGACGACATCAAGGAAGCCCTCCACGCCTTCGGGATCCAGGGCCTGACCGTCTCCGAGGCCAGCGGGTACGGCCGCCAGCGCGGCCACACCGAGGTCTACCGGGGCGCCGAGTACACCGTGGACCTCGTACCGAAGATCCGCATCGAGGTGCTCGCGGAGGACGACGAGGCCGAGGAGCTCATCAACGTCATCGTCAGCGCCGCCCGCACCGAGAAGATCGGCGACGGCAAGGTGTGGAGCGTCCCCGTGGACTCGGTCGTCCGGGTCCGCACCGGCGAGCGCGGCGCCGACGCCCTCTAGACGGGAGCTCCCGGGTGACGAGCGTCGAAGAGACCACGCAAGACCCCGCCGGCTCGGGACCCAGCGGCTACGCCGCGGCCCGGCTGCGGCTCCTCCAGGAGGAGCCGCGGTCCGGGCCGTCACGGCGTTGCGCTCTCTCCGCCCTGACCGACCAGTGGCTGAACGGTCTGTTCACCACCGCCGCCCAGGAGGCCGGCGTACGGGGCGCGGCCCTCGTCGCCGTCGGCGGCTACGGACGCGGGGAGCTCTCCCCGCGCAGCGACCTGGACCTGCTGCTGCTCCACGACGGCAAGGCCCGCCCCCGCGACCTGGGCGCCCTCGCCGACCGCCTCTGGTACCCCGTGTGGGACCTCGGAGTCTCCCTCGACCACTCCGTACGGACCCCCGGCGAGGCCCGCAAGGTCGCCGCCGAGGACCTCAAGGCCCACCTCGGACTGCTCGACGCCCGGCTCGTCGCGGGCGACGCCGGACTCCTCGCCGGACTGCGCACCTCGGTGCTCGCCGACTGGCGCAACCAGGCCCCCAGACGGCTGCCCGAGCTGCACGCCCTGTGCCGGGAGCGCGCCGAACGGGCCGGGGAGCTGCGGTTCCTGCTGGAACCCGACCTGAAGGAGGCGCGCGGCGGGATCCGCGACGCCACCGTCCTGCGGGCCGTCGCCGCCTCCTGGCTGGCCGACGCCCCGCGCGAGGGGCTCACCGAGGCCCGGCGCCGGCTGCTGGACGCGCGGGACGCGCTGCACCTGGTCACCGGCCGGGCCACCGACCGGCTCTCCCTCCAGGAACAGCCCCAGGTCGCCGCCCGGCTGGGGCTGCTCGACGCGGACGCGCTGCTGCGCGAGGTGTACGAGGCCGCCCGGGTGATCGCCTACGCCGGTGACGTCACCTGGCGGGAGGTCGGACGGGTCCTGCGGGCCCGGGCCGCCCGGCCGAGGCTGCGGGGGCTGCTGGGCACCCGGGGGGCGGCGGCCGCCGCCGAGCGGGCCCCGCTCGCCGAAGGGGTGGTGGAGTCCGAGGGGGAGGCCGTGCTGGCGCTCGCCGCCCGGCCCGAGCGGGACCCCGTCCTGCCGCTGCGGCTGGGGGCGGCGGCCGCGCAGGCCGGACTGCCCGTCTCGCTGCACGCCGTACGCCGCCTCGCCGCGCAGGCCCGGCCGCTGCCCGTGCCCTGGCCAGCCGAGGCGCGGGAGCAGCTGCTGACCCTGCTGGGGGCGGGGGAGCCGATGGTGGGGGTGTGGGAGGCGCTGGAGGCCGAGGGGCTGATCACCCGTCTGCTGCCCGACTGGGAGCGGGTGCGCTGCCGGCCCCAGCACAACCCCGTGCACACCTGGACGGTGGACCGGCACCTGATCGAGACGGCCGTACGGGCCTCGGCGCTGACCCGCCGGGTCGGCCGGCCCGACCTGCTGCTGATGGCGGCCCTGCTGCACGACATCGGCAAGGGCTGGCCCGGCGACCACTCCGTCGCCGGCGAGACCATCGCGCGCGACATGGCCGCCCGGGTGGGCTTCGACGCCGAGGACACCGCCGTGCTCGGCACCCTCGTCCGCCACCACCTGCTGCTCGTGGACACCGCCACCCGGCGGGACCTCGACGACCCGGCGACCGTCACGGCCGTGGCCCGGGCCGTCGGGTCGGCCGGCACCCTGGAGATCCTGCACGCCCTGACCGAGGCCGACGCCCTGGCCACCGGCCCGGCGGCGTGGAGCACCTGGCGGGCCTCCCTGGTGGCCGACCTGGTGCGGCGGGCCGCCGCCGTGCTGAACGGGGCCCCGCCCGCCGGCCCCGGGCCGGAGCGGCCCGCCGCCGAGCCCGCCGCGCAGGAGCGCCTGGCGCTGGAGGCGCTGCGCACCGGGGAGCCGGTGCTCAGCCTGCACGCCCAGCAGGAGGAGGACGACGCCGTCGGGGCCGAGCTGCTCGTGGCCGTCCCGGACCGGCCCGGCGTGCTCCCGGCGGTGGCCGGGGTGCTGGCGCTGCACCGGCTCACGGTGCGGGCGGCGGACCTGCGGTTCCTGGAGCTGCCGGAGCATCTGGGCGAGGTACTGGTGCTGCGGTGGCGGGTCGCGGCGGAGTACGGGGCGCTGCCTCAGGCGGCCCGGCTGCGGACCGATCTGGTCCGGGCGCTGGAGGGCTCGCTGGACGTCCCCGCGAAGCTGGCCGGCCGCGAAGCCGCGTACCCCCGCCGGCGCGGGGTCGTCCCGCCGCCGCCCCGCGTCACGGTGGTCCCGGACGTCTCCCCCCTGGCCACCGTCCTGGAGGTCCGCGCCCCCGACGCGGTGGGCCTGCTGCACCGGATCGGGCGGGCCCTGGAGTCGGCGGGGGTCCGGGTCCGCAGCGCGCACGTCTCCACGCTGGGGGCCAACGCGGTGGACACCGTCTACGTGGTGGACCCCGACGGCAAACCCCTGCCGCCCGCGGCGGCCGCGGCCCTCGCGGCGTCGGTCGAGTCGGCCCTCGCGTAACCGCCGCGCGCAGCGCCCCCGCCACCCCGCCCCCGGGGGGTGGCGGGGGCGGATACCCTGGGGGGCGACCATCACGCCCCCGACCCGAGGAATCGCGACCACCGTGTTCGATACGCTTTCCGACCGCCTCAGCGCGACCTTCAAGTCCCTCCGGGGCAAAGGCCGCCTCTCCGAGCAGGACATCGACGCTGCGGCGCGGGAAATCCGTATCGCCCTCCTCGAGGCCGACGTCGCCCTCCCGGTCGTCCGCTCCTTCATCGCGAACGTCAAGGAACGCGCCCGCGGCGAGGAGGTCAGCCGCGCGCTGAACCCGGGCCAGCAGGTCCTGAAGATCGTCAACGACGAGCTGGTCTCCATCCTCGGCGGTGAGACCCGCCGCCTCCGGTTCGCCAAGACCGCCCCCACCGTGATCATGCTGGCCGGTCTCCAGGGTGCCGGTAAGACCACCCTCGCCGGAAAGCTCGGCCTCTGGCTCAAGGGCCAGGGCCACTCCCCGTTGCTCGTCGCCTGCGACCTCCAGCGCCCCAACGCCGTCAACCAGCTCAGCGTCGTCGCCGAGCGCGCCGGCGTCGCGGTCTACGCGCCGCAGCCCGGCAACGGCGTCGGCGACCCGGTCCAGGTGGCCAAGGACTCCATCGAGTACGCCCGGACCAAGCAGTACGACATCGTCATCGTCGACACCGCCGGCCGCCTCGGCATCGACGCCGAGCTGATGCAGCAGGCCGCGGACATCCGCGACGCCGTCAGCCCCGACGAGATCCTCTTCGTCGTCGACGCCATGATCGGCCAGGACGCGGTCAACACCGCCGAGGCGTTCCGCGACGGCGTCGGCTTCGACGGCGTGGTGCTCTCCAAGCTCGACGGCGACGCCCGCGGCGGTGCCGCGCTCTCCATCGCGCACGTCACCGGCAAGCAGATCATGTTCGCCTCGAACGGCGAGAAGCTGGACGAGTTCGACGCCTTCCACCCGGACCGCATGGCGGGCCGGATCCTCGACATGGGTGACATGCTCACCCTCATCGAGCAGGCCGAGAAGACCTTCTCGCAGGCCGAGGCCGAGAAGATGGCGGCCAAGCTCGCCAAGGGCCCCAAGGAGTTCACGCTCGACGACTTCCTGGCCCAGATGGAGCAGGTCCGCAAGATGGGCTCCCTCTCCAAGCTCCTGGGAATGCTCCCGGGCATGGGCCAGATCAAGGAGCAGATCAACAACATCGACGAGCGGGACGTCGACCGCATGGCCGCGATCATCAAGTCGATGACCCCGGCCGAGCGCCAGGACCCGACGATCATCAACGGCTCGCGCCGCGCCCGTATCGCCAAGGGCTCCGGCGCCGAGGTCAGCGCCGTCAAGGGCCTGGTCGAGCGGTTCTTCGAGGCCCGCAAGATGATGTCCCGCATGGCCCAGGGCGGCGGCATGCCGGGGATGCCCGGCATCCCCGGGATGGGCGGCGGCCCCGGCCGGCAGAAGAAGCAGGTCAAGCAGGCCAAGGGCAAGCGCAAGAGCGGCAACCCGATGAAGCGCAAGCAGGAGGAGGCCGAGGCCGCGGCCCGGCGCGAGCAGGGCCCCCAGCCCGGCCTCCCCGCCGGCGGCAGCCCGTTCGGGCTCCCGGCGGGCGGCGGCCAGCCCGGCCAGGACTTCGACCTGCCGGACGAGTTCAAGAAGTTCATGAAGTAGCGGCCGTACGAGAGGGGCCCCGCCGTGCACGCACGGCGGGGCCTTCCGTTGCGCGGGCAAGGGGGTGGATTGTCCCTTATGGTCGGCCGGGAGGACGGCATAAGGAGGCGCCCCCGTGCCCAGCCCCACCCCCGTACCGCCGCGAGACCGGGCCGACACCCCCTGGCGCTCCGAGGGCGCCCCGCCCGGCCCGCCGCCCCGCAGGAAGCCGCCCGGCGGCTGGCGCGGGCTGATCCTCGTGGCCCTGATCGTCTTCCTGATCACCAACGTCGTGCTGTCCTTCTTCAACGAGGGCGACGGGCCGACCGTCTCGTACACCGAGTTCAGCAAGCAGGTCGGCGCCGGCAACGTCGAGAAGATCTACTCCAAGGGCGACGCCATCCAGGGCGAGCTGAAGACGGAGCAGCCCGTCCCCGGCGGCCACGGCGACTACCGCAAGTTCGTCACCCAGCGCCCCGCCTTCGCCGACGACCAGCTCTGGAACGACCTCACCTCCAAGGGCGTCACCGTCACCGCCTCCCCGGTCGTCGAACAGCGCAGCTTTCTCGCCAACCTGCTGCTCTCCCTCGCCCCGATGCTGCTCCTGGTCGCCCTGTGGCTGCTGATCGCCCGCCGGATGGGCTCGGCCCTCGGCGGGGCCGGCGGGTTCGGCCGCAAGGCGCCGCCCCGGCCCGTCGAGCTGGAGGGCGCCCAGCGCACCACCTTCGAGGACGTGGCCGGGATCGACGAGGTCGAGGGCGAGCTCAGCGAGGTCGTGGACTTCCTCAAGAACCCGGCCCAGTACCGCAGGCTGGGCGCCCGCATGCCCGGCGGCGTCCTCCTGTCCGGCCCGCCCGGCACCGGCAAGACCCTCCTGGCACGGGCCGTCGCGGGCGAGGCGGGGGTGCCGTTCTTCTCGGCGTCCGCCTCCGAGTTCATCGAGATGATCGTCGGCGTCGGCGCCTCCCGGGTGCGCGAGCTGTTCACCGAGGCCCGCAAGGTGGCTCCGGCGATCATCTTCATCGACGAGATCGACACCATCGGCCGGGCCCGCGGCGGCTCCGCCGCCATGGGCGGCCACGACGAGCGCGAGCAGACCCTCAACCAGATCCTCACCGAGATGGACGGCTTCTCCGGCTCCGAGGGCGTGGTCGTCATCGCCGCGACCAACCGCGCCGACGTCCTCGACCCCGCCCTGACCCGCCCCGGCCGCTTCGACCGCACGGTCGCCGTCTCCCCGCCCGACAAGGCGGGCCGCGAGGCCATCCTGCGCATCCACACCCGCGACATCCCCCTCGCGCCCGGCGTGGACCTCGCCCGGGTGGCCGCCACCACCCCGGGGATGACCGGCGCCGAGCTCGCCAACCTGGCCAACGAGGCCGCCCTGCTGGCCGTCAAGCGCCGGCAGGACGCCGTCACCCAGGCCGATCTCTCCGACGCCCTGGAGAAGGTCCAGCTGGGCGCCGAGCGCCCGCTGGTGATGCCGCAGGAGGAGCGCCGCCGCACGGCCTACCACGAGAGTGGCCACGCCCTGCTGGGCATGCTCCAGCCGGGCGCCGACCCCGTCCGCAAGATCACCATCGTGCCGCGCGGCCGCGCCCTCGGCGTCACCCTCTCCACCCCGGACGCGGACCGCTACGCGTACACCGAGCCCTACCTGCGCGGCCGCATCATCGGCGCGCTCGGGGGCATGGCCGCCGAGCACGTGGTGTACAACGTGATCACCACGGGCGCCGAGAGCGACCTCGAACAGGTCACCAACATCGTCCGCGGCATGGTGGGACGCTGGGGCATGAGCGAGCGCGTCGGCCGCCTGACCGTGCTGCCGTCCGACGGGCAGGGCCCGTACGGGCTGACCGCCGCCCCCGCCACCCTCGACGCCGTGGACCACGAGATGCGGCGGATCGTGGACGACTGCTACCAGGAGGCGTGCCGCCTGCTCGTCGAACACCGCCCGAAACTCGACGCCCTGGCCGAGGCCCTCCTGGCCGCCGAGACCCTGGACGAGCACGCGGCGTACGAGGCGGCCGGGATCCCCCGCCTCGCCAAGGACCACGGCACCCGCTGAGGGCCGGGCCGGACGGCGGGGGCGCCCGCCGCGCCGTACGCGCTACGCCACCCGGGCGATGACGTACCGCAGGATGTTCGGCAGCCAGACGGCGCCGTCGGCCCGCTCGTACGGGTGAAGCGCCTCCGCCAGCTCCTTCTCCGCCAGCGCGAGGTCCGCGGCCCCGCCGTGCCCCGCCACGGTCCCCGCGACGGGGTACATCCCGGTCGACAGCAGCCCGCGCACGGCGCTGTCCGTGTCGGCGTGCCCGAACGGGCAGAACACCCGCCCCGACCCGTCCGGCACCAGCCCGGCGTCCTCCGCCACCGCGTCCAGGTCCCGGACCACCGGCCCGCCGCCCAGCACCGCCGGCACCGTGCACCGCTCCGCCGGCCCCCAGCCGGCCAGCACCACCGCCCCGCCCCGCCGGACCGCGGGCAGGGCCGCCGCCAGGACCCCCGGACCGGGATCGAAGGCCAGCAGCACGTCGTAGGGGCGGGCCGCGGGCACCGGGGGCGCGGCCACCACCTCCAGCAGCCGCTCCCGGGCCAGCGCCCGCCGGGCCGGATCCGCCTCCACACCCGTGGCGGCGGCGCCCCGCCCGGCGGCCAGCAGCAGGGGCAGCCCGGCCCCGCACCCGAGGCCCAGCAGCCGGATGCCCGGCCCGACCTCCAGCCGGTCGTAGACCGCCTCGTACAGCGGTACCAGCATCCGTTCCTGGATCTCCGCCCAGTCCCGGGCGACGAGCGTCGCCGTCGGCGTCGGTGTCATCGAAAGAGCGCTCCTGATTCCGTCTCGCCCCCTTGCCCCCGTTGCCAGAGAACTCCCCATCCGCCCCCGCGTCCAGAGGAGTGCGCCACCCGATTCACGCATCCGGTGCCCGGCGCCGTACCATTCGCGCCATGGCAAAGGCACCCGTTCTCACCCCGCAGGCGGAGGATTTCCCCCGCTGGTACCAGGATCTGATCAACAAGGCCGAGCTGGCCGACAACGGTCCGGTCCGCGGCACCATGGTCATCCGCCCGTACGGCTACGGCCTGTGGGAGCGGATGCAGCAGGAGATGGACGCCCGGATCAAGGACGCCGGTGCCCAGAACGCCTACTTCCCGCTGTTCATCCCGCAGTCGTACCTGACGCGGGAGGCCGAGCACGTCGAGGGCTTCGCCCCCGAGCTCGCGGTCGTCACCCACGGCGGCGGCAAGGAGCTGGACGAGCCGGTCGTCGTCCGGCCCACCTCCGAGACGATCATCAACGACTACTTCTCCAAGTGGGTCCAGAGCTACCGGGACCTGCCCCTGCTGATCAACCAGTGGGCCAACGTCGTCCGCTGGGAGATGCGCCCGCGCGTGTTCCTCCGTACGAGCGAGTTCCTCTGGCAGGAGGGCCACACCGCCCACGCCACCTACGAGGACGCCCGCGACTACGCCGCGCACATTCACCGGAACGTGTACGGCGACTTCATGACCAACGTGCTCGGCATCGATGTCGTGCTCGGCCGCAAGACCCCCAAGGAGCGCTTCGCCGGCGCCATCAACACCCTCACCCTCGAGGGCATGATGGGCGACGGCAAGGCCCTCCAGATGGGCACGAGCCACGAGCTCGGCACCAACTTCGCCAAGGCGTTCAACACCTCCTACCTCTCCAAGGAGGGGCAGCAGGAGCTGGTCTGGCAGACCTCGTGGGGTGTCTCCACCCGTATGGTCGGCGGCCTGATCATGTCCCACGGCGACGACAACGGCCTGCGCGTCCCGCCGCGTCTGGCGCACGTCCAGGTCGTCGTCATGGCGATCAAGGGCGACGAGGCCGTGGCCAAGGTCCGCGAACTCGGTGCGCAGCTGAAGGCCGCGGGCCTGCGCGTGCACGTGGACGACCGGGTCGACACCCCCTTCGGCCGCCGCGCCGTCGACTGGGAGCTCAAGGGCGTACCGGTCCGCATCGAGATCGGCCCGCGCGACCTGGAGAACGGCACGGCCATGCTGGCCCGCCGGATCCCCGGCGGGAAGGAGCCGGTGCAGATCGACGCGCTGGCCGACCTGCTGCCCAAGGTGCTCGACGAGGACCAGGCCCAGCTGCTGCGCGAGTCCCGCGAGCGCCGGATCTCCCGTACGAGCGACGTCGCCACCATCGAGGAGGCCGCCGAGGCCGCCCTCGCCGGCGGCTGGGCGCGGATCCCGTGGAGCGTCCTGGGCGCGGAGGGCGAGGCCAAGCTCGGCGAGCAGGCCGTGACCGTCCGCTGCCTGGTGGCCGAGGACGGGTCGGTGCCGGAGGCGGACGACGCCCCGGGTACCCTCGCGATCGTCGCGCGCTCGTACTGAGCCCACCGAGCCTTTCCTCCAGCCCCCGGCGCGCGGTTTTCGGCCGCACGCCGGGGGCTGGTTCGTGCCGTCGGCGTTACGTACCGACTCCTCCGGAGATCGGCGCACCCGTCCTCGTCAGGACGCATGAGGCTGAACTGACTGGTACGTGCAAAAAATTTGGAATGGCCCGGAATCGGAACACCGGGGCACCCCGGCTCGTTGTCACGACGTGAGCACGACACCACCTGTTCTCGCCGCAGAGCTGGCGCAGGCGTGGGCCGACATTCAGCGGTACCACCCCGAGCTGCCTGACCTTGCCGCGCCCGAGTCCCTGATCGGAGAGTCCTCGTCCGCCTGTGGCGCCGAGCTCTCCTTCGAGCGACTGCTGCACGAGGCAGTCCACGGCATCGCGGCCGCCCGCGGGGTCCGTGACACCTCCCGAGCAGGCCGCTACCACAACCGCAGATTCCTCGCGATCGCCGAGGAGATGGGGCTGGACCACTCCGAGGAACCGCACGCCAGCAGCGGGTTCTCCCTGGTCTATCTCAATCCCGAGGCCAAGAAGCGCTACCGTCCCACGATCGAGCGGCTCCAGCGCGCCCTCAAGGCGCACACGGTCGCCACCGCCGCCGACACCAAGCGCAGCTTCCGCGGACCGGCAGCCCGGCACGGCTCCTCGGGCGGCGGCGTCCGCGTCAAGGCGGTGTGCGACTGCGGGCGCAACGTACGGGTCGTCCCCTCCGTGCTGGCGCAGGCGCCGATCGTGTGCGGCGGCTGCATGAAGCCGTTCCGCATCCCCGAGGTGGCCACCGCGGCCGCGTCCTGACGTGGTGCCCCGGGCGGGCGGAGTGGTGTCCTCCCCGCTCGGAGGCGCCGCGGGCATGTGGCACAATGGGCAGCTGTACTCGACAGTCGCACAGGACCCCTCTCTCCTCCGGCTGACGCGTCCATCGGGCATCCGAGTACCGCAACCCCACGTGGCATCTCAAGTGCCCAACCACGTCAAGTTCAGGAGACACCACTCCAGTGGCAGTCAAGATCAAGCTCAAGCGCCTCGGTAAGATCCGCTCCCCTCACTACCGCATCGTCGTCGCCGACGCCCGCACCCGCCGGGACGGCCGCGCGATCGAGGAGATCGGCATCTACCAGCCGACGTACAACCCCTCGCGCATCGAGGTCAACGCCGAGCGCGCGCAGTACTGGCTCTCCGTGGGCGCCCAGCCCACCGACGCCGTTCTCGCCATCCTGAAGCTCACCGGTGACTGGCAGGCGCACAAGGGCCTCCCGGCCCCCGCGCCGCTGCTCCAGCCGGAGACGAAGGAAGACAAGCGTCGCTCCTTCGACGAGTTCGCCAAGGCCCTCGAGGGCATCGGCGAGGGCAAGGGCGAGGCCATCACGCAGAAGAAGAAGGCCGACAAGAAGGCGGACGAGGCTGAGGCCACCGCCGAGTCGACCGAGGCCTGAGCATGCTCGAGGAGGCTCTTGAGCACCTCGTAAAGGGCATTGTGGACAACCCCGACGACGTGCAGGTCGCCTCGCGCAACCTGCGCCGCGGGCAGGTGCTCGAGGTCCGGGTGCACCCCGAGGACCTCGGCAAGGTGATCGGCCGCAACGGCCGCACCGCACGTGCACTGCGGACCGTCGTGGGCGCCATCGGCGGGCGGGGGATCCGCGTCGACCTCGTCGACGTGGACCAGGTCCGCTGAGCAGTTGAATCACCGGCACGGGCCGGGGAGGGCATTCGTGCCCGCCCCGGCCCGTCGTCGTCTGAACAGGAGAGGCAAACAGTGGAGCTCGTAGTCGCGCGGATCGGCCGCGCCCACGGGATCAAGGGTGAGGTCACCGTCGAGGTGCGCACGGACGAGCCCGAGCAGCGGCTCAGCCCCGGCGCCGTGCTCCGCACCGAGCCGGCGTCGGCGGGTCCGCTGACCATCGAGACGGGGCGGGTGCACAGCGGCCGGCTCCTGCTGCGCTTCGAGGGCGTACGGGACCGCACCGGCGCCGAGGCGCTGCGCAACATCCTCCTCATCGCGGACGTGGACCCCGCGGAGCTGCCCGAGGAGGAGGACGAGTACTACGACCACCAGCTGATGGACCTGGACGTAGTGCTGGAGGACGGTACGGAGATCGGCCGGATCACCGAGATCTCCCACCTGCCCTCGCAGGACCTGTTCATCGTCGAGCGCCCGGACGGCTCAGAGGTCATGATCCCCTTCGTGGAGGAGATCGTCGCCGAGATCGACCTGGAGGAGCAGCGCTGTGTCATCACCCCGCCGCCGGGGCTGATCGACGACCGCGCCGTGATCGCCTCCGCCCGCGATGCCGAGGCCGAGGGCGGCGAGGCGGCCCGGGCCGCGGACTCCGGGGACGACGCCTGATGCGGCTCGACGTCGTCACGATCTTCCCCGAGTACCTGGAGCCCCTGAACGTCTCCCTCGTCGGCAAGGCACGGGCCCGCGGGCAGCTCGACGTCCACGTGCACGACCTGCGGGACTGGACGTACGACCGGCACAACACGGTGGACGACACCCCGTACGGCGGCGGACCCGGCATGGTCATGAAGACCGAGCCCTGGGGCGAGGCCCTGGACGCGGCCCTGGCCGAGGGCTACGAGTCCGGCGCGCACGGCCCCGTCATGGTCGTGCCCACCCCCAGCGGCCGGCCCTTCACCCAGGAACTGGCCGTCGAGCTCTCCGAGCGCCCCTGGCTCATCTTCACGCCGGCCCGCTACGAGGGCATCGACCGCCGGGTTATGGACGAGTACGCCACCCGCATGCCGGTCTACGAGGTCTCCATCGGCGACTACGTGCTGGCGGGCGGCGAGGCGGCCGTCCTGGTCGTCACCGAGGCCGTGGCCCGGCTGCTGCCCGGGGTGCTCGGCAACGCCGAGTCGCACCGCGACGACTCCTTCGCCCCGGGCGAGATGGCCAACCTGCTGGAAGGCCCCGTCTACACCAAGCCCCCGCAGTGGCGCGGGCGCGCGATCCCCGAGGTGCTGCTCAGCGGCCACCACGGGAAGATCGCCCGGTGGCGCCGGGACGAGGCGTTCCGCCGCACCGCGGAGAACCGGCCCGACCTGATCGAGCGCTGCGACGCCTCCGCCTTCGACAAGAAGGACCGGGAGATCCTGAGCATCCTGGGCTGGAAGCCGTCCGGAGACGGCCGATTTTGGCGCAGGCCGCAGGCCGTGGAAGAATAGGCGGCTGCTGTGTGCTCGCGGGCGCCCCTGCCACAGGGGGACCGTCGTCCGCCGGGTGGCACGGCTCTCGAATTCTCTACGGAAACCCCGCACCGACGACCTGTGGCGTCGTGCGAAGAAAGCAGACGAACTCATGTCTCACCTGCTCGATGGCGTCAACTCCGCCTCCCTGCGTACGGACGTCCCGGCCTTCCGCCCGGGTGACACGATCAACGTGCACGTCCGCGTGATCGAGGGCAACCGCTCCCGTATCCAGCAGTTCAAGGGTGTTGTCATCCGCCGCCAGGGCTCTGGCGTCTCGGAGACCTTCACCGTCCGCAAGGTCTCCTTCAGCGTCGGCGTGGAGCGTACCTTCCCGGTCCACTCCCCGATCTTCGAGAAGATCGAGCTCGTCACCCGCGGTGACGTGCGTCGCGCCAAGCTGTACTTCCTCCGTGAGCTCCGCGGCAAGGCCGCGAAGATCAAGGAGAAGCGCGACCGCTGATCTCCTCTCCGGGTTCCGGGGACGGCCGGATAGGCTCGCCCCCGATGGACACCGAAGCAGAGCTCACACAGCGCGGCCACTCCTCCCCCGAACAGGGGGAGGGGCGGCCGCGCTCTGCTTTTTCCCGGGCGCGCGCCTCCCTGGGCAAGGGGCCCTGGCGGCGGGCCGCCGTCTTGGGCGTGGTCTGCACGGTCTTCCTGCTGCTGGTCAGCAATTTCGTGGTGCAGCCCTTCCTGATCCCGAGCCGGTCCATGGAGCCGACCCTGGAGGTCGGGGACCGGATCCTGGTGAACAAGCTGGCGTACCGTTTCGGCTCTACGCCCCGGCGCGGTGACGTGGTGGTCTTCGACGGCACCGGCTCCTTCGTACGGGAACCCGCCCGCGGCAACCCGGTCGGCGACGCCCTGCACGGGGCCGCCTCGGCGCTCGGCCTGGCGGAGCCCTCCGACACCGACTTCGTCAAGCGGGTCGTGGGGGTCGGCGGGGACGACGTGGTGTGCTGTGACGCGGGCGGCCGGATCCGGGTCAACGGGGTCCCCGTCGCGGAGCCGTACCTGTACCCGGGGGACACGCCCTCGGAGGTGCCGTTCCGGATCGTGGTCCCGCTGGGGACCCTGTGGGTCATGGGTGACCACCGCAGCCAGTCCCGCGATTCCCGGGACCACCTGGGGGAGCCGGGCGGCGGGATGGTGCCGGTGGAGAAGGTGATCGGGCGGGCCGACTGGATCGGCTGGCCGGCCTCGCGCTGGGGCTCGCTGCCGGGGAAGGCCGCGGCCGGGGGCCCGCATGGGTAGCCGGGGGCGTCCGCGGGGCGGACGGGAGCGCGAGCCGCGCCGGGAGCCGGTGCCCTCGGAGCCGCCGCCGGAGCCCTCGGAGCCGTCCGGGTCCGCACGGCCCTCGCGCCCGTCCGGGCCGTCGAAGCCGTCCGGGCAGTCCGGGCATTCCAAGCAGTCCGAGCCGTCGGAGGGCGGCGGGCGGGCTCAGCGGCGGCGGATGGCGCGCAAGGTGCGCCGGCGCCGGCGCACCCGGCGGGCCGGTGAGCTGCCGCTGCTGGTGGCCGTGGCCCTGTGCATCGCCCTGGTCCTGAAGACCTTCCTGGTCCAGGCGTTCTTCATCCCGTCCGGCTCGATGGAGCAGACGATCCGGATCGGCGACCGGGTGCTGGTGGACAAGCTGACCCCCTGGTTCGGCTCCAAGGTCGAGCGGGGCGAGGTGGTCGTCTTCAAGGACCCCGGAGGCTGGCTCAAGGGCGAGGCGTCCCGGCCGGCCCAGGACCCGGCCGGGGTGAAGCAGATCAAGCAGGCCCTGACCTTCATCGGCCTGCTGCCGTCGGCCGACGAGCAGGACCTGATCAAGCGGGTCGTCGGCATCGGCGGCGACACCGTGGCCTGCTGCGACAACCGGGGCCGGGTGACCGTCAACAAGCGTCCGCTCGATGAGCCTTACGTGTCACCCGGGAACTCTCCCTCGGACATCCCCTTCGAGGTGCGCGTACCCGCCGGGCGGCTCTTCGTGATGGGCGACCACCGCGCCAACTCGGCCGACTCCCGCTACCACCTCGACGAGGCGTTCGAGGGCACGATCGACGAGAAGGGCGTGGTGGGACGGGCCGTGGTGATCGCCTGGCCGTTCGGTCACTGGCGCCGGCTGGAGCAGCCCGCCACCTTCCTCGACGTTCCCGATCCCGTCCGCTCCGGGCGCAGGCCGCGGCCCGGGCGGCGCCGTCGCGCCGCCGCGTTCGCATAGTGTGTTCCAGGTCTCCCGCGCCCTAGGGAACTCCCGCTCGTTAAGGGAGGGGAGGGCCCGTTCCTGTTCCGGTGCGGGCGGTGGTTTTCCGAGTGAGGAGTGGATGTGGGGGATGTGGCGGTAGGCGCTCGATCCGGACGCGATGAGGGCGAGGAGCGGCCGGACGATGCCGTCACGCACGAGACCGACGAGGCGGGTGCGGAGGAGAAGCAGCACCGTTCCTTCTGGAAGGAACTCCCGCTCCTCATCGGTATCGCCCTGGTACTGGCCCTGCTGATCAAGACCTTCCTGGTCCAGGCGTTCTCGATCCCGTCCGACTCGATGCAGAACACCCTGCAGCGCGGTGACCGGGTGCTGGTGGACAAGCTGACCCCTTGGTTCGGCTCGGAGCCCGAGCGCGGCGAGGTCGTCGTCTTCCACGACCCCGCGCAGTGGCTGGCCGGGGAGCCCACCCCCGAGCCCAACGTCGTGCAGAAGGTCCTCAGCTGGATCGGCCTGATGCCGTCCGCCGAGGAGAAGGACCTGATCAAGCGGACCATCGCCGTCGGCGGGGACACCGTCGAGTGCAAGCGGGGCGGGCCGGTCGTCGTCAACGGCAAGCCGCTGGACGAGCCGTACATCTTCCCGGGCAACACCCCCTGCGACGACATGCCGTTCGGGCCGCTCACCGTGCCCAAGGGCAAGATCTGGGTGATGGGCGACCACCGCCAGGACTCCCAGGACTCCCGCTACCACATGCAGGACTCCACCCAGGGCTTCGTGCCCGTCGACGACGTCGTGGGCCGGGCCGTGGTCATCGCCTGGCCGGTGACCCGCTGGGCGACCCTGCCGGTTCCCGCCACCTTCGACCAGAAGGGCATCGACAAGCAGCCCCCGGCGCCCGCGCACGCGCCGCAGGCCGCCGGGGCCGGATCGGCCGGGGTGAACTCGGCCGCGCTGGGGCTCGTGGGCGCGGTGCCCCTCGTCCTGTGGCGCAGGCGGAGGCTGACCAAGGGCTCTACCGCCCGGTAGGGTGCCGCCCAGGCCGGCCGCCGCCGGGTGGCGGCCATCTCCGGGTATGGGGGCGCACCAATGGGCGGAACTCAGGCAATACGCGGGAGCGGCAGAAAGGGCCGCGGCGGGCTCGGCAACACGTTGTCGGGCATCGTCGTGGCCATCGGCTTCGCGCTCTTCCTCGGCGGCTTCGTCTGGGGGGCACTGGTGTACCAGCCCTACACGGTGCCCACGGACTCCATGGTCCCCACGGTCCGGCCCGGCGACCGGGTGCTGGCGGAGCGGATCGGCGGCGCCGAGGTGCGCCGGGGGGACGTGGTCGTCTTCAAGGACTCCCAGTGGAGCGACTCGCCCATGGTCAAGCGGGTCGTGGCCGTCGGCGGTGACCGGGTCGCCTGCTGCGGTCAGAACGGCAAGCTGACCGTGAACGGCAAGCCGCTGGACGAGCCGTACGTGGACCAGGCCGGGCACGACGCGCTGGCCGTGGGGACGACCTCCTTCGAGGTGTCCGTGCCCGAGGGCAACCTCTTCCTGATGGGCGACCGGCGCTCCGGCTCCCTGGACTCCCGGGCGCACCTCCAGGACGCCGGCCAGGGGACGGTTCCCCGCTCGGCGGTCGAGGCCCGCGTCGACGCGGTGGCGTGGCCGGGCCCGCAGATGCTGGAGCGGCCGCGCGCCTTCGCCGCCCTTCCCGGCGGCACCTCGCAGCCCGGGCCGCTGCGGCTCCAGGTGGGCGCGGTGGTGGCCGGAGCCGCCCTCGTCGTCCTGGGGGCCGCCTACGGGCCGGTCGCCCGGGTGCTGGGGCGCGGGCGGGGGCGCTCCGGTGGGCGCTGAGCCGGGCGCCGGGCAGCCGCGGAAGGTGTCCCGGGTGGTCCTGCTGGACCCCGCGGACCGGATCCTGCTCCTGCACGGCTTCGAGCCGGACGATCCCGCCGACACCTGGTGGTTCACCCCGGGCGGAGGACTGGAGGGCGACGAGACCCGTGAGCAGGCCGCGCTGCGCGAGCTCGCGGAGGAGACGGGGATCACCGAGGTGGAGCTGGGGCCGGTGCTGTGGCGGCGCTACTGCTCCTTCCCCTTCGCCGGGCGGCGCTGGGAGCAGGACGAGTGGTACTTCCTGGCCCGGACCGAGCGGACCGCGACCGTGCTGGACGGGCTGACCGAGCTGGAGCGGCGCAGCGTCACGGGGGCGAGATGGTGGACCTCCGAGGAACTTCTCGCGGCCCGTGAGACGGTGTACCCGACCAAGCTCGCCGGGCTGCTGAGGACGCTGCTCGATGACGGTCCCCCGGACGCTCCGGTGGTCCTGCCCCCGGAAATCGTTTAGGGGCGCACGGCCCTGGCGCACAATAGGGGGACGCACGGCTGAAGGGGAACATGCCATGAGCGCCGAGGACCTCGAGAAGTACGAGACCGAGATGGAGCTGAAGCTCTATCGGGAGTACCGCGACGTCGTCGGGCTGTTCAAGTACGTGATCGAGACGGAACGCCGTTTCTACCTCACCAACGACTACGAGATGCAGGTGCACTCGGTCCAGGGTGAGGTGTTCTTCGAGGTCACGATGGCCGACGCCTGGGTCTGGGACATGTACCGGCCCGCCCGTTTCGTCAAGCAGGTGCGTGTGCTGACCTTCAAGGACGTGAACATCGAGGAGCTCAACAAGAGCGACCTCGAACTGCCGGGAGGCTGAGCCGAGGGGGCTCCGCCGAGGGCCCCTCCTCGCCCGGACGGGTGAGCGCGATATCCACACCACCCCGGTTGTCCACCAAGATCCACTCGGTGGGGCGGGAGGCGGGATCGTCGGTGCCGGAGGTGGTGCCGGATGAGCGCGACGGGCGTGGCACGACAGGCATTGGGGCGGTACGGCGAGGAGCTCGCCGTGCGCAGGCTCACCGAGTCGGGGATGACGGTGATCGCCCGGAACTGGCGGTGCCGGGGCGGGGAGATCGACATCGTCGCGCGGGACGGGGACGCCCTCGTCGTGTGCGAGGTCAAGACGCGCCGCGCCGGGGACTTCGAGCACCCCATGGCCGCCGTCCGGGCCGGGAAGGCCGAGCGGCTGCGCCGGCTCGCCGGACGCTGGCTAGCCGACCACGGGGGGCCGCCACCGGGCGGGGTGCGGATCGACCTGGTCGGGGTCCTGCTGCCCCGGCGCGGCGCGCCCGTGGTGGAGCACGTCAGGGGGGCGGCCTGATGGGGTTCGCGCGGACCTGCTCGGTGGCCCTGGTCGGCGTCGAGGGCGTGGTGGTGGAGGTCCAGGCGGACCTGGAGCCGGGGGTGGCGGCCTTCACCCTGGTGGGGCTGCCCGACAAGACCCTGGTCGAGAGCCGGGACCGGGTGCGGGCGGCGGTGGCGAACTCGGGCGCCCCCTGGCCGCAGAAGAAGCTCACGGTCGGGCTGAGCCCGGCCTCCGTACCGAAGTCCGGGTCTCATTTCGACCTGGCCGTGGCGGCGGCGGTCCTCGGGGCTGCCGAGGTGCTGGACCCCGGAGAGATCGCCGACCTCGTGCTCATCGGGGAGCTCGGCCTGGACGGCCGGGTGCGGCCGGTCCGGGGCATCCTGCCGGCCGTGGTGGCCGCCGCCGAGGCCGGGTACCGGCAGGTGGTGGTGCCCGAGCAGTGCGCCGCCGAGGCCGCCCTGGTCCCGCAGATGTCGGTGCTGGGCGTGCGCAGCCTGCGGCAGCTGATCGCCGTACTGACCGACGCGCCGGTGCCCGAGGAGGACCCGCCGGAGCGGGAGGGCCGCCCGGACGCGATGCTGGCCGGGCTGGTCCTGCCGGGCGCCGGGCTCGGCACCGGCCTGACCCGGGGCGCCGAGGCGCCCGACGCCCCCGACCTCGCCGACGTGGCGGGCCAGCACGCGGCCCGCCGGGCCCTGGAGGTCGCCGCCTCCGGGGGCCACCACCTCTTCCTCAGCGGACCCCCGGGCGCCGGGAAGACGATGCTCGCCGAGCGGCTGCCCTGGATCCTGCCGCCGCTCACCCGCCAGGACTCCCTGGAGGTGACGGCCGTCCACTCGGTCGCGGGAATCCTGCCCCCCGGCGAACCGCTGGTCTCCCGTCCCCCCTACTGTGCCCCGCACCACTCGGCGACCATGCAGGCCCTGGTCGGTGGCGGAGCCGGGATCCCCAGGCCCGGGGCGGTCTCCCTGGCCCACCGGGGAGTGCTCTTTCTGGACGAGGCGGCCGAGTTCAGCGGGAAGGTGCTCGACGCCCTGCGCCAGCCCCTGGAATCGGGACACGTGGTCATCGCCCGGGCCGCCGGGGTGGTACGGCTGCCCGCCCGCTTCCTGATGGTCCTCGCGGCCAACCCCTGCCCCTGCGGGCGGCACACCCTGGGCGGGTCCGCCTGCGACTGCCCCTCCTCGGTGGTCCGGCGCTACCAGGCACGGCTGTCGGGCCCGCTGCTCGACCGGGTCGACCTGCGGGTCGAGGCCGAGCCGGTCACCCGCGCCGACCTGCTGGGCCGGGGAGGGCGGGGCGAGAGCACGGCGGCCGTCGCCGAGCGGGTGCGTCAGGCCCGGGAGCGGGCCGCCGCCCGGTACGAGGGCACGCCGTGGCGGCTCAACGCGGAGGTGCCCGGGCACGAGCTGCGCACCCGCTGGCCCGCCGGGCCCGGCGCCCTGGCGCAGGCCGAGCGGGAGATGGAGCGCGGGCTGCTCACCGCCCGGGGGCTGGACCGGGTGCTGCGGGTCGCCTGGACGGTGGCCGACCTGCGCGGCCGCGACCGCCCCGAGGCGCTGGACGCGGCCGTCGCCCTGGAGCTGCGCACCGGGATCGCCCGTGGGGCGGCCCTCGCCCTGGGGGCGCCGTCATGACCGCCGCCGCGCAGCCGGATCCGGAGGTGCTGGCCCGGGCCGCGCTGACCCGGGTCCTGGAGCCGGGGGACGAGCACGGCGGGCGCTGGCTGCGGGAAGTCGGCCCCGTCGCCCTGATGCGGATGCTGGGCGGGGCGGGCGCCGGTGCGCAGGCCGGGCCGCTGACCGGGGCGGCCCCCGAGCGGCTCGCCGGATACCGCAGGCGGGCGGCGCTCGCGGAACCGGCCCGCGACCTGGAACGGGCCGCCGCCGAGGGGATCCGGTTCGTCTGCCCGGGCTCGGCGGAATGGCCGACCCAGCTGGACGACCTCGGCGACGCCCGGCCCGTGGGGCTCTGGCTGCGGGGCCGGCCGAACCTGCGGACCTGGGCCCTGCGCTCGGTCGCCGTGGTCGGCGCCCGCGCCTGCACCCCGTACGGGGCCCACATGGCACAGACCCTGGCCGCCGGGCTCGCCGAGCGGGGCTGGGTGGTGGTCTCCGGGGCGGCGTACGGCATCGACGGCGCCGCCCACCGCGGGGCCCTGGCCTCCGGCGGCGCCACCGCCGCGGTCCTCGCCTGCGGGGTGGACACCGTCTACCCGCGCGGCCACGCCGGACTGCTCGGCCGGATCGCCCGCCAGGGGCTGGTGCTGGGCGAACTGCCCCCCGGCAGCCACCCGACCCCCAGCCGGTTCGTCCTGCGCAACCGGGTCATCGCCGCCCTCACCCGGGGAACCGTCGTCGTGGAGGCCGCCCGGCGCAGCGGCTCCCTGGTGACCGCCCGCCGGGCCCAGCGGCTGGGCCGCCTCACCATAGGCGTCCCCGGCCCCGCCACCAGCGGCCTCTCCGCCGGGGTGCACGAACTGCTGCGCGGAGAGGGGGTCCTGGTCACCGACGCCGACGAGGTGGTCGAGGTGGTCGGCGACATGGGCGAGCTGGCCCCGGTACGGCGCGGGCCCGTCCTCGCCCGCGACCTGCTGGACCCCGCGGCCGCGCGGGTCCTCGAAGCACTCCCCGCCGGCCGGGCCGCCGACGCCGGCGAGATCTCCCTCGCCGCGGGCACCGGCACCGATGAAGTCATCGGCAGACTGTACGAACTTCACTCTCTGGGGTTCGTCGAACGGCAGGGCGACGGCTGGCAGTTGACGCGCCACGGCCCCCGGGGGGAGGCGTAATCCGGAGCCCCCCGGCGAGGCGGTCGTTGACCTGGGGCGTTCCGGTGAAAGAGTGAAGGCGATGAGAGACGCGGTCTTCCCCGAGGCGGCCGCCCAGGCCGTACGCGAGGCGCCGGTCCCGGGCCGCCCGCGCGGGTCCGGGCGCCCCTCGGCCCCCGCGCCATCCCGTACTCTTCGCGCACCGCGACACTTTCGTCACGCTACGCTCCCAAGGAATCCCGCTCCGGCAAAGGCGAAGCATGCCCCAGCACACCTCAGGGTCCGACCGCGCTTCGGTGCCACCCGCTGCCCGTGGCAGCGTGCGGTCCGCCGAGCCCTCGTCCCTGGAGCTGCTCTGGCGCTCATACAAGGACTCCGGTGACGAGCGGCTGCGGGAACAGCTGATCCTGCACTACTCGCCGCTGGTCAAATACGTGGCGGGCCGGGTCAGCGTCGGCCTGCCGCCCAACGTGGAACAGGCCGACTTCGTCTCCTCCGGGGTCTTCGGACTGATCGACGCGATCGAGAAGTTCGACATCGAGCGGTCCATCAAGTTCGAGACGTACGCGATCACCCGGATCCGCGGCGCGATGATCGACGAGCTGCGGGCGCTGGACTGGATCCCGCGCTCCGTGCGCCAGAAGGCCCGCGCCGTGGAGCGCGCCTACGCCACGCTGGAGGCCCAGCTCCGGCGCACTCCCACGGAGGGCGAGGTCGCCGGGGAGATGGGCATCGCCGTGGAGGAACTCCACACCGTCTTCAGCCAGTTGTCCCTCGCCAACGTGGTCGCCCTGGAGGAGCTGCTGCACGTCGGCGGCGAGGGCGGCGACCGCCTCTCCCTGATGGACACCCTGGAGGACACCGCCGCCGAGGACCCGGTGGAGATCGCCGAGGACCGCGAGCTGCGCCGGCTGCTCGCCCGGGCCATCAACACCCTGCCCGAGCGGGAGAAGACGGTGGTGACCCTCTACTACTACGAGGGCCTGACCCTCGCCGAGATCGGCAACGTCCTGGGCGTCACCGAGAGCCGGGTCAGCCAGATCCACACCAAGTCCGTGCTCCAACTGCGCGCCAAGCTCGCCGACGTCGGCCGCTGAGCCAGCCCCGGGCGGAGCGGCGAACCGGCCGGGGAGGCTTGCGCCCCTCCGTACAGTGGTGAGGTGCCCAGGATTCGAGCGGCCTCCGTGGCCGAGCACCGGTCGATGCAGCGCGGCGCCCTGTTGGACGCGGCGCGTTCCCTGCTGTCGGAAGGCGGGACCGAGGCCCTGACCTTCCCCGCCCTCGCCGAGCGGACCGGCCTCGCCCGGTCCTCCGTGTACGAGTACTTCAAGTCGCGCGCGGCCGTGGTCGAGGAACTGTGCGCGGTGGACTTCCCCGTCTGGGCCGCCGAGATCGAGGCGGCGATGGAAGCCGCGGACTCCCCCGAGGAGAAGATCGAGGCGTATGTGCGCTGCCAGCTGGAGCTGGCCGCGGACCGCCGCCACCGGGCGGTGGTGGCGATCTCCGCCGGCGAGCTGGACGCGGGCGCCCGGGAGAAGATCCGCGCCGCGCACGGCGGGCTGGTCGCGATGACCGTCCAGGCGCTGGAGGCCCTCGGGCAGCCGGAGCCCCGGCTGGCCGCGATGCTGCTCCAGGGGGTCGTGGACGCGGCCGCCCGCCGGGTCGAGCTCGGCGCCGCCGAGGACCCCGCCGTGATCACCGCCACCGCCGTCGCGATGGCCCTGCGCGGCGTCAGGGGCTAGTCAGCCCGGTCCGGCCGCCGCGCTCCGCCCGGCAGGGTCCGGTCCGGCCCGGTCAGCCGGCCCCCGCACGCCCGGCCCGGTCCGGGGCCGTCCCCGCCGGCGGCAGCAGCCGGGGTGTGGCCGCCGGGAGCAGCGCCAGCGGGTTGCGGTAGGCGTCCTCCCCGGCCAGGAGCCCCCAGTGCAGGCAGGGCCCCGGGCAGTGCGAGCCCTCCGTGAGCACCGCCACCACCTGGCCCGCAGTGACCGCCTCCCCCTCCGCCACCAGCGGCCGCACCGGCTCGTACGTGGTCCGCAGCCCGCCCGGAAGGGTGAGTGAGAGCACGCCCCGCCCCGCCACCTGGCCGGCGTAGTGGACCCGCCCCGGCCCCACCGCCCGGACCCGCGCCCCCACCGGGGCCGCCAGGTCCACCCCCCGGTGCCCCGCCGCGTACGGCGTCGGCGGAGGGTCCCACCACCGGGTCACGGACAGCGGCGGGGGCAGCGGCCGGACCGCCCGGAACGGCGCCTCGGCGGGAGCGCCGGCAGGGGCCGGGAACAGCGCCCGGGACAGGGCCAGCACCACGGTGAGCAGCAGTGTCGTCGTCATGCGCCCAGGGTCCCGCGCCCACCCCGCGGGCCGCCCGCGCCTGTGGACGGCCCCGAGGGTGTGGACAAGGGCGTCACCCGGCATACCGCCGGGTCCCGTACACTTCTTGTGGCGATCCGGGTCACCGGGTCGACTTCGCACGCCCCAGCGCCGGCCGGTTCCGGTCGGCTGACAGCGTCTCTCGGTCCCTCATGGGGCAGGGCGCGGCGGGGCGTCAGGAACCAAAACCGAGAAACCAAGGAGATGGCCATGGCCGTCGTAACGATGCGGGAGCTGCTGGAGAGCGGCGTCCACTTCGGTCACCAGACCCGTCGCTGGAACCCGAAGATGAAGCGCTTCATCTTCACCGAGCGCAACGGCATCTACATCATCGACCTGCTCCAGTCGCTGTCGTACATCGACCGCGCCTACGAGTTCGTGAAGGAGACCGTCGCGCACGGCGGTTCCATCATGTTCGTCGGTACGAAGAAGCAGGCGCAGGAGGCCATCGCCGAGCAGGCGACCCGCGTCGGCATGCCGTACGTCAACCAGCGCTGGCTGGGTGGCATGCTCACCAACTTCTCCACCGTCTACAAGCGCCTCCAGCGTCTGAAGGAGCTTGAGGCGATCGACTTCGAGGACGTCGCCGCCTCGGGTCTCACCAAGAAGGAGCTCCTGGTCCTCTCCCGCGAGAAGGCCAAGCTGGAGAAGACCCTCGGTGGTATCCGCGAGATGTCGAAGGTTCCCAGCGCCGTCTGGATCGTCGACACCAAGAAGGAGCACATCGCCGTCGGTGAGGCGCGCAAGCTCCACATCCCGGTCGTCGCGATCCTCGACACCAACTGCGACCCCGACGAGGTCGACTACAAGATCCCGGGCAACGACGACGCGATCCGCTCCGTCACCCTGCTCACCCGCGTGATCGCCGACGCCGTCGCCGAGGGCCTCATCGCCCGCTCCGGCGCCGCTACCGGTGACTCGAAGCCGGGCGAGAAGGCCGCCGCCGAGCCGCTCGCCGAGTGGGAGCGCGACCTGCTCGAGGGCGAGAAGAAGGCCGACGCCGAGGCCCCCGCGGCCGAGGCTCCGGCCGCTGAGGCCGCCGAGGCTCCGGCCGCCGAGGCCGAGGCGCCTGCCGCCGACGCCGAGGCTCCGGCCGCCGAGCAGGGCTGACCCACTGAGAGCGCCCGGCGTTCATCCGCCGGGCACTCGCAGCACGGACGATGACGGCGGGGGAGCCGCGCCACAAGCGCGCTCCTCCGCCGTTCACCCGTAGATCTACGACTTCGAGAGAGAATCACAGACTCATGGCGAACTACACCGCCGCTGACGTCAAGA
The DNA here is from genome assembly GCF_040636215.1 of Streptomyces sp. NPDC006687. Lineage (NCBI taxonomy): Bacteria > Bacillati > Actinomycetota > Actinomycetes > Kitasatosporales > Streptomycetaceae > Streptomyces > Streptomyces sp. NPDC006687. Next base: position 95,361 of record NZ_JBEYJJ010000001.1, on the reverse strand, counting down.
AGCTCCGCGAGCTCACCGGCGCCGGCATGCTGGACTGCAAGAACGCGCTCGTCGAGGCCGACGGCGACGTCACCAAGGCCAACGAGATCCTGCGCGTCAAGGGCCTGAAGGGTGTCGCCAAGCGCGAGGGCCGTTCCGCCGAGAACGGTGCCGTCACCTCCCTGATCTCCGACGACGCCACCTCCGGCGTGCTCGTCGAGCTCAAGTGCGAGACCGACTTCGTGGCCAAGAGCCCGAAGTTCCTGGCCGTCGCCGACCAGCTCGCCGCCCACGTGGCCGCCACCAAGCCCGCCGACATCGAGGCGCTGCTGGCGTCCGAGATCGAGGCCGGCAAGACCGTCCAGGCGTTCGTGGACGAGGCCAACGCCAACCTCGGCGAGAAGATCGTCCTGGACCGCTTCGCGGCGTACGAGGGTGCGTTCGTCGCGTCCTACATGCACCGCACCATGCCCGACCTGCCCCCGCAGATCGGTGTCCTGGTCGAGCTGGACAAGGCCGACGCCGACCTGGCCAAGGGCATCGCCCAGCACATCGCCGCCTTCGCGCCGAAGTACCTCACCGCCGAGGACGTCCCGGCCGAGATCGTCGAGTCGGAGCGTCGCGTCGCCGAGGAGACCACCCGCGCCGAGGGCAAGCCCGAGGCCGCGATCGCCAAGATCGTCGAGGGTCGCGTCAACGGCTTCTTCAAGGACGCCACGCTGCTCGGCCAGCCGTACGCGCTGGACAACAAGAAGTCCGTCCAGAAGGTTCTGGACGAGGCCGGTGTCACCCTGAAGCGCTTCGCCCGCATCAAGGTCGGCATCTGAGTCCGTCCGTACACGACGGACACCGGACCCCGATAGGGTCTGAAGCAGTCGTCCACGCTTGCGCCGGACGACCGCAGATCTGACGAGGAGGCCATTGCCGCAGAGGGAACCGCGAGGACCCACCGGCAATGGCCTTCTTCGTATGTGCACGAGGAGATCTCCATGAATCAGGGCGTGGACCCCCACACCGCATCCCACGACAAGAGCGACCACGACAAGAAGGGTCGCCGCTTCATGCTGAAGCTGTCCGGCGAAGCCTTCTCCGGCGGCGGCGGGCTGGGTGTCGACCCTGACGTCGTGCACGCCATCGCCCGCGAGATCGCGGCCGTGGTCCGCGACGGCGCCGAGATCGCGATCGTCATCGGCGGCGGCAACTTCTTCCGCGGCGCCGAGCTCCAGCAGCGCGGCATGGACCGGGCCCGGTCCGACTACATGGGCATGCTCGGCACCGTCATGAACTGCCTCGCCCTCCAGGACTTCCTGGAGAAGGAGGGCATCGACAGCCGGGTCCAGACCGCCATCACCATGGGCCAGGTCGCGGAGCCGTACATCCCGCTGCGCGCCGTCCGCCACCTGGAGAAGGGCCGCGTCGTCATCTTCGGCGCCGGTATGGGCATGCCCTACTTCTCCACCGACACCACGGCCGCCCAGCGGGCCCTGGAGATCGACGCCGAGGCCCTCCTCATGGGCAAGAACGGCGTCGACGGGGTCTACGACTCGGACCCGAAGACCAACCCGGACGCGGTGAAGTTCGACGCGCTGGAGTACAACGAGGTGCTGTCCCGCGACCTCAAGGTCGCCGACGCCACGGCCATCACGCTCTGCCGCGACAACACGCTCCCGATCCTGGTCTTCGAACTGCTCGCCGAAGGCAATATCGCCCGTGCCGTCAAGGGTGAGAAGATCGGCACGCTCGTGAGCGACCAGGGCACCCGGGCCTGAGCCCGTCGTACCGGGCCCCGCGGGGCCCGGTACGGGCGGCCCGCCCGGCCCCGCCCGCCTGAACCATCCACTCAAGACATGCAGGAGCACGTGGTGATCGAAGAAATCCTCCTCGAAGCCGAGGAGAAGATGGAGAAGGCCGTCGTCGTCGCCAAGGAAGACTTCGCCGCGATCCGCACGGGCCGTGCGCACCCGGCGATGTTCAACAAGATCGTGGCTGACTACTACGGTGCCCTCACGCCCATCAACCAGCTCGCCTCGTTCTCGGTGCCCGAGCCGCGCATGGCCGTCGTGACCCCGTTCGACAAGAGCGCCCTGCGCAACATCGAGCAGGCGATCCGCGACTCCGACCTGGGCGTCAACCCCAGCAACGACGGCAATATCATCCGGGTGACCTTCCCCGAGCTGACGCAGGACCGCCGCAAGGAGTACATCAAGGTCGCCAAGAACAAGGCCGAGGACTCCCGCGTCTCCATCCGCTCCGTGCGCCGCAAGGCCAAGGACGCCCTCGACAAGCTGGTCAAGGACAAGGAGGCCGGCGAGGACGAGGTGCGCCGCGCCGAGAAGGAGCTCGACGACACCACCGCGAAGTACGTCACGCAGGTGGACGAGCTGCTCAAGCACAAGGAAGCCGAGCTCCTCGAGGTCTGATGAACGACTCTCCCTGGGCCGCTGAGCCGGTACCGGCGGGTCCCGCATACGATGCGCTGGTGGGCCCTCAGACTGCGCCCATGCCCATCGTGCCCGATGCCGCCGGCCGTGCGTTCGACGACCGGGAAGCACGGAACCGGGGGGCCGCCTTCACCGGCGGCCCCCCGCTCCGTACCGAGATGCCGTTGCAGGAGCCCATGCCCAGCCCCCCGCCCCCGCCTTCACAGGTACCGCAGGACGCCACGCCCCCGCCGCAGAAGAAGCGCGCCGGGCGTGACCTGCGGGCCGCCATAGGGGTCGGCGTCGGCCTCGGCGCGGTGATCTTCGCTTCGCTGTTCATCGTCAAGGCCGTCTTCGTCGGCGTGATCGTCGTCGCGGTCGTCGTCGGCCTGTGGGAGCTCACCTCCCGGCTCCAGGAGAAGAAGGGCATCAAGGCCCCGCTGGTCCCGCTCGCGGTCGGCGGCGCGGCGATGGTCATCGCCGGCTACGTCCGGGGGGCCGAGGGCGCCTGGGTCGCCATGGCGCTCACCGCGCTGGCGGTGCTCGTCTGGCGGATGACGGAACCGCCCGAGGACTACCTCAAGGACGTCACCGCGGGCGTCTTCGCCGCGTTCTACGTGCCCTTCCTGGCCACCTTCGTCGCGATGCTGCTCACGGCCGACGACGGCCCCCAGCGGGTGGTCACCTTCCTCCTGCTGACCGTCGTCAGCGACACCGGGGCGTACGCCGTCGGCTGGCGCTTCGGCAAGACCAAGCTCGCGCCGCGCATCAGCCCCGGCAAGACCCGCGAGGGACTGCTCGGCGCCGTGGCCTTCGCGATGGCCGCCGGCGCGCTGTGCATGGAGTTCCTCATCGACGGGGGCTCCTGGTGGCAGGGCCTGCTGCTGGGCCTGGCCGTCGCCGTCAGCGCCACCCTGGGCGACCTCGGCGAGTCGATGATCAAGCGTGACCTGGGCATCAAGGACATGGGCACGCTGCTCCCGGGCCACGGCGGCATCATGGACCGCCTCGACTCCCTGCTCCCGACGGCCCCTGTGGTCTGGCTGCTGCTGGCGGCCTTCGTCGGCACCGGCTGACGGATCCGGGCCGGGTTATCCTGGAGGGCGCGCCGTGTGCACACGGCGCGCCCTTTCCGTCCAGCGGCCGAGCTGCCGCGGACCGGCCCTGCCTGCGCGGGGTGACCCCCACCCCGTCGTACCGAGGAGTACCGCATGGCCCCCCGTCCCGTCCCGGGTGAGCTCACCTTCGTCGCCCCGCGAGGGGCCAAGAAGCCGCCCCGGCACCTGGCCGACCTCACCCCGGCCGAGCGCCGCGAGGCGGTGGCCGCGATCGGTGAGAAGCCGTTCCGGGCCAAGCAGCTCTCCCAGCACTACTTCGCCCGCTACGCCCACGACCCGGCGGAGTGGACCGACATCCCGGCGGCCTCCCGCGAGAAGCTCCAGCAGGAGCTGCTGCCGGAGCTGATGAACGTCCTCCGGCACATCAGCTGCGACAACGACACCACCCGCAAGACCCTGTGGAAGCTGCACGACGGCACGCTCGTCGAGTCGGTGCTGATGCGCTACCCCGACCGGGTCACCATGTGCATCTCCTCGCAGGCCGGCTGCGGTATGAACTGCCCGTTCTGCGCCACCGGGCAGGCCGGCCTCGACCGCAACCTCTCCACCGCCGAGATCGTGCACCAGATCGTCGACGGCATGCGCGCCCTGCGCGACGGCGAGGTCCCCGGGGGCCCGGCCCGCCTGTCCAACATCGTCTTCATGGGCATGGGCGAGCCCCTCGCGAACTACAAGCGGGTCGTCGGCGCCATCCGCCGCCTCACCGACCCCGAGCCCGACGGGCTGGGCCTGTCGCAGCGCGGGATCACCGTCTCCACCGTCGGCCTGGTCCCGGCCATGCTGCGCTTCGCCGACGAGGGCTTCAAGTGCCGCCTCGCCGTCTCCCTGCACGCCCCCGACGACGAGCTGCGCGACACCCTCGTGCCCGTCAACACCCGCTGGAAGGTCCGCGAGGTCCTCGACGCGGCCTGGGAGTACGCCGAGAAGTCCGGCCGCCGGATCTCCATCGAGTACGCCCTCATCCGCGACATCAACGACCAGGCATGGCGCGGTGACCTCCTGGGCCGCCTGCTCAAGGGCAAGCGCGTGCACGTCAACCTGATCCCGCTGAACCCGACCCCCGGCTCCAAGTGGACCGCCTCGCGCCCCGAGGACGAGCGGGCCTTCGTCGAGGCCATCGCCCGCCACGGTGTGCCGGTGACCGTCCGGGACACCCGTGGCCAGGAGATCGACGGAGCGTGCGGACAGCTCGCCGCGAGCGAGCGGTAGTCTGGCCCGCGTACATCTGCATATTCCGACAGGGGAGCGCCACAGCGCTGAGAGTGCGGCACACGTTTCACGACGAGCACCGTGGCCGCAGACCCTCTGAACCTCGCCCAGGTCATTCTGGGTAGGAAGTTCGGTCACCACCTCAAGCTGTTGCGCCCTGCCCGGGCGCCGCGCTCCATGTGAGCGCCCGGGCGGGGCCGCGTCTTCTCCTGGTCACACCCAGGAGGAATCAACCGTGAGCACCACCAAGAAGATCGCGGGTGCGGCGCTGGCCGCCGCGCTCGGCGTCACCACCCTGGCCGCGTGCGGCGGCGCCGCCAAGGACGAGGACGGGGCCGCCGCGAGCGGGGCGCCGAAGTCCAAGACCGTCACCCTGGTCTCCCACGACTCCTTCAACGTCTCCGAGCCGGTCCTGAAGGAGTTCGAGCAGCAGAGCGGCTACACCGTCAAGGTGCTCAAGTCCGGGGACGCCGGCGCCGCCCTGAACCAGGAGATCCTCACCAAGGGCTCGCCGCGCGGCGACGTCTTCTTCGGCGTCGACAACACGCTGCTCTCCCGCGCCCTCGACAACGGGATCTTCACCCCGTACGAGGCCAAGGGCCTGGCCGGCGTCAAGCCCGAGTACGTCCTCGACGCCCAGCACCGCGTCACCCCCGTCGACTCCGGCGACATCTGCGTCAACTACGACAAGGCGTACTTCGCCGACAAGAAGATCGCCCCGCCGCAGACGCTCGACGACCTGCTCAAGCCCGAGTACAAGAACCTGCTGGTCACCGAGAACGCCGCGACCTCCTCGCCCGGTCTCGGCTTCCTCCTCGCCTCCGTCGGCAAGTACGGCGAGGAAGCCTGGAAGGACTACTGGAGCAAGCTCAAGGACAACGGCGTCGAGGTCGTCGACGGCTGGGAGCAGGCGTACAACGAGCGGTTCTCCGGTTCCGCCGGCGGCAAGAAGGCCAAGGGCGACCGCCCGCTGGTCGTCTCCTACGCCACCAGCCCGCCGGTCGAGGTCCTCTACGGCGAGCCCCAGCCGGCCGAGGCGCCCACGGGCGTGGCCACCGGCACCTGCTTCCGCCAGGTCGAGTTCGCGGGGCTGCTGAAGGGCGCGAAGAACGAGGAGGGCGGCAAGGCCCTCATCGACTTCCTGATCGGCAAGAAGTTCCAGGAGGACATGCCGCTCCAGATGTTCGTGAACCCGGTGGTCAAGGACGCGAAGCTGCCGGAGGTGTTCACCAAGCACGGCGTGGTGATCGACAAGCCCGAGAACGTGGCCCCCGGGACCATCGCGAAGAACCGTGACCAGTGGGTCAAGGCATGGTCCTCGATCGTCGTGAAGTAGTACGCGACGGCTCCCCGCGGGAGGGCGTGCGGGCCACCGCCGTCAGATTCGCTCTGATGGCGGTGCCCCTCGCCTTCTTCGGGCTGTTCTTCGCCTATCCCGTCGCCGCGATCGTCGGCCGCGGGTTCGACACCGGGGACGGCTGGCACTTCGGGCGGATCGGCGAGGTCCTCGCCCAGCCGGACATCGCCGGTGTGCTCTGGTTCACCACCTGGCAGGCGCTCGCCTCGACGGTGCTGACCCTGCTCGTCGCGCTCCCCGCCGCGTACGTGTTCGCGCGCTTGTCCTTCCCCGGCAAGCAGCTGCTGCGCGCCCTGGTCACCGTCCCGTTCGTGCTGCCGACCGTGGTCGTCGGCACGGCCTTCCTGGCCCTGGTCGGGCGCGGCGGGCTGCTGGACGAGGTGTGGGGCGTCCGGCTGGACACCACCGTCTGGGCGATCCTGCTCGCCCACGTCTTCTTCAACTACGCCGTCGTCGTCCGGACGGTCGGCGGGCTGTGGGCCCAGCTGGACCCGCGCCAGGAGGAGGCCGCCCGGGTGCTGGGAGCCGGGCGGTTCGCGGCCTGGCGGCGGGTGACCCTGCCCGCGCTGGCCCCGGCGGTGGCCGCGGCCGCGCTGATGGTGTTCCTGTTCACCTTCAGCTCCTTCGGCGTCGTGCAGATCCTGGGCGGCCCCTCGTACGCCACGCTGGAGGTCGAGGTCTACCGGCAGACGGCGCAGCTGCTGGACCTGCCGACGGCCGCCGTGCTGACGCTGGTGCAGTTCGCCGCCGTCGGGATGATCCTCGCCGTCCACGCCTGGACGGTGCGCCGGCGGGAGACCGCGCTGCGCCTGGTCGACCCCTCGCGCACCGCGCATCCGCCGCGCGGCTGGGCCCAGCGCGGACTGCTGGCCGGGGTGCTGGTGACGGTGGCCCTGCTGATCGTGGCCCCGCTCGCGGTACTGGTGGAGCGGTCCCTGGACGCGCCCGGCGGGTACGGGTTCGGGTTCTACCGCGCGCTCCAGGAGGCCGGGGCCGGGGGCGGAACGTTTCTGGTGCCTCCGCTGGAGGCCATCTGGAACTCCCTCCAGTACGCCCTCGCCGCCACCGCGATCGCCCTGGCCGTCGGAGGGCTCGCCGCGGCGGCGCTGACCCGGCGGGCGGGCCGGTTCGTGCGGGGTTTCGACGCGCTGCTGATGCTGCCGCTGGGGGTGTCCGCGGTGACGGTGGGCTTCGGGTTCCTGATCACCCTGGACCGGCCCCCGCTGGACCTGCGTACCTCCTGGATCCTGGTGCCGCTGGCTCAGGCACTGGTCGGGGTGCCGTTCGTCGTGCGGACCATGCTGCCGGTGCTGCGGGCCGTGGACGGGCGGCTGCGGGATGCGGCGGCCGTGCTCGGGGCCTCGCCGCTGCGGGTCTGGCGGGAGGTGGACCTGCCCCTGGTGCGGCGGGCGGTGCTGATCGCCGCCGGCTTCGCCTTCGCCGTCTCACTGGGGGAGTTCGGCGCGACGGTGTTCATCGCCCGACCGGACCGGCCGACGCTGCCGGTGGCCGTGGCCCGGCTGCTGGGGCGCGCCGGGGAGATGAACTACGGGCAGGCCATGGCCCTGAGCACGATTCTGATGCTTGTGTGCGCCGTGTCCCTGCTGCTGCTGGAACGGCTGCGCCCCGCCACGACCTCGGGAGAGTTCTGATGACCCTGCTCCGGCTCGAAGGGGTGACGGTCCGCTTCGGCGACCGCGCGGTGGTGGACGCGGTGGACCTGGAGGTCGCCGCGCACGAGACCGTCTGCGTGCTGGGGCCGAGTGGCAGCGGCAAGTCCACCCTGCTGCGGGTGGTGGCCGGGCTCCAGCCGCCCTCCGCCGGACGGGTGCTGCTCGACGGGGCCGACCAGGCGGGGGTGCCGGTGCACCGCCGGGGGGTGGGCCTGATGTTCCAGGACCACCAGCTGTTCCCGCACCGCGACGTCGGCGGGAACGTCGCCTTCGGCCTGCGCGCACGCCGCTCCGCGAAGGCCGGGCACGAGCAGCGCGTGGCCACGCTCCTGGAGCTGGTCGGGCTCCCCGGGGCGCAGCGCCGGGCGGTGGCCTCGCTGTCCGGCGGGGAGCAGCAGCGGGTCGCCCTGGCCCGGGCGCTGGCCCCCTCACCGAGGCTGCTGATGCTGGACGAGCCGCTCGGCCAGCTGGACCGCGGGCTGCGCGAGCGGCTGGTGGTCGAGCTCCAGGGGCTCTTCTCCCGCCTGGGCACCACCGTGCTGGCCGTCACCCACGACCAGGGCGAGGCGTTCGCGCTGGCCGACCGGGTGGTGGTGATGCGCGAGGGGCGGATCGCGCAGGCGGGGACCCCGCTGGAGGTGTGGCAGCGGCCGGCGTCGGAGTTCGTGGCGCGGTTCCTCGGCTTCGAGAACGTGGTCCCGGCCACCGTCCAGGGCGGCGCCGCCGCGACCCCGTGGGGCGAGGTCCCCGTACCGGCCGGCTCGCCCGAGGGGGAGCAGCGGCTGCTGGTCCGTCCGGCCGGGGTGGTGCTGTCGGCGGCGGGGCTCGCGTGCGCGGTGGAGTCCCGTACGTTCCGGGGCACGCACGTGGCCCTGCTGCTGCGGCCGCAGGCCGGTCCGGTGCTGGAGGCGGAGTGCGGTCTGGCCGCCGCGCCGGCCGTGGGGGACCGGGTCGCGGTGGCCTTCACCCCGTCCGAGGTGGTCGTCCTTCCCTCGGCGTGAGCCGGCCGCCGGCGGATCAGGCCGCGCGGATGCCGTCGACGGCGACGGGCAGGTGGCGGGGGCCGCGCAGGACGGCGTTCTGCCGGTAGGGCGGCGGATCCTCCAGCAGCCGCGGGTTCTCCAGCCGGCGGGCCAGCTCGCTCAGGGCCAGCGCCGCCTCCAGCCGGGCCAGCGGCGCCCCGAAGCAGCTGTGGATACCGCTGCCCAGGCCCAGGTGCTGGACGTCCTCGCGGTCGGGGTCGAAGCGGTCGGGGTCCACGAACCGCTTGGGGTCGCGGTTGCCGGAGGCCAGGATCAGCCACAGGGAGGAGCCCTTGGGGATGGGCACTCCCGCGACCTCGATGTCGGTCAGGGTGCTGCGCTGCGGCAGCAGCTGCACCGGCGGCTCGTAGCGCAGCAGTTCCTCCACCATCGGCACCGCGAGGCCGGGCTCGGAGCGCAGCCGCTCCAGGACCGGCGGGTGGCGCAGCAGGGTGAGCATGCCGTTGGTGATCAGGTTGACGGTGGTCTCGTGCCCGGCGATCAGCAGCAGCGCCGCCGTGCTGAGCACCTCCATGGTGCTCATGGTGCCGTCCGGACCCTGTCCGGTGGCCAGCTCCGAGAGCATGTCGCCGGTCGGGTTCTTGCGCCGTTCCTCGGTCAGCCCGGCCAGGTACATGCCGAGCTCCATCCGGGCGCCGTCCGTCTTCTTGGCGCGTTCGGCGGGGTCGGCGTCCGGGTCGGGGTCCAGGCTCGCGGCCAGCGTGTCGGCCCACACGTGGAAGCGGCCTTCGTCCTCGGGGGGCACGCCCAGCAGACGGCAGATGACCGTCACCGGGAAGGGGTAGGAGAACTCCTCGACCAGGTCGATCCGGGCCGGGTCGCCCTGCGCGGCGACCTTGTCGATCAGCCCGGTGACGATGCCGCCGAGTTCGCCGCGCATCTGCTCGATGCGGCGCGGGGAGTGCGGCGGCCCGAAGGGGCGGTTGGTCATCCGGCGCAGCCGGTCGTGGTCGGGCGGGTCCAGCTTGAGGAAGGACGGCGGCAGTACCTGGCCGCCGTCCTCCCCGGCCTCGTTCAGCGGGTCGCCTGCGGTGGCCGTCAGGTTGCGGGCGTCGGAGCTGATGCGCGGGTCGTGCAGCAGGCCCTTGATCTCGTGGTACGTGCTGACGACGTACGGGCCGTCCCCGTCGTGGAACACCGGCGTCCTGCGGAGCTCCTCGTACAGCGGGTAGGGGTCGGCGCGGCTGGAGTAGTCGAGGATCTGCCGCAGGAGGCCGTGGGTCATGGGAGGTCCCGGTGGTCAGTTGTGCGCAGGGGTGAAGGTCATCCGGCGGTCGGCCGGTGAGTAGCCGCTCAGCGTGATGGTCGGGCCGTGCGTGGGCAGCGACGGGTCGGGGAAGTCCGCGGGCAGCGGCCGGTCCTCGCCGGCCCTGCGGTCCACCGTGGGGAAGGGCGGCGGGAACGGCGCGGTCTGCTCGATCTGGTGCTCGTAGAACTCCAGCCAGCGGCTCTGGTCGAAGGTGACGGCGCCGATGACGCGGCCCTGGTACCCGTACACGCCGACGAAGCGGCGCTCGGCGCGCGCGCCCTGGGTGATCATGATCTCGGTGCCCATCGACGGGACCCCGACCGACTTGATGTTCACGCCGAACTGGGAGGACCAGAACGCCGGGATCCACACGTGGGGCCTGCGGTCTGCGCTCTCGCTGAGCATGTTGTGCGCGGCCGTCTCCGCCTGGGCCACGGCGTTGCCCCAGTGCTCCAGGGACAGGAACTGGTAGCCGAACAGGGCGTGCGGGGAGCGGGCCACGTCCCCGGCGACGTAGATGTCGTCGGTGACGATGCCCCAGATGTCGAAGGCCCGGCAGCCCGCGTCGCAGGCGATGCCCCGGGGGCCGGCGCCGAGCCCGGAACCGGTGAGCCACTCGGTGTTGCGCTGGGCGCCGAGGGAGACGACCACCACCTCCGCCTCCAGCGTGGTGCCGTCGGAGAGGTGCGCGGCGCGGACCCGGCCGGAGGAGTCGCCCTCCAGGCCCGTCACCATGACCCCGGTCCGCAGGTCCACCCCGTTGTCCCGGTGCATGGCGGCCGCCACCGCCCCCACGACCCCGCCGAGGGCGCCGACCAGGGGGGCGTCGCCGCGTTCGGCCACGGTGACGGCCAGGCCCCGCTCGCGGCAGGCGGAGGCGATCTCGGAGCCCGTGAACCCGGCCCCGATCACCAGGACCCGGTTGGGGCCGGCCGCGAGGGCGCGTTCCAGCGCGGCGGCGTCGCCCAGGGTGCGCAGGACGAAGACCCCGTCGAGGTCGGCCTCGTCCGGGTGGGGCCAGGGCCGGGCGCGCACCCCGGTGGCGATCAGCAGCCGGTCGTACTCCACCACGTCCCCGTCGGCCATCCTGACCCGTCGGGCGGACCTGTCCAGTCCGGTGGCGGGGACCCCGAGGCGCCACTTGGCGTCGATGTCCCGGCGCCGCGGCAGGGCGGTTCCGTCGGCGGCCGCCTTGCCCAGCAGGACCCCCTTGGACAGGGGAGGACGGTCGTACGGTTCGTGGAGCTCGTCGCCGATCATCGTCAGCGAACCGGCGAAGCCCTTCTCGCGCAGGGTCTCCGCGGCGCGCAGACCCGCCAGGGAGGCGCCCACGACGACGATGCGTCCTTCGTGCTTGAGCCGCTCCAGGGCTCCGTCACCGTTCACCGCCGGCCTCCTGGGGCTGGAGGGAGCCGTTCATCGCGTCCAGGAGGATGGCCCGGACGGGGCAGGCGTGGGCGGCGCGTACGACGTCGTCGTGCTGGTCGTCGGAGGGCTGCGGGTCGTACAGCAGCGACTCCTCGCCGTGCATCGCGAAGACGTCGGGCGCGAGGAACGCGCACTGCGCGTACCCCTGACAGCGGTTCAGGTCGACGACGAGCCTCACGAGGCATCAGTCCTTCCGTACCCTGATGACCCCCCAAGCCCCCGAGGCCCCCGCCACCCTTCCAGCATGCGCGCGTGGCCCGCTCTCCGCCCGCCGGGCGAGACGGCCACCGAAAGCGCAGGTCAGGGCGTACGGCGCAGGCTGGTGCGGAGGATGTGGAGGCTGACGACCAGCACCCAGAACGGGAAGACCAGCTCCGCCCACGGGACTCCCGACCCCAGGACGAGCAGCGCCAGCCCCGTCGCGAACCCGAGCAGGGCCAGCGGCCGCGGGAAGACACCGATCCGGCGGCCGATGGTCGAGGCCGAGAAGGTGAACACGGCCGCCATGCGCATCGCGTACGCGCTCAGGACGTTGTACGCGAAGGAGCGGCCGAACCCGGAGGGCGGCTCGGCCTCGTTGAGCACCGTACCGGCCGCCGCGGCGGCCACGAACAGGGAGGCGACGAAGACGAAACCGCTGCCCAGGAACACCGTGGCGAAGAACCGGTCCTCCGCCGGCCCCGCCTGCTCCCGCAGCGCCCCCATGAACCACAGGAAGAAGATCCCGGCGAACGGGACGATCTCCAGCGCCAGCCGCACGGCCCAGCGCTCGTCCGGGGCGACGGTGGCCTCGGCGGGGCTCCCGGAGGGGATGGCGGTCCGCATGAGCACGATCGCCGCGGCGAGCAGCAGGGCGAAGGCGACACCCGCTGTCCCGGCGGCGCGGGGTGTGCGCAGCCGTGTGGAGGTGGAGGATTCCATGCCTTCAGCAGAACCTCGCCGCCGCGGCGGCGCCACCCGGACGTCCGGCTCAGCCCACCGGGACGGGCTCCTCGGCCGGGGCTTCGGCGCCGTCGTGGTTGCCGTACCAGGCCACCGCGACGGCGCCGGTCACCGCCAGCACGAAGCCGGCGACCGCCAGCCAGGCCAGCCCCGGCCGGGAGGCGTCGCCGAGCCACAGGACGCCGATCGCGCCCGGCAGCACCGTCTCGCCGACGACCAGGGCGGCCGTGGCACCGTTCACCGAGCCGATCTGGAGGGCGACGGTGTGCAGGTACATGCCGCCGACTCCGGCGACGAGGATCGCGTACAGGGCGGGGTCGGTGACCAGCGTGCCCAGGTCGAAGGGGTCGATCCCGTCCAGGACGCGCACGCCCACGCCGAGCGCGCCGAAGGCCAGGCCCGACAGCAGGCCGGCCAGGATCGCGGCCCTCGCGCCGAGGAACCGTACGGCCACCGTCCCGCCGACGATGATCAGCAGGGTGACGGCCAGCAGCCACCAGTGCGTGGCCATCGCGGCGTGGTGGCCGCCCTCGTGGCCGGCGGCGGTGGCCAGGAGCACCAGCGCCGCGCAGACGACCCCGATCGAGGTCCACTCCTTGCGGGACAGCCGGATGCCGAGCATCTTCACGCTCAGCACGGCGGTGATCACCAGGTTGGCGCTGATCACCGTCTGGGAGAGGAAGAGGGGCAGCAGGCGGGCCGCCAGCGCGCCCAGTCCGAAGCCGACGAAGTCCAGGATCGTGCCGACGATGAACTCCCAGGTCATCGCGGCCTGGGCGGTGGAGGTCAGGTTCGGGCCGCCGTGCGCGGTGACCCCGGCGGCGGCCGGTGACATCCGTGCGGCGCGGCGCGAGCCGACGGCCTGCAGGACGGAGCCCGTCCCGTAGCAGAGGGAGGCCGCGACGGCGGTCAGCATGCCTATGAGCACAGAGGGCTCCGTTCAACGTCCGGCAGAGAAGGCGTACCTCTGCCAGACGTCGGAACGGTCCGGGAAGTTGCCTCCGCCAGACAGTTCGTTGACCGGTTCTTTGCCCGGCCGCCCCTGTCAGGCCACGCAGGCCAGGGAGGCGAGCGCGTCCGGGACCTCGTCCACCGAGTCCACCAGCGCGATCCGCGACTCCATGGCGCGCCCCCGGGCCAGCGCCCGCAGCAGCGGCCAGACCGGGAGCTCCTCGGTCCAGTGGCGGCGGTCCACCAGCACCATCGGCGTGGGGCGGGAGCCGGACGCGTAGTAGTTCGGCGTCGCGTTGTCGAAGACCTCCTGCACGGTCCCGGCCGCCCCCGGCAGGAACACCACCCCCGCCGTCGAGCGGGCGAGGAGCCCGTCCTCGCGGGTGGCGTTGGAGAAGTACTTGGCGATCTGCCCGGCGAAGGCGTTCGGCGGCTCGTGCCCGTAGAACCAGGTAGGGATGCCCACCGAGTCGCCGCCCGAGGGCCAGCGGTCGCGGACGGCGAAGGCCGCGCGCGCCCAGTCGGAGACCGACGGGGTGAAGGAGGGCGCCTTCGCCAGCAGCTCCAGCGCCTCGGCGAGGGCCTCGTCGGGGGCGGGGGCCAGATAGGCGCCGAGGTTGGCGGCCTCCATGGCGCCCGGGCCGCCGCCGGTGGCCACCGTCAGCCCCGAACGGCTCAGGGCGCGCCCCAGCTCGGCCGCGCCCCGGTAGTCGTCGGTGCCCCGGGCCATGGCGTGGCCGCCCATCACGCCGACCACCCGGGAGCCCGCCAGGGCCTCGTCCAGGGCGTCGGAGACGGCGTCGTCGTGGAGGGAGCGCAGCATCGAGGAGAAGACGTCGCCGTCGGCCTTCGTCTCCTGGAACCAGGCGTACGCCAGGGCGTCGGTGGTGTTCTCGTAGCCCTCGCGCAGACCCGTGAACAGTTCCTCCGCCGTGTAGAGGAGTCCCCGGTACGGGTTGAAGGGCAGGTCCGGCACGGGCGGGAAGACCAGCGCGCCGTCCGCGCGGACCTTCACCGCGGCGTCGGGCTCCATGGCGCAGCCGAGGAACACGGCGGCGGAGGTGTCGGCGGACAGCAGGGCGAACGTCCGCTCCAGAAGGTTGACCGACTGGATGCGGTACCCGCTCAGGGAGCCCCGGGCGACGACCCGGTCGAACTCGGCGAGCGTCTCGATCTCGTTGTCTGCCTCGATGTCTGCGTGGACCATTCGGCCCACCCTAAGGGCTGGCCGGTCAGCGGGTGAGGGCCAGGGCCGTCAGCTGTGCCACACCCCAGACGAGCGGGACGCACCCGGCGAGCAGGGCGGCGGCCCGCAGCCCGGCGGCCGTACGCAGCACCGTGCCCGGGGCGCCGAGCTCGCGCAGCGCCTCCCGGGTGGCGCTGCGGGCCTGCCGGGATTCGACCGCGGCGGTGAGCAGGGAGGCGGCGGCGCAGAGCGCCACGAGCCCGGCGGCCGGTACGGTCAGCGGCCCGAGCGGGGTGAGCGCCCCGCCCCGGGGGCCGGGCGCGGCCAGGGCGGCGGTGAGGGCGGCCGCGCCGACGGCGCACAGCACCCCGAGCGGGCGGCCCAGCCGGGACGCCTCCTCCTGGAGGGTCCTGCCGGCCAGCAGCCGCAGCGCACCCGGGCGGACCGCCTGGACCAGGGTTCCGCAGGCGTAGGCCAGACCCGGCCCGGCGAGGGCCAGGCCCCCCGTGATCAGCACTCCGGCCGCGGGCACCCCCGGGCCGCCCGGGTGGGCGTAGGCCAGCAGGGCGAGCCCGCAGGCGGTGAGCGCCACCCCCCAGGGCACACCCGTCTGGGGGGCCAGGCCGGACCGCGGGGGCCGGGGCCGCAGGGCCAGGGCCGTCGCGGCGGACGCCGTCAGGGGCGCCAGGGCCAGCAGGGTCAGGGCGGCGGCCACCGGCAGCGGCCGGCCGGCGTGGAGCAGCCCGGCTCCGGCCCCGTCGAAGGGGAGTCCGGTGAGGTCGCCCCGCAGGTGGAGGAAGGCGGCGAGGGCGAGGACGCTGCCGAGGGCGCAGGCGACGGCGGTGGAGACCGCCGCGGCCAGGGCCAGGCGTACGGGTCCCAGCCCGACGGCGTCGAGTCCCTCGCGGGGCCGGGTCGCCGGGTCGGTACGGGCCACCGCGACGGCGAACTGCACGGTGGCGGCGAGCGGTACCAGGGCCCACAGCAGCCGCGGGAACGATCCGCCAGACCGGGCTTCGGCGTCGGCCAGGACGTACAGCAGGAGGAAGCCGCTGCCGGCGCAGGCGGCGGCGACCAGCAGCCTGCGCAGCTGGACCACCGGGCGGGAGCCGCGGCCTAGGCGGAGAGCGAGCACGCGGCCTGGTCCTCCGTGGTCCCGGGGGAGTCGCCGGCCGCGGCTGCGGCCGGCCGGCCGTCGATCAGGGCCAGGGCCCGGTCGGCGGCGGTGGCGCTCTCCTCGTCGTGGGTGGCGAGGACCACCGTGATCCCGTGCGAGCGGGCGGCCGTGGTGAGCGTACGGAGCAGCAGCGCGCCCTCGGCGAGGTGCAGCGGGGCCGTGGGCCCGTCGGCGAAGAGCACGGCGGGCTCGCCGGCCAGGGCCCGGGCGAGCGCCACCCGCTGGGCCTCGGCGCGGTTCAGGGCGCGGGGGCGCTTGCGGGCGAAGCCGCCGATGTCGAGCCGCTCCAGCCACTCGTGTGCGGCGGCCCGGGCCGCGCGGTGCGGGGCGCCGGTGATCAGCAGGGGCAGGGCGGCGTTCTCCCAGACCTTGAGCTCGGGCACCAGCTGCGGCTCGGGGCCGATCCAGGCGAACCGGGCGCGGAACAGCCGCTCGCGGGCCGCTGCGCCGAGGGTGTGGACGGGGATCCCGTCGAACCGGACCTCGCCCTGGTCGGGAACCAGCCGTCCGGCCAGGCAGCGCAGCAGGGTGGTCTTGCCGCTGCCTCGGGGGCCGGTCACGGCGAGGATCTCGCCCTGCCGGACCGAGGCGCCGACCCCGGTCAGGCCGGGGGAGCGGCCGTGCGCGTAGTGAAGGGCCCGCGCCCAGAGGACGTCGTCGTCTGGCGGGGCACTGTCCGGTGGAGCCACCATGGCGTACACCTCCGTCCGGGGGAACGAAGCGGGACGGCTTCGGTCACTGGCCCGCACGCAGATGTAAAGAGATGAACCGCTTGGATGCTGACAGCACACGGCCCGGATCCCCCGTTCTCACTCGAACAGGGGATCCGGGCCGTGTGAGCCGGACTCTCGCGGGCGGGTGCTTACAGCTTGGTCCACGCCTCGGTGAGCACGCTGCGCAGGATGCCCTCGATCTCGTCGAAGGTGCCCTGGTCGGCGATCAGCGGCGGGGCCAGCTGGATGACCGGGTCGCCGCGGTCGTCGGCACGGCAGTACAGGCCGTTGTCGAAGAGCGCCTTGGAGAGGAAGCCGTAGAGCACGCGCTCGGTCTCCTCGTCCGTGAAGGACTCCTTGGTGACCTTGTCCTTGACGAGCTCGATGCCGTAGAAGAAGCCGTTGCCGCGGACGTCGCCGACGATCGGCAGGTCGTGCAGCTTCTGCAGGGTGCTGAAGAAGTTGCCCTCCTGATCCAGCACGTGCTGGTTCAGGCCCTCCTTGTCGAAGATGTCGAGGTTGGCCAGGGCCACCGCGGAGGACACGGGGTGTCCGCCGAAGGTGTAGCCGTGCAGGAAGGTGTTGTCGCCCTTGTAGAACGGCTCGGCGATGCGGTCGGAGACGATGCAGGCGCCGATCGGGGAGTAGCCCGAGGTCATGCCCTTGGCGCAGGTGATCATGTCCGGCACGTAGTCGAACTTGTCACAGGCGAACATCGTGCCGAGGCGGCCGAAGGCGCAGATCGTCTCGTCGGAGACGAGCAGCACGTCGTAGGTGTCGCAGATCTCGCGCACCCGCTGGAAGTAGCCGGGCGGGGGCGGGAAGCAGCCGCCGGCGTTCTGGACGGGCTCCAGGAAGACGGCGGCGACGGTGTCGGGGCCCTCGAAGAGGATCTGCTGCTCGATCTGGTCGGCGCACCAGCGGCCGAACGCCTCGGGGTCGTCGCCGTGGATCGGGGCGCGGTAGATGTTGGTGTTCGGCACCTTGTGCGCGCCGGGGACCAGTGGCTCGAAGGGGGCCTTCAGGGCCGGCAGGCCGGTGATGGACAGGGCGCCCTGCGGGGTGCCGTGGTAGGCGACCGCACGCGAGATGACCTTGTACTTGGTGTGCTTGCCCATCAGCTTGAAGTACTGCTTGGCCAGCTTCCACGCGGTCTCGACGGCCTCGCCGCCGCCGGTGGTGAAGAAGACCTTGTTCAGGTCGCCGGGGGCGTAGCCGGCGAGACGCTCGGCCAGCTCGACGGCCTTGGGGTGCGCGTACGACCACACGGGGAAGAACGCGAGCTCCTGGGCCTGCTTGTAGGCGACCTCGGCCAGTTCCTTGCGGCCGTGACCGGCGTTGACCACGAACAGGCCGGCGAGACCGTCCAGGTAGCGCTTGCCCTTGTCGTCGAAGATGTAGGTGCCTTCACCCCGCACGATGGTGGGGACGGGCGCGTTCTCGTACGACGACATGCGCGTGAAGTGCATCCACAGGTGGTCGTACGCGGTTTTGGAGAGGTCCTGGCTCACGGGCTATCGAGTTCCCCACATGTAGGTCTGCTTCTTGAGCTTCAGGTAAACGAAGCTCTCGGTTGATCGCACGCCGGGGAGCGTGCGGATCTTCTTGTTGATCGTTTCGAGCAGGTGGTCGTCGTCCTCGCAGACGATCTCCACCATCAGGTCGAAGGACCCGGCGGTCATCACGACGTATTCGCACTCGGCCATGGCGGTCAGGGCGTCGGCCACCGGATCGAGGTCTCCCTCGACGTTGATGCCGACCATGGCCTGGCGCCGCAGACCCACGGTGAGCGGGTCGGTGACGGCGACGATCTGCATGACGCCCTGGTCGAGCAGCTTCTGTACGCGCTGGCGCACGGCTGCTTCGGAGAGGCCCACGGCCTTGCCGATCGACGCGTAGGGGCGCCGGCCGTCCTCCTGCAGTTGCTCGATGATCGCCAGGGACACAGCATCGACCGAAGGGGACGGTTGTCTGTTCCTGGAATCTGCGCTTCGACTGACCACGACGCCACTGTGCACGAGGAGTCGTCGGTTCCGCAACCCGTAACCGAGGAAATTCGTTGTGAGCGATCTCTGAAAGAACGGATTTCGTAGTTGGCCGGGTCTGGCTCTGTCGAAAGCGTCACCCGAGGGGCTACCCTTGGGTCCTGTCTCAATCGTTGGACATGTGATCAGGAGAGTGGCTGTAGTGACCACCGAACTGCGTCGTCTGCGCAACTACATCGGCGGGGAGTTCAAGGACGCCGCCGACGGGCGGACCACTGAGGTGGTCAACCCGGCCACCGGCGAGGTCTACGCGACCGCGCCGCTGTCCGGCCAGGCCGATGTGGACGCCGCCATGGCCGCCGCCGCTGCCGCCTTCCCGGGCTGGCGCGACACCACCCCCTCGGAGCGGCAGAAGGCCCTCCTCAAGATCGCGGACGCCTTCGAGGCGCGCGCGGAGGAGCTCGTCGCCGCCGAGTCGGAGAACACCGGCAAGCCGCTGGGCCTGACGGCCAGCGAGGAGCTGCCCCCGATGGTGGACCAGATCCGCTTCTTCGCGGGCGCCGCGCGTCTGCTGGAGGGCCGCTCGGCCGGCGAGTACATGGAGGGCATGACCTCGATCATCCGCCGTGAGCCGGTCGGCGTCTGCGCGCAGGTCGCGCCGTGGAACTACCCGATGATGATGGCCGTGTGGAAGTTCGCCCCGGCGATCGCCGCGGGCAACACCGTCGTCCTCAAGCCCTCCGACACCACCCCGGCCTCCACGGTGCTGATGGCGGAGATCATCGACTCGATCCTGCCCAAGGGCGTCTTCAACGTCGTCTGCGGCGACCGCGAGACCGGCAAGGCCATGGTCGAGCACTCCACGCCGGCGATGGCCTCCATCACCGGCTCGGTGCGGGCGGGCATGCAGGTCGCCGAGAGCGCCTCGAAGGACGTCAAGCGCGTCCACCTGGAGCTCGGCGGCAAGGCCCCGGTCGTGGTCTTCGAGGACGCCGACATCGCCAAGGCCGTCGAGGACATCGCCGTCGCCGGCTACTTCAACGCCGGCCAGGACTGCACGGCCGCCACCCGCGTGCTCGTGCACCAGTCCATCCACGACGAGTTCGTCTCCGCGCTCGCCAAGGCCGCCGCGGACACCAAGACCGGTCAGCCGGACGACGAGGACGTCCTGTACGGCCCGCTGAACAACCCCAACCAGCTCAAGCAGGTCGCGGGCTTCATCGAGCGCCTCCCCGCCCACGCCAAGGTCGAGGCGGGCGGCCACCAGGTCGGCGAGAAGGGCTACTTCTACGCCCCGACCGTGGTCTCGGGCCTGAAGCAGGACGACGAGATCATCCAGAACGAGGTCTTCGGCCCCGTCATCACCGTCCAGTCCTTCGCGGACGAGGCCCAGGCCCTGGAGTACGCGAACGGCGTCGAGTTCGCCCTCGCCTCCTCCGTGTGGACCAAGGACCACGGCCGCGCGATGCGCATGTCCAAGAACCTCGACTTCGGCTGTGTGTGGATCAACACCCACATCCCGCTGGTCGCCGAGATGCCCCACGGCGGCTTCAAGAAGTCCGGCTACGGCAAGGACCTCTCCGCCTACGGCTTCGAGGACTACACCCGCATCAAGCACGTGATGACCTCGCTCGACGGCTGAACCGGCCCGGCCGTCGGCTGACCAGCGCGCGGGAACCCGCCGCGCACTGATCACCGCAGGTCACTGAAGGGGCGGGTGGTAGACACGTTGTCTATTGCCCGCCCCTTTCGCGTTGTCCGAGGCTTGCCCCATGCCCCAACTCCCCTTCTCCCGCCGCGCGGCGCTGCGCGGCCTCGGTGCCGCGGGCCTGCTGGCCGCCCTCACCGGCTGTGGTGTCCCCGCCGCCTACGTCCCGGAGGACCGCAGGCAGGGCCAGGACCTCTCGGAGAGGGAGCGGAGCCTCGCCTTCTCCAACTGGCCGATGTACATCGACACCGACGACCAGGACGAGGAGAAGCGCCCGACGCTGGACGCCTTCTCGGAGCGCACCGGCATCCAGGTCCGGTACACCGAGGAGATCAACGACAACGACGAGTTCTTCGGCAAGGTCAGCCCCGCCCTGATGAACCACCAGGCGACCGGCCATGACCTGGTGGTGGTCAGCGACTGGATGGCCGCCCGCTTCGTCCACCTGGGCTGGGCCCAGAAGATGGACCGCGCGGCGCAGGCCAACGTGGCCAAGTACCTGGACCCGCAGCTGCGTTCCCCCGCCTTCGACCAGGGCCGGCTGCACACCGTCCCCTGGCAGTCCGGCATCACCGGCATCGCCTACAACCGCAGGGCGCTGGGCCGGGAGATCAGGTCCGTCCAGGACCTGTGGCACCCCGACCTCGCGGGCAAGGTGACCCTCTTCTCCGGTCTCGACGAGTCCTTCGCCCTGCTGATGCAGGGCAACGGAACCGACACCACGCGCTGGACCGCATCCGACTTCCACCGGATGTGCGACCAGGTCGAGAGGATGGTGAAGAAGAAGCACATCCGCCGCTTCACCGGCAACGACTACACCTCCGACCTCGGCAAGGGCGATGTCCTGGCCTGCCAGGCGTACTCGGGCGACGCCATCCAGCTGAAGGCCGACAACCCCGACATCGAGTTCGTCGTCCCCGAGGAGGGGGCGGAGCTGTGGGCGGAGAGCCTGCTCATCCCCAACCTCGCCCGGCACAAGGCCAACGCAGAGGCGCTGATCGACCACTACTACGACCCGGCGGTGGCGGCGGAACTGGCCGCCGCGGTCAACTACGTCTGCCCCGTCCCCGCCGCCCGCGAGGTCCTGGCCTCCTCGCCGGACAGGAAGACCGCCGAACTGGCCCGGAACCCGCTGGTCTTCCCCGACGAGGACATGCGCAAGCGCCTGGTCGTGGCCCGCGACATCTCCTCCGCCGAGCGCCGCTCCTTCGCCCCGCGCTGGAACGCCATCGTCGGACTGTGATCACGATCTCCCGGGCAGGACTGAACGCGTTCAGGAATTTGGCTGAACGTGTTCAGTTCTGTGGGTAGGCTCCCTGTCATGAGCGAGAGAAGCGCCCTCCAGCGGCGGATCCGTGCCTGGCTTGTGCTGTTCCTGGTCTGCCTGGTCCTGAGTGGACTCACCGCCTTCCCCCTGGTCACCGAGCTCCACTGGGCCAACGCCCTGGTCTCCCACGACTGGCTGCGCCGGGTGGGTGAGGGGCTGGACCGCGCCGACGCCGACTACCCCTTCCTCCTCTACGGCACCGACTGGCTCGCCTTCGCCCACCTGGTGATAGCCGTGTTCTTCTACGGGGTCCACCGCGACCCCGTCCGCAACGTGTGGATCGTCGAAGCCGGCATGGCCGCCTGCGCCGGCATCATCCCGCTCGCCCTGATCTGCGGACAGATCCGCGGGATCCCCTTCGGCTGGACCCTGATCGACATGTCGTTCGGCGTCCTCGGGATCCTCCCCCTGCTGGCGCTGCGCCGCCTGATCAAGCGGCTGGAGGCCCTGGAAGAGGCGGACCGCGAAGGCTACTTGGCGAAGGCCGCCCCGATGACGCCGTAGCCCACCGCGTTCATGTCCGGGCCCTTGGCGTCGGTGGAGTTCACGGAGTAGACCAGGGTGCGCGACAGGTCCCGGGTGCCGCCGATGACCGTGCTGTAGCCGTACCGGGAGCCCGTCTTGCCGTAGAGCTTCGTGCCGTCCGGGAGGACGAACTCCTTCAGGCCGGCCGTCTGCACCGCGTGCCCGCCGGTCTCCGCGTCCGGCACGTCCGGGACGGTGAACATCTCCTCCAGCTGCGCCCGGGGTACCACCCGGCCGCCGAACAGGGCCACCAGGAACCGCTCCAGGTCCTCCGTCGTCGATATGAGGTCCCCCGCGGCCCAGTTGGCCGAGGAGTTCCACTCCGACACGTCGACCAGCGTGCGGCTGCCGTCGGCCCGCGCCACCGCCTGGTAGCCGTGGTTGTACGGGCCCGGTATGCGGTTCTGGGCGGGGGACGGGAACGAGGTGTGGCGCAGGCCCAGCGGCCTGATGACCCGGTCCTCGACGGCCTTCGCGTACGACGTCCCCGTCAGCTTCTCGATCAGCACGCCCAGCACCGTGTAGGGGATGTTGCTGTACCGCTGCTTCTCCCCGGGCCTGGACTCCGGCCCCTTCGCCACCGCGTCGGCGATCAGCGCGTGCGGGTCGACCACGTCGAAGCGGTGCGCGTACGCGTCCTCGAAGGCGTCCCCCGGGCCGTCGGCGGACCGCAGGCCGCTCGTGTAGTCCAGCAGCTGCCGCACCTTCACCGGCTCGAAGCCGGGCAGCAGCCCCGGAAGGTAGTCCTGCACCGGCCGGTCCAGATCCACCCTGCCCTCGGCCGCCAGCTGGAGCACCACCGCCGCCGTGAAGGTCTTCGTCACCGACCCGGCCCGGAAGCGGGCGTCCTCCACCGCCGCGCGCCCGCTGCGGACGTCCGCGACACCGGCGCTGCCGTGCCAGCCGCCGCTCGTACCGCCCACCCGCACCAGAGCGGCCGTCGCGTCCTTGTTCCGCGGGCCGACATCCGCGATCGCCTTGCGCAGCGCCGCCGCGTCCGGCGGACCGGAGAAGACGGGGGCCGGCGCTGCCACCGAGACCGCCGCCGGCACCGGAGCGGCCTGGGCGCCGGCCACCGGCCCGGCGGCGATGCCCAGGACCACGGCGGCGGCGAGCGTGCGCGTACGTGACTTCATGACGGTTCCCATGACGGTTCCCCTGTGTGCGACCCGTGGGGCCCGCTGCCCCCGATGACTCAATGCTGCACGTCAGAGGGGTCCTCGCGGATCACCATCAAGAGGGGTCTTCACCGGTACGACAACTCACCGGCGCGGGGGATCCAGCCCGCCGCCTCTCACTCCCCGGAGGGAGATACCGGAGAGCCAGCCGCCTGGCCCGCAGCCGGGCCGAACGCCGAGGCGGCCGGCGAGCCCGCCGCGATCAGGCCCGTCTCGTACGCGCAGATCACCGCCTGGATCCGGTCCCTCAGCCCCAGCTTGGCCAGCACGTTCCCCACGTGCGACTTCACCGTGTGCTCGCTCACCACCAGCGCCGCCGCGATCTCCGCGTTCGACAGCCCCCGCCCCAGGTGCAGCAGCGTCTCCCGCTCCCGGGCCGTCAGCACCTCCAGCCGCTCCGCCGCCAGGGCGGGCGCGGCCGCGGGCCGGGCCGTCACCGCCGTGTACTCCTCGATCAGCCGCCGCGCCACCGAGGGCGCCAGCAGCGACTCGCCCGCCGCCACCACCCGCACCGCGTGCACCAGGTCGTCCCGCCGCACGTCCTTCAGCAGGAACCCGCTCGCCCCCGCGTGCAGCGCCTCGTAGACGTACTCGTCCGAGTCGAAGGTCGTCAGCATCACCGTCCGGCAGGCGCTCCGCGCCGAGATCGCCCGGCACGCCTCGATCCCGTCCAGCACCGGCATCCGGACGTCCAGCAGCGCCACGTCCGGGGAGAGCCGCTCCACCGCCGACACCGCAGCCGCACCGTCCCCGACCTCCGCCACGACCTCGATGTCCTCCTGGACGTCCAGGATCATCGCGAACCCGCTGCGCACCAGCTCCTGGTCGTCGGCCACCACCACACGGATCGTCACGTACCCACCTCCAGCGGCGAGGTTACAAGCACGGTGAAGCCGCGCCCGTCCGCGCCCGGGCCCGTCCACGCCGTCCCGCCGTGCGCCGCCGCCCGCTCGCGGATCCCGATGAGCCCGTGCCCGCCCGCGCCGCCCCCGGCCGGCCCCCGGCCGTCGTCCGTGATCCGCACCGCGAGCTCCCGCGGCCCGTACTCCAGCCGGACGTCCACCGCCGAGGCCCCCGCGTGCTTCACCACGTTGGTCAGCGCCTCCTGCACCACCCGGTGCACCGTCGCCTCCAGCGCGGCCGGCAGCGCGCGCACCTCGCCCGTCCGCTCGTACGAGACCGCCAGCCCGCTCGCCCGCACCCGGTCCACCAGCGCCGCGAGCCCCCCGATCCCCGGCTGCGGGGCGCGCGGAGCCGCCTCCTGCGCCCGCAGCACCCCCAGCATCGTCCGCAGCTGCGCCATGGCGTCCCGCCCCGTCTCGGCGATCGCCTCGAAGGCCGCCTCCGCCCGCTCCGGGGCCCGGCGCACCGCCACCGGACCGGCCTCCGCCTGCACCACCATGATGCTGACGGCGTGCGAGAGGATGTCGTGCATCTCCCGCGCGATGCGGGTCCGTTCGCGCGCCGCCGCCTGCTCCGCCTCGATCCGGTTGGCCCGCTCCAGCTGCGCCGCCCGGTCCTCGACGGCCGCCGTGTACGCCAGCCGCGTGGCCTGGAGCCGCCCCAGCGCGAACGCCGCCGCGAACACGAACAGGGCGAACAGCAGCTCCCTGGCCGTACCGGTGTTGAGCCCGACGGAGACGGCGATCACCACGGCCAGGGCCGCCCCCACGGCCAGCCGCACCCGCGGCGGCCGCAGCAGCGCGATCGAGTAGACGCAGACCAGCCCCGCGTACGGCAGCGGCTGCCCGGGACCGTCCAGCGCCAGCTGGTAGACCGAGCCGCCCGCGATCACCCCGAGGAGCGCCGACACGGGCGCCCGCCGCCGCCACACCAGCGGCAGGTTGCCCAGCGTCATGACCAGGTACGCCGTCCAGGTCGCCGGCGGGTACGCCGGGTCGCGGGGCACCACGAAGGGGATGGTCGTCGCCACCTGCACCAGCAGCGTCAGCCCCGCGTCCCGCCAGCGCGGGTCCGCCCGCAGGACGCGCTCGCGCAGGCGCTCGACGTGTCCGCCCGTCACCGCCCGAGTTCGGACCGTACCGCCGCCAGGGCGTCCAGCCGGTTCGTGGTGACGGAGTCCACCCCGGCCCGCAGCAGGGCGCGCATCGACCGCTTGGTGTCCGGGGTCCAGGCCGACACCAGCAGCCCGTCCCGGTGCAGGGCGTCCGTGAGCTCCCGGCTGACCAGGCCGAAGCGGTAGTTGAGCCAGCGCGGGGACACCGCGTCGATCAGCACCCGGCGCGGCGGCGAGAGCGTGGTCCAGGTCAGCGAGATCTCCGCGTCCGGGTCGGCGGCGCGGACCGCCAGCATGGTGTTCGGGCCGGCGCAGTAGTACGTACGGTCCCGGGCCCCGCACTCGCGCACCAGGCCGACGACCGTCCGTACGGCCTCGAAACCGGCCCCCGGCAGGTCGATCATGAGCCGGCCCGCCCCGGCCTGCGTCAGCGCCTCGTGCAGCGTGGGGACCCCGCCCCCGGTGAGCTCCTTCAGCTGCGGGGCCGTGACGGCGTCGAGCCGTACGTCGTGGCCCCACAGCCGCTCCAGCGTCTCGTCGTGGAGCAGGACCGGTACTCCGTCGCGGGTCAGCCGCACGTCGATCTCCACCGCGTCGGCCCCGCGCGCGAACGCGGAGCCGATCGAGGCGAGGGTGTTCTCACGGACTCGGTAGGGATCGCCGCGGTGGCCGACGGCAGTCAGGGTGCTCATGCACCCCATTCTCGGGGGCGGGAGCGCCAACGTCGTTCAGCGGGCCAGCCATTCGGCCGTATAGGCGTCGATCTCCGCGGTCAGCGCCGCCTTGCCGGCCGGGTCCAGGAAGGACGCCTCGACGGCGTTCTTCGCGAGCTGCGCCAGGCCCCGCTCGTCCAGGCCGAGGAGGCGGGCGGCGACCGCGTACTCGTTGTTGAGGTCGGTGCCGAACATCGGCGGGTCGTCGGAGTTGATGGTGACGAGCACGCCCGCCTGCACCATCTCCTTGAGGGGGTGCTCGTCGAGGTCGGCCACGGCGCGGGTGGCGATGTTGGAGGTCGGGCAGACCTCCAGCGCGATGCGGTGCTCGGCCAGGTAGGCCAGCAGCTCGGGGTCCGAGGTGGAGCTGGTGCCGTGGCCGATGCGCTCGGCGCCCAGTTCGCGGATGGCGTCCCACACGGTCTGCGGGCCCGTGGTCTCGCCCGCGTGCGGCACGCTGTGCAGGCCGGCCGCGCGGGCCCGGTCGAAGTACGGCTTGAACTGCGGACGCGGGACGCCGATCTCGGGGCCGCCGAGGCCGAAGGAGACCAGGCCCTCGGGGCGCAGGTCGACGGCGAGCCGGGCGGTCTCCTCGGCCGCCTCCAGGCCGGCCTCGCCGGGGATGTCGAAGCACCAGCGCAGGATGACGCCGAGCTCGGACTCGGCGGCCTTGCGGGCGTCCTCGATGGCCTCCATGAAGGCGCGTTCGTCGATGCCGCGGCGGGTGGAGGAGTAGGGGGTGATGGTCAGTTCGGCGTAGCGGATGTTCTGCCGGGCCATGTCGCGGGCGACCTCGAAGGTCAGCGTGCGGACGTCGTCCGGGGTGCGGACCAGGTCGACGACCGACAGGTAGACCTCGATGAAGTGGGCGAAGTCGGTGAAGGTGAAGTAGTCGGCCAGCGCCTCGGGGTCGGTGGGGACCTTGGAGTCGGGGTGCCGGGAGGCGAGTTCGGCCACGATGCGCGGGGAGGCCGAGCCGACGTGGTGGACGTGGAGTTCGGCCTTGGGCAGCCCCGCGATGAAGGGGTGCAGGTCGGACATGGGGGCCTCCGGTGGGGCGCTGGTTTGGTCAGGTCCGCCTCATCGTAGGCAGGCCCGGCCCTGTCGGTGGCAGCGCTTAGCATGGCTGTACGAGAGGGGGGCGCCGTATGACCGACCAGAGCCCCGAGCCGAGGGACCCGTGGGCGCCGCCCGAGAGGCAGGCGGCCACGCCGGGTCCGCCCGGGACCGCGGGCCGGCCGGCCGATCACGACCAGCCGACGGTGGCGGCGATGCCGGGAGTTGGCGGTCCGCCCGTGTCCGGACCCGCCCCCGCACCGCCCCCGGCCTCCGCCCCGGCCCCGCCGCCGGGCGCCGCGTACGGATACCCCGTCGAGGGCGGCTACGGCCGGCCCGGCCCGGCCGCGGCCCAGCCGCCCGGCCAGCCCGGGTACGGCTACCCGGGCTACCCGGCGCCCGCGCCGTACCCGGGACCCGCGCCGTACCCCGGGCCCGCGCCGTACCCGGGCGCGCCCGGCTATCCGCCCGCGCCCGGCTACCCGGGCTACACCGGGTACCAGCCCTACGGACTCGGCCCGAGCAACGGCTTCGGCGTCACCGCGCTGGTCCTGGGCATCCTCGCGGTCGTCGGATGCGTCACGAGCTTCTTCGCGATAGCGCTCGGCATAGCCGCGGTGGTCTTCGGCGTGCTCGGCCGGGGCAAGGCGAACCGGGGCGAGGCCACCAACGGCGGCGTCGCCCTCGCCGGGATCATCCTGGGCGCGATCGGCATCGTGCTCGGCGCCGTGCTCGTGGCGGTCATGTTCGCCGGGTTCATGGCGGACACCTTCGACGAGACCCCCGACGGCGGCTCGCAGTCCAACACGCAGGTCCGCGAACGGGTCTGAGCCCGCCTCACCGCCGCGAAGGGCCGGTCCCGGGCAGCAGCCGCCCGGACCCGGCCCTTCACCGTCCCCGCTCCGGACCTACGCGGTCCACGGCCAGCCGACGCCCCGGCCGCCCCTCGACCGGGGAGACCATGCGAAGGCCGCGTCGGTGAGCCCGCCGAAGGGTGTGCCGGTTCGCCGCCCCGGAGGGCGCGTTGGCCCACCCGGCAGTCGGCCGGGTTCCCGGTGTGGACCGGGACGTTCTCCGGCACCAGGGCCGCCGCGCACCGCCCGCCATGTCTTCGCCGAGCCGTCAGGCCAGCCGCTCCCGCGCCTCCATCAGGGCGAAGCCCAGCAGGTTCAGGCCGCGCCAGCGCGCCGGATCCAGGACGCGGTCGTCGTCGGGCGGCAGGCCGATGCCCCAGATCCGGTCCACCGGGCTCGCCTCCACCAGCACCCGCTGCCCCGTGCCGAGCAGGTACGCGCGCAGCGCCGGATCCGAGCCGAACTTGTGCACGCTGCCCGCCACGACCAGCGCGAACCGCTCCCGCTCCCAGACCGCGTCCTCGAAGCCGCGCACCAGCCGTCCGGCCTTCTTCGCCTCGGCCGGAGTCGCCGCCTCCAGCGCGGCCCGCTCGGCCTCCGCGTCCCCGAACAGGCGCGCCTTGCCGGCCATCATCCAGTGCTCGGCCGTCGCGTAGCGGACGTCACCCACAGTGAAGGGGGACGGCCACCACTGGCTGAGGCAGCTCGGCCCCAGGCCGCCGTCCGGGCGCGGCCGGTGTCCCCAGAAGGGCAGGAACTTCACCCGTTCACCACGGCTGACCTGCTCGATCAGGGCGTCGATCTTCTCCATGCACGCGAGTCTGTCAGCCACCACGGACACTTCGTACGGGATTTGCGGCGCGCCTAGACAAAGGGTCGACCGATTCCGTCGCGTAATCAAAAGGCAACAACGGAATCACTTGGCTGAGGGAAGGCCCTCTGTCAGGATCGGCACTCAATTCGAGCTGTAGCTACGGAGAGCGTGAGAGCGTGATGGGTAACCGCTTCCAGGTCAAGGACCGCTTCGCAGACGGCGCGCAGTACATCGACGGCCGGCTGCGGGCCGGCACCTCGGGACGGTCGCACACCGTCGTCGACCCCGCCACCGGCCAGGAGGTGCTCACCTACGAGCTCGCCGGGCCGGCCGACGTGGACGAGGCCGTCGCCGCCGCCCGGCGGGCCTTCCCGGCCTGGTCGGGCGCCACCCCCGGCGAGCGCTCGGACGCCCTGCACCGGCTGGCGGCCGTACTGACCGCCCAGGCGGAGGACTTCGCGTACGCGGAGTCCCTCCAGTGCGGCAAGCCGCTCAAGCTGACCACCGAGTTCGACGTCCCGGGCACCATCGACAACACCGCCTTCTTCGCCGGAGCGGCCCGCCACCTCCAGGGGCAGGCGTCCGGTGAGTACTCCGGCGACCACACCTCCTCCGTACGCCGCGAGGCCCTCGGGGTCGTCGGGTCCATCGCCCCCTGGAACTACCCCCTCCAGATGGCCGCCTGGAAGATCCTCCCGGCCGTCGCCGCGGGCAACACCATCGTCCTCAAGCCCGCCGAGCTCACCCCGCTGACCTCCCTGATGTTCGCCCAGGCGGCCAAGGAGGCGGGGATCCCCGACGGGGTCGTCAACATCGTCACCGGCGCCGGCCGCGACGCGGGCGAGCACCTGGTCGGCCACCCCGACGTGGTGATGACCTCCTTCACCGGCTCCACCACCGTCGGCAAGCGGGTCGCCGAGATCGCCACCGCCACCGTCAAGCGGCTCCACCTGGAGCTCGGCGGCAAGGCCCCCTTCGTGGTCTTCGACGACGCCGACGTGGAGGCCGCCGCCCACGGCGCCGTCGCCGCCTCCCTGATCAACACCGGCCAGGACTGCACCGCCGCCACCCGCGCCTACGTCCAGCGCCCCCTCTACGACGCCTTCACCGCCCGCGTAGCCGAGCTGATGGAGACCGTGCGCCTGGGCGACCCGTTCGCACCCGGCACCGACCTCGGCCCGCTGGTCTCGCACGCCCAGCGCGACCGCGTCGCCGCCTTCGTCGAGCGCGCCCGCGGCTACGCCACCGTCGTCACCGGCGGGGAGATCCCCGGAGGGGACCTCGCCGAGGGCGCCTACTACCGGCCCACGCTGATCACCGGCGCCGCCCAGGACAGCGAGGTCGTGCAATCGGAGATCTTCGGCCCGGTCCTCGTCGCCCTGCCCTTCGACTCCGACGAGGAGGGCCTGGCCCTGGCCAACGACACCCCCTACGGGCTCGCCGCCTCCGCCTGGACCCGGGACCTCTACCGGGCGAACCGGGCCACCCGCGAGCTCAAGGCGGGCTGCGTCTGGGTCAACGACCACATCCCGATCATCAGCGAGATGCCGCACGGGGGCTACAAGGCGAGCGGCTTCGGCAAGGACATGAGCTCTTACTCTTTCGAGGAGTACACGCAGGTCAAGCATGTGATGGTCGACAACACCGCGGTAGCGGCCAAGGACTGGCACCGCACCGTCTTCGGGGACCGGACGTAACGATTCTGCGGCTACCACCGCCTGGCACCGCCGCCCGACCAGCGGCCCTCCTTCCCGAAAGGGCAACGCGCATGGAGCAGTTCGAGCCCGACCGCCTCTCGGCGGCGCAACTCGCCGCGATGCGGCGCAGCCTCACCAGTGGCCGCGGCGCCCTCACCCGCCGCTCGCTGCTGCGCGCCTCCGGAGCCGGGGCGCTCACCCTGGGCGGCCTCGCCGCCCTCACCGCCTGCGGCATCCCGCCCGCCAAGCGCGCGGACGGCCAGGCGGCCCCGTCCGACGACCACTCGGAGCAGGAGAAGGAGATCAACTTCTCCAACTGGACCGAGTACATGGACACCAGCGAGGACGAGAAGTCCCGGCCCTCGCTGGAGGCGTTCACCCGGCGCACCGGCATCGAGGTCAAGTACACCGAGGACATCAACGACAACGTCGAGTTCTTCGGCAAGATCCGCCCCCAGCTCGCCGCCGGCCAGGACACCGGCCGCGACCTGATCGTGGTCACCGACTGGCTCGCCGCCCGCATCATCCGCCTCGGCTGGGCGCAGAAGCTGGACCCCGCCCACCTCCCCAACGCCTACGCCAACCTGATCCCCCAGTTCCGCAACCCCGACTGGGACCCGGGCCGCGCCCACAGCTACCCCTGGACCGGCATCGACACCGTCATCGCCTACAACGCCAAGGCCACCGGCGGCAAGAAGGTCGACTCCGTCACCCAGCTGCTCGACGACCCCACCCTCAAGGGCCGCGTCGGCTTCCTCACCGAGATGCGCGACACCGTCGGCATGACCCTGCTCGACCAGGGCAAGGACCCGGCGAAGTTCACCACCGCGGACTACGACGCCGCCATCGGCCGCCTCCAGAAGGGCGTCGACACCCAGCAGATCCGCCGCTTCACCGGCAACGACTACACCGCCGACCTCGACAAGGGCGACCTGGCGGCCTGCCTCGCCTGGGCGGGCGACGTCATCCAGCTCCAGGCCGGCAACCCCGACATCAAGTACGCCATCCCGGCCGCCGGTTACATCACCTCCAGCGACAACCTGCTGGTCCCCGCCAAGGCCCGGCACAAGGCCAACGCCGAGAAGCTCATCGACTACTACTACGAGCCCGCGGTGGCGGCGCAGCTGGCCGCCTTCATCAGCTACGTCTGCCCGGTCGACGGGGTCAAGGACGAGCTCGCCAAGATCAAGCCGGAGCTGGCGGACAACCCCCTGATCGTCCCGGACAAGGAGATGGCCGCCAAGGCCCGCGCCTTCCGCTCCCTCAGCAGCGAGGAAGAGACGGCGTACGAGGAGAAGTTCGCCAAGCTCATCGGCGCCTGACCGGCCCCCCGGCCGGCCCTCCGCCGCGCCCCGTCCCCCTCCCACGACACACCACCGAAGGCCCAGGCCCATGACCGACACCACCGCGAGCGGCGACGTCCGCCTCGCCGGGATCAGCAAGCACTACGGCTCCTTCACCGCCGTGCACCCACTGGACCTCACCATCCCCCAGGGCTCCTTCTTCGCCCTGCTCGGCGCCTCGGGATGCGGGAAGACCACCACCCTGCGCATGATCGCCGGCCTGGAGGAGCCCTCCACCGGCACCATCAGCCTCGGCGAACGCGAGGTCACCCACCTGCCGCCGTACAAGCGCCCGGTGAACACCGTCTTC
The DNA here is from genome assembly GCF_040636215.1 of Streptomyces sp. NPDC006687. Lineage (NCBI taxonomy): Bacteria > Bacillati > Actinomycetota > Actinomycetes > Kitasatosporales > Streptomycetaceae > Streptomyces > Streptomyces sp. NPDC006687. The sequence goes on along the minus strand of NZ_JBEYJJ010000001.1, from coordinate 63,389 downwards.
CAGAGCTACGCGCTCTTCCCGCACATGGACATCTTCGAGAACATCGCCTTCGGCCTGCGCCGCCGCGGCATGAAGTCGGTCAAGAAGCAGGTCGAGGACATGATCGACCTCGTCCAGCTCGGCGAGCACACCCGCAAGAAGCCCCACCAGCTCTCCGGCGGCCAGCAGCAGCGCGTGGCCGTCGCCCGCGCCCTCATCAACCACCCCCAGGTCCTCCTCCTCGACGAGCCCCTCGGCGCCCTCGACCTCAAGCTGCGCCGCCAGATGCAGCTGGAGCTCAAGCGGATCCAGACCGAGGTCGGCATCACCTTCGTGCACGTCACCCACGACCAGGAGGAGGCCATGACGATGGCCGACACGGTCGCGGTGATGAACGGCGGACGCGTCGAACAGCTGGGCGCCCCCGCCGAGCTCTACGAGAACCCGCGCACCACCTTCGTCGCGAACTTCCTCGGCACCTCCAACCTGATCCAGGCATCGGTGGAGTCCGCCGGCTCCGACGTGACCGTCTCGGCCTCCGGCGCCACGCTCCGGCTGCCGGCCGCCCGATGTTCGACCACGCCCCGTACCGGCGGAAAGCTGCTGGTCGGCGTGCGTCCCGAGAAGATCTCCCTGGTCCCGGCCGAGGACGCGCACACCATCGCCGCCGGCCGCAACACGATCGCCGGGAAGATAGCCGACTCCTCCTTCATCGGCGTCTCCACCCAGTACGTCATCGACAGCCCGGTCTGCGCCGAGCTGGAGGTCTACGTCCAGAACATCGAGCGCGACGCCCGCCTGGTCCCCGGCGCCGAGGTGGTCCTGCACTGGAACCCCGAGCACACCTTTGGCCTGGACGCCGACCAGGACATCGAGGCCGGCATCGAGACGGTCGGGGAGAGCGCGTGACCGCCACCGCCGCGCCCCCGCAGACCGCCGCCCCGGACGGTCCCCCGGTCCACCGGGCCTCGCTGCGCAAGCGCCTGATCCCGTACTGGCTGCTGCTGCCCGGCATCGTCTGGCTGCTCGTCTTCTTCGTGCTGCCGATGGTCTACCAGGCGTCCACCTCCGTGCAGACCGGCTCCCTCGAAGAGGGCTTCAAGGTCACCTGGCACTTCCAGACCTACTGGGACGCCTTCACCGAGTACCTCCCGCAGTTCCTGCGCTCCCTGGCCTACGCCGGCACCGCGACGGTCCTGTGCCTGCTGCTGGGCTACCCGCTGGCCTATCTGATCGCCTTCAAGGCGGGCCGCTGGCGCAACCTCCTGCTGGTCCTGGTCATCGCCCCGTTCTTCACCAGCTTCCTGATCCGCACCCTCGCCTGGAAGACGATCCTGGCCGACGGCGGCCCCGTCGTCGGCGTCCTCCACGCGGTCGGCTTCCTGGACGTCACCAGCTGGCTCGGCATCACCGAGGGGAGCCGGGTGCTGGCCACCCCGCTCGCGGTGGTCTGCGGTCTGACCTACAACTTCCTGCCCTTCATGGTGCTGCCGCTCTACACCTCGCTGGAGCGCATCGACACCCGCCTCCACGAGGCCGCCGGCGACCTGTACGCCACCCCGGCCACGGTGTTCCGCAAGGTGACCTTCCCGCTCTCCATGCCGGGCGTGGTCTCCGGGACCCTGCTGACCTTCATCCCCGCGAGCGGCGACTACGTCAACGCCGAGCTGCTCGGCTCGACGGACACCCGGATGATCGGCAACGTCATCCAGTCGCAGTACCTGCGGATCCTCGATTACCCGACGGCGGCCGCGCTGTCCTTCATCCTCATGGCCATCGTGCTGATCATGGTCACCGTCTACATCCGCCGAGCGGGAACGGAGGACCTGGTCTGATGCGTTGGCTGCGCCGCAACCTCGTCGTCATCGCGGGCCTCGGCACGCTCGCGTACCTGATCCTGCCGAACGTCGTCGTGACCGTGTTCTCCTTCAACAACCCCACCGGGCGCTTCAACTACGCCTGGCAGGAGTTCTCCCTCGACGCCTGGAAGGACCCCTGCGGGGTCGCCGACCTGTGCGGCTCCCTGGCGCTCTCCCTCCAGATCGCCCTGTGGGCCACCATCGGCGCCACCGTCCTCGGTACCGCCATCGCCTTCGCGCTGGTGCGCTACCGCTTCCGGGCCCGGGGGGCGGTCAACTCGCTGATCTTCCTGCCGATGGCCATGCCCGAGATCGTGATGGCCGCCTCGCTGCTCGCCCTCTTCCTCAACATGGGCATCCAGCTGGGCTTCTGGACCATCCTGATCGCCCACGTGATGTTCTGCCTCAGCTTCGTCGTCGCCGCCGTCAAGGCGCGCGTGCTCTCGATGGACCCGAGGCTGGAGGAGGCCGCCCGCGACCTCTACGCGGGACCCGTGCAGACCTTCCTGCGCGTCACCCTGCCGATCGCGGCCCCCGGTATCGCGGCGGGCGCGCTGCTGTCCTTCGCGCTCTCCTTCGACGACTTCATCATCACCAACTTCAACTCGGGCAACACCGTCACCTTCCCCATGTTCGTGTGGGGATCGGCCCAGCGCGGTACGCCCGTGCAGATCAACGTCATCGGCACGGCGATGTTCGTCATCGCGGTGCTGGTGGTCCTCGCCGGCCAGTGGGCCGGCAACCGCCGCAAGAAGGCACAACCGAAGTAGAGCCCTGTAGGGAGTTGGAAGACATGGCCCCAGTCGCCATGCGAAGTGTTGCGAAATCCCTTTCCGAAGCGAAGCCGGTCTCGTACTGGCTGGACGACCCCGGCCGCCCCGATCCGCAGCCGGCCCTCACCTCCGACGAACGCTGCGACCTGCTGGTCATCGGAGGCGGCTACAGCGGCCTGTGGACCGCGCTGCTCGCCAAGGAGCGCGACCCCGGCCGGGACGTCGTACTGATCGAGAGCAAGGAGGCGGGCTGGGCCGCCTCCGGCCGCAACGGCGGTTTCTGCGCGGCCTCCCTCACCCACGGCCTCGCCAACGGCCTGGCCCGCTGGCCGGGCGAGCTCGCCAAGCTGGAGGAGCTCGGCGCCCGCAACCTCGACGCCATCGAGGAGGCGGTCGCCCGCTACGGCATCGACTGCGACTTCGAGCGCACCGGCGAGATCGACGTGGCCACCGAGCCGCACCAGGTCGAGGAGCTGCGCGCGCTGCACGAGGAGGCCCTCAGGCTCGGTCTCGCGGACGGCTCCGCGTGGCTGGAGGGCGAGGCCCTGCGCGCGGAGGTCAACTCCCCGACCTTCCTCGCGGGCCTGTGGGACCGCGACGGCGTCGCCATGCTCAACCCCGCCAAGCTGGCCTGGGGCCTGAAGCGGGCCTGCCTGGAGCAGGGCGTGCGGATCTACGAGAACACCCGCGGCCTGAAACTGGCGCGGGCCGGCGCCGCGATGACGGTGCAGACCCCGTACGGGACGATCCTGGCGCGCCGGGTCGCCCTGGGCACCAACATCTTCCCGTCGCTGGTCAGGCGGGTGCGCCCGTTCACCGTCCCGGTGTACGACTACGCCCTGATGACCGAGCCGCTGACCGAGGAGCAGCTGGCCTCCGTCGGCTGGAAGAACCGGCCGGGGCTCGGCGACAGCGCCAACCAGTTCCACTACTTCCGCATCACCCGGGACCACCGGATCCTGTGGGGCGGCTACGACGCGATCTACCCCTACCGCGGCAAGCTGGACTCGGAGTACGACCACCGCCCCGAGACCTACCTCAAGCTGGCGGAACACTTCTTCACCGCCTTCCCCCAGCTGGAGGGGGTGCGCTTCAGCCACGCCTGGGGCGGGGCCATCGACACCTGCTCCCGCTTCTCGGCGTTCTTCGGCACCGCGCACTCCGGCCGGGTGGCCTACGCCGCCGGCTACACCGGACTCGGGGTCGGCGCCACCCGCTTCGGGGCGGAAGTGATGCTGGACCTGCTGGACGGGCTCTCCACCGAGCGCACCCGGCTGGAGATGGTGAAGTCCAAGCCCATGCCCTTCCCGCCCGAGCCCCTGGCCTGGACCGGCATCGCCCTCACCAAGTGGTCGCTGGCCCGCGCCGACGCCCGGGGCGGCCACCGCAACCTGTGGCTGAAGACCCTGGACCGCCTGGGCCTGGGCTTCGACAGCTGAACGGGTCCGCGCTGCGGGGTGTTCACCTCGACGGAGTAGCCCGACCCGCGTCATAGCGGCGCCCGGCCCCGCTCTCTCCCGGTGAGACACCCTCACCGCGCGAGACGAACGGAGGCCGGGCGATGGCGTTCCCCGGAACCAGGACGGCAGTGGAGTGGCTGGCGGGGGCGGCGCCGGACCCGGGGGCCTGCCGGTGGGCGTGGGAGCGGTCCCCCCTCGGCGTGGCGCTCCTGCCGGCCGGCGTGCGCTGGGACCTGCTGATCACCCCGGGGGAGCTGGGCCGGGCCGCCCTCGGCGTGCTGCGCCGGCTGCCCGCCCCGCCCGGCCCGGTACTCGCCGCGGGCCGCAGCGGCCGGCTCGGCTTCTTCGTCCCTCCCGGCACCGCTTCCGGCTGGCTCGGCACCGGCGTACGGGGAGCGGGGCGCGGGAGCTGGATCGCGGTCCCGTACCCCGGCCGGGCGACGGGCGGCCCGCACTGGCTGCACCTCCCGGACGGCCTGGGCACCCTCACCGACCCGGCGCTGCTGGAGCTCGCCCTGCACGAGGCGGCCGCCAGGACCCTGGCGGGGGAGGGCTGAGGGCCGTGGCGCTCAGCCGGAACGCCGGCGCGCGCTCCGGCCGACCGCCCACCGCACGCCCAGCAGCGGCGGCGTGCACATCAGGAGGCTGGCCAGGACGTCCAGGGGCCAGTGGAAGCCGCGCAGCACCAGACCCGTCGCGGTGAGCGCCGTCAGGGCGGCCGCGGCGGGCAGAGGCCAGCGGCGGCGGGTGTACGGCGTGAGGAGCAGGGCGGCGGCCGTGTACGCCGTCAGGGCCGTGGCGGTGTGACCCGAGGGGTAGTAGCCGGCGGCCCAGGGCTCCAGCGGGCCCGGGCGGGCGGTCCACTCCTTCAGGGGCACGACCAGCGCCGGCACCAGGGCCATCGCCGCACCGGCCGCGAGGGCGGCGAGGCGGTGGCCGCGCCGGACGGCGTACGCCATGGCCAGGACGAGGACGGGAAGGGCGACCGGCACGTTCCCCAGGTCCGCGAGGCGCTCGGTGACGGCGTCGGGGACGGTGCGCACCAGGGCGCGGCTCAGCTCCCGGTCCCAGGTCAGCAGCGGTCCCGCGGCGAGGACCTGCCAGGTGATCAGGGCGAACAGGGCGGCGCAGGAGGCCGCCGTGGCCAGAGGGAGAAAAGAGGCCGGCCGTCCCGGAACAGGGGGGATGGTTCCGGGACGGCCGCCCGGATCGGGTTGCCGTACGCCCCGGGGGGTGTGGGGCGGACGGCCGTCCGATCGGAGAGGAGTGTGCGCGAACGCATGCCCAGTACGGCGCTGGGGAAGCCCGGTACCGGTGTCGCCCCCGGTTGCCCGGGAGCGGTCTGTCTCACTCATCTGCAGAAACCGTACGGCAGCCGAGGGGGGACCGACAGCAGGAACGGCCTCTTGTCATCGGCCCCCCACAGCTTCTTCACAGCGCCCGACCGTTACCGGCGGTACCGGCGGGCTCCTGTGTTCGGCGGTTCGCTCAGACGTCCGTGCCGATGGCCGCGAACGCCGCCTCGATGAGGTCCAGGCCCTCGTTCAGCAGCTCGTCGCTGATGACCAGCGGCGGCAGGAAGCGCAGCACGTTGCCGTAGGTGCCGCAGGTGAGGACGAGCAGGCCCTCGGCGTGGCACGCCTTGGCGAGCGCGCCGGCCGCCTCCGGGAAGGGGGTCTTGGACGCCGGGTCCTTGACGAGCTCGATCGCGATCATGGCGCCGCGGCCGCGGATGTCGCCGATGATGTCGTACTTCTCCTGCATGGCGGAGAGGCGCGACTTCATGATCGACTCGATGTTCTTCGCCTTGGCGTTGAGGTCGAGCTCCTTCATGGTCTCGATGGAGCCCAGCGCACCGGCGCAGGCCACCGGGTTGCCGCCGTAGGTGCCGCCGAGGCCGCCCGCGTGCGCGGCGTCCATGATCTCGGCGCGGCCCGTCACGGCGGCGAGCGGCAGACCGCCCGCGATGCCCTTGGCGGTGGTGATCAGGTCCGGGACGATGCCCTCGTCCTCGCACGCGAACCACTGGCCGGTGCGGCAGAAGCCGGACTGGATCTCGTCCGCGACGAAGACGATGCCGTTCTCGTTGGCGAACTTCACGACCGCCGGGAGGAAGCCCTTGGCCGGCTCGATGAAGCCGCCCTCGCCGAGGACCGGCTCGATGATGATCGCGGCGACGTTCTCGGCGCCGATCTGCTTGGTGATCTGGTCGATCGCCTGGGCGGCGGCCTCGGGGCCGCAGTTCTCGGCACCGGTGGGCCAGCGGTAGCCGTAGGCGACCGGCACGCGGTAGACCTCGGGGGCGAACGGACCGAAGCCCTGCTTGTACGGCATGTTCTTCGCCGTCAGCGCCATCGTGAGGTTCGTACGGCCGTGGTAGCCGTGGTCGAAGACGACGACGGCCTGGCGCTTGGTGTACGCACGGGCGATCTTGACGGCGTTCTCGACGGCCTCGGCGCCCGAGTTGAACAGGGCCGACTTCTTGGCGTGGGTGCCGGGGGTCAGCTCGGCGAGGGCCTCGCAGACCTCGACGTAGCCCTCGTAGGGGGTGACCATGAAGCAGGTGTGGGTGAAGTCCGCGAGCTGCGCGGAGGCGCGGCGCACGACGGCCTCGGCGGAGGCGCCGACGGAGGTCACGGCGATGCCGGAGCCGAAGTCGATCAGGCGGTTGCCGTCGACGTCCTCGATGATGCCGCCGCCCGCACGCGCCGTGAAGACGGGGAGCACGGAGCCCACGCCGCCGGCCACCGTCGAAAGGCGGCGGGCCTGAAGCTCCTGCGACTTGGGGCCGGGGATCGCGGTGACGATACGGCGCTCCTGCGGAACAGCGGTCATAGAGGGCTCCCTGGGGGGTGTTTTCGGACGCACTTGTGTCTTTGTCCGCAGGCTAGGCCCGGGGGAGGGGGTAAGGCATGCTCCGTTAGGGAGTGGTGTCCGCGTGTCCTTGTCCGCGACGGCCATAGAGGGCGGGCGGCGCGGGGCCCGCGGATCGGGGCGGGGTGCGGGCCCAAGTGGCGGGCCGGGCACTAGATTGGGCGCCGCGGCGTTACAGGAACGGCAGGGGGCAGGGGTTCATGGACAGCGAGGGCACCTACGACGGAGCAACCCGCGCGGGACACGTCCCACCCCCACTTCCGCCCACCCCCCCGAAACCCCGCCACGCGCCGACGGCCGGCGCCCCGCTGGCGGACTGGCTCCGCACCCCGCGCCCGCCGGCGGAGCCGGGGGTCTGGCGGTTCGGGTACGCCCCGCGCAAGGGGAGCGCGGCGGACCCCGCCACCGACCGGTCGCTGCTGAGCGGGGCGGTGATCTCGTTTCTGGCGTGCGTGCTGGTGTGGTCCTTGATCACCAACCGCTACATCCCGTACGTCGACGTCCCGGTGAGGCTCCTGACCCCGGACGACTGGTGGAAGCCGCTGGGCGGCGGACCCGTCGACGGCCGTGCCGAAGCCGCATTGCAGGCGTATGTGATCGTGCTGACGGCGGCGCTGGTGATGTGGTTCAGCCGCCTCGGCTCCTGGGGTCTGGCCTTCGAACGGCTCGTCGCCGCGCGCGGTCGGCGGGCCCGAACGGCGGGGGCCGCGGCCGGAGCACTGTTCGTCGGACTGCTGATCTGGAACGGGACCATTCCCGTCGTCGATCTCCTCGGCACCCACCTCACCCTGACGGACCTGAGCAAGGGTGAACAGGTGGCGTTCACCGTCCTCGTGTTCACGGTCGCGCTTACCCCGGTCGTCGCCTTCTTCACCCGCCTCGCCCTCAAGTCCGCCCCCGAGGAGCGCTTCAAGGCCGCCCCCGTGCCCCTGGCGGAGCCCGTCGCCGACCCCGTTTCCTGGCCCGAGTTGCGGGACGCCGGGCTCGGGGAGGTGGCCGAGCGGCTGGGGGGGGAGGTGCGGGGTGGGCGGATGAATGACGTCGACTACGCGCGGATCCGCCGTGCCTGGGAGGGCGTCCGCGCCGACCCCACCCGGCTGCGCGCCTTCGCCGACGCCGTCCGCGACAAGGGCGCCGCCGCCTGCGTCCACCCCTCCGGCGACCGGGACCTGCCCGTGCGGGCCGCCCGGCACGACCTCCTCGCCCGCCAGGTGCTCCTCGGCACCGTCGAGGACCAGGAGCGCAACCCCTACGCCCGCCGCGGCACCGGAGTCGGCCTCGGCCCCGACGTGCTCGGGACCTCCCTGCTGGCCGTCGGCCCCTCCGGCAGCGGGAAGACCGCCCGCCTGGTGCGCCCCGTCGTCGAGTCGCTCGCGCTCCAGGCACTGGCCGGGCAGGCCGCCGTCATCGCCGTCGGCGCCGCCGGCTCCCGGCTCGGCCCCGACGCCGCCTACGACATCGTCGTCCGCGTCGGCGACCCCGACTCCGTCCACGACCTCGACCTCTACGGCGGCACCGGCGACTGCGACGAGGCCGCCGCGCTCCTCGCCGAGGCCCTCGTCGCCGACGTCCCCGGCGCCGACGTGCGCCGTGCCGCCACCGCCCTCGCCCAGCTCCTCGGCCCGTTCCGCGCGGCGCACGGCCGCTTCCCCGCCGTGCCCGAGCTGCGCGAGCTGCTCGACGGGGTGCCCACCGCCGTCACCTCCCTGCGCCAGGCCCTGGAGGGCGCCGGGCAGCAGGCGATGCTCCGCGAGCTCGACGCGCGCGAGCGCCAGTACGGGGCTCACGGCGACCCCGGCCCGGCCCTCGCCGACCGGATCGCCCTCCTCGACCGGCCCGCCTTCGCCGGCTTCTTCGACACCACCGGCCGCGGACGGCCCTTCTCCCTGCGTGCCCTCGAACACCCCGTCCGGGTCCGCGTGGACCTGCCCGAACGCGGGCACGCCGATGCCTCCCGGATGCTGGCCCGGCTGCTGCTCGCCCAGTTCAACGCCTCCGCCGCCGCCCGCGCCGACCGCTCGCTGTTCGCCTTCCTCGCTCTCGACGACGCCTCCCACACCCTCACCCCCGAGACCGTCCGCGGCATCCAGCGGCTGCGCTCGGCGAACGCCGGGGTCCTGCTCTCGCTGCGTTCGCTGGACGACGTACCGGAGGCCCTGCGCACCCCGCTGCTCGGCGCGGTCGGCTGCCGGATGGCCTTCTCCGGGGTGACCACCTGGGACGGACAGCGCTTCGCCGAGGCGTGGGGCACCGAGTGGGTCGAGACCCGCGACGTCACCCACCGCACCGTCTTCGCCGACCAGCCGCTGACCCGGGCCATCCACGCCTTCCGCAAGATGGTCACCGGCAAGGCCGTCACCACCGACGCGGTCACCGTCCGCCAGGTGGAGCGCGAGCGCTGGTCCGCCTCCGAGCTGGCGCACGCCGTACCGCCCGGGTGCGCGGTGCTCTCCCTGACCTCCGTCAGGGGGGAACGAGCGGCTCCGCTTCTGCTGCGGCTGGCCGGCACGAGCTGAGAGGACCCGTACGGGGTGGCAGAATCGATGGGGGTCGTTCATACGGCGTGGAGCAATCCCCGGACGGTGCGAGCCCCAGGATCGGGGACGCCCCGCCCGCCCGCCGCCCCCGCCCGCAGCCCCGCCCTCCCCCGCTCCGAAGGCCCCTGGTACCCGATGCCGCTCACCCTCGCCTCGCTCGTCCAGCACTCGGCGCTCAAGCTCAGCGTCCGGGCGGGGGAGAGCCGCCTCGACACCCCCGTGCGCTGGGCCCACGTCAGCGAGCTCGCCGACCCCGTCCCCTACATGGAGGGCGGCGAGCTGCTCCTGGTCACCGCCATGAAGCTGGACGCCGAGGACCCCGAGGAGATGCGGCGCTACGTACGGCGCCTCGCGGCCGCCGGGGTCGTCGGGATCGGCTTCGCCGTCGGGGTCAACTACGAGGCGGTCCCCGAGGCGCTGGTGCAGGCCGCCCGGGACGAGGACCTGCCGCTGCTGGAGGTGCCCCGGCGCACCCCGTTCCTCGCCATCAGCAAGGCCGTCTCGGCGGCCCTCGCGGCCGACCAGTACCGGGCCGTGACCGCGGGCTTCGAGGCGCAGCGGGAGCTGACCCGGGCGGCCCTGTCCTCCGACGGCCCCGCCGACCTGCTGGCGAAGCTCGCGGCCCACGTGCACGGCTGGGCCGCGCTGTACGACACCTCCGGCGCCGTCGTCGCCGCCGCTCCCGACTGGGCCGCGCGCCGGGCCGCCCGGCTCACCCCCGACGTCGAGCGGCTGCGCGAGCGGCCGGCGCCCGCGAGCGCGGTGGTGGGCGGTGCGGAGGACCGGGTCGAGCTGCAGTCCCTCGGCACCGGCCGGCGGGCCCGGGGGGCCCTCGCCGTGGGGACGGCCGCCCCGCTGGGCACCGCCGAGCGGTACGCCGTGCACTCCGCCGTCGCCCTGCTGACCCTGACCACCGAACGCTCGCGGTCCCTGCACGACGCGGAGTCCCGGCTCGGCGCGGCGGTGCTGCGGATGCTGCTGGAGGGGGAGGCCGGGCACGCCCGGGCGGTTGCCGGGGACCTGTACGGGGCCCTGCTGGAGGCGCCGTTCCGGATCGTCGTCGCCGAGCCCGCCCTGCCGGGGACGGCCCAGCCGGAGGGGCTGGCGCTGCTGGCCGACGCCGTGGAGTCGGCGGCCGCGCGGGCCGGGGAGGCGCTGCTGGTGGTGCCGGAACCCGGACGGCTGGTGGTGCTCGCCGCCGACGGGGGAGCGGCGGTGCAGGCGTGCGCCGACCACGCCGAGGCGCAGGAGTCCCGGCGCGGGCGGGAGAGCACCGGGCCGGAACCGGACGAGCTGGTCGTGGGGCTCTCCGCGGCGGCCGTGCCGGAGGGGGTGGCGGCCGCCTTCAAACAGGCCGAGCAGGCGCTGGCCGTGGCCCGGCGGCGCGGGCGGCCCCTGGTCGAGCACGAGGACCTCGCCGCCGGATCGGTCCTGCCGCTCCTGGCCGACGAGGCCGTACGGGCCTTCGCGGAGGGCACGCTGCGGGCCCTGCGCGAGCACGACGCCACCGGGCGCGGGGACCTCGTCGCCTCCCTCCAGGCGTGGCTCGCCCGGCACGGGCAGTGGGACGCGGCCGCCGCCGACCTGGGCGTGCACCGGCACACCCTGCGGTACCGGATGAAGCGGGTCGAGGAGATCCTCGGCCGCTCCCTGGACGACCCCGACGTCCGCATGGAGCTGTGGCTCGCCCTGAAGGCCGGCCCGGCCTCCCGCTGACTCCTTGCGGGCCCCGGGGGAGCGGCCGCTCCGGCGCAACACTGACAAAGCGGCGCAGCGCCCGCGTGCGGCGCTCCAACGCGGCTAAACGCCGAATGCCCGGCGGAGTCCTACCGTGGTGGGGACAAGGACCCGCCCCCAGCTACCGCTGGGAGGTGCCCCCAGCACACACCGAAGGGCCGGGATTCGCATGACTTCCACCCACGCCTTCTGGCTCGCCGGCCGCCAGGCCACCGGCGAGGACAGCTTCGACGTCCACAACCCGTGGGACGGCCGGCTCGTCGGCACCGTCAGCGTGCCCACCGACGCCCAGGTGGAAGAGGCCGTGGCCGCGGCGCACGCCGTGACGGCGGAGTTCTCCGCCACCCCCGCCCACGTACGGGCCGCCGCCCTGGACCACGTGTCCAAGCGGCTCGCCGAGCGCACCGAGGAGATCGCCCAGCTGATCTCCGCCGAGAACGGCAAGCCGGTCAAGTGGGCGCGCGGCGAGGTCGGCCGTGCGGTGTCCGTGTTCCGTTTCGCCGCCGAAGAGGCCCGCCGCTTCAACGGCGGAGACGCCCAGCGCCTGGACACCGACGCCGGCGGCGTCGGCCGCCTCGCCCTGACCCGCCGCTTCGTCAAGGGCCCGGTCCTCGGCATCGCGCCGTTCAACTTCCCGCTGAACCTGTGCGCCCACAAGGTGGCCCCCGCCATCGCCGTCGGCGCGCCGATCATCCTCAAGCCCGCCCCGGCCACCCCGCTGTCCGGTCTGATCCTCGGTGAGCTCCTCGCCGAGACCGACCTCCCGGCCGGCTCCTGGTCGGTCCTGCCGGTCGCCAACGACAAGATGCCGGCCCTGGTCAAGGACGACCGCCTCCCGGTCATCTCCTTCACCGGCTCCGACACCGTCGGCTACGCCATCCAGCAGTCGGTGCCCCACAAGCACTGCACCCTGGAGCTCGGCGGCAACGCCGCGGCCGTGGTCCTCGCCGACTGGTCCTCCGAAGCCGACCTCGACTGGGCCGCGACCCGCATCGCGACCTTCTCGAACTACCAGGCCGGCCAGTCCTGCATCTCCGTGCAGCGCGTGATCGCCGACGCCTCCGTCTACGACCGCCTCGTCGAGAAGGTCGTCGCGAAGGTCCAGGCCCAGGTCACCGGCGACCCCGCCGACGACGCCACCGACGTCGGCCCGCTGGTCTCCGAGGACGCCGCCAAGCGCGTCGAAGCCTGGGTGGACGAGGCCGTCTCCGCCGGCGCCAAGCTGCTCACCGGCGGCCGCCGCGACGGCGCCACGGTCGAGCCGACCGTCCTCGCGGAGGTCCCGGCCGGCGTCAAGCTCGCCACCGAGGAGGTCTTCGGCCCGGTCCTGACCCTCACCAGGGCCGAGAACACCGACGAGGCGTTCGCCGCCGTCAACGACTCGAAGTTCGGCCTGCAGACCGGCGTCTTCACCCGCGACATCCAGGTCGCCTTCCGCGCCCACCGCGAGCTCGAGGTCGGCGGTGTCATCATCGGCGACGCCCCCTCGTACCGGGCCGACCAGATGCCGTACGGCGGCGTCAAGCAGTCGGGCGTGGGCCGCGAGGGCGTCCGCTACGCGATGGACGACTACACGTACGAGCGCGTCCTGGTCCTCACGGGCCTCGACATCTGACCGACTCGTACGGTCACAGACCGACGGCCGGAGCCTACTGTGCGGGGGCTCCGGCCGTCCCCCTTTTGCCACACCCCCCGAATCCCCCGCCCCCGAAACGGGTACGACTCACAGGCAACCGACCGGAAGCCCCCGATGCGGCGAGGTGAGGACCCGGATGTCGGCAACACAGCCCGTACAGCCCAAGGTGACCGAGCGCGAGGCACGCCAGGTCGCCGAAGCGGCCCGGGAGCAGCACTGGCGCAAGCCCAGCTTCGCCAAGGAGCTCTTCCTCGGCCGCTTCCGGCTCGACCTGATCCACCCCCACCCGCTCCCCGCCGACGAGGACGTCCGGCGCGGCGAGGCGTTCCTCGCCCGGCTGCGGGACTTCTGCGAGAACGAGATCGACGGGCCCCGCATCGAACGCGAGGCGCGCATCCCCGACGAGACGGTGCGCGGGCTCAAGGAGCTCGGCGCCCTCGGCATGAAGATCAGCCCCGAGTACGGGGGCCTGGGCCTCACCCAGGTGTACTACAACAAGGCGCTCGCCCTCATCGGCTCCGTCAGCCCGGCCATCGGCGCCCTGCTCTCCGCCCACCAGTCCATCGGCGTCCCCCAGCCGCTGAAGATGTTCGGCACCAAGGAACAGAAGGACGCCTACCTGCCGCGCTGCGCCACCACCGCGATCAGCGCCTTCCTGCTCACCGAGCCCGACGTCGGCTCCGACCCGGCACGCCTGGCCACCACCGCCGTCCCCGACCCGGAGGACGAGAACACCTACGTCCTCGACGGGGTGAAGCTGTGGACCACCAACGGGGTGGTCGCCGACCTGCTCGTGGTGATGGCCCGCGTACCCAAGTCGGAGGGCCACCGGGGCGGGATCACCGCCTTCGTCGTCGAGGCCGACTCGCCGGGGATCACCGTCGAGCACCGCAACGCCTTCATGGGCCTGCGCGGCCTGGAGAACGGCGTCACCCGCTTCCACCGGGTCCGCGTGCCCGCGTCCCAGCGGATCGGCGCCGAGGGCGCCGGCCTGAAGATCGCGCTGACCACCCTCAACACCGGCCGGCTGTCGCTGCCCGCCATGTGCGTCGGCGCGGGCAAGTGGTGCCTGAAGATCGCCCGCGAATGGTCCGGGGTCCGCGAGCAGTGGGGCCGCCCGGTCGCCCGGCACGAGGCCGTCGGCGTCAAGATCTCCTTCATCGCGGCCACCACCTTCGCCCTGGAGGCCGTGGTCGACCTCGCCTCCCAGATGGCCGACGAGGACCGCAACGACATCCGGATCGAGGCCGCCCTCGCCAAGCTGTACGGCTCCGAGATGGCCTGCAGGATGGCCGACGACCTGGTCCAGATCCGCGGCGGACGCGGCTTCGAGACCGCCGAGTCCCTCGCCGCGCGCGGCGAACGGGCCGTTCCCGCCGAACAGCTCCTGCGCGACCTGCGCATCAACCGGATCTTCGAGGGCTCCACCGAGATCATGCACCTGCTGATCGCCCGGGAGGCCGTCGACGCCCACCTCTCCGTCGCCGGCGACCTCATCGACCCCGACAAGGCCCTCGGCGACAAGGCCAGGGCCGGCGCCCGCGCCGCCGGCTTCTACGCCCGCTGGCTCCCGAAACTCGCCACCGGCCCCGGCCAGCTCCCCGGCACCTACCGCGAGTTCCACCCGGCCGGCCACCCCGACCTCGCCACCCACCTGCGCTACGTCGAACGAGGCAGCCGCCGCCTCGCCCGGGCCATGTTCCTGGCCATGGCCCGCTGGCAGGGCCGCATGGAGACCAAACAGGGCTTCCTCGGCCGGGTCGTCGACATCGGCGCCGAGCTCTTCGCGATGAGCGCGGCCTGCGTGCGCGCCGAGCACCTGCGCGCCGCCGGCGACCACGGCCGCGAGGCGTACCAGCTCGCCGACGCCTTCTGCCACCAGTCCCGGCTGCGCGTCGAGGAGCTCTTCGGCCGGCTGTGGGCCAACACCGACGACCTCGACCACAAGGTGGTCCAGGGCGTCCTCTCCGGCACCTACACCTGGCTGGAGGAGGGCGTCCTCGACCCCTCCGGCGACGGCCCCTGGATCGCGGACGCCTCACCCGGCCCGTCCGCGGTGGAAAACGTTCACCGTCCGTTCCGCTGACCTGCCATCATCGGCACCAGCTCGGACGCACGTACGAGCACGGGTACGAGCGCGAGGCGGACGAGGACGATGGCGACGGCCGAGGACGACCGGGCCGGCAGACGGCTGGCCCGGTGCGTGGCGCACCTGCTGCGCCACGCACCGCAGCAGGTCGTCGCCGCCCTCCTCGACCGGCTCGACGGGCCCACCCGCCGGTACCTGTGCCGCGACGAGTGGCTGCCCGCCACGGCCGTCACCCTCCTGCTGCGCCACGGCACCGACGCCGACCGGCACCTCATCGCCCGCAACCCCCACGTCGTCGGCCGCCCCCTGCCCGGACTGCCCGGCCCCGCCCGCTACGCCGCCCGGCCCGGCCCCTCACCTGAACTGCTCGCCCAGACCGGCCCCGGCCCGTTCACCACCGGCGAGCTGACCGCCCTGCTGCGCCGCCACGGCCGCCGCCCCCGCGTCCCGCTCACCCTGCTGCGCATGCCGCACGACCTCGACGCCGCCCAGCTGCTGCGCGAGCACGCCCGCGACCCGCTGCCGGCCGGCGCCGCCGAGGCGCTCCTGCTGGCCGGCGGCCTGACCCGCGAGGAGGGCCTCGCGCTGCTCGACGCGCGCGGTGGCCCGGCGTACGGGCGCCACTGGTACCGGCCCGCCGTCCGCGCCGTCCGCATGGGCCTGCTGACCTGCGACGAACTCGTCGCCCACGTGGCCCCCGCCGCCCGCACCCTGCTCCTCGGGCACCTCCCCGTCACCCGGGGCCTGCGCTGGACCCTGCCCGAGCAGGCCGAGATGCAGTCGGCCGTGCACCGGGCCCTGCGCGCCCCGCTCGGCGAGGACCCCCGGCTGTGGGCCGAGCTGCCCCACCGCGCCGCCGGCTTCCCCGGAACCCTGCCCGAGCTGGCGGCCGCCCTGGCCGCGGGCGCGCCGGCCGCGCCCGGGGCCGTACGGCACGACCCGGCGCTGGCCCGCGCCGTGCGCCACCTCGCGCCGGAGACGGCCCACACCGAGCCGGCCGGGGCCTGGGAGCGGGAGCTGGCCCTCGTGAGCCTGGCCGTGCCCATGGACACCGCCGCCGAGGACGTCCGCTGGGTCCGCGACTGCCTGGACCGCTCCCTGCTCACCGGGGCCGACGTCATCCGGCACAAGGTGCCCGCCTGCTGGGCCCTGGACGAGGACCAGTGGCTCGGCGACACCGGCCACCCCGACCGCCACGACCGCCCGGCCGCGGTGCTCGCCGCCCGCGCCGAGGCCGACCGGCTCTTCGCCGCGGCCCTCGGCGAGGACGCGCGGGCATGGTGGCGTGCGGCCCGCGCCCTGCCCGAGTTCGCCGGCACCCTGCCCGAACTCCTCGCCCGGGTCACGGACGGGGACTCCGTGTCCAAACGCCCCTGAGGAGCGGCAACAATGGGGGGCATGAGCGACAGTCCAGCCCCCCTCGCCGACCCGCACCTCCTCTTCGACGCCGCGGCCGGCCGCCGGGACATCGTCATCCTCGGGTCGACCGGGTCCATCGGCACCCAGGCCATCGACCTCGCCCTGCGCAACCCGGACCGCTTCCGGGTCACCGCGCTGTCCGCCGCGGGCGGCCGCACCGCCCTCCTGGCGGAGCAGGCCCGCCGGCTGCGGGTGCGGACCGTGGCCGTCGCCCGGGAGGACGCCGTACCGGCCCTGAAGGAGGCGCTGAGCGCCGCGTACGGGCCCTCCGAGCCGCTGCCGGAGATCCTCGCCGGACCCGACGCCGCGGCCGAACTCGCCGCCTCGCCCTGCCACACCGTGCTCAACGGCATCACCGGCTCCATCGGCCTGGCGCCCACCCTCGCCGCGCTCCGGGCCGGCCGCACCCTCGCGCTGGCCAACAAGGAGTCGCTGATCGTCGGCGGCCCGCTGGTCAAGGCCCTTGCCGCGCCCGGCCAGATCATCCCCGTGGACTCCGAGCACGCGGCCCTCTTCCAGGCCCTCGCCGCCGGCACCCGGGCCGATGTCCGCAAGCTGGTCGTCACCGCCTCCGGCGGCCCCTTCCGCGGCCGCACCCGCGCGGAGCTGGCCTCGGTCACCGTCCAGGACGCCCTCGCGCACCCCACCTGGGCCATGGGGCCGGTCATCACGGTCAACTCGGCCACCCTGGTCAACAAGGGGCTGGAGGTCATCGAGGCGCACCTGCTCTACGACATCCCCTTCGACCGGATCGAGGTCGTCGTCCACCCCCAGTCGTACGTCCACTCGATGGTCGAGTTCTCGGACGGCTCCACCCTCGCCCAGGCCACCCCGCCGGACATGCGCGGCCCCATCGCGATCGGTCTCGGCTGGCCGCAGCGGGTGCCGGACGCGGCCCCCGCCTTCGACTGGACGAAGGCGTCCACCTGGGAGTTCTTCCCCCTGGACACCGAAGCCTTCCCCTCCGTCGGCCTCGCCCGGCACGTGGGCACCCTGGGCGGTACCGCCCCCGCCGTCTTCAACGCGGCGAACGAGGAATGCGTCGAAGCCTTCCTCGCCGGCCGGCTGCCGTTCACAGCAATCATGGATACGGTCTCCGCAGTGGTCGATGAGCACGGGACGCCGCGGACGGGAACTTCCCTCACCGTCCAGGACGTCCTCGAAGCGGAGACCTGGGCCAGGGCCCGGGCACGGGAGATGGCGGCGCGGGCCGCCGTGGAGGCGGGCGCATGACGGCTTTGATGACGGTACTGGGGGTCGTGCTCTTCGCGTTCGGCCTGCTGGTCTCCATCGCCTGGCACGAGCTCGGCCACCTCTCCACGGCCAAGCTGTTCGGCATCCGGGTGCCGCAGTACATGGTCGGCTTCGGGCCGACCATCTGGTCGCGCCGCAAGGGCGAGACCGAGTACGGCATCAAGGCCGTCCCGATGGGCGGCTACATCCGGATGATCGGCATGTTCCCCCCCGGCGACGACGGCCGGGTCACCGCCCGCTCGACCTCGCCGTTCCGGTCGATGATCGAGGACGCGCGCTCGGCCGCGTACGAGGAGCTCCAGCCCGGGGACGAGAGCCGGCTGTTCTACACGCGCCGGCCGTGGAAGCGCGTCATCGTGATGTTCGCCGGACCGTTCATGAACCTGGTCCTGGCCGTGGCGATCTTCCTCACCACCCTGATGACCTTCGGGCTGAACACCCAGACCACCACCGTCAGCTCCGTCTCCGACTGCGTCATCCAGCAGAGCGAGAAGCGCGACAAGTGCGCCCCCGGCGACCCGGCCGCCCCGGCCAAGGCCGCGGGGCTGCGGGCCGAGGACCGGATCGTCGCCTTCAACGGCCGCCCGGTGAGCGACTGGTCCGTCCTCCAGAAGGACATCCGCGCCACGGTCGGACCGGCCGTGATCACCGTGGAGCGGGCCGGACAGCGCCTGGACCTGCACGCGAACCTGATCGAGAACAAGGTCGCCAAGACCGACGCCGACGGCCGCTACGTCAAGGACCAGTACGTCACCGCCGGCTTCCTCGGCTTCGCCCCCGCCGTCGGCTACGTCCCCCAGACCTTCGGCCAGTCCGTCAGCCGCATGGGCGAGATGATGGAGGCCGGCGCCCAGTCCCTCCTCGACCTCCCCGGCAAGGTCCCGGACCTGTGGAACGCCGCCTTCAACGGGGCCGAGCGCAAGCAGGACAGCCCCATGGGCGTCGTCGGCGCGGCCCGCGTGAGCAGCCAGATCTTCAACCTCGACATCCCCGCCCAGTACCAGCTGGTGTTCTTCCTCAACCTGCTGGCCGGGTTCAACCTCTCGCTGTTCCTGTTCAACATGCTCCCGCTGCTCCCCCTCGACGGCGGACACATCGCCGGCGCCCTGTGGGAGTCCGTCCGCCGCACCGTGGCCAAGGTCTTCCGGCGCGCCGACCCCGGCCCGTTCGACGTGGCGAAGCTGATGCCCGCCGCGTACGTGGTCGCGGGGGTGTTCGTCTGCTTCACCCTGCTGGTCCTCGTCGCGGACGTGGTCAACCCAATCAAGATCAACTAGCGGGGCGGGCCGTACCGCAGCGCCTCCGGAGCCGGGCACCCACCGTGCCCGGCTCCCTACGTTCGGGTGGCGCCGCCCCCTCGGATGCGTGGGGCACGCGCGCATTGGCGTAATCTCGAAGGCCGGAGCCCGCCGATCTCGGGACCTCGATCCACACCTTGGGGTTGCACAGCAGATGACTGCCATCTCTCTCGGAATGCCGTCCGTACCGACGAAGCTTGCCGACCGCCGGGTCAGCCGCAAGATCCAGGTCGGTTCGGTGGCCGTCGGCGGCGACGCACCCGTCTCGGTGCAGTCGATGACCACCACCCGGACGTCCGACATCGGCGCCACGCTCCAGCAGATCGCCGAGCTCACCGCCTCCGGCTGCCAGATCGTCCGCGTCGCCTGCCCCACGCAGGACGACGCCGACGCGCTCGCCGTGATCGCGAAGAAGTCGCAGATCCCGGTCATCGCCGACATCCACTTCCAGCCCAAGTACGTGTTCGCCGCGATCGACGCCGGCTGCGCCGCCGTCCGCGTCAACCCGGGCAACATCAAGCAGTTCGACGACAAGGTCAAGGAGATCGCGCGGGCCGCCAAGGACGCGGGCACCCCGATCCGCATCGGCGTCAACGCCGGCTCCCTCGACGCCCGGCTGCTCAAGAAGTACGGCAAGGCCACCCCCGAGGCGCTGGTCGAGTCCGCGCTGTGGGAGGCGTCCCTCTTCGAGGAGCACGACTTCCGCGACATCAAGATCTCGGTCAAGCACAACGACCCGGTCGTCATGGTCGAGGCGTACCGCCAGCTCGCCGCCCAGTGCGACTACCCGCTGCACCTCGGCGTCACCGAGGCCGGCCCCGCGTTCCAGGGCACCATCAAGTCCGCCGTCGCCTTCGGCGCCCTGCTCTCCCAGGGCATCGGCGACACCATCCGCGTCTCGCTCTCCGCGCCCCCGGCGGAGGAGATCAAGGTCGGCATCCAGATCCTGGAGTCCCTCAACCTCCGCCAGCGCCGCCTGGAGATCGTCTCCTGCCCCTCCTGCGGCCGCGCCCAGGTCGACGTCTACAAGCTGGCCGAGGAGGTCACGGCCGGCCTCGACGGTATGACCGTGCCGCTGCGCGTCGCCGTCATGGGCTGCGTCGTCAACGGCCCCGGCGAGGCCCGCGAGGCCGACCTCGGCGTCGCCTCCGGCAACGGCAAGGGCCAGATCTTCGTCAAGGGCGAGGTCATCAAGACCGTCCCCGAGTCCAAGATCGTGGAGACCCTCATCGAAGAGGCCCTGAAGATCGCCGAGCAGATGGAGAAGGACGGGATCGCCTCCGGCGAGCCCAGCGTCGCCATCGGCGTCTGACCCGGCCTCCCGCTCCGCGCCGAGCGGCCCGCGCGCACCTGGCCCCGGCCCCGTTCCCCCACCCCGGGGGGCCGGGGCCGGGGTCCTTTTCGTGACCTGCGCGACGCGGCATCCCCGCGCCCCGGCGGGTACAGTGCGGAGATCAGCAGACTTGCACGGTGAGGCCCCAGTGTTGACGCAGACCACCACCCGGGTCCTTGAACCCAGTGATCTGGACGCCGCGCTCGCCGTCCTCGGACGCGAGCCGGTCGAGAACGCCTTCGTCACCTCCCGGGTCCAGGTCGCCGGACTCGACCCCTGGCGCCTGGGCGGCGAGATGTGGGGCTGGTACCGCGAAGGCGAGCTCCGCTCCCTGTGCTACGCCGGCGCCAACCTGGTCCCCGTCTGCGCCGGTCCCGACGCCGTCCGCGCCTTCGCCGACCGGGCCCGCCGCACCGGCCGCCGCTGCTCCTCCATCGTCGGCCCCTCCTCCGCCACCCGGCTGCTGTGGCAACTCCTCGAACCCAGCTGGGGCCCGGCCCGCGACGTCCGCCCCCGCCAGCCCCTCATGGTCACCCGGACCCCCTCCGCCGAGATCGCGCCCGACCCGCTCGTGCGCCGGATCCGCAAGGAGGAGATGGACCTGATCATGCCCGCCTGCGTGGCCATGTTCACCGAGGAGGTCGGCGTCTCCCCCCTCGCCGGGGACGGCGGCCTGCTCTACCAGGCCCGCGTCGCCGAACTGGTCGGCGGCGGACGCTCGTTCGCCCGCGTGGAGGACGGCAAGGTCGTCTTCAAGGCCGAGATCGGCGCCGCCACCGCCCAGGCGTGCCAGATCCAGGGCGTCTGGGTGGCCCCCGAGTTCCGCGGCCGCGGGCACTCCGAGACCGGCATGGCGGCCGTGGTGGAGTACGCCCTGCGCGACGTCGCCCCCGTGGTCAGCCTCTACGTCAACGACTTCAACACCGCCGCGCGGGCCGCCTACCGGCGGGTGGGGTTCCGCGAGGTGGGGGAGTTCATGAGCGTGCTGTTCTGAACCGGTGGCCCCGCGCGGCCGGATTCGTCCCTCAAGCCGTACCGGAGCGGCCCCGCCCCGAAGTATGGTCGGCCGCATGCTGCCTACCCCCGGGGGCGACGACCCCGCACGGCCCGCTGGACTGCGCATCGGGCACCTCGACCTCGCCGGCCGCGTGGACGAAGCCCTGCGCGTGCAGGCCGTGGCCTTCGGGCTCAGCGAGGAGGAGGTCGGCATCCGGCGCTACATCGTCCAGCGCCACATGACCTGCCGCGGCGCCCGCGCCCTCGGCGCCTTCACCGACGACGGGGCCCTCGCCGGCTTCGTGTACGGGATGCCCAACGACCGGACCCACTGGTGGTCCACCATCGTCGAGCCCTACCTGCGGGCCGCCGGCTCCGAGCACTGGCTCGACCACTCGTTCGTCATCACCGAGCTGCACGTCCACCCCGGCTTCCAGGGCCTGGGCGTCGGCCGCGCCCTCATCACGCGGATCACCGACAGCGCCGCCGAGCCGCGCTCCATCCTCTCCGCCATCGACACCGACAGCCCGGCCCGCGGCCTCTACCGGGCCCTCGGCTACCGGGACCTGGCCCGGAAGGTCCACTTCCCGAGCGCGAGCCTCCCGTACGCCGTCATGGGCGCGCCGCTGCCGCTGCTCCGGCCCTGAAAACGCGTTGCCGGGGACGGCCGGGGCCCCGCTAGCCTCGGAGCATGTCTACGCAACACGTGCAGCGCATGTCCCGGCTGATGGCCAGGACCCTCCGCGAGGACCCGGCCGACGCCGAGACCCTCAGCCACCGGCTCCTGGTCCGCGCCGGTTACGTCCGGCGCAGCTCGGCCGGGGTGTGGACCTGGCTGCCGCTCGGCAAGAAGGTCCTCGACAACGTCTCCCGCGTGGTCCGCGAGGAGATGGACGCGATCGGGGCCCAGGAGGTGCTGCTGCCGGCGCTGCTGCCCAAGGAGCCGTACGAGGTCAGCGGCCGCTGGTCCGAGTACGGCGACCTGCTGTTCCGGCTCAGGGACCGCAAGGGCGCGGACTACCTGCTCGGACCCACCCACGAGGAGATCTTCACCCTCGTGGTGAAGGACCAGTGCACGTCCTACAAGGACCTGCCCGTGATGCTCTACCAGATCCAGACCAAGTACCGCGACGAGGCCCGCCCCCGTTCCGGGGTGCTGCGCGGGCGCGAGTTCCAGATGAAGGACTCGTACTCCTTCGACATCACGCAGGAAGGGCTGGAGGAGTCCTACCGGCTCCACCGCGAGGCGTACATCCGCATCTTCCGGCGGCTCGGGCTCGACCACCGGATCGTGTCGGCCGTGTCGGGGGCGATGGGCGGCTCGGCGTCCGAGGAGTTCCTGGCGCCGGCCGGGGCGGGCGAGGACACCTTCGTGGACTGCCCCTCCTGCGACTACGCGGCCAACACCGAGGCCGTCACGTTCGCGGCGCGGCCCGGCACCGGCGACGGTCACCCCCCGCTGGAGGAGATCCCGACCCCGGACACGCCCACCATCGAGACCCTCGCCGCGCACCTGGGCGTCCCCGCGTCCGCCACGCTGAAGAACCTCCTGGTCAAGGTCGACGGCGAGATCACGGCGGTCGGTGTACCGGGGGACCGGGAGGTGGACCTGGGCAAACTCGCCGAGCACCTGGCGCCGGCGGTGGTGGAACTGGTCACGGCCGAGGACTTCTCCGGCCGGCCCGACCTGGTACGCGGCTACGTCGGCCCGCAGGGCCTGGAGAAGGTCCCCTACCTCGCCGACCCCCGGGTGGCGCCCGGCACGGCATGGGTGACGGGGGCCAACAAGCCTGACACGCACGCCCGGAACGTGGTCTGCGGGCGCGACTTCCAGGTGGACCGGTACCTGGACGTGGTCGTCGTCGAGCCCGGCGACCCCTGCCCGGCCTGCGGTGCGGGGCTGCGCCTGGACCGGGCGATCGAGATCGGGCACATCTTCCAGCTGGGCCGGAAGTACGCCGACGCCTTCGGGCTGGACGTGCTCGGCCCGCAGGGCAAGCCGGTGCGGGTCACCATGGGCTCGTACGGCATCGGCGTCTCCCGGGCGGTGGCCGCGCTGGCCGAGCAGACGGCCGACGAGCGCGGCCTGTGCTGGCCGGCCGAGGTGGCCCCGGCGGACGTCCACGTGGTGGCGGCGGGCAAGGCCGTCCCGCTGGAGCTGGCCGAGCGCGCCGCGCAGTCCCTCGCGGCCGCGGGCAGGCGGGTCCTGCTGGACGACCGGACCGGCGTGTCGCCGGGGGTGAAGCTCACGGACGCCGAGCTGATCGGCGTCCCGTGGATCCTCGTGGCCGGACGCCGCTCGGCGGACGGGGTGGTCGAGCTCCAGGACCGGCGCACGGCCACCCGGGAGGAACTGCCGCTGGAGGAGGCCCTGGGGCGGCTGGCGTAGCGGGGACCTACGCCTGCGGCGGCTCCTGCGGTGCGACGGGGCCCAGGAGACCGGGTACCGGGGGGAGGCCCTCCAGGGGCGGGCCGGCGGCGCGCAGCGGCTGGTCGGCCAGGTCCACCGGCGGCGCCGGGGGCTCAGGATCCTCGGCCTCCGGAGGCGGGGTCGCGGGGGAGGCCGGCGGTGTCGGGGCCGCGCGTTCCAGGAAGCGCAGGAGCTCCACCGGGAACGGCAGGACCAGCGTGGAGTTCTTCTCCGCCGCCACCGCGATCACCGTCTGGAGCAGACGCAGCTGAAGCGCCGCCGGCTGGTCCGACATCACCGCCGCGGCCTCGGCCAGCTTGTGCGAAGCCTGGAGTTCCGCGTCCGCGTTGATCACGCGGGCGCGGCGCTCGCGGTCGGCCTCCGCCTGCCGGGCCATCGAGCGCTTCATGGTCTCCGGAAGGGAGACGTCCTTGATCTCCACCCGGTCGATCTGCACGCCCCAGCCGATCGCCGGGCTGTCGATCATCAGCTCCAGGCCCTGGTTGAGCTTCTCGCGGTTCGACAGCAGGTCGTCCAGATCGCTCTTGCCGATGATCGACCGCAGCGAGGTCTGCGCCATCTGCGAGACGGCGAACCGGTAGTCCTCCACCGCGATGATCGCGCTCGCCGGGTCGACCACCTTGAAGTACACGACCGCGTCCACCCGCACCGTGACGTTGTCCCGGGTGATCCCCTCCTGCGCCGGAATGGGCAGGGTGACGATCTGGAGGTTCACCTTCTGGAGACGCTCCGCCACCGGGAGGACCATCGTGAAACCGGGAGGACGCACACCCTCGCGCAGCCGGCCGAAGCGGAAGACCAAGCCCCGCTCGTACTGCTTCACCACCCGCGCCGCGGCGCCCAGATAGACGGCGACACCCACGGCGGCGGCGATTCCCGCTGTCAGCAGTTCCTCGACCATGACGGCCCCCTGCCCGGCATAACCCTTTTACTACGGTATGCCCTACAGCCAGGCCGCGAACTCCAGCAGAAGCTCCGCATCCCGCCGCCGCCCCGCGGCCAGCGCGCGCACCCCCGACTCCACCGCCCGGAACACCGTCCAGCCCCGCAGCCGCTCCCGGTCCACCTCCAGGGAATCGGCCAGCTTGTTCACCCGCCGCCGCGCCCCCGAGGCCCCCGCCGACGAGGCCATCTGGTCCTCCAGTCGGTCGCGCACCAGCCGGGCCAGGTCGTACGCCCGCTCGCCGACCAGCGGGTCCGGGCCCACCGTCAGCCAGGGCGCCCGCTCGCCCGCCAGCACCTTGCCCTGGCGGAAGTTCCCGTGCAGCAGCAGTTCCTCCGGCGGCAGGGCGGTCAGCTCCTCGCGCAGCGACAGCGCCGTGTCCGCCAGCGCCCGCGTCTCCGGCGGCGCCGTACGCATCGCCTCGGCCTGGGCCGCCGTGCGCTCGGCCACCGTCTCGAAGGGGTGCCCGGCCGCCGGGCGCACCCACAGCCGCCGCAGCGTGCCGCACGCCTCCAGCAGGGCCTTGGCCTCCGGCAGCGAGCGCAGCGAGACGTCCGCCCGCAGCCGCTCCAGCAGCAGTCCCCCGTCGTCCTCGTGGTGGCGCGAGTCCAGCACCCGTACCGCTCCGAAACCGCCCCAGTGGGCCAGCGCGGCCAGCTCCCGGTCGGGCCGGGCCACCGGCGGCGCCAGCTTCAGGGCGGCCGGGGTGCCGTCGGCGTAGCGCACCAGGATCACCAGGCTGCTGCGGCCGCCCGGCGCCAGCGCCCGCTGGGCCGCCACCTCACGCCGGTCCAGCGCCTCCTTGGCGATCTCGGGCAGCCGCTCCAGCCACTGCGTGTCCTGCGCTGTCCGCGGCAGCTCGCCGAGCGCCCGTACGAGCCGCTGCGGCGGTTCGAAAGCCATGCGTGCGTGGTCCCTTTCAGCTGGTACGGGCCCCCTCCGAGCGTTCGGTGAGCCCAGGGAAGGCTACGCCGACACCGCGCCAGCGTGCCGCGCGCACGGCCGCGGCGCTCAGGGCGTCAGCCGCGTCGCGGCGCAACTGGCCGTCCGCCGCCCGTACGAGGTCGGAGTAGGCGCCCGCCACCCGGTCCTCGATGTCGGCGGCGAGGCGCTCGGCGTCGTCCGGGGAGCGCACCTCGAACGGCAGGGCGTACGCCGCCTCGGAGGGCCGGGGGGCGCCGCCCAGCTCCCGGACGGTCCGGGCGAGCCTGTCCCGGCGCGAGAGGTGGTGCCCGTACGCCTCGCGGGCCTCGGTCGCCCGGGCCGGCGCGATCCGGGCGCCGACGACCCCGTACCCGTACGTCGCCGCGTGCTCGGCGGCCAGCGCCGCCTGCGCGGCCTCCAGGGCGCGGCCGCCGGAGGAGGGGGAGGGCTTGACGGCGGCGGTCATGAGGCGGCTCCCGGGTTCGAGGTCAGCAGGTAGGCGTGGACGGCCCCGCAGGCCGCCACCGAGGCCAGCATCCTGGCCAGCTCCCCGGGGGCGCCGGCCAGGGCGATGGTCCGGGCCTCGGACAGGCTGCGCTCGGCGTCCGCGAGCGCGCTCAGCGCTTCGGCGGGCTTCGCCGGGACCTCCGCCCTGCCGGCCGCCGGAGCGCTGGGCGAGGGCGGGGCGGACGCGGAAGGGGAGGCGGCGCGGGACGGCTCCGGTCCGGCCTTGGGGGTGGTGAGGGCCAGAGCCCTGGTGTGGGCGGCGACCGCCTCCCGCAGCGGTGTCAGCCGCTCGGCGAGATCCGGGTGGGCCGCCGCGGTGGCGTCGTAACGTTCCAGCAGCCGCCGGCTGTCCCGGACGGCGCCCTCCCGCATCCGCCGTTCGAGTGAAATCCCGCTGTCCGCGCCGGCCGGGGCGCCCTCGCCGGTACACCCGCTGACCAGCACGGATCCGGCCGCCGCCGCGGCGGCTCCGGCGAGCACGCTCCTGCGTGAGGGCGAGGGCCTCGAAGGCAAGGTCCAGGGCACGGTGCCGTCCTCGGGGTGATGGCGGGGCAAGGTGTGATCACGGTACCCGGGGGTCCGCCCGGCGGCGCGGACGGCAACACCCTCCGCGACCGGATACCCTTTGACCTGACACGCGACGGAAAACCACAACAGCACACGCGGCCGAGGAGTCACCCGGATGAGCACCACCCAGAGCGACAGGCTGCGCGGACTGCTGGAGCCGCTCGTCGCCGCCAAGGGCCTGGACCTCGAAGAGATCGAGCTTTCCAAGGCGGGCAGGCGCCGGATGCTGAGGGTCGTCGTGGATTCCGACGAAGGCGTGGAACTGGACGCGTGCGCCGAACTGAGCCGTGAGGTCTCCGACGCGCTCGACGCGTCCGATGTGATGGGCGAGGACGAGTACGTCCTCGAAGTCAGCTCCCCGGGCGCGGACCGCCCCCTGAGCGAGCACCGCCACTTCGTGCGGGCCACCGGCCGTCTCGTGAAGTTCCAGCTGGCGCAGGACGGGGAGCTGGTCGCCCGCATCCTCGGCGTCGACGACGAGGGCATGGACCTCGAAATCCCGGGCGTGAAGGGCCGCAAGGCAACCGCCCGCCGCATCGCGTTCACCGACATCGCCAAGGCGCGTGTCGAGATCGAGTTCAACCGCAAGGACAAGAAGGAAGAGGAGGCGTAGCCGTGGACATCGACATGAGTGCCCTGCGGGGTCTGGTCCGGGAGAAGGAGATCTCCTTCGACCTGCTCGTCGAGGCGATCGAGTCGGCCCTCCTCATCGCGTACCACCGCACCGAGGGCAGCTACCGCCGCGCCCGGGTGGTCCTGGACCGTACCAACGGCCATGTGGTCGTGTGGGCGACCGAGGACCCGCGCGATCTCGAGGAGGGGCAGGAGCCCAAGGAGTTCGACGACACCCCGTCGGACTTCGGCCGGATCGCCGCGACGACCGCCAAGCAGGTGATCCTCCAGCGTCTGCGCGACGCCGAGGACGACCTGACCTTCGGCGAGTTCGCCGGCCGTGAGGGCGACGTCATCACCGGCGTCGTCCAGCAGGGCAAGGACCCCAAGAACGTCCTGGTCGACATCGGCAAGCTGGAGGCCATCCTGCCCGTGCAGGAGCAGGTCCCCGGCGAGGAGTACCCGCACGGGCTCCGTCTGAAGGCGTACGTCGTGCGGGTGGCGAAGGGTGTCCGCGGTCCGTCCGTGACCCTGTCGCGCACCCACCCCAACCTGGTGAAGAAGCTCTTCGCCCTGGAGGTCCCGGAGATCGCCGACGGCAGCGTCGAGATCTCCGCGATCGCCCGTGAGGCGGGCCACCGCACCAAGATCGCCGTCCGGTCCACCCGTTCGGGCCTGAACCCCAAGGGCGCCTGCATCGGCCCGATGGGCAGCCGGGTGCGCAACGTCATGGCCGAGCTGCACGGCGAGAAGATCGACATCGTCGACTGGTCGGACGACCCGGCGGAGATGGTGGCGAACGCCCTGTCACCCGCCCGGGTGAGCGCGGTCGACGTCGTCGACTGGGACTCGCGCTCCGCGCGGGTGACCGTCCCCGACTACCAGCTGTCCCTGGCCATCGGCAAGGAGGGCCAGAACGCCCGCCTCGCCGCGCGGCTCACCGGCTGGCGCATCGACATCCGGCCGGACACCGAGACCGCGCCCGACGAGGGCGCCGGCGACCGGGACTGACCGGTCCGGGTCGGGAACTGGCCGGAAATGGTGCCCGTGCGGGAATAAATCGCTACCCGCCGGGCCTTACCGACCAGTAGAAATGAGGGTCCTCGGATGTGAGGCCCCTCCGTGGATCACAACGACATCCGTTCGATTTTTCCCCTGAAGGGGTGAGGTCGGTGCGGGGAGGTAGACTTAGGCGTGTCTGGCCGGACGCAAGCCCGCGCATGTCCCGAACGCACCTGTGTGGGGTGCCGGGAGCGAGCGGCCAAGAGCGATCTGCTGCGCATCGTGGCGGTCGGGGACGCATGCGTCCCTGATCCTCGCGGTACGCTGCCCGGCCGGGGTGCGTACGTGCACCCCGCCGTGGTCTGCCTCGACCAGGCCGTCCGGCGCAGAGCGTTCCCCCGGGCCCTCCGGTCCGCTGGACCGCTCGACACGGACGGACTGCGCACGGCCCTGGCCGTCCAGGCCGAGGCGACACCGTAAGAAGAAGTACGGCACGGACACCGCCGTGCGGTCAGGTACCTCGCGAGTTGGAAGTAGGTCGAGATTGCGATGAGCACTCGATGAGTACGCGATGAGTACGCCCATGAAGTAGCGACGGTCCGGCGTAACCCGGACCTAAAAGGAGCGATGTGGCTAAGGTCCGGGTATACGAACTCGCCAAGGAGTTCGGGGTTGAGAGCAAGGTCGTCATGGCCAAGCTCCAGGAACTCGGTGAATTCGTCCGTTCGGCGTCCTCGACGATCGAGGCGCCGGTTGTACGCAAGTTGACTGACGCACTGCAGGGGCCCGGCGGCAACGCCGGCAAGTCCGCTGCGAAGCCCGGCGCGCCCCGCAAGGCCGCGCCCGCCAAGCCCGCGGCGCCCTCCCCGGCCGCCGCGGCACGTCCCGCCGCCCCCAAGCCCGGCGCACCGGCCCCCAAGCCGGCCGCTGCCGAGGCCCCCGCGGCTTCCGCCCCGGTGACTCCGGCCGCTCCCGGCCCGCGTCCCGGCCCCAAGGCTCCGGCCGCCCCGAAGCCCGCTCCGGCGGCTCCCGTGGCGACCGAGTTCACCGCGCCCCCGGCCGCCCCCGCGCGTCCGGCCGCCGCGGCCCCCGGCCCCCGTCCGGCGCAGCAGCGTCCGGCCGCCCAGGGCCAGTCCGGCGCACGTCCCGGCGCCCCGCGTCCGGCCGGCGCCACCCCCGGTGCCCAGGCCCCGCGTCCGGGTGCTCCGGCCCCGCGTCCGCAGGGCTCCCGTCCGGCCGGTCCCCGTCCGGGCAACAACCCGTTCACCTCCGGCGGCTCCACCGGTATGGCGCGCCCGCAGGCGCCCCGTCCGGCCGGTGCCCCGCGTCCCGGTGCCCCCGGCGCCGGCGGCGGCCAGGGTGCTCCCCGCCCGCAGGGTGGTCCCGGCGGCGCTCCGCGTCCGCAGGGTCCCGGTGCGGGTCGTCCCACCCCGGGCGGCATGCCCCGTCCGCAGGGCGGCGCCCCGCGTCCGGGCGGTGCCCCCGGTGGTAACCGTCCGAACCCCGGCATGATGCCGCAGCGTCCCGCTGCCGGCGGTCCCGGCCCCCGTCCCGGCGGCGGCCCCCGTCCCGGTCCGGGCGGCGCAGGCCGTCCCGGCGGTCCGGGTCGTCCCGGCGGCGGCGGCTTCGCCGGCCGTCCGGCCGGTCCCGGCTCGCGTCCGGCCGGCGGCGGCTTCGGCGGCCCGCGTCCGGGTGGCGGCGGCTTCGGCGGCGGCCCGGCCGGTGCCGGTGGCGGCGGTCGTCCCGGCTTCGGTGGCCGTCCCGGCGGTCCCGGTGCCCGCGGTGGCACGCAGGGCGCCTTCGGCCGTCCCGGGGGTCCGGCCCGTCGTGGCCGCAAGTCGAAGCGTCAGAGGCGCCAGGAGTACGAGGCCATGCAGGCCCCGTCCGTGGGCGGCGTGATGCTGCCCCGCGGCAACGGCGAGACCGTTCGCCTGTCGCGCGGTGCGTCCCTCACCGACTTCGCGGAGAAGATCAACGCCAACCCGGCGTCGCTGGTCGCGGTCATGATGAACCTCGGCGAGATGGTCACTGCCACGCAGTCCGTCTCCGACGAGACCCTCCAGCTCCTCGCCGGCGAGATGAACTACACCGTTCAGATCGTCAGCCCGGAGGAGGAGGACCGCGAGCTCCTCGAGGGCTTCGACATCGAGTTCGGCGAGGACGAGGGCGGCGAGGAGTTCCTGCTGCCGCGTCCGCCGGTCGTCACCGTCATGGGTCACGTCGACCACGGTAAGACCCGCCTCCTCGACGCCATCCGCAAGACGAACGTCGTCGCGGGCGAGGCCGGCGGCATCACCCAGCACATCGGTGCCTACCAGGTGGGCACCGAGGTCAACGGTGAAGAGCGCAAGATCACCTTCATCGACACCCCGGGTCACGAGGCGTTCACCGCCATGCGTGCCCGTGGTGCGAAGTCGACCGACATCGCGATCCTCGTGGTCGCGGCCAACGACGGCGTCATGCCGCAGACGATCGAGGCGCTCAACCACGCCAAGGCCGCCGGCGTCCCGATCGTCGTCGCGGTCAACAAGATCGACGTCGAGGGTGCGGACCCGGTCAAGGTCCGCGGTCAGCTGACCGAGTTCGGTCTGGTGGCCGAGGAGTACGGCGGCGACACGATGTTCGTCGACATCTCCGCCAAGCAGGGTCTGCACATCGACTCCCTGCTGGAGGCCGTCGTCCTCACCGCCGACGCCTCGCTCGACCTGCGCGCCAACCCCGAGCAGGACGCTCAGGGTATTGCGATCGAGTCCCACCTCGACCGCGGCCGCGGTGCCGTCGCCACCGTCCTCGTCCAGCGCGGTACCCTCCGCGTCGGCGACACGATGGTCGTGGGCGACGCCTACGGCCGCGTGCGCGCCATGCTCGACGACAAGGGCAACAACGTCGAGGAAGCGGGTCCGTCGACCCCCGTCCTGGTCCTGGGTCTCACCAACGTCCCCGGTGCCGGCGACAACTTCCTCGTCGTCGACGAGGACCGCACCGCCCGTCAGATCGCCGAGAAGCGTGCTGCGCGTGAGCGCAACGCCAACTTCGCCAAGCGCGTCCGCCGGGTGTCCCTGGAAGACCTCGACTCGGTCCTCAAGGCCGGTCTGGTCCAGGAACTCAACCTCATCATCAAGGGCGACGCGTCCGGTGCGGTCGAGGCCCTCGAGTCCTCGCTGCTCCAGCTCGACGTCGGCGAAGAGGTCGACATCCGCGTCCTGCACCGCGGTGTGGGTGCGGTCACCGAGTCGGACATCTCGCTGGCGATGGGCTCCGACGCCATCGTCATCGGTTACAACGTCCGTGCGGCCGGCCGTGCCGCGCAGATGGCGGACCGCGAGGGCGTCGACGTCCGGTACTACTCGGTGATCTACCAGGCCATCGAGGAGATCGAGGCGGCCCTGAAGGGTCTGCTCAAGCCGGAGTACGAAGAGGTCGAGCTCGGTACGGCGGAGATCCGCGAGATCTTCCGCTCGTCCAAGCTGGGCAACATCGCCGGTGTCCTGGTCCGCTCGGGCGAGGTCAAGCGCAACACCAAGGCGCGGCTCCTGCGCGATGGCAAGGTCATCGCCGAGAACCTCACCATCTCCGGTCTGCGCCGCTTCAAGGACGACGTCACCGAGATCCGCGAAGGCTTCGAGGGCGGTATCAACCTCGGCTCCTTCAACGACATCAAGATCGACGACGTCATCGCGACGTACGAGATGCGCGAGAAGCCCCGCGCGTAAGCGCGAGGCGGTTCGCACCGTGTCGTAAGCCCGGGGCCGGTCGGCGGAATATCCGTCGATCGGCCCCGGCCGTTGCGTGTACGGTTTTGGTGACCCTGCCGCGCGACGGCCGGCAGGCCACCGAACCCGCACCGGCGGGATATCCGGAACTGCATGTACGTGGGGACTCTGTCCTTCGATCTGCTCCTCGGCGACGTCCACTCGCTGAAGGAGAAACGCTCCGTCGTCCGGCCCATCGTCGCCGAGCTCCAGCGCAAGTTCGCCGTGAGCGCCGCCGAGGTGGGAGACCAGGACCTGCACCGCAGGGCCCGCCTAGGGGTGGCCCTGGTGAGCGGTGACGCGGGGTTCGTGTCGGACGTGCTGGACCGCTGCGAGCGGCTGGTCGCGGCGCGTCCGGAAGTGGAGCTGCTGTCCGTCAGGCGGCGGTTCCACGGTGATGAAGACTGATTGCTTGTCTGCAAGGAAGAAGGAGACGGACCAGTGGCCGACAATGCGCGGGCGAAGAAGCTGGCGGACCTCATCCGGGAGGTGGTGGCGCAGAAGCTGCAGCGTGGAGTCAAGGACCCCCGCCTCGGCACGCACGTGACGATCACCGACACCCGGGTCACCGGCGACCTGCGGGAGGCCACGGTCTTCTACACGGTCTACGGGGACGACGAGGACCGGGCCAGCGCGGCAGCGGGCCTGGAGAGCGCCAAGGGCGTGCTGCGCTCCGCGGTCGGCCGGGCGGCGGGGACCAAGTTCACGCCCACCCTGACCTTCGTCGCGGACGCCCTCCCGGAGAACGCCAAGACCATCGAGACCCTCCTCGACAAGGCGCGCGCCTCCGACGCCCATGTGCGCGAGGTGTCCTCCGGTGCCCAGTACGCCGGTGAGGCCGACCCGTACAAGAAGCCGGGCGACGAGGACGACGAGGACGCAGCCGCGGAATGAGCACTGACGCAGGGAAGAAGCCCGGGGGCCCCTCCCGGCCGGAGGCTGCGGGAGGGCTTGTCATCGTCGACAAGCCCGCGGGCTTCACTTCGCACGACGTGGTCGCCAAGATGCGCGGGATCGCCAAGACCCGCCGCGTCGGCCACGCCGGCACCCTCGATCCCATGGCGACGGGCGTCCTCGTCCTCGGCGTCGAGAAGGCCACCAAGCTCCTCGGCCACCTCGCGCTGACCGAGAAGGAGTACCTCGGGACGATCCGCCTCGGGCAGTACACCCTCACGGACGACGCCGAGGGCGAGATCACCGCGTCCGCCGACGCCTCCGGGGTCACCCGGGAAGCGGTGGACGCGGGGATCGCCAAGCTGACCGGCGAGATCATGCAGGTCCCGTCCAAGGTCAGCGCCATCAAGATCAAGGGCGTGCGCTCGTACAAGCGCGCCCGCGACGGCGAGGACTTCGAGATCCCGGCCCGGCCGGTGACCATCTCGTCGTTCCAGGTGTACGACATGCGGGAGGCGGAGGCCGAGGACGGCACCAAGGTCGTCGACCTGGTCGTCTCCGTCGTCTGCTCCAGCGGTACCTACATCCGTGCCCTGGCCCGCGACCTGGGCGCCGACCTGGGCGTGGGCGGCCACCTCACGGCGCTGCGGCGCACGCGGGTGGGCCCCTACAAGCTCGACATGGCGCGCACGCTGGACCAGCTCCAGGAGGAGCTGACGGTCATGCCGATCGGCGAGGCGGCCGCGGCCGCGTTCGCGCGCTGGGACCTCGACGCCCGGCGGGCCTCGCTGCTGGCCAACGGGGTGCGGATCGAGATGCCGGACGAGTACCGGGACGGCCGGACCGTCGCCGTCTACGGGCCGCAGGGGCAGCTGCTCGGGCTCGTCGAGAGCAAGGGCGGCAAGGCGAAGTCCCTGGCGGTCTTCGTCTGAGCCGGTCCGTGTGACGTCGCGAGTCTGGCGTCGCGATGGTGACGTGGAGCGGTGAGCGCGGCGCAAGGGCCGTCGCTCACCGTTCCACGACCCCCCTCGGACAGCTATCTATCCACCCGGAGCCCCGGATTCACTCGACCGAGCAGGCGCTCGGAGTGAACGGAAGGAGCATAAGGGGGCGCTTTCGGCTCACGCGCTCTTCGTCCCGGTGTTCGGGGCGCTGGTCGCCCGCCGGCTGGCCGCGTCCGGAGCGGAGGCGGCGGCGCTGATCGGGCGGGGCGCCCGTCGTACGGAGGAGACCCTGAGCCGGTCCGCCCCGGACGTCACCCGAGCCCGGCCGGGGCGGGCGGCGGCGCTGCCGGACTCCGATGCGGGGACCGGGGCGGGGGCATGGCAGTCTTAGTCCTGCAATGGGCAATGCGGTACGAGGACTACACGGGTTCGGGCGAGGAGCGGTCACAGTGCAGCGCTGGCGTGGCTTGGAGGACATCCCCCAGGACTGGGGACGCAGCGTCGTCACCATCGGCTCCTACGACGGTGTGCACCGGGGACACCAGCTGATCATCGGACGGGCCGTGGCGAAGGCCCGCGCCCTGGGCCTGCCCTCGGTGGTCGTCACCTTCAGCCCGCACCCGAGCGAGGTCGTCCGCCCCGGCAGCCACCCGCCGATCCTGGCCTCGTACGACCGCCGCGCCGAGCTGATGGCCGGTCTCGGCGTCGACGCGCTGCTGGTCCTGCCGTTCACGGCGGAGTTCTCCCAGCTGTCCCCGGCCGACTTCATCGTCAAGGTGCTGGTCGACAAGCTGCAGGCGCGCGCCGTCATCGAGGGCCCGAACTTCCGCTTCGGCCACCGCGCCGCCGGAACCGTCGACTTCCTGCGCGAGCTGGGCTCCACGTACGACTACGGGGTCGAGGTCGTGGACCTGGTCGAGCGCGGCGAGGCGGGCGGCGGCGTGCCGTTCTCCTCCACGCTGGCGCGCAAGCTGGTCGCCGAGGGGGACATGGAGGTCGCCGCCGAGATCCTGGGCCGCCCGCACCGGGTCGAGGGCGTCGTGGTGCGCGGTGCGCAGCGCGGGCGCGAGCTGGGCTACCCGACGGCCAACGTCGAGACGGCCCCGCACACCGCGATCCCGGCCGACGGGGTGTACGCGGGCTGGCTGACGGCGGACGGCGAGCGGATGCCGGCGGCGATCTCGGTCGGTACGAACGTGCAGTTCGACGCGACCGAGCGGACCGTCGAGGCGTACGCGATCGACCGCCTCGGGCTGGACCTGTACGGGAAGCACGTGTCGGTCGAATTCCTCGCGTACGTGCGGGGGATGGCGAAGTTCGACTCGCTCGACGGGCTGCTGGAGGCCATCGCCGACGACGTGAAGCGGGCGCGCGGCCTGACGGACGCCTTCGACGCCGCCGCCCGCCGCTAGGCCGCCCCGTTTGCGCGGAGGGCCCGTACCGTCCTGGACCTGGACGGTACGGGCCCTCCGGCGTTGTCAGCCGAGCCGCGGATCGCGCGGGGGCTGGGCGGGATGCTGCGGCGCCGGCGCCGGTGCGGGGGCCGGTGCGGGGGCCGGGGGCTGCTGCGGCCAGCTCTGGCCGGGCTGCGGGTAGGGCTGCTGCCCGTACGGCCCCTGGGGCTGCTGGGGCTGGGCGGGCTGGGGGCCGTTCCAGTGCCCCTGCGCGGCCTGCTGCTGGGCCCGGACGAAGTCCTCCGCGACCAGGGCGGACAGGTTGAAGTACGCCTCCCGGGTCTTGGGCCGCATCAGGTCCAGGTCCACCTCGGCGCCGGCCGCGAGGTGCTCGTCGAACGGCACCACGACGACGCCCCGGCAGCGGGTCTCGAAGTGCTGAACGATGTCCTCGACCTTGATCATCTTGGCGGTCTCGCGGACCCCGGAGATGACGGTGATCGAGCGCGAGACGAGATCCGCGTAACCGTGGGCGGAGAGCCAGTCGAGCGTGGTGCTGGCGCTGCTCGCGCCGTCCACGGACGGGGTCGAGATGATGATCAGCTGATCGGCCAGGTCCAGGACCCCGCGCATGGCGGAGTAGAGGAGTCCGGTGCCCGAGTCGGTGAGGATGATCGGGTACTGGCGGCCGAGCGTCTCTATGACGCGGCGGTAGTCCTCGTCGTTGAAGGTGGTCGAGACCGCCGGGTCCACGTCGTTGGCGATGATCTCCAGGCCGGAGGGTGCCTGCGAGGTGAACCGCCGGATGTCCATGTACGAGTGCAGGTACGGGATCGCCTGCACCAGGTCCCGGATGGTCGCGCCGGTCTCGCGGCGGACGCGGCGGCCGAGGGTGCCGGCGTCGGGGTTCGCGTCGATGGCCAGGATCTTGTCCTGGCGCTCGGTGGCGAGGGTGGCGCCGAGGGCGGTGGTCGTCGTGGTCTTGCCGACGCCGCCCTTGAGGCTGATCACGGCGATGCGGTAGCACGACATCACCGGCGTCCGGATGAGCTCCAGCTTGCGCTGGCGGTCGGCCTCGGCGGCCTTTCCGCCGAAGCGGAAGCCGGAGCGGGCGGGCTTGGGCTTCTGCTTGGCACGGATCAGCCGGTCGGACGACAGCTCGACGGCGGCGGTGTACCCGAGCGGCGCGCCGGGGCCCTGCCCGGGCGGCTGCTGCTGGTAGGGGCCCTGGGGGTGCGCCTGCGCGTGCGGGGAGAAGCCGTAGGGCTGCGGCTGCGGGGTGACGGGCGGGAACCCGTACCCGTGTGGAGCCTGCGGCTGCGGCCCCTGCCCGGCCGGGAACCCGTACCCCTGCGGGGCCTGGGGCTGCGCCGGCTCCGCGGGGGTCCCGGTCGTCTGGGGGGCGGGGGGCTGCTGGCCGGTGCCCTGAGGGAAGCCGTACCCCTGCGGGGTGTGCGGCTGCTGGGGCTGTTCCGGGGGGAGCCCGTACCCGTGCGGGGCCTCGGCCTGCGGCTGCGCCGGGGCCCCGGACGCCTGCGGGGCTTGCGGCTGGGGGGTCTGCTCCGGGGGGAACCCGTACCCGTGCGGGGCCTGGGGCTGCGCCGGTTCCGCCGGGGCTCCGGTCGCCTGGGGGGCGGGGGGCTGCTGGGCGGTGCCCTGCGGGAAGCCGTGCCCCTGCGGGGTGTGCGGCTGCTGGGGCTGTTGCGGGGGGAACCCGTAGCCGTGCGGGGTCTGGGGTGCCGGGGGCTGGGCGCCGGCGGCATCCTGCGGGAAGCCGTACCCGTGGGGGGTCTGGGGCTGCTCGGCGGGGCCCTGCGGGAACCCGTATCCCTGGGGCGGGCCGGAAGTGAAGGCGGGCGGCAGCGGCGGCAGTTCACCGCCCGACCCCGCGGCCGGGGTGCCCGCGGGTGCGTACGGCCCCTGGCCGGCGGCCGCGGGTACCACCGCAACTCCCTCGACCGGCGTGGCCGTCCGCCCGTCGCCACCGGCGAACCCGGATGCGTCGCCGGCTCCGGAGCCCGGCCCACCGTACGGCGGAACGCCGGGCGTGGCGTCGGCCGGAGCCGGGTAGCCCGGGGTGGCGGGTGCGGCGTCCGACGGGGCGGGCCCTGGCCCGTCGGCCGGGGTCGTTGCGTTGTGCGGTGTGGCGTTGCCCGGGGTATCCGGCGTGGCGTCGGTCGGGACGGGCCAGCCGGGGCCGGTGGCCGGGGCTGTTCCGTCGTGCGGAGTGCTGTCGGCCGGGGTGCCGGGCGTGGCGTCGGCCGGGGCCGGGTAGCCCGGTGCGGCAGGCGGGGTGGCGGTGGCCGCCGGGGACGGTGCCGTAGCGGCTGCCGAGTCGTAGGCCGGAGTGCCCCCGGTGGGAGCCGGGTGGTCCGGGGTGGCACCCGGCCCGGCCGGGTCGGGTTCCTGCCCCGGGCCGTCGGCCGCGGCCGCGAACGGCGCGGCGGGTGCGTCGGCCGGCGCGGGGAAGGCCGTCGGGCCGCCCCCCGCCGCGCCCACCTGGTCGGCCGGATCGGCGGGAGCCGACGGCTGCGCGTCCGCCGGTGCCGGGGAGGCAGGCGTACCGCCCTGAGTGGTCGCCACAGCCGTGAACGGCGCCGGAAGCGCGGGCAGATCCCCCTGGGCAGAGGTCCCGGGCGTCGGGTTCTGGGACGGCGCCGGAGCATCGGCGGCGGACCCGCCGTTCGGTGCCGGGAACCCGCTCGGGACCTCACCCGACGGCGTCTGCGCAGGTACCGCCGCAGCAGCTGAC
Source organism: Streptomyces sp. NPDC006687 (assembly GCF_040636215.1). Classification (NCBI taxonomy): domain Bacteria; kingdom Bacillati; phylum Actinomycetota; class Actinomycetes; order Kitasatosporales; family Streptomycetaceae; genus Streptomyces; species Streptomyces sp. NPDC006687. Next base: position 25,423 of record NZ_JBEYJJ010000001.1, on the reverse strand, counting down.
GGGGCCGGGGACCCCGGCGTGTCGTCACCGAGCCGGCCCTGGGCGGCAGGTGCGGACGCCGGATTGGCCGGCGCCCCCTGCCCGCCATCACCGGACGCCCCGGCTGCCACGGGGAACGCCGGGACGGCGTCAGCGGGCACCGCCGGTGTGGACGGAGCGTCTGGTGACGGGCCGGACTCGGCGCGGGGCGCCGGAAAAGCGGGAGCGGCGTCGGCCGGGGCCGTCACGCCGTGCTGGGCGGGGAGGCCCGGAGCCGCGGGCGGCTGGGAGCCGGCGTCGGGGGCGGACAGGACCATGGCGTCGGCCGACAGCGACAGCGGCGGCACGGTGGGCACGGCGAACGGCGTGCCGCCCTCCGGCCGCGCGGCCCCGTCACCGTGGGCGGCCGAGAACGACTCCCCGGACCCGGCAGAGCCCGAGCCGGTGGATCCCGTCGCGGCGGAGCCTGAACCGGCGGAGTCCGGCCAGGCGGATCCCGGCTCGGCAGGGCCCGACCCGGTGGAGCCCGAACCGGCTGCCCTCGGCGTGGCGGAGTCCGGCCAGGCGGCGCCCGTCCCGGCCGAGCTCGGCTCAACGGAACTCGCCCCGGTGGAGCCTGAACCGGCAGCGCTCGGCGCGGCGGAGTCCGGCCAAGCGGAGCCCGAGTCGGCAGGGCCCGATCCCGTGGGTACCGAACCGGCGGCGGCCCCGGTGGAGTCCGGCCGGGCGGGACTTGTCCCGGCGGAGGCTGAACCGGTAGCGCTCGGCATGGCGGAGTCCGGCCAAGCGGAGCCCGAGTCGGCAGGGCCCGGTCCCGTGGGTACCGAACCGGCGGCGGCCCCGGTGGAGTCCGGCCGGGCGGGACTTGTCCCGGCGGAGGCTGAACCGGTAGCGCTCGGCATGGCGGA
>NZ_JBEYJJ010000001.1:0-24438 GCF_040636215.1 Streptomyces sp. NPDC006687 | reverse complement strand
GAGTCCGGCCAGGCGGCGCCCGTCCCGGCGGAGGCCGGCGCGACGGGACCTGCATCGGCGGAGTCCGGCCCGGTCGGTGCGCCCGCGCGCGGTCCCGGAGGGGCGATCCGCATCGTCGGCGGTGAGACCACGTCCGCCGGGCGGTGGGGCTCGAAGCCGCTGCCCTCGGGCAGCCCCGGCACCCCCGCTGCGGGTGCGGGCGGCGGGCTCTGCGTGTACCAGGCCGGCGGGGTGTAGTCGATGGTGAACTCGCCCGTCACATCGGGCTCCGCGTCGGACTGATCGTCCGTCGGGACGTCCCACGTCCCGCCGCGCCTCTCGTTCCGATCGCCGCTCACTGATCCTCCTGGTCTGTTGAACACCGGCCAGGCGCCCACCTAAGACGCCGCGCCCGGACTCAGCCTAATCGCGCTCCGTGCCCGAAGGCCCCGGAGGTCTTGCCCCCACATGTCCTGCCTACAGGCCCCTCGGGCCCTGAGCAACCATCACCGCCCGCGCCTGCGGCCCCCGCCGAACCGCATCTCATGCTGACCCGCCCCCGGTCTGGCCGCCGGACAGCGAAACGGGACCGCCCGTACGGATCCGACGCGCCGGCCGCCTCCCCAAGGCCACGGCTTCACCGTCTGCCAGGGCCACCAGCCGTAGGCGACCACCGATCACCGACCGTCGGGCCGACGGGAGCCGAGCCGACCCAACACGGGGGACACCTGGCGCCGGTGACACCGACGCGCAGCGCGCCCGGCCCCCCCCGGGCACCCCCACGAACAACACGGCCTGACGCCGGAAACGTCCCCAGCCAGTGACGCCCGACGCCCGGCGTGACCCCGCCCCCTGGAACTCCCGACGCGCGGGACGACCCAACGTCGGTGACGCCGCACGACGCGACCCGCCGCCAGCGTCTCCCGACGCGTGGGACGCCCCCCCCACGCAGGTAACGCCCGACGCGACTGCCCGCCGGTCGGCCCGCCGCGGGCGGTACCCACGCTGTGCACGCCCAGACGCCGGAGACGCTCCACGGCTGGTGCAACCCGATCCCGGCACTTGCGACGCGTGGGGCCCCAGCGCCGGCGCCGCCCACGCGTGGCTCGCGCTTCGACGCCGGGGACGCGCCCGACAGGGGGCGGCGCCCCACTCCGGTGACGCTCCGCACGGGCTGCGACCCGGCCCCGGCGACGCCCCGCGCGGGTGAACGCGGGTGACGTGTGGTGCGGCCCGTCGCCGGGGCACCCCGTCTCCGCGCGGGGGCTCTCCGCTGTGTCTCCGGTCGCCCGGCGGGCCCGTCTCGAACGGCGCCGAAACCGGCCCCCCGGGGTTCAGTCAATGCGCCGGGCCGCGCCCAGGAGCCCGGTCTCCGTTTCCGTGCCCTGCGTCAGGACGAACTTCCGGTCGCCCCGCGTGCACCACAGCGTCACCCCGTCGCCCAGCGTCGGCAGCGCCTCCACCACCGTGGCCGGCAGCCGCATCAGCGAGCCCACCTGTTCCGCCTCGTCCGGGGACACCCGCTGGACCCCCACCAGCGCCGAGTTCCGCAGCAGCCGGGGTGCCGCAGGGCTCACGTACGGCAGCAGGGTCAGGACCGACTGCCACGGGCCCGCCACCACCCGTCCGCGCGGCGGCCGCATCCCGCAGTCCCGGACCACCAGCACCGGACTGCCCGCCGACGCGCCCTGCGGCGGCACCCGGCCCACCTCGTGCAGGGTCACGCACTGCTGCCCGCCCCCGGCCGCCCGGGCCAGCCCGGACCACACCGGTGCGCGGCCCGTCTCCACCGCCACCCGGGCTCCGGTGGCAGCCGTACGCAGCGCCAGTACCTGGGCGGTCCACAGACCGCCGATCAGGGTGACCTCGTACGGGGCGGGCCGGTTCACGCCCAGCACCGCCGGCCGCCCAGCGGCGTCCAAGCCGATCACGACCCCGTCGTCCCCGACGGGCAGCGCCAGCGCGTCCAGATCCGCGGCCGCGACCACATGCCGCTCGCGGCGCGGCCCCAGCAGCCCGAACCCACCCCGCACCACCCGATACCCCCTCACCGCGCCCCACCCAACGGCAGCGACGCCAGCAGCCCCGGGACCTGTTCCCGGTCCAGCCGGACCAGTCCCGCCCCTACGCCCCGGGCCATCCGTTCCAGTTCCTGGCGGGCCGCCACCAGCTCCTCGTCGCTGCGCCCCGTCACCCGTACGTGTCCCGTCAGGGACACGCCCTGACGCCCCGCCGGAGCCATCGTCAGGCTGAAGTTCGTGGCCAGGGCCGGCAGCGAGGTCAGCAGGGCCACGAGCTGGGGGAGTGCCGCCCCGGCGCCGCCCAGCCGGGGCCAGCGGGCTACCCAGTAGGTGGTGTGCCGGCGGTCGTCGCAGCGCCAGGTGCGCGGGGTCTCCTCCGTTCGCCGGCCGGTGCTGCCCGAGCGCCCCGCCTGCGTGATCGCCATCGGGTTCGCGCACGAGGAGGTCGCCAGCGCGCCCGTCAGCTCCTGCTCGGTCAGCACCGTGGCCCGGAACCCGGCCCCCGTGAGCCGGCTCGCCAGCTGGTCCGCCGCCCGCACCACACAGCGCTGGGCCCCCACCAGACCGCCGCCCCGCGCCGCCACCGCCTCCGGGCACAGCTCCGCGTCCAGCTTGAGGGCGATCCACGTCAGCCGGACCGCCGGGGCACCCGTCTGCGCCTGGAGCGGGGCGTAGTTGCGCGCCGCCATCGACTGCGCCGGCAGGTGCGGGGCCGGGGCCGGCTGGGTGTGCTGCACCAGCTGCGCCGACTCCAGCCGGATCCCGTCCACCTCCAGGACGTCCCGCACCGCCGACAGCGGCAGCGGACGCGCCGTACGCTCCGGCCGCAGCGCGGTGGCCTCCATGTCCACCTGCACCACCGCCGTCAGGAAGGTCCCGTCGCCGACCAGTCCGACCGGCCGCCGGTCCCGGCCTCCGAAGGCCGACGTCCGCAGTGCCGGTTCGGCCTCGACCAGCGGAGCCAGCCCCGGCTCGGTGCCCGGGGGCACCGAGGCGGACGCCGCCCCGCGCCGCCGGGCGCGCAGCGCGAGCGCCCCGCCGATCCGCTCCGGAAGCGAGCGCTGCCGGCGCCGTACCAGCGCGAGCGGCACCAGGGCCGACGCGGCCACCCCGGCCGGCACCAGCAGCAGCGGTTCCACCACCCAGGCCACGAGGAGCACCGCCGCGGCCAGCTGGAGCAGTACGAGCTGTTGCAGTCGGAACGGCCCGAACCGCCCCGGTCCCGGCAGCGGACGCGGTGTGACCCCGCCCCGCGCGGGTGCGCCGCCCTGCGCCTCCAGCGCCTCCTGTGCCTCCGACGCCTGCGGCGCCGTCGCGGTGGCCCCCACTGGCGCACCTCCCCAACTCGGGGGCGAAGAAGGGGAGTCCGGCCGGGGCGCGGTCACGGCCGCCGCTACCGGAACTCCGCCATCCACCCCAACAGCCCTGAAAATCCCGGTAGTCCTGAACATCCCGGCAGCCCTGAACATCCCGGACCCGGACGGATCCGCCGGGCGCCCGGTCTCCGCCCCGGCCCCTCCGGCAGCCGCCGACCCTCCGTCAAGAGGCATAGTAGGTCCCCGGTCCGACAACCAGGGCCCAGGGAGCGGCCCCGCCGACCGGGCCGTGCGGGGAGGAGCAGGCGGTCATGGCGTCACGGCGCGACGAGCTGAACGCGTACACCTTTGCGAAGCGGCGCACGGTGTCCGCCTTCCTCCAGCCATCCGCCACCGGAACCGAGGAGGGCGCGCCCCGGCCGCTGCGCGCCGTCCTGCCGGGGGTGGTCGTCGGCGCCCTGCTGGTCGCCGGCTTCGGCGCCTGGGGCATGCTCAGACCGCAGGCCCCCAAGGGCTGGGACGAGCCCGGAGCCATGGTCATCGTCGGCAAGCAGTCGACGACCCGCTACGTGGTCCTCACCACGAGGATCAACGGAAAGGACCAGACCCGGCTGCACCCCGTGCTGAACCTGGCCTCCGCCCGGCTCCTCCTCGCCCCGCAGAAGTCCAAGGTCGTCCAGGTCGACGACCGCCTGCTGGACGCCGGCAAGCCCCCGCGCGGCCCCATCATCGGCATCCCGTACGCCCCCGACCGGCTCCCGGTCAGGGAGGACGCAGCCAAGGCCAAGCGCTGGGCCGTCTGCCAGCAGCCGGGCGGCAACAACCGGGGCGTGCAGACCGCCGCCTTCGTCCTCGCCGACCGCGAGGCGGGCCTGCTGGACGACGCCCACCGCACCACCGACACCCAGGTGCTGTACGTGCAGAGCACCGGCGGCGCCAAGGAGCGCTTCCTGGTCGACTCGGCCGGCACGAAGTACAAGTTCCCCGAGGGACGGCCCGACTCCGGGACCCTGACCACGGCGCTCGTCGGCCCCGGGGCCACACCGCAGCCGGTCACCGAGGAGTGGCTGGCCACCCTCAACCCCGGCGACGACCTCGACTTCCCACAGCTGCCCGGCACCCCCGGCGCCCCCGCCGGCGTCCCCGGGCTGGGCGGCGCCGAGAACCGGGTGGGCATGGTGCTGACCGCGCAGACCGGCTCGGGCACCCAGCACTACGTCGTCCTGCCCGACCGGGTCGCCCCCGTCTCGGAGTTCGTCGCCTGGCTGCTGATCTCGGCGCCCGCCGCCGACGGCCTCGACATGCACGGCCGGGCCCGCGAGGTGGACCTCCAGGCCCTGAAGGACGCCCCGCCCTTCCAGGACGAGGTCCGCTGGCCCAGGAAGCGCGCCACCCAGGTCAACCGCGTCGCGCCCGCACCCGCCTCCGCGTCGGCCGGCGAACAGCGCGACACCGTCTGCAACGTCCTGCGCGCCGTCGACGCCCAGGGCCGCCAGACGCTGAGCACCTGGGCCGGCACCGGCTTCCCCGTGGACATCACCGCCAGCGGCACCAGCGCGTACGTCACCCCCGGCACCGGCCTGCTCTACACCCAGGTCCAGGGCCGCCAGGCCAACGCCGGCGGCGCCCTGTTCCTGGTCACCGACACCGGCCTGCGCTACGCCGTCCAGGCCAACGGCGACAGCGACGCCGAGCAGTCCGGGATCGGGGCCCGCGACCCGCAGGCCCCGGGCGCGGCCGGCGACGGACGGCCCGAGCCCAGCCAGGCGCAGGTCCGGCTCGGCTACGGCGGGATCGTCCCGGCCCCGGTGCCCATCGCCTGGTCGGAGTTCCTCTCCAAGGGGCCCCGCCTGGACACCAACTCCGCACGCCAGCCCCAGGGCTCCTGAGGTGAGGAGACCGGCCGTGCCCCGGCCCTCCCGCGCCGCCGCCCTGCCGCTGGCGGCGCTCGCGCTCGCACTCCTCGCGGCCGCCGCCGGCCCGGCCCAGGCCCGGCCCGCCGCGCTCACCCGTCCCGCGTACGTGACGGGCCCCGCCGGCGCCGGCGAGTGCACCTTCCCCATGAAGAAGCAGATCGCCGACCGCCCCTGGGCCCTCCAGCGGCTCACCTTCGACGCCCTGTGGGCGCAGACCAGGGGCAAGGGCGTACGCGTCGCGGTCATCGACACCGGCGTCGACCGCGTCAACCCGCAGCTGGCCGGCGCCCTCGACACCGGCGCGGGCCGGGACCTCCTCGACCCCAAGGGCGACGGCACCAACGACACCGTCGGCCACGGCACCAAGGTCGCCGGGCTGATCGCGGCCCGGCCCCAGCCGGGCACCGGCTTCGTCGGCCTGGCCCCCGAGGCCACCGTCATCCCCATCCGGCAGAACGACGGGCAGGGCAACGGCAAGGCCGGCACCCTCGCCCAGGCCATCGACCACGCCGTCGCCCAGCGCGCCCAGGTCATCAACATCTCCCAGGACACCGAGGCCCCCCTGACCGCCGACTCCGAGCTGGCCAAGGCCGTCCAGCGGGCCCTGGGCGCCAACGCCGTGGTCATCGCCTCCGCCGGCAACGACGGGCTGAGCGGCGAGAAGCACCGCACCTACCCGGCCGCCTTCCCCGGGGTCCTCGCCGTCGCCTCCTCCGACCGCAACAACGAGCGGGCGGCCTTCTCCCAGCCCGGCGACTTCATCGGTATCGCCGCCCCCGGGGTGGACATGGTCTCCACCGTCCCCGGCTTCGGCCAGTGCGTGGACAACGGCACCAGCTTCTCCGCCCCCTACGTCGCCGGGGTCGCCGCCCTGCTGCGCGCCAAGCATCCGCAGTGGAGCCCGCAGGAGGTGGTCTGGCAGATCCAGAACACCGCCGAGCGTTCCGTCAACGGCCGTGACGACTACGTCGGCTGGGGCGTCGTGGACCCGGTACGCGCGCTCACCCAGGACCGGGAAACGCCCCGGCCCCCCGTCCCGGACCCCGGACCGCCACCGGCGGCCGCCCCGCAGGCCGTACGGCTCCAGCTCGGCGAGAGCGCCCAGGAGCGCGACGAGCGGATCGCCACCTACGCCCTGGGCGTGGCGGGGCTGCTCGTCGCGGTCATCGCCGCCACCACGGCCGTCGTCCACGAGGCCCGCCGCAGGCGGCGCCCGTCGCGTTGAGGGGGTGCCGGCGGCGGCCGTCCGGTGTGTTGGGCGGGGCAACCGGACTGGCTAGAGTGACGGCAGGCTTCCCGACGGTGATCGGGGGAGGGGCGTGAGGCGGAGGGGGAACTCCGGGGCGCCTGGCGGGAATCCGCGCCCGGACGGTCCGCTCCGTCCCGCAATGCCTCGGCCCGGCCGGGGAATTGAGAAGTGAGGAGCTTCGGATGACTGACAATTTCGGACTTGCCGACGATCCGGTCGTCAAGGCGGCCAACAAGATCTCCGAGACGGCCCATGCCGTGACCACCCAGGCGCGTGAGCTGGCCGACATCCTGGCGACCGCCGGCGCGGGCTGGACCGGTGTCGGCGCCGACGGGTTCACCAAGGCCCAGTCGGACCTGAACCTCGACCACGACGCGATCCGCCGCCTGCTCGGCGTGCTGCACAACGCCGTCTCGCAGACCAAGAACCTCACCAACGCGCAGGACGAGGAAGTGCGGGCGGCGTTCAACTCGGTCGGCGCCGGCCACAGCGGCAGCGGCCGCTCGGGCCTCGACAGCCTCTGAGCCGGCCCCGCCACCCGTTCCCCCAGCACCCAGCCGAAGGAGAAGAGCATGCCCGACGACGGCCACACCCGGGTCCGGTACGAGAGCGTCCAGCAGATGGCCGACCGCATCCGCATCGTCTCCAGGAACATCCTCAAGGACCTGGACGAGATGGAGGCGGCCGTGAAGGTCGTCACCGACACCTGGGACGGTGAGGCGCACCGCGAGTACGTCGCCCTCCAGAAGAAGTACCACGCCCGCGCCGACCACATGCAGAAGCAGCTGGAGAAGGTCGCCCAGCTCATCGAGCGCGGCAAGGGCGACTACCGCGCCACCGACGTGAAGTCCTCCCGCCTGTTCACCGAGGCGTTCTGAGCCCGTACGAGGCCCCGCGCACGGTACGCGGAGGGGGCGCGCCCGCACCGGGCGCGCCCCCTGTGCCGTATCCGGCCACCGGCCTCAGGTGAGGTCGAACTCCCCGTCCCGGGCCCCGAGGACGAACGCCTCCCACTCGGCCGCCGTGTAGCGCAGCACCGTGTCGCGGTCCAGGGACGAGCGCATCGCCACCGCCCCCTCGGGCAGCTTGGCGATCTCGACGCGCTCCTCGTCCGGGCTGGTCCCGGGCGGGCCCTGCCATTCGACGTCGCTGATGTCGAGCGCGTACAGCTCGTCCTTCTCCTGCTGGGTGCCCATGATGCGGCCCTTCCCCTCGGTCGTGCGGTGCTGCTGCGTCTTCGCAGCCGATTATCTGCGCAAGCCGGCCACCCGGGGCAGTTTTCCGCCGGAAACGAACCCGGGGACGAACCCCGGACACCGGCCGCCGCCCCGGACCGCCTCCGGACTACAGCCCCGGCATCCGGCCCAGCTGCACCAGCGAGGTCCCCCGCCTGCGCGAGACGTAGTAGCCGCGCCCCGGCGGCATCGGGCGGGGGCGGACCAGGCCGAGCAGGTCGCCCTCGGACGGGTCGCCCGACAGCACCACGCCCTGCGCGCCCAGCTCCTTGATCCGCTGCATGAACGGCTCGTACAGGGCCCGCGAGGCCCCCGCCGAGCTGCGCGCGATGATGAACCGGACACCGGTGTCCCGGGCGAAGGGCAGGAACTCCACCAGCGGCGCCAGCGGATTGCCCTGGCTCGTGGCCACCAGGTCGTAGTCGTCGATCAGGATGAACACGTTCGGGCCCGTCCACCAGCTGCGGTCCCGCAGCTGCTGCGGGGTGACGTCGGTGGGCGGCTGGCGCCGCGAGAACACCCCGGCCAGCGCCTCCATGTGCATCTTCAGCGAGCTCGCCATCGGCGCGTACTCCAGCAGGTGCTCCTCCGGCAGCGCCCCCAGCAGACCCCGCCGGTAGTCCCCGACCACCAGCTTCGCCCGGTCCGGGGGGTACCGCTCGGCGATCTGCCGGGCGATGAGCCGCAGCAGGTTCGTCTTGCCCGACTCGCTCTCGCCGAACACCAGGAAGAAGGGGTCCGTCTCGAAGTCGGCGAAGACCGGCTCCAGCGCCGTCTCGTCGATGCCGATGGCGATCCCCCGCTCGGGGAACTCCCCGCCCTTGGGCAACTGGTCGGCATGGAGCAGCCGCGGCAGCAGCCGCACCCCCGGCGCAGAAGGGCCCGCCCAGCCCGACCGCACCGCCGCCACGAACTCCTGCGTGCCCCGCGAGAGGCTCTCCGCGTCGTGCGCCCCGTCGATACGCGGCAGCGCGCCCAGGAAGTGCAGCTTCTCCGGCACCTGCCCGCGCCCCGGCATCCCGGTGGGGACGTTCGCGGCGACCCTGCGGTCGAACTCGGAGTCCATGACGTCGCCGAGGCGCAGCTCCAGCCGTCCCAGCATCTGGTCCTTCAGCGCGGCGCGTACCTCCATGTACCGGGCGGCGGTCACCACCACGTGGACGCCGTAGCCCAGACCGCGCGAGGCGATGTCGGTGACCACCTGCTCCAGGCCCTCGTACTCGCCGCGGAAGCCGCCCCAGCCGTCCACGATCAGGAACACGTCGCCCCACGCCTCGCCGGGCAGCTCGCCCGCCGCCCGCCTGCGCCGGTAGGTGGCGATGGAGTCGATGCCCTGGGCGCGGAAGAACTCCTCGCGCCGGGTGAGGATCCCCGCCACCTCCGCGACCGTGCGCCGCACCCGCTCGGGATCCAGCCGGGAGGCGATCCCGCCCACGTGCGGCAGCTCCGCCACCGCCGACATCCCGCCGCCGCCGAAGTCCAGCCCGTAGAACTGCACCTCGCGCGGGGTGTGCGTGAGGGCGAAGGCCGAGATCAGGGTCCGCATCAGCGTCGACTTGCCCGACTGCGGACCGCCGACCACCATCATGTGGCCCGCCGCCCCCGAGAAGTCCCGGTAGAGCACCTCGCGCCGCTGCTCGAAGGGCTTGTCGACCAGCCCGAGCGGCACCACGAGGCCGCCCGGCCGGGTGTAGCCCTCGGCGTGCAGCCCGCGCTCCGCCGACGCCGCCAGCGCCGGCAGCAGCTGGTCCAGCGACGGCGCCCGCTCCAGCGGCGGCAGCCACACCTGGTGCGCCGGCACCCCCTGCCCCTCCAGTCGCCCCACGATCACATCGAGCACCGTGTCCGCGAGCGCGTCCTCGCCCGGATCCGGCCGCGCGGCCGTCTCCGCGGGGTCCGGGGCGGCGTACACCACCGGCACCGGAGCCGCCGTGAACAGCGCCGGCCGCCGCTCCACCGGGAACGGCCCCGCCGCCGGCTCCCGGCCGCCCGAGCGGTAGACGCCCGACACGTACGCCGCCTTGAACCGCGTCATCTCGTCCGTACCGAACTTCAGATACCCCGAACCCGGCACCGACGGCAGGTGGTACGCGTCCGGTACGCCGATCGCCGTCCGCGACTCCGCCGCCGAGAAGGTCCGCAGGCCGATCCGGTACGACAGGTACGTGTCCAGGCCGCGCAGCTTGCCCTCCTCCAGCCGCTGCGAGGCCAGCAGCAGGTGCACGCCCAGCGAACGGCCGATCCGGCCGATCTGGATGAACATGTCGATGAAGTCGGGTTTGGCCGTGAGCAGTTCCGAGAACTCGTCGATGACCAGCACCAGCGAGGCCAGCGGCTCCAGCGGGGCACCGGCCGCCCGCGCCTTCTCGTAGTCGTGGATGTTCGCGTAGTTGCCCGCCGAACGCAGCAGCTCCTGCCGGCGCTGGAGCTCGCCGCGGATCGAGTCGCCCATCCGGTCGACCAGCGTCAGGTCGTCCGCCAGGTTGGTGATCACCGCCGCGACGTGCGGCATCTGCCCCATGCCCGTGAAGGTGGCACCGCCCTTGAAGTCCGCGAGGACGAAGTTCAGCGTCTCCGAGGTGTGCGTCACCGCCAGACCCAGCACCAGCGTGCGCAGCAGCTCCGACTTGCCCGAACCGGTCGCGCCCACGCACAGCCCGTGCGGGCCCATGCCCTCCTGCGCGGCCTCCTTCAGGTCCAGCATCACCGGCGCGCCGTCCTCGCCCACACCGATCGGCACCCGCAGCCGCTCACCGGCCGACCTCGGCCGCCAGGTGCGGGAGACGTCGATCGACGCCGCGTCGCCCAGGTTCAGCAGATCGGTGAAGTCCAGGTTCGCCAGCAGCGGCTCGTCGTCGTCCCCGCCGCCCGTGCGCAGCGGCGCCAGCTGCCGGGCCAGGGCCTCGGCCGCGGGCAGCGACAAGGTGTCCGGTACGCCCTCGTACGCCACCCCCGCGCCCGACTCCAGCCGCAGCCGCCCCGGACGCACCACCACCGACAGCCCGCCCCGCGGCTCGTCCAGCTCGCCCGCGACCACCTCCACGACGGTCACCCCCTGGAGCCCCTCGGCCGCCGCGAACACCGAGTCCGGCGGCACCAGGCCACCGTCGAGGACCACCACCAGGTGCGGCTGGTCCAGCACCGGGGACACCTCCCGGCTGAACCGCGGCCGCCCCTCCAGCCGCGGCCCCAGCAGCCCCTCCAGCTCACCGAGGTCGTCACCGAACAGCCGCTTCGTACCGGCCCCGTCCACCTGCCCGGGCACCTGTGTGTGCGGCAGCCACTTCACCCAGTCCCACGAGGGCACCGCCCCCGGCGCCGCCACCACCCCGACCACCAGGTCCTCGGGGGAGTGCAGCGTCACCAGCTGCGCCACCATCGCCCGCGCCGCCCCCCGCGCCGACTCCGCCTCCCCGGACACCGTCACGTGGTAGAACGCCCGGATCGACACCGCCACCGGCAGCCCGTCCAGCGAGGAGTGCACCTTCAGGAAACGCTGCATCGCCCCGGCCGTCAGCGGCTCCAGCTCGTCCACCGGCGCCGTGTCCGGGGCCACCAGCGGGGTCGCCAGCCGCTGCGCGCCCAGCCCCAGCCGGGCCTGCCCGAAGTCCGCGTCACCGACCCGCCGCTCCCACAGCCGCGACCCCTCGGCCACCACCGCCCACAGCTGCTCCGGAGCCGGGTGCAGGTACAGCTGCGCGTCACGCTGCGCCCGCGCCGTCCTGCGCACCTGACGGCGCGTCTGCGCCAGGTACTTGAGGTAGTCCCGCCGCACGTCGGCCATGTGCCCCTGCGTACCGCGCCGGTGGCGCACCAGCTGGGCCACGACCATGCCCACCGTGGACGCCAGCATCAGCACGCCCATGACCCGCATGAACCCCGGCACGTTCGGCAAGAAGAAGAACACCGCCGAGGAACCCATGCCCAGCATCGGCAGGAGCTGCATCATCAGCCCCTCCTGCTGCCCCCGCGGAAGCTCCGGCGGGGCCTGCAGCCTCAGTTCCTCCACGGGGACTTCGGGTGGCAGTGACCGGGGCGGGCGCTTGACGACGATCTGGCTCACCGGAGCATCAATCCCTCGAAAACCGACGGGACGCCGCGACCGCCGCCCCCAACTCCCGGCCACAGCAGGCGACTCCCGCACCCCCGCGCCCGGGCGCGACCGTGATCCTACTGGCCGGGGGCCGCCCGGCCGCCGGATAGGGTGGCGCGCGCACCAGGCGCATCCACCCATGCGCATCCGCGAACCGGCCGCCCGGACGGGCGCCAACCAGGGGGTCACACAGGTGAGTACGGCCGAGGCGACCGGGTTCTGCAGGGTCACGGTCGTGGCCCCGGACAGCCGCATCGACGTCGCCCTCCCCGAGGACATCGCCGTCGCCGACATCTACCCCGAGCTGCTGCGCCTCACCGGCCAGACCCAGCCCGTGGGCGCCCCGCCCGGCTACCACCTCGTACGCCGCTCCGGCACCGTCCTCGACGGCGCCCGCACCCTCGCCGCCCAGCAGGTCCTCGACGGCGAGGTGCTCACCCTGCGCCCCTTCGCCGAGTCCCTGCCGCCCGCCGTCTTCGACGACGTCTGCGACGCCGTCGCCTCCGCCGTCGTCCGCGACCGCCACCTCTGGAGCGACGACCTCCTGCGCGGCGCGGGCCTGGCCGGCTCCGCCGTGCTGCTCGTCCTGCTCGGCTTCGTCCTCTGGCGGGCCGACCCCGTCGGCCACGACATGCACGGGCTGCCCGGGATCATCGCCGGAGCCGCCGGCGTGCTGCTCACCGCCGCCGCCGCGGTGCGCGCCCGGGTCTACCGCGACCGGGGCTCCGCCGCCGCCCTCGGCCTCGCCGGACTGCCGCACCTGCTGATCGCCGGCTCCGGCATCGACGCCGCCGCCCCCGGCCAGGGACCGGGCCGCCTGCAGTTCCTGCTCGGCTGCGCCTGCGTCCTCGTCGCCTCCGTCGCCCTGACCGCCCTCACCCCGTACGGGGACGCCCCCTTCGTGGCGGCCACCTTCCTCGCCGCCACGGGCACCCTCGCCACCTTCGCAGCCATCGCCTCCGGGGCCTCCGCGACCGCCACCGCCGCCGTCTGCGCCCCCGCCGCCATCGGGCTCGTCGCCTTCCTGCCCGGCCTCTCCGCCCGCTTCGCCCGCCTGCCCATCGGCTACGCCGCCCCGCGGAGCGCCACCCCGGACTACGACGAGGGCCCCGACCGCCACGGGAGCGACCCGTACGGGGACCGGTCCGGCGAGGCCCGCGCCGGCCAGGGCGCCCCGGTCGACGCCGAGGCCGTCGCGGCCCAGGCCCGCCGGGGCCACGAGATGCTCCTCGGCCTCGTCGGGGGCTGCGCGGCCGTCACCGTCGGCGCCGCCGCCGTCCTCGGTTTCTCCGGCGACCCCTGGGCCCGCCTGCTCGCCCTCGCCGCCGGCCTGGCCGTCCTGCTGCGCGCCCGCCTCTTCCGCTACACCTCCCAGGTGGTCTGCGCCCTCGCCGCCGGCCTCGCGGCCATCGCCCTGCTCGTCCTGGGCCTCGCCCTGCACCCGCCCGGCACCCTGATGGAGGAGCTCACCCGCTCCCAGGACCGCGGAGGCGCGGACCTCCGTACGATTTGGCTCTCCGCCGCCGTCGCCGCCGGCGCGGCCCTCCTCGCCGCAATAGCGCTTGTCGTCCCCCGAAAGGGTCTGTCACCCTTCTGGGGAAGGCTGCTCGACCTCACCGAGGCCGCGGTCCTGCTGGGCCTCGTCCCGCTGGCCCTGGCCGTGCTCGACGTCTACGGCCGCGCCCGCTCTCTCACCAGCTGAGACATCGGGTCCCGGCAGCCTGGTACGCTGTGTGACGGCCGTTTGTGTACGCGCCCCCGGAGACCTCTGGAGGCTGCGCTCAGCGGACCCCGCCTCCCGAGTCACGGAAGATCCCCAGAGAATTCGACCTGGGGCACTCGGTGGCCACGAAGACCTAAACGAGGAGTACGCGTGCCGCTCGACGCCGCTACGAAGAAGCAGATCATCGCAGAGTTTGGTGCCAAGGAGGGCGACACCGGCTCCCCCGAGGTCCAGGTCGCGATGCTCTCGAAGCGCATCTCGGACCTGACCGAGCACCTCAAGACCCACAAGCACGACCACCACTCCCGTCGTGGTCTGCTGATCCTGGTCGGCCAGCGCCGCCGTCTGCTGCAGTACCTGGCCAAGAAGGACATCCAGCGCTTCCGTACGCTGGTCGAGCGCCTCGGCATCCGCCGCGGTGCGGCCGGCGCCAAGTAAGCACACTGTGAAGGGAGCGGTTCCCACACCGATGGGGCCGCTCCCTTTGCCGTACGTGCGCGACCTGCCCGACGCTTTGTAGGCTGGGTCACAGCGCACAACTGAAGAGGAGGAGCGCCCTCCCACGCCGCCGGTCCTCGGTAGTGGCATCCGGAAGACCCCGCGAAGGGGCAGAGAACCGGGTGCTTCGATCGAAGACCGGCCCGCACGCCAGGAGCGCTTCTCCGCAACCGTCCTCCACCACACGGGTGGCGGACGGAGACGACGAAAATGGAGAAAACGCTAGTGGAGAACGAGACCCACTACGCCGAGGCCGTCATTGACAACGGTTCCTTCGGCACCCGCACCATCCGCTTCGAGACGGGCCGCCTGGCCCGCCAGGCCGCCGGCTCCGCCGTTGCCTACCTGGACGACGACACGATGGTGCTCTCCGCGACCACCGCGTCGAAGAAGCCCAAGGACCAGCTCGACTTCTTCCCCCTCACGGTGGACGTCGAGGAGCGGCAGTACGCCGCCGGCAAGATCCCCGGCTCCTTCTTCCGCCGCGAGGGCCGCCCCTCCGAGGACGCGATCCTCACCTGCCGCCTGATCGACCGCCCGCTGCGCCCGTCCTTCAAGAAGGGCCTGCGCAACGAGATCCAGGTCGTCGCCACGATCATGGCGCTCAACCCCGACCACCTGTACGACGTCATCGCGATCAACGCCGCGTCCGCGTCCACGCAGCTGGCCGGCCTGCCCTTCTCCGGCCCGATCGGCGGCGTCCGCGTCGCGCTGATCAAGGGCCAGTGGGTGGCCTTCCCGACGCACACCGAGCTCGAGGACGCCGTCTTCGACATGGTCGTTGCGGGCCGCGTCCTGGAGGACGGCGACGTCGCGATCATGATGGTCGAGGCCGAGGCCACCGAGAAGACCATCGCCCTGGTCAAGGGCGGCGCCGAGGCGCCGACCGAGGAGGTCGTGGCCGCCGGTCTCGACGCCTCGAAGCCCTTCATCAAGGTCCTGTGCAAGGCTCAGGCCGACCTGGCCGCCAAGGCCGCCAAGCCCGAGGGCGAGTTCCCGGTCTTCCTGGACTACGAGCAGGACGTCTACGCCGCCCTGGAGCAGGCCGTCCGCGGCGAGCTGGCCCAGGCGCTCACCATCGCGGGCAAGCAGGACCGCGAGGCCGAGCTGGACCGCGTCAAGGACATCGCCGCCGAGAAGCTCCTCCCGGCCTTCGAGGGCCGCGAGAAGGAGATCTCCGCCGCCTACCGCAGCCTGACCAAGGCCCTGGTGCGCGAGCGCGTCATCAAGGACAAGGTCCGCATCGACGGCCGTGGCCTGACCGACATCCGCACCCTGGCCGCCGAGGTCGAGGCCATCCCGCGCGTGCACGGCTCGGCGCTGTTCGAGCGTGGCGAGACCCAGATCCTGGGCGTCACCACCCTCAACATGCTCCGCATGGAGCAGCAGCTGGACACCCTCTCCCCGGTGACCCGCAAGCGCTACATGCACAACTACAACTTCCCGCCGTACTCCGTCGGCGAGACCGGCCGCGTCGGCTCCCCCAAGCGCCGCGAGATCGGCCACGGCGCGCTCGCCGAGCGCGCGATCGTGCCGGTCCTGCCGACCCGCGAGGAGTTCCCCTACGCGATCCGCCAGGTGTCCGAGGCCCTCGGCTCCAACGGTTCGACGTCCATGGGCTCGGTCTGCGCCTCCACCATGTCGCTGCTGAACGCCGGTGTGCCGCTCAAGGCCCCCGTCGCCGGTATCGCCATGGGCCTGATCTCCCAGGAGATCGACGGCAAGACGCACTACGTCGCCCTCACCGACATCCTCGGTGCGGAGGACGCCTTCGGCGACATGGACTTCAAGGTCGCCGGCACCAAGGAGTTCGTCACCGCCCTCCAGCTCGACACCAAGCTGGACGGCATCCCCGCCTCCGTCCTGGCCGCGGCCCTCACCCAGGCCCGCGACGCCCGCCTCCACATCCTCGACGTGATGATGGAAGCGATCGACACGCCGGACGAGATGTCCCCGAACGCCCCGCGGATCATCACCGTCAAGATCCCGGTGGACAAGATCGGTGAGGTCATCGGCCCCAAGGGCAAGATGATCAACCAGATCCAGGAGGACACCGGCGCCGAGATCACGATCGAGGACGACGGCACCATCTACATCGGTGCCGCCGACGGCCCGGCCGCCGAGGCCGCCCGCTCCACGATCAACGCGATCGCCAACCCGACCATGCCGGAGGTCGGCGAGCGGTACCTGGGCACGGTCGTCAAGACCACCACCTTCGGTGCCTTCGTCTCCCTCATGCCCGGCAAGGACGGCCTGCTGCACATCTCGCAGATCCGCAAGCTCGCTGGTGGCAAGCGCGTGGAGAACGTCGAGGACGTGCTCGCGGTCGGCACCAAGGTGCAGGTCGAGATCGCCGAGATCGACCAGCGCGGCAAGCTCTCCCTGGTCCCCGTGATCGAGGGCGAGACCGCTGACGCCGATGCTGACAAGGACGACTCCGACAAGTGACGTCGCGTAGTTCCCGTGTGACGGCCCGCCCCTCTTCGGAGGGGCGGGCCGTCGCCCGTACCCAAACCCTGCTCAAGGGGCAGGACGGCATCGGCACCGTCCGGCGCACCGTCCTGCCCGGCGGGCTGCGCGTCGTCACCGAGACCCTGCCCTCCGTCCGCTCCGCCACCTTCGGCATCTGGGCGAACGTCGGCTCCCGTGACGAGACGCCCACGCTCAACGGAGCCACCCACTACCTGGAGCACCTCCTCTTCAAGGGCACCGCCAAGCGCACCGCCCTCGACATCTCCTCCGCGATCGACGCGGTCGGCGGCGAGATGAACGCCTTCACGGCGAAGGAGTACACCTGCTACTACGCCCGGGTGCTCGACACGGACCTGCCGCTCGCCATCGACGTGGTCTGCGACATGCTCACCGGCTCGCTGATCCGCGAGGAGGACGTCGACGCCGAGCGCGGGGTCATCCTCGAAGAGATCGCGATGACCGAGGACGACCCGGGCGACATGGTCCACGACCTCTTCGCCCAGACCATGTACGGGGACTCCCCGCTCGGCCGCCCGGTCCTCGGCACCGTCGAGACGATCAACGCCCTCGGCGCCGACCGGATCCGCCGGTTCTGGAAGAAGCACTACGACCCCACCCGCCTGGTCGTCGCCGCCGCGGGCAACGTCGACCACGCCAAGGTCGTACGCCAGGTCCGCGCCGCCTTCGAGAAGGCCGGCGCGCTCGGGAACAGCGACGCCCAGCCCCTCGGCCCCCGTACCGGCAGCAGGCGCGTCCGCACCGCCGGCCGCGTCGACCTGGTCAGCCGCAAGACCGAGCAGGCCCACGTGGTCCTCGGCATGCCGGGCCTGGCCCGCACCGACGAGCGCCGCTGGGCCCTCGGCGTCCTGAACACCGCCCTCGGCGGCGGGATGTCCTCCCGCCTCTTCCAGGAGGTCCGCGAGAAGCGCGGCCTGGCCTACAGCGTGTACTCGTACACCTCCGGCTTCGCCGACACCGGCCTCTTCGGGGTCTACGCCGGCTGCCGGCCCAGCCAGGTCCACGACGTGCTGCGGATCTGCCGCGACGAGCTCGACAAGGTCGCCTCCGAGGGGCTCACCGACGAGGAGATCCGGCGCGCCGTCGGCCAGCTCTCCGGCTCCACCGTCCTCGGACTGGAGGACACCGGGGCGATCATGAACCGCATCGGCAAGAGCGAGCTGTGCTGGGGCGACCAGATGTCGGTCGACGAGATGCTGGCCCGTATCTCCGAGGTGACCCCGGACGACGTCCGCGGCGTCGCCCGGGATGTACTGGCCCAGCGGCCCTCGCTCGCGGTGGTCGGCCCGCTCAAGGAGAAGCAGGCCGCCCGCCTGGACGAAGCGGTCGCGTAGTCCCCCGTACGGAGTGAAGGAAACAAGCATGAGCAAGCTGCGCGTGGCGGTCCTCGGCGCCAAGGGCCGTATCGGCTCCGAGGCCGTCAAGGCCGTCGAGGCCGCCGAGGACATGGAGCTGGTGGCGGCCCTCGGCCGGGGCGACTCGCTGGAGACCCTGACCGAGGCCGGGGCCCAGGTCGCCGTCGAGCTGACCACCCCCGACTCGGTGATGGACAACCTCGGCTTCCTCGTCGGCCACGGCATCCACGCCGTGGTCGGCACCACCGGCTGGAACGAGGACCGCCTCGGCCGGCTGAACACCTGGCTGGCCGGCTCCCCGGAGACCGGGGTGCTCATCGCCCCCAACTTCTCCATCGGCGCCGTCCTCACCATGAAGTTCGCCGCCCAGGCCGCCCGCTACTTCGAGTCGGTCGAGGTCGTCGAGCTGCACCACCCGAACAAGGTCGACGCCCCCTCCGGCACCGCCACCCGTACCGCGCAGCTCATCGCGGCCGCCCGCGCCGAGGCCGGCCTGGGCGCGCAGCCCGACGCCACCGTCACCGGCCTGGAAGGCGCCCGCGGCGCGGACGTCGGCGGTGTCCCGGTGCACGCCGTCCGCCTGCGCGGCCTGCTGGCCCACCAGGAGGTGCTGCTCGGCGGCGAGGGGGAGACCCTGACCATCCGCCACGACTCCCTGCACCACAGCAGCTTCATGCCGGGCATCCTGCTCGGCGTGCGCCGCGTGACGCGGACCCCGGGCCTCACCTTCGGCCTGGAAAACTTCCTCGACCTCGGCTGATGAGGCAGTAGCACCATGCGCGCGAAGATCACCTACTTCCTCACGGCCGCCGTCCTGGTCGTCTACTTCGTCCTGGTCGGCAGCAGGGGCCTGATGCTGATCCAGCAGGGCACCTGGCTCACCGTCACCTTCGGTGCGGCCGTGCTGATCCTGCCGGTCATCGGCATCTGGTTCCTCTGGATGAACACCCGGTTCGTCACCCGCGCCAACCAGCTCGCCGCCGAACTGGAGGCCGAGGGCGGCCTGCCCGTCGACGAACTGGAACGCGACCAGTACGGGCGGATCCTGCGGGACTCCGCCGACGAGGTCTTCGCGCGCCGCAAGGCCGAGACCGAGGACGCGCCGGGGGACTGGCGCACCTGGTTCCGCCTCGCCGTCGCCTACCACGACGCCCGCGACACCCCGCGGGCCCGCAAGGCCATGCAGCGGGCCATCGCCCTGCACCGGACGCACACCGCCGCCTGACCGCCGCCACCGCGGCGCCACGTGAGCGAGAAGGGCCCGTACGGGAACGATCCCCGTACGGGCCCTCGGCGTGCCTGCCAGGCCGTCAGGCGGGCACGGCCCGGTACTCCCCGGCCCACGCCTCCACCACCTCGGCCGCCCGGTCGAAGGCTTCGGCGCGCGCGAGGAAGTCGGCGCTGTGGTCGCTCAGCACCGGAAGCTCCTCCCCGCCCCGGCCGGCCACCGTCAGCACCTGCCCCTGCACGGTCCTCGGCAGCCCCAGCCACCGCACCGGCTGCTGGACCTTGCGGATCCCCTCGACCTCGCTCCACGCGATCGAACGGGTTTTGAAGAACCCGACGCACCGCAGCCCGCCGGGACTCACCCAGACGCCCGCGCGCAGGATCCGCAGCGCGGATCCGACCACGGCGAGCGACACCGCCCCCGCCGCCAGGGCGTCCGCCCAGGTGCCGGCGAAGGCGATGATCACGGTGGCCAGCAGCATGAAGGCGGACAGGAGCAGCAGCAGCGCCGCACCGGCCACCCGCCAGGGACCGGGCCGGTAGGGGCGCCGCCAACGTGCGGGATCCACGTGAGGGAGGGCCTCGTCCTCGTGAGCGTCGAAGACGCCGTCGGCCGTCAGGAAGGGCAGGGGCACGGCTGGACCTCACTCACATGCACGTTCGTTGATCTGTGCCCGTGAGGCTACCGTCCCTCGGACGCCTCCGACTGCTGCGCCTTGCCGGTGGCCTTGTAGGGCTGCAGGGCGGGCATGCCGAAGAGCAGGGAGCCGACGAGCCCCGCGACCACGGTCAGTCCGACCAGACTACGGGCCGTGATCTGGGTCATGCTCAGCCGCTCGCGCGGCGGCGGGGTGACATTGCTTCGGAAACGGTCGGCCTCGGCGACGAAGGCGAACGGGACGGGTTCGCGCCGGCGGCGGAACATGGGGCAACACTCCTCGGAGTAGGGGTTCGTACATCTGCCCCGTAAGACGAACGAAGACGCGGATCGGTGCCCCGTATCCGGAGATTCACCGGAACTCGTGGCGCCCCGTCAGCCGCCCGGCCGGTCCGGTGCCGGGGCCGCTCTGGCGGGCGGCCCGTACGAATCGCCGTAGAGTGGGCGCGCCCCTCGAAAGACCCGTTCGGAAGGACCCCGTGTGAGCGAGACCGTCGCCCCCGACCTGAAACCCAGCTTCCGCAGTGATGTGACGGTGGAGCTGGTCAAGCACTCCGCCGCCGACAGCGACGTGCTGTGGGCCGCCCGTGTGTCGACGGCCGGGGAGCAGTCCCTGGAGGAGCTCCAGAAGGACCCGGAGCGCTCCAGGGGCCTCATCAACTACCTGATGCGCGACCGTCACGGCAGCCCCTTCGAGCACAACTCGATGACCTTCTTCATCAGCGCCCCGATCTTCGTCTTCCGCGAGTTCATGCGGCACCGCGTGGGCTGGTCCTACAACGAGGAGTCCGGCCGCTACAGGGAGCTCCAGCCGGTCTTCTACGTCCCCGACGCCGAGCGCAAGCTCGTCCAGGAGGGCCGTCCGGGCAAGTACGTCTTCGTCGAGGGGACGGAGGCGCAGCAGGAGCTCACGGGCCGGGTCATGGAGGACAGCTACCGCCAGGCGTACGAGGCGTACCAGGAGATGCTCGCGGCCGGCGTGGCCCGCGAGGTCGCCCGGTCGGTCCTGCCGGTCGGCCTGTTCTCCTCGATGTACGCCACGTGCAACGCGCGCTCGCTCATGCACTTCCTCGGCCTGCGCACCCAGCACGAGCTGGCGAAGGTGCCGTCCTTCCCGCAGCGGGAGATCGAGATGGTCGGCGAGAAGATGGAGCAGCACTGGGCGAAGCTCATGCCGCTGACCTACGCGGCCTTCAACGGCAACGGCCGCGTTGCCCCGTAAGGCCCGACGCACGCACGGCGTACGGATGTGCTGGGACAAGTCCCAAGTGTCCGTATTGCGGCCTTTCGTAAAGTTCATCTAGGCTGATCAAACGGACCCGGCACTGCTTGAACCCCCGAGCAGGCAGTGCCGGGATCCAACAGCGGTTCACGTCCCCCGAGGGGACACCGCGGGCATGGCAGCGAGTAGCGTGTTACCCATGGCTCCGATCTCGACTCCGCAGACCCCCTTCGGGCGGGTCCTCACCGCCATGATCACGCCGTTCACGGCGGATGGCGCACTTGACCTCGACGGCGCGCAGCGTCTCGCCGTCCACCTGGTGGACGCAGGCAACGACGGCCTGATCGTCAACGGCACCACCGGTGAGTCCCCCACGACCACCGACGCGGAGAAAAACGACCTCGTACGAGCCGTACTCGAAGCGGTCGGCGACCGCGCGCACGTCGTCGCCGGCATCGGCACCAACGACACCCGGCACACCCTGGAGCTGGCCCGCCAGGCCGAGCGCACCGGCGCCCACGGCCTCCTCGCGGTCACGCCCTACTACAGCAAGCCGCCGCAGGAGGGCCTCTACCAGCACTTCACGGCCATCGCGGACGCCACCGGGCTGCCGGTCATGCTCTACGACATCCCCGGCCGCAGCGGCGTCCCGATCAACACCGAAACCCTGGTGAGGCTCGCCGAGCACCCGCGCATCGTGGCCAACAAGGACGCCAAGGGCGACCTCGGCCGCGCCAGCTGGGCCATCGCGCAGAGCGGCCTGGCATGGTACTCGGGCGATGACATGCTGAACCTGCCGCTCCTGTCGGTCGGCGCCGTCGGCTTCGTCTCGGTCGTCGGCCACGTGGTCGCCCCCGAGCTGCGCGCGATGCTCGAAGCCCACCTGGGCGGCGACGTGCAGAAGGCCACGGAGATCCACCAGAAGCTCCTCCCGGTCTTCACCGGTATGTTCCGCACCCAGGGCGTGATGACCACCAAGGCCGCCCTGAACCTCCAGGGCCTACCCGCGGGCCCGCTGCGGCTGCCGCTGGTCGGCCTGACCGACGAAGAGACGGCCCAGCTCAAGCTCGATCTCGCCGCCGGCGGGGTACAGCTCTGACAACGGACTTCACAACTGAACAAGCAGGACCGAAACAGACAAGAGCAAGTGCACGAATGACATGCGCGCCACGTGCCTGAAAGGGGCACGTGGCGCGCGTGGTGAAGGAGAACCTTTGAGCCATCCGCACCCTGAACTCGGCCCGCCGCCGAAGCTCCCCAAGGGCGGCCTGCGGGTCACCCCGCTGGGCGGTCTCGGCGAGATCGGCCGCAACATGACCGTCTTCGAGTTCGACGGCCGCCTGCTGATCGTCGACTGCGGCGTCCTCTTCCCCGAGGAGGAGCAGCCGGGCATCGACCTGATCCTGCCGGACTTCACGTCCATCCGGGACCGGCTCGACGACATCGAGGGCATCGTCCTCACCCACGGCCACGAGGACCACATCGGCGCCGTCCCCTACCTCCTCCGGGAGAAGCCGGACATCCCGCTGATCGGCTCCAGGCTGACGCTGGCCCTCATCGAGGCCAAGCTCCAGGAGCACCGCATCCGCCCCTACACCCTTGAGGTGAAGGAAGGCGAGCGCGAGTACCTCGGCCCCTTCGACTGCGAGTTCATCGCCGTCAACCACTCCATCCCGGACGCCCTGGCCGTCGCGATCCGCACGGACGCGGGTCTCGTCGTCGCCACCGGCGACTTCAAGATGGACCAGCTCCCGATGGACAACCGCCTCACCGACCTGCACGCCTTCGCGCGTCTGAGCGAGGAGGGCATCGACCTCCTCCTCTCGGACTCGACGAATGCCGAGGTCCCGGGCTTCGTCCCGCCGGAGCGCGACATCTCCAACGTCATCCGCGGTGTCTTCGCGGGTGCCCAGAAGCGGATCATCGTGGCGTCCTTCGCCAGCCACGTGCACCGCATCCAGCAGATCCTGGACGCCGCCCACGAGTACGGCCGCCGGGTCGCCTTCGTCGGCCGCTCCATGGTCCGCAACATGGGCATCGCCCGTGACCTCGGCTACCTCCGGGTCCCGGCCGGCCTCGTCGTCGACGTCAAGACCCTCGACGACCTGCCGGACGAGGAGATCGTGCTGGTCTGCACGGGCTCCCAGGGCGAGCCGATGGCGGCCCTGTCCCGCATGGCCAACCGCGACCACCAGATCCGGATCGTCCCCGGCGACACCGTGATCCTGGCGTCGTCCCTGATCCCGGGCAACGAGAACGCGGTCTACCGCGTGATCAACGGCCTGACCCGCTGGGGCGCGAACGTCGTCCACAAGGGCAACGCCAAGGTCCACGTCTCGGGCCACGCCTCGGCCGGCGAGCTGCTGTACTTCTACAACATCTGCAAGCCGAAGAACCTGATGCCGGTCCACGGCGAATGGCGCCACCTGCGCGCCAACGCCGAGCTCGGGGCCATGACGGGCGTCCCCAAGGACCGCATCGTCATCGCCGAGGACGGCGTGGTCGTCGACCTGATCGACGGCAAGGCCCGCATCTCCGGCAAGGTCCAGGCCGGCTACGTGTACGTGGACGGCCTCTCGGTCGGCGACGTCACGGAAGCCTCGCTGAAGGACCGCCGCATCCTGGGCGACGAGGGCATCGTCTCGGTCTTCGTCGTGGTGGACAGCACCACCGGCAAGGTCACCAGCGGCCCGAACATCCAGGCCCGCGGCTCCGGCATCGAGGACTCCGCCTTCGTGGCGGTCATCCCGAAGATCGAGGAGGCCATCGCCCGCGCAGCGGCCGACGGCGTGGCCGAGCCGCACCAGATCCAGCAGCTCATCCGCCGCACGGTGGGCAAGTGGGTCTCCGACGCCTACCGCCGCCGCCCGATGATCCTCCCGGTCGTCGTGGAGGTCTGACCTGAAGCGGGGCCCCCGGATTTGCATCCGGGGGCCCCGCTCCAGTACGTTGGCGTCTCCACCCCGCAGGGACCAGCGCACACAGGTGCGCCCGGATCCGTCTGCCGGGGAGGATGGGAATTCGGACCGGGGAAACCTGATAAAGTCTGTCCCGCCCGAAAGGGAAAGGCCCCCCGAAGGCCATCGGAATTCAAATCCACACCGGAAACGGTACGGAAAGAATCTGATAGAGTCGGAACCGCCGGAAAGGGAAAACGCGAAAGCGAAGGACCTGGAAAGCAAGCGAGAAAGACTCTGATAGAGTCTGAATCGCAAGAACGAAAGCCCGGAGGAAAGCCCCAGTAAGTGTTACTGCGGGTGAGTACGAAGGAAGCGTCCGTTCCTTGAGAACTCAACAGCGTGCCAAAAATCAACGCCAGAAGTTGATACCCCGTCCACTCCGGTGGATGAGGTTCCTTTGAAAAAGTCCTGTTCCTTCGGGGGCAGGCAACAACACAGCGAGGACGTTGTGGTCAGTCGGTCTTATTCCGACCGTGACTGACCCGCTCTTTCGTGT